>JAIETL010000037.1 GCA_019745195.1 Beijerinckiaceae bacterium
CAGGGGCCGGCGCAGCGCTTGATCTGGAAGAGCAGGCAGGGCCGGGTGCGGTTCTCGTAGAAGGAATCGGTGCAGGAGCGCAGCAGGAAGGCTTTCTGCAGCGCGTCAATCGTCCGCTTCACCGCCCAGACCGAGGCGAAGGGGCCATAATAGTCGCCCTTGCGCTGGCGCGAGCCGCGATGCTTGGCGATCTGCGGGGCAGGGTGGTCGCCGCTGAGCAGGATGTAGGGAAAGGACTTGTCGTCACGCAGCAGCACGTTGTAGCGCGGCCGGAGCTGCTTGATCAGGTTGGATTCGAGCAGCAGCGCCTCGGTTTCGGTGCCGGTGGTGACGAACTCCATATTCGCCGTCTCGGCGATCATCCGCGCGACGGCGTTGGTGTGGGCCATGCCGCGCGCATAGGCCGTGACCCGATTCTTCAGGTTCTTGGCCTTGCCGACATAGAGCACCTCGCCGGCACGATCGAACATGCGGTAGACGCCGGGTTTTCCGGGCAGATGCTTCGCAAAGCCGGCGATGACCTCGATCCCGGCCTTGAGCGCGCCGGGCGCGGCCTCCGTCAGGTCGGCGGCCGGCGGGGCGGGGAGGGCGTCCTCCTCGTCCTCGATGTCGTCGTCGATGGGGGCGTCGGGGCGTTCGCGAGTCATCGTGCTGATGTAAGATGCCGAAGAGCTTTCGTCATGTCAGGAGTGTTGGAGGTCGAATACACCACCCCTTGACCCCGCCACCCTCCAACGCCCATCACCATCCGCCCGCTCCCCGGACCCTGCCCATGCCCACCTTCGTCATCCCCTTTCCCGTCATCGACCCGGTCGCGCTCTCGCTCGGGCCGCTCTCGGTGAAGTGGTATGGGCTGGCCTATGTCGTCGGGCTGATCGGCGGCTGGTGGTACGCGCGCCGGCTGGTCGCGGCGGAGGGACTCTGGGGCGGGCGGGCGCGGCCGAAGCCTGAAGAACTCGACGACATGCTGCTCTATGTCGCGCTCGGCGTCGTGCTCGGCGGGCGGCTCGGCTTCGTGCTGTTTTACGATCTCGCGCGCTATCTCGCCCGGCCGCAGGACATCGTCGCGATCTGGCAGGGCGGCATGTCGTTCCATGGCGGGCTCGTCGGCGCGACGTTGGGCCTGTGGCTGTTCGCGCGGCGGCGCGGCTATCCGGCGCTGAGCGTGTTCGACGTGGCGGCGACGGTGGTGCCGATCGGCCTGTTCCTCGGGCGGATCGCCAATTTCATCAATGCCGAGTTGTGGGGCCGCCCTGCGCCTGACGTGCCGTGGGCGATGGTTTTCCCGAATGCCGGGCCGCTGCCGCGTCATCCGAGCCAGCTCTACGAGGCGCTGGGGGAGGGGCTTGTCCTGTTCGTGCTGCTGGCGTTGCTGGTCCGTGCCGGGGGACTGAAACGGCCGGGCCTCGTCGCGGGCGTGTTCGGCATGGGTTATGCCGTGGCGCGCATCGTCTGCGAGTTCTTCCGCGAGCCCGATCCGCAGCTCGGCTTCCTGTTCGGCACGAGCGTCGACGGGCTCTCGGGCGGCGTCACCATGGGCATGGTGCTGTCGCTGCCGCTGTTCGCGGCCGGATTGTTGCTGGTCCTGCGCGCCCGGCGGGCGGTTGCGTGAGTGCGCTGAAAGCCGAACTGGTCGCGCTGATCCGGGACGAAGGACCGCTTCCCATCTCGCGCTACATGGCGCTCTGCCTCGGTCATCCGCGTCATGGCTACTACATGACCCGCGATCCGTTCGGGCCGCGTGGCGACTTCACCACAGCGCCCGAGATCAGCCAGATCTTCGGCGAGCTGATCGGCTTGTGGGCGGCGCAGGTCTGGCAGGCGATGGGCGCGCCCCGCGCGGTTCGGTTGGTCGAACTGGGGCCGGGGCGCGGTACGCTGATGACGGACATGCTGCGCGCGGCGAAGGTCGTCCCGGGTTTCCGCGAGGCGCTGTCGGTCCATCTGGTCGAAACCAGCCCGGCGCTGCGCCATAGTCAGGCGAGGGCGCTCGCCGGCAAGGCCGAGCCAGTCTGGCACGACCGGATCGAGACCGCGCTCGACGGCCCGGTCATTGTCGTCGCCAACGAATTTCTGGACGCGCTCCCCCTAGACCAGTTCGTGATGACGGAACAGGGCTGGCGCGAGCGATTGGTGGGACTCAATGAGGAAGGTGGGCTGGCTTTCGGAGTGGCTCGGGAAGCGCTGACAACTCCCTCTCCCCTTGCGGGAGAGGGTTGGGGTGAGGGGTCGGGCCGCGCTGTCAATGCTGGCTGGCTCAAAACGAGTGATGGAGATGGGCAGCGCGACCCCTCATCCGTCTCGGCTTCGCCGAGCCACCTTCTCCCGCAAGGGGAGAAGGGAAGCGCCCTCGTCGGCACTATCTTCGAACAGCCTCACGCGGCGCTCGACATCGTCTCGTCGGTCGCCACTCACATCGCTCGCGAGGGTGGCGCAGCAGTGTTCATCGACTACGGCTCCGCCCGATCCGGCTTCGGCGACACGCTGCAGGCGATGCACAGGCACGCCTTTGTCGATCCTCTCGCCGACCCTGGCGAGGCGGACCTGACCGTCCATGTTGATTTCGCCCGCATAGGACAGGCCGGGCTCGATGCCGGCGCGGCCTGCCACGGTCCGGCGACGCAACGCGATTTTCTGCTGGCGCTCGGCTTGGCGGAGCGCGCGCAGGCTCTCTCGGCAAAAGCGACGCCCGAGCAGGCCGCTTCCATCACTGCGGCCACCGCCCGCCTGATCGAGCCGACCCCGACCGGCATGGGTCATTTGTTCAAGGTTCTGGCGCTATCCCAT
This sequence comes from Beijerinckiaceae bacterium, assembly GCA_019745195.1. GTDB lineage: Bacteria > Pseudomonadota > Alphaproteobacteria > Rhizobiales > Beijerinckiaceae > Allobosea. The sequence continues at coordinate 2,788 of JAIETL010000037.1, forward strand.
CCCGGCCTGCCGCCGCTGCCCGGATTTGACCTTCATCGGCTGCCAGAGCAGGGCTGAGTTTCGAAAACGGACCATGCCGATGTTCATCGAATCGCCAGACCTCGCTGCCGAGCCCGGCATCCGCCATGCCTTCTTCACGCGGGAGGGCGGCGTTTCGACAGGCATCTACGCCTCGCTGAATGGCGGGTTGGGCTCGGCCGACGACCCGTCGGCCATCGCCGAGAACCGGGCCCGCATGGCGCGGCATCTCGCGGTCGAGCCCGAGAGCCTGATCAGCCTGTATCAGGTCCATTCGCCGGATGTGGAGATCATCACCGGGCCGTGGCCGGGCGAGCGGCCCAAGGCCGATGCGATGGTGACGACGGCGTCCGGCCTCGCGCTTTGCGCCTCCAGCGCCGATTGCGGGCCGATCCTGTTTTGCGATAGCGAGGCGCGGGTGATCGGGGCGGCCCATTCCGGCTGGAAGGGTGCGGTCTCCGGCGTCGTCGCCTCGACCGTGACCGCGATGGAAAAGCTCGGCGCGCGTCGCGAGCGAATCCTCGCCGTGTTGGGGCCAACCATCAGCGCTGCGGCCTATGAGGTCGGGCCGGAATTCGTCGAGCGCTTCAAGAGCGAAAACCCCACCTTCACGCGCTTCTTCACCGCCTCGGAGCGCGCGGCGCATGCGATGTTCGACCTGCCGGCCTTCATCGCATTCAGAGCGCAGGAAGCCGGAATCGGCCGCTTTGTCGATCTGGCGCTCTGCACCTATGGCGACGAGGAGCGCTTCTTCAGCTACCGCCGCACGACGCATCGCGGCGAGGCGGATTACGGCCGGCTGATCTCGGCGATTGTGCTGGAGTGAGGTGGTGTCAGGCGAGATACCGGCCAGCATCCATGCGCTGGTGCAGGATACGGATAACGTCAATTCGGTCGATTGCCGGACAATAAAAGATGCTGTGCGCACCGACGTTGCATCGACGGCAGCCAGCTAGGAGATCACTGCACTCTACGCCGCTCTCCGGCATCTCCTGTAACCGTGCGATCGCTGCGTTGATCGTCGCGACGTAGCTTTTGGCTTGGACGACCCCCCATTCCCGCTTCGATCGCTGGGCGATCCTTCGGAGGTCTGCCTTGGCTTGCGGTCTCAGAAAGGCTGGCTTCACTTTGCAGTAGCCGGTTCGGGAAATTCCTCAGCCATGAAGGCTTCAAAATCGAAGGCTTCAGGTTCGCCGCTTTCCACGCCTTCGACAAGCGCGGCGCGAAGAGCTTCCAACTGCGATTCATGCTCTTCCAGAAGTCGCAATCCAGCCCGCACCACATCGCTGGCCGAGCCATAGCGGCCCCTCTCCACCTCGTTCTCGATAAACGCGACAAAATGTTCGCTCAGGCTGATCGATGTGTTCTTGCCCATGGATGATCGTCTCCATTACCAAGGATTGGTATAGCGAGCCGCTGGCAGTTTGTCACTCCGGTATGAAACAAACGGGGCATGACGACGTCCCTGCGATCAGGCTAGGTTGAACCTGTCGCAGCCAGCCGAGAGCCAGATGCCCCGCCAGATCGACTACTACTTCACCCTGCTCTCGCCATGGACCTATCTGGGCCATGCGACCTTCGTGGACACGGCGAAGCGCCATGGCTGCGCCGTCTCCTACAAGCCGACGCCGCTGCGGATGGTCTTTGACGAGACCGGCGGCCTGCCCTTGCCCAAGCGCCATCCGGTGCGCCAGCGCTACCGCATCTTCGAACTCCAGCGCTGGCGGCAGAAGCGCGGGCTGCCGCTGGTGATCCACCCAAGGCACTTTCCCTTCGACGTTTCGCTGGCCGACCGCACGGTGCTGGCGATCGTCGCCGCGGGCGGCGATCCGTCGGGATTCGTCGGCGATGTGCTGGCGGGCGTCTGGGCGCGCGACGAGGATCTGTCGCAGCCCGAGCTTATCGCCACGATCGCTGGCCGCTCCGGCTTCGACGGCGCGGCGCTCCTGGCGGCGGCGGGCAGCGAGGCGATCGTCGAGCGCTACGCCGCGACGATCAACGAGGCGATCGCGGCCGGCGTCTTCGGCGCGCCGAGCTATGTGCTCGATGGCGAGGTGTTCTGGGGACAGGACCGTCTCGACCTGCTCGAGGATGCGCTTGCGAGCGGGCGCGCGGCCTACCGCAACGACGCGGCGGTCTGAGCCGGCTCACCCGACGATGTCGGGCGTGCGCCAGCCGAGATGCTGGCCGGCGTCGACCGCGATCATCTGGCCGGTGACCGAGCGCGCCTGCGCCAGATAGAGCACCGCTTCGGCAATCTCGGCCGCATCGACCTTGCGGCCAAGCAGCGTGCCCGCGGCCTCCGCCTCCATCAGGCTGGCCCCGTCATGGGGGTTGGGCAGGGTCGGGCCGGGACCGACAGCATTGACGCGGATGCGAGGCGCCAGCGCCTGCGCCATGGTCTGCGTCGCGGTCAGCAGGGCCGCCTTGGTCAAGGTGTAGGAGTAGTATTGCGGGGTCAGCTTCCAGACGCGCTGGTCGATGATGTTGACGATCGCGCCTGTGCGTCCCTCGGGCAGGCGGTTGGCCATCGCGCCGGCCAGCACCGATGGCGCGCGCAGGTTGATCGAGAACTGCCGGTTCCAGCGCGCGACGTCGATCTCGCGGATGTCGTCGAGCAGGAAGCTGGAGGCGTTGTTGACCAGCAGCGTCACCGGTCCGAGCGCGGCTTCCGCTTCCGGAATCAGCGCCGCGACGGCGACGGGGTCGGCGAGGTCGGCCGCGACGACGGCGCAAGCCGCGCCCTGTGCGTTCAGCGTCTCAGCCAGCGCCTGCGCCTGCTCGCGCGACTGGCTGCAATGGATCGCGACCGCATAGCCCGCTTCGGCGAGCCTGGAGACGATCGCAGCGCCGATCCGGCGAGCGCCGCCCGTAACGAGCGCCACCTCAGTCATCGCGGCGCTCCTCCGGCCCGGCTCCATCTGAGCTTTGGCCGCGCCGCTGCAGCCGTCGTTCCCAGTGCTTGGCGACGCGCAGATAGCGGTAGAAGGCGTAGTTCATCGCGGTCATGAAACCGTAGACGCCGCGCAGGGCATGGCGGCGGCCGATATAGGCCTTGATGAAGTTGGCCGGGAATTCGGCCACGAGCCTGAACACCGAGAGCGTCGCGCCGCGCTGGTCGAGGTCGTCGGCCTGCGCGTCGCTATAGGCATTGAGCTTGTCCATCTGCTCGCCGAGCGAGCGCACGGAGTAATGATGGACCGTGCCCTGCAGCCTTGCGACGCGGGCGGCGGGCGCGAGATCGACGCGGTCATGCACCGGCGAGGGCGAGTAGCGGCCCTTGTCCTTGCGGTAGAGCCTGACCGGCGTCAGTGCATAGGCAAAGCGGTGCGGGGCAGGCTCGCCGGGAAAAATCTCGGCGATACGCAGGCGATAGGCGTCGGCCGCAGGCTCGCCCGCCGCGAACAGGGCGGCGATCTCGGCGGCGAGGTCGTCGGGCACCACCTCGTCGGCATCGAGATTGAGCAGCCAGGGATGACGGCACTGGTCCTCGGCGAAGCGCTTCTGCGGGCCGTAGCCCGGCCAGCCATTCGCGATCACGCGCGCGCCAAGCCCCGCCGCGATCGCCTGCGTACCGTCATCCGAGCCCGAATCGACCACCACGATGTCGTCGCTCAGGCCCGATACCGCCTGGATCGTGCGGCCAATCCGGTCGGCCTCGTTGCGCGTGATGATGAAGATCGAAAGAGGCGGCACGCGCTTCAGGTCTCGCTAATCGGCCGGAGGGCCGGAGGGCTTAAGCACGGGGCCGTTCGGCTCGCAAGCGGGAGGCTCCCGCGGGTGTGAAAACTATCCGGGAACCTTACGACACGTCGCGCGTTTCATGCTCCGGAGCCCGATATGACTCCATCTCTTCTTAGTAATCGATTCACCATCAAGCGTCCTTTAACAATCATTAAGCCAAATCAATCATTTCGCCATAGTCATCCCAATTCGTGCCGCATTTCCGCCGTGGTCCGCATGGCAGATGTGCTTCTAACGCAACAGACAAAGAGCGGGGTTGCTCTTATATCAACCTCATCGACATCAACCGCCGGGCACAGATCGGCGTCAGCGACGACTAAGGAGTTTCCCATGAAGAAGTATCTGCTTGCGAGCGTTGCCGCGCTCGGCCTCGTCGCCGCTGGCGCCGCCACCGCCGCCGATCTGCCGTCCCGCAAGGGCCCGGTGCTGGCGCCGATCGCCTACGCCCCGATCTTCACCTGGACCGGCTTCTATGTCGGCGTCAACGCCGGCTACGGGTTTGGCACCATCGACTCGACCAATCTCGGCGTCCTGCCGACCTTCAGCGATCCCGATGGCTTCATCGGCGGCGGGCAGATCGGCTACAACTACCAGATCGGCCAGATCGTTCTGGGCCTCGAGGCCGACTTCCAGGGCGCCGACCTCAAGGCGCGCGTTTCGGGCGGCGGCTTCACCGCCACCAACGAGCTGAACTATTTCGGCACGGTTCGTGGCCGCGTCGGCTACGCCATCGACCGGTTCCTGCCCTATGTTACCGGCGGTTTCGCCTACGCCAACGTCAAGACCTCGCTTGTCGGCCCTGGCTTTGCGTTCCGCGACGACAACATCCAGTACGGCTACACCATCGGCGCCGGCCTGGAATACGCCTTCACCAACAACCTGACCGCCAAGATCGAATATCTCTATGTCGATCTGGAGCGCGAGAGCATCACCACGCCGTTCGGCACCACGGGCGCCAAGGTCGGCACCGACTTCTCGGTCGTCCGCGCAGGCCTGAACTACAAGTTCTAGTCTTCACAATCCCTGTCGGGATGGTGCGAACCCGGTGGCCTCGGCCACCGGGTTTTTCGTTGCGTGGGAAGTCGCGGGCGGGTCACCCCTTGAAGCGCGTCGCCTCGAAGGCCGGCACTTTCGCCGCGAACGCGTCCAGCCAGGCGACGAGTGCGGGATGGTCCGCCCGCCATTTGCCCTCGAAGCGCAGGTCGAGATAGCCGAGCGCGCAGGCGAGCGCGATCTCGCCGATCAGCGGCGTAGCGCTGATCGATGGCGGCGAGATTTCCAGCGCGGTCAGCGCCCGCGAGACTTTTCCGGCCTGGTTTGCGACCCAGGCCGAATCGCGGTTCGCTTCCGGCCGGAAGCGGACCTCGTAGACCTGCAGCAGCGCGGCGTCGCAGAGCCCGTCTGCCAGCGCCATCAGCCGGAGCTGGCTGAAGCGGGCCTCACCTGTGGGGAAAATCCTGCCGCCGCCGGCCAGATGGTCGAGATATTCGACGATCACCCGCGAATCGAACAGCGTCGTGCCGTCCTTCAGAACCAGCGTCGGGATCTTGCCCAGCGGGTTCTGCTGGCGCAGCGGCTCGGCCGCGTCGTTGGTGTCGGCAGCGACGATCTCGATCTTGTCGCTCAGGCCGAGCACGGCCGCGGCGATCTTGACCTTGCGGCCGAAGGGCGAAGCGGGGGAGGAGCGCAGGATCAGCATCGGCGTTGGCACCTTGAGTCGTGAGGATGAGCGAAAGCAGGATGGCGTCAGCCATCCGGACGGATCGGCTCGCAAAGGTAGCGTGGGCGCGGCCCCTGTGCGAGGCGTTCCGTCAGGGCCGGCAGCAGGATGCGGGCTTCGTGGGCGAGCGTCCAGGGTGGGTTGACCACGAGCAGGCCGGTGGCGCTCAGCCCGCCGGCGGCTTCCGGACGGTCGACGTCGATCTCCATCCGCAGCAGCCTGCCGATTCCCGCCGCCATGATCGCGGTCAGCAGGTTCTCGACCGCGCGTCGGTCCTTGACCGGATACCAGAGCGCATAAATCCCGGTCGGCCATTTGCGGTGGGCGGCGATGAACTGCGCCTCCAGCGTGGCGAATTCGTCCTTCTCCTCGAAGGGCGGATCGATCAGCACGAGACCGCGCCGCTCCTTGGGCGGGACATTGCCGCGCAGCGCGTTCCAGCCGTCGATCGCCAGCGCCTTGCAGCGCTGATCGCGGCCGAGCACGGCGGCGAGCTTCTTGTGCGTCTGCGGATGGAGCTCGGCGGCGATCAGCCTGTCGTCCGCCCGCATCGCCTGTCGGCAGAGCCAGGGCGAGCCGGGATAGGCGTCTGGCCCGAACAATGCGCGTGCGCCCGACAACGCATCGCGCCACGGTTTCAGAATGGACTCGACGGCGGGCGCCAGCGGCGAGCGGTCGATGCGCGCGACGCCGTCTTTCCACTCATGGGTCCGCAACGCCTCTTCCGAGCCGAGATCGTAGCGACCCGCGCCGGCATGCGTATCCACGATACGGTAGGGTGCATCCTTGGCGTTGAGATGCGCCAGGATGCGCGTCAACACGGCATGCTTCAGGACATCGGCGAAGTTTCCGGCATGGAAGCCGTGGCGGTAGTTCATCGCCCGCTCTTACGCGGGATGAAGGCCGCTGTCAGCGTGGCGCGTTCACGGTGATGTCGCGCGTGCGGCAGCCGGAGCGATCGACTTCCTCGCAGGTCCGGAAATTGCGCAGGTCCTTGGTGAAGCAGATCCGCACCTCCTGCAGTACGCCGCGTCTGCAGGCGACCGACATCATGTCGGTGCGCAGGCCCGGGTTGGCGGCGACGAATGCGCGCTCCAGGTCGATCGCGGTCCAGTTCTGGTCGCGCTCGACGCCTGCGAGTTGCGGCGGCACGACGATCTTTTCGCGGGCGCGGCGGGTGTCGGCAAAATAGTCGCTCGGGCTCGACCCCGAGCAGGTGCCGTGCTTGCGCCATTGATGGCGGGCGAGGCCTTCGCTGGGGAACAGCCCTTGAGCCTGCTCCATGGCGATCCGGGAGGGCGTGCGCCCGGCCGGGCCGCAATCGGAGGGGTAGCCGCGCTCGTTCTGAGGCCACAGACCGTGAACGACGAAGCGCAGGTTCGCGCCCTCGCCGCATTGCTCGCGGTTGCGTTCGCGCCCGCCATCGAGCTCGCAGAAGCCCGGAGACCAGGACAGGGCCAGCACATAGAAGTCGAATTCGCCAGGCGCGCCGCCGCGTTCGTTGCGCTGGGCGTCGGCCGTGCCGGCGCAGCACATCGCGGCGAGCAGGCAGAGTGTGCGTGCGAACGCCGTCATGGCTCGCGCCTCAGGGCCGGGCCATCTTGCAGTCGGGCGCATAGGTGCGGTGGCGATCGAGCCCCGAGACGCACCAGTTGACGTTCCAGGTCAGCCCGAAGAGGCCGAGATTCTCGCGCACCGAATAATCGACGCGATGGATCGTGCCGTCGTTCAGCGCCATGCGCGCGGTGCAGAAGCGACGCGGGATGAAATCGTCGCCGAGCGGGCGGAAGCCGATCGGCCGGACCTTGTCATAGGACACTGCCTGAAGCGGCCCCCAGAACTTGGCTTCGCGCGAGTTGAACCAGCTCGTGATCTCGCCCAGCACGGCGGGGTCTTCGCAGGCTGGCAGGTTGCCGTACATCGGGATGATGCGGTTCTCTGCCCGGTCGGCCGGATGGACCTGGCGGGCCGAATAGACCTCACGGCGGTGATCCGCCTCGGCGGGCGCGGCCAGGCCGAGGCCGGCGAGAGCGAGGAGGGCGGTTCGCAGCAAAACGCGGCGCATGGGAAAAGCCTCGTGCGGGATCGGCGAATGATATCGTCACGATGGCTGGCCGGGGAGTCGGGGTCAAGGCTGCCTCGCGTCGCGCGCGAAGGCGGACGAGCTCTGTTGCATTTCAGCCTTTCCGCCGATCGCGTCAGGGCTTGCCGGCCCGCCGCTCCATCACGATCAGCGCCAGCCCGGCCGCGACGATCAGCCCCGCGCCGGCCAGCATCTGCGGGGTCGGCCAGTCGGCGAAGACGAGCCAGCCGAAGACCAGCGCCCAGACGATCAGCGTGTACTGATAGGGCACGACGATGGAAGCTTCCGCCAGCTTGAGCGAGCGCGTCACGCACAGATGCGCCACCATGGCGACGATGCCAAGCAGCGCGAGCAGGCCGGTGTCGAGCAGCGTCGGCGTGACCCAGCCGAACGGGATCAGGCCTGCGCCGAGCAGGAGCGTACCGAATGTCTGCCAGCCGACCAGCGTGACGTCTGGCGTGCCGCGCAGATAGCGCCCCGCGATCATCAGCACGGCGAAGAGCACGCTGCCGGCAAGCGCGACCAGCGCCGGCATCGACAGGCTGGCGCCCGACGGGGCCAGCGTCACGATGACCCCGACGAACCCGACGAGCACAGCGAGCCAGCGTCCGGGCGAGACCTTTTCGCCGAGGATCAATGCCGCCAGCACCACGACCCAGACCGGGGCCGCCATCCAGATCGTCATGGTATCGGCGAGCGGCAGATAGACGACGGCAAGGTAGAACAGGCCGGATTCGACCGATCCTAGCGCGGCGCGGACGAATTGCAGTCCCGGCTTCTCGGGCCTCAGCGTCCGCATCACGCCCTGTTTCACGATGAAGGGCGCAAGGACGGCGAGCGCGGCCGCGCTGCGGATCAGCAGCAACTGGCCGACCGTATAGGTCGCGACCAGCCATTTCCCCATCACGTCGTTGAGCGAAAACAGCAGGATGCCGAGCAGCATCATGCCGATTCCGGCGAGGGTGGCGTTGCGGGCGGGCATGGGCGGGAAACTGACGGCAGGTTCGAGGCGGGGAGGCTGCTTTCGCGCATGCCTCAGCCCCGGGCAAGACCATGACGCGCAGGACCGCCCGCGTGGCGCGCAGGCCGGCCAATAATTTCGGTATTGACTTAATTAAGTGAATGACGAAACATATCGTCATGGATCGCTTTCTCGCCCTCTCCGACCCGACCCGCCGCCGCATCGTCGAGATGCTGGGGAGCGGGGCTTTGGCCGCAGGCGAGATCACGGCGCGGTTCAGCGTGAGCGCGCCGGCGATCTCGCAACATCTCAAGGTGCTGCGCGAAGCGGGGCTGGTCACGGTCGAGGTCGCAGGTCAGCGCCGGATCTACCGGCTCGATCCGGCCGGGCTCGACGAATTCGATGCCTGGGTCCGCAAGGTGCGCGGGTTCTGGACCCCGCATCTCGACCTGCTGGAAGAGCAACTGGCGAAAGCCGCCGAAGCCGATGGAGAGAGTGATGACAGTGGCGACAGGTGAGTATGGCGTGGTTCTGGAAAGCGGCGCGGTGCGCTTCGAGCGGCTGCTGCCGGGACCGATCGAGCGGGTCTGGGCCTATCTGGTCGAGGGCGACAAGCGCGCGACCTGGTTTTGCGGCGGGCAGACGCAGCCGCGCATCGGCGGCCACATCGCGCTGTTCTTCAAGCATTCGCTGATCACGACCGAGCCGCCGCCGGAAAGCGCGCGCAAGATGAACGACGAGGGCGCCATGATGGGCGGCACGATCACGGCCTTCGAGCCGCCGCACCGCTTCGCCTTCAACTGGGTCGGCATGGGCGAGCCGGATTCCGACGTCGAGTTCGAGCTGTCGCGGATGGGCGACAAGGTCAGGCTCGTGCTGACGCATCGCCGGCTCGCCACCAGCGCCCGCATGGCGATGGTCTCCAGCGGCTGGCACCTGCATCTCGATCTGCTCGAGGACCAGCTCGCGGGGCGGGAGCCGCGCGGCTTCTGGTCGGTGCATGAGGCCTTGGAGGCCGAGTATGCGGAACGGCAGAAAGGGTAGGGAGAGCTTGTTAATCCCCGCCCCCCGAAACCTGTGCGATAACCAGCGCGCTCCGCCCGACCAAGGGGGCTGTCGCGAGGCATCGTGCGGCCGGGCGGGGTAGCGGTGTTCATGGTCTTGGCCGTCGCGGGCAAGGCTATGGAGGTGTCGTTCGCCAGGCGGGCTGAAACAGGCAGGCCCGTGTCCTTTGCCGGACTCATCAACTGACGACGAAGCCTAAAGAGAACCGCGTGCGGGGTCGGGCGGCGCCAGACGGGCCGTTTCGACATCGACATCGACTTCGACATCGGCGCGCGGCCTCCGGCTGCGACGCCAACCGGCCCCGCGCATCCCCTCAGGGATTCGCCAGGAGACTGACCCGAAACCCCGCGGCCCTGGCCGGACGGGGCTTTCGGTGCGCGCGCTCCCTTCTCCCACGAGGGCGAGAACGAGGCGGTGGCTGCGCCTACAGGCTCGCCGCAGCCCTTGCCGCCTGGTCGTATTGCCCGGAAAGCGAACGCATCGCGGCCGCGATTTCGGAGAGGCGGGCCGGGTCCATGCCGGTTCCCAGCACCGGCCTGACCAGCAGTTGTTCGCGGATCTGGGCGTAGCGCAGACAGGCCTCCTCGCCGGCCGGCGTCACGGCGACGGTCTTCTCCTTGCCCTTGCGGCCGGCCTTGAGCAGTTTCAGCCGCTCCAGCTTCTTCAGGGCATAATTGACCAGATGCGTGTCCTCGATGTTGAGCACCAGACAGATGTCGGCGAGCCGCTTCGGCTTCCCGCGATGGTTGACGTTGTGCAGCACAAGCACGTCGAGCGCCGAGAGGTCGGGATGGCCCGCCGCCGCCATGCAGCGCACCATCCAGCGCTGGAAGGCGTGAACCGTCATGTTCATGGCGAACTCGAACTCCGACAGCGCCGGCATCGCGCCCGAGGCGAGATGGCCGGAGGAGACGATCGGGCCGAGGTCGGGGGGCTGAGACTGCATTCTCGCTAGCCGCAAGAGGCGCGGGGAACCGCCGCCGCTCCCCTTCTCCCCTTGCGGGAGAAGGTGGCGCGCAGCGCCGGATGAGGGGTGGTCGTGCGCTTTCCGGCTGAGGTCGCCGACGCCAGTCGCCTAAGCGCGGTGCGACCCCTCATCCGTCAGCGCTGCGCGCTGCCACCTTCTCCCGCAAGGGGAGAAGGCAAGCGCGCGACCGTCTTGGCCTCACATCTTCTTGTAGGCGTCCACGATCGCCTGGCCGTCGGCGCCGGCCTTCTTCAGCCAGTCGGCGGTCAGGGTCTCGCCGGCCTTCTGGAAGCCGCTCTTCAGGGCCGGGGAGGGCGCGAGCACCTTCAGGCCCTTGGCCTTGAGCTGGTCGAGATACCAGTTGGTCTTGTCCTCCCAGGCCTTCCAGCCGCGCGCCTCGGCCGTCTCGGCCGCCTTGAGGATGACATCCTGCGTCGGCTTGTCGAGCGCGGCGAAGGCGGCCTTGTTGACGAAGGTCGCGTTCTTCGGAATCCAGCCCTGCACGTCGTAGAAATGGGTCAGCGATTCCCAGACCTTGCTGTCATAGCCGGTGCCGCCCGAGGACATGAAGGAGTTGACCACGCCGGTCGCCAGCGCTTGGGGCAGTTCCGCAGCCTGGATCGTCACCGACTGCATGCCGAGCAACTCGCCCAGACGCGCCGTGCCGACATTGTAGGAGCGCCACTTCATGCCCTTCATGTCGTCGATCGTGGCGAGGTCCTTCTTGGTGTAGACGCCCTGCGGCGCCCACGGCACCATGAACAGGAGCTTGATGCCCTGCGCGTCGAGTTTCTTCTCCACGGCGGCCTTCGAGGCCTTGTAGAGCTTCATCGCCTCGGGGAAGGAGGTCGCCAGGAATGGGACGGTGTCGATGCCGAACACCGCGTCCTCGTTCTCGTGGATCGAAATCAGAACCTCGCCCATCTGTGCCTGGCCGCTCTGAACTGCGCGCTTGATCTCCGGGGCCTTGAACAGCGAGGCGCCGGGATGGACGGTGATGGTCAGCTTGCCTCCGGTCGCGGCCTCGACGTCCTTGGCGAAGGCGGTCAGATTTTCGCTGTGGGGGTTATCGGCCGGGTAGGCGGCCGGCAGGTTCCATTTCGTCTGGGCGGCGGCGGGGGCCGCCAGCGCCAGCGCGCTGATGCCGAAAGCGAGCGCGGCGGCGGTCAAATGTCTGCGGTTGATCATGACGGGTAATCCCTCTGTTGCAGGCTTGTCGGTCAGTCCGGAAAGGCGAGCTTGGGCAGGAAGAGCACGATCTGCGGGAAGGCTGTGATGATGACCACGGCGACGTTCAGCAGAATGAAGAACGGAAACGCGGCTTTCGCAACCGTCCAGGTGTCCTTGCCGCTCATGTTCTGCAGCACGAACAGGTTGAAGCCGACCGGCGGGGTAATCTGCGCCATCTCGACATGGATCACGAGATAGACGCCGAACCAGACGAGGTCGAACCCCGCCTCCTTGACCATGGGCAGCACGATCACGGCGGTGAGCACGATCATCGAGATGCCGTCGATCAGGCAGCCGAGGATGATGTACATCACGGTCAGCGCCAGCACGAGCACATGGGGCGAGAGCGACTGGCCCTTGACCCAGTCGGCCAGCGCTGCGGGAATGCCGGTATAGGCCATGGCAGCCGTGCAGAACGCCGCGCCCGCCAGAATCAGCATGATCATGCAGGTCAGGCGCGTCGCGCTCATGATGCTTTCAAACAAGGTCGACCAGGTCAGCGTGCCGCTCCACCAGGCCAGGAACAGCGCGCCGGAGACACCCCAGGCGGCGCATTCGGTCGCGGTGGCGAAGCCGAGCACGAGGGACAGGAAGACGGCAGCGATCAGGAGAAGGCAGGGCGCGAGCTTGGCCGACTGCCTCAGCTTCTGCATGAAGGGCAGGATCGGGTCTCGCGGCGGGGTCTTTTCGGGGTTCAGCAGCGACCAGATGATGACGTAGCCCATATAAAGCGCCATCACGAGCAGGCCGGGCAGGAAGCCGCCCAGGAAGACCTGCAGCACCGAGACGTTGGCGGTGACCGCGTAGACCACCATCGGGATCGAGGGCGGGATCAACAGGCCGAGCGTCCCGGAACCGGCGAGCGTACCCAGCGACATCTGCTCGTCATACCCGCGCTTCTTCAACTCCGGCAGGGCGATCTTGCCAATGGTGGCGCAGGTCGCGGCCGAGGAGCCCGAGACAGCCGCAAAGATGCCGCAGCCGACGATGTTGGTGTGGATCAGCCGGCCGGGCAGCCATTGCAGCCAGGGCGAGAGGCCCTGGAACATCTGCTCCGAGAGCCGCGTCCGGAACAGGATCTCGCCCATCCAGATGAACAGCGGCAGCGCGGCCAGCGTCCAGGAGGCCGACGCGCTCCAGACCGTGGTGGCGAGCACCTGGCCGATCGGGATGTCGGTGACCAGCACCATGGCCAGAAGGCCGACCAGGCCAAGCCCGATCGCGATCCACACGCCGCTGGCGAGAATCAGAACCATGAAGCCGAGGAGGCAGATGGAGAGAAGGGGGAGGCTCATTACGTCACACTCCCCCGCCTTGCGCGATCCGCTCGATCAATTCCTCGGCCGATTTCGGAGGCTCGGGTTCATAGGTCGGCTTGCCGCCACGTAGCACGATGACCCATTCGTCGATCACCGCGATCAGAAGAATGGCGAGGCCGACAACCATGCCCATCTGCGGCATCCAGAGCGGCACCGAAACGACGCCGGTCGACATGTCGAAGAAGCGCCAGGAATCATAGGCGAGTTTGCCGGACTGAAAGGCGAAATAGGCGAGGAAGGCGGCAGCGATGCTCAGCGAGATCAACTCGGCGATGCGCCGGGATGTCCCGTGCAGCCGCTCGACCAGCAGCCCGACTCGGATCATCTCGCCCTTCTTGAAGGTGTGCGCCGTCCCGAGGAAGGCCATCGACACCATCGCCCAGGCTGCGAAGTCGTCGCCGGAGGGGATGTTGATATTGATCTCGCGTCCGACCGAGAGCAGCATCATCAGCGCGAAGATGGTGATCAGGCCTAGGCCGGCGGCATAGCCGGCGGTCAGGTAGAGCGCGTCGAGCGAGCGGCGGATCATCGGCTGCGCGCTCCATGGCGGATTCGCCATGCGCCGATTGCCAGGAGTGGTCCCGTCATCGCATCCTCCACCTTGCAAGACCGGCCCGGCCCCTCAGCCATGTTCCGGTCACAATTGCGATCCTAGCCGGCGAAATCGGCTTGTCAACGTTTCATCGACGATTTATCGATGAAACGTCAGCAGGCAATCGCCAGCCTGCCTTGGCGCGGCGGGGAGCATTCACATGACGACGGGTCGCTGGGACTTCTGGATCGACCGCGGCGGCACCTTCACCGACGTGATCGGCCGTGATCCCGCTGGCAAGCTCCATGCCAGAAAGCTCCTGTCCGAGAATTCCGGCGCCTATCGCGACGCGGCCGTGCAGGGCATCCGCGACCATCTGCGCCTGAAAGCCGGCGAGCCGATCCCCGCGGGTCTCGTCGACGAGGTCCGCATGGGCACGACGGTCGCGACCAATGCGCTGCTCGAGCGCAAGGGCGACCGCACGCTGCTGGTCATCACGAAGGGTTTTCGCGACGCGCTGCGCATCGGCTACCAGGCGCGGCCCGACATCTTCGCCAAGGAGATCGTCAAGCCCGAGCAGCTCTACGAGGCGGTCGTCGAGGTCGACGAGCGGGTGCTTGCCGACGGCGAAATCGAGCGCGGGCCAGACGAGAATGCGATCCGAGCCGACCTGCAGGCGCAATACAACGCCGGCTTTCGCGCGGTGGCGATCGTCTTCATGCATGCCTATCGGTATCCGGCGCACGAGCAGGTCGCTGCCCGTATCGCCCGCGAGATCGGCTTTCCGCAGGTCTCGGTCAGCCACGAGGTCTCGCCGCTGATCAAGCTGGTCGGGCGCGGCGATACGGCTGTGGTCGATGCGTACCTCTCGCCGATCCTCGGGCGCTATGTCGCGCAGGTCTCGGAGGAACTGGGAATCGCGCCGACGAATGCCGAACTGCGCGACTCTCTCCCCCCTCGTGGGGGAGAGATGGAGAGGGGGGTGGTTCCGCCTGGCGAGGGCTCGCCAAGTGGCGCCACCCCCACCCCCATCCCCTCCCCACAAGGGGGAGGGGAGGCGCAAATCCGCCTGATGTTCATGATGTCGTCGGGCGGGCTCACCGCCGCCGAACTGTTCCAGGGCAAGGACGCCATTCTCTCCGGTCCCGCTGGCGGCGTCGTCGGTCTCGCCGAGACCGGGCGCTCGGCCGGGTTCGACAAGGTGATCGGCTTCGACATGGGCGGCACCTCGACCGACGTCGCCCATTTCGACGGCGAATACGAGCGTGCCTTCGAAACCGAGGTTGCCGGCGTGCGTATGCGCGCGCCGATGATGCTGATCCACACCGTCGCCGCAGGTGGCGGCTCCATCCTGCACTATGACGGCGCGCGGTTCCGCGTCGGCCCCGATTCCGCCGGGGCCAATCCGGGCCCGGCAGCCTATCGTCGCGGCGGGCCGCTCGCCGTGACCGACGCGAACGTCATGGTCGGCAAGCTGATGCCTGATTATTTCCCGCCGATTTTTGGCGAGACCCGCGACCAGCCGCTCGATGTCGAGACCGTGCGGGCGAAATTCGCCGCTTTGGCTGCCGAGGTCGGCGACGGCCGCTCGGCGGAAGAGGTCGCCGACGGCTTCATCCAGATCGCGGTCGCCAACATGGCCGAGGCGATCAAGAAGATTTCCGTGCAGCGCGGCTACGACATCACGCGCTATGCGCTGAACTCGTTCGGCGGGGCCGGCGGCCAGCATGCCTGCCTCGTGGCCGATGCGCTCGGCATCAAGACGGTTCTGCTGCACCCGTTTTCCGGCCTGCTTTCGGCCTATGGCATGGGGCTGGCGGAAATCCGCGCGACGCGGACGGCTGCGCTCGATGTCGTGCTGGATGGCGGAGCGAAAGCGGCGATCGCAGGCGTGGCTGACAAGCTCGCAACCGAGACCCGCGCCGAACTGACCGGGCAGGGTGTGCCCTCAGCCGAGATCGCGATCCTGATTCGCGCCCATATCCGCTATGCCGGCACGGACACTGCGATTGCCGTCCCAGCCGGCGAAGAGGCCGCGATGCGCGAGGCCTTCCAGGCGGCGCACAAGGCGCGCTTCGGCTTCATGGACGCGACCAAGGCGCTTGTCGTCGAGGCCGTCGAGGTCGAGGCGATCGGCGGCGGGGCGAAGTTCGAGGAGCCGTCATCGGCTGAAGCTCCCGGCGAGCCTGCGGTCGCCGAGCGCACCCGCCTGTTCTCGAAGGGCCAATGGCACGAGGCTGCGGTGGTGCGGCGCGAGGCCATGGCGCCGGGCCAGCAGGTCGCGGGCCCGGCGATCATCATCGAGCCGAACCAGACGGTGGTGGTGGAGGATGGCTGGTCGGCGAAGCTGACGGCCAAGGACCATCTCGTCTTGGTGCGGGCGAAGGCGCTGGTCCAGAACGCCGCGATCGGCACCAGGGCCGATCCGGTGATGCTGGAGATCTTCAACAACCTGTTCATGTCGATCGCCGAGCAGATGGGCGTGACGCTGCAGAACACCGCCTATTCGGTCAACATCAAGGAGCGGCTCGACTTCTCCTGCGCGGTTTTCGACCAGACCGCCGCGCTGGTGGCGAATGCGCCGCACATGCCGGTCCATCTCGGCTCGATGGACAAATCGGTCGAGACGGTGATCGCCAACAATCCTGTCATCAGGCCGGGCGACGTCTACTGCCTGAATGCGCCCTATAATGGCGGCACGCATCTGCCCGACATCACGGTCTGCACCCCCGTCTTTGACAGCGACGACAGGAACATCCTGTTCTGGGTCGCGAGCCGGGGCCACCACGCCGATGTCGGCGGCACCGCGCCGGGCTCGATGTCGCCTCTAGCGACCGTGATCGAGGAGGAAGGGGTCTATATCGACAATTTCAAGATCGTCGATCAGGGCCGCTTCCGCGAGGAGGAGCTCGTCGCGCTGCTGAAGGGCGCGCGCTGGCCGGTGCGTAACGTCGTGCAGAACGTCAACGATCTGAAGGCGCAGATCGCCGCAAACGAGAAAGGCGTCGCCGAGCTGCGCAAGATGATCGCCTCCTTCGGGCTCGAGGTGGTGCAGGCCTATATGGGCCATGTCCAGGACAACGCCGCCGAAAGCGTGGCGCGGCTCCTCACCAGGCTGCACGATGCCGAATTCACCTATCCGATGGACCAGGGCTGCGCGATCAGGGTGAAGATCACCATCGACCGCGACAGGCGCGAGGCCACCGTCGATTTCACCGGCACCTCGCCGCAGCGGCCCGACAATTTCAACGCGCCGGCCCCGGTGACGCGCGCGGCCGTGCTCTACGTCTTCCGGGTCATGGTCGACGACATGATCCCGATGAACGCCGGGTGCCTGCGGCCGATCAGGATCATCGTGCCGGAAGGCTCGATGCTCTCGCCGCGTTATCCTGCCGCCGTCGTCGCAGGCAATGTCGAGGTGAGCCAGGCCGTGACCAACACGCTCTTTGGTGCGCTGGAGGCGATGTCGTGCTCGCAGGGCACGATGAACAACCTTACCTTCGGCAATGACGAGTACCAGTACTACGAGACGATCTGCTCGGGCTCGCCGGCAGGACCGGGCTTCCACGGCACCTCGGGCGTGCATGTCCACATGACGAATTCCCGTCTGACCGATCCGGAGATTCTGGAGACGCGCTTTCCAGTCGTGCTGGAGGACTTCCACATCCGGCCGGGTTCTGGCGGGCGCGGCGAGTGGAACGCCGGCGACGGCACCTCCCGCACCATCCGCTTCCGCAAGACGATGGACTGCGCCATCCTCTCGGCCCACCGGAAGGTGCGCCCCTTCGGCATGAAGGGCGGCGAACCTGGGCAGCTTGGCAAGACGATGGTGCGCAGGCTGTCGGGTGCGGTCGAGGAGTTGAAGCCCTCCGACCAGACCCTGCTGCAGGCTGGCGAGGCGGTGACGGTGATGACGCCGACGGCGGGGGGGTATGGCAAACCCAGCCTATGAGGCTTAGGTCGGTCTGAGATAACGGAGACCGCCCCATGCCCCAGACCTGGATGATCACCGGCGCCAATCGCGGCATCGGGCTTGCGCTGACGATCGAGCTTCTGCGGCGGGGCGACCATGTCGTGGCGGCGGCGCGCAACCCCTGGGGTGGAGCGCTGGCGGAGCTTGCCGCCGAGCATACCGGCGCGCTGACGCCGCTCGAACTCGATGTCACCTCCGATGAGAGCGTCGCGGCGGCGAAGGCCGCGCTCGGGAAAAAGCCGCTCGACGTACTGCTCAACAATGCGGGCGTGCTCGGTGCGCGCGGCGAGGAGAGCGCGCTCAAGATGGATTTCGCGATGTGGCGCGAGGTCTTCGAGGTGAATGTCTACGCGCCGCTGCGCGTGGCGCAGGCCTTCCTGCCGAATGTCGAAGCCGGAAAGGGGCGCAAGGTCGCCACGATATCGAGCCGCATGGGCTCGATCGGTGCCAACCCGTCTGGCTCGCTCGCCTATCGTTCGTCCAAGACGGCGGTCAACATGACGATGGTCGTGTTCGGCAACGCCGTGCGCGAGCGCAACATCGCCTCTCTGCTGTTCCATCCCGGCTGGGTCCGAACCGATATGGGCGGCGGCGGGGCCGACATCGCGCCGCAGGAAAGCGCCGCCGGGCTGATCGCTACGATCGACGCCTCGGGCATGGCGGACACGAACAGTTTCCGGAACTGGACCGGCGAGGCCATCGCGTGGTGAGCATGGACCTCGGCAAGGCTCTGGCCTAATCCTCGCGGCCCGACATCGGCAGGAGCCCACCATGATCCGCATCACGCTCGCCGGCTGCACCGGCTGGGTCGGCAAGGCGCTCGTCGCCGCCATCACCGCGGCGCCCGATCTCGAACTTGTCGCCGGCATCTCGCGCAAGGCCGCCGGCCGCGATCTCGGCGAGGCTGCAGGGCTGCCCGCCAATGGCCTGCCCGTGTTTGCGAGCATGGCGGAAGCGCTGTTCGTGCCCTCCGACGTCGTCATCGACTACACCAAGCCCGACAGCGTGAAGGGCAACGTCCTGGCGGCGATCTCCGGCGGCCGGCATGTCGTCGTCGGGGCGTCGGGCATGACGGGCGAGGACTATTCCGAGATCGAGGCTGCGGCGCTGGCCGCCGGCGTCGGCGTATTGGCGGCCGGCAATTTTTCGATCACCGCGACGCTGCTGCGGCGCTTCGCCCGCGAAGCGGTGAAATACGTCCCCGATGTCGAGATCATCGATTACGCCTCGCCGTCCAAGCCCGACACGCCATCCGGCACCGGCCGCGAACTGGGCGAGACGCTGGCTGCCGAGCGCATGGCCGCAACCTCGAAGCCCGTCGCCGAACTCGGCGGCGTGCGCGAGACGCGGGGCGGCGCGATCGGCGCGCCCCACCCCGTACAGGTGCATTCGCTGCGGATGCCCGGATTCGTGCTGTCCTGCGAGGCGGTGTTCGGGCTGCCCGATGAGCGGCTGGTGATCCGCCACGATGCGGGAACCTCTGCCGCGCCTTATGTCGGCGGGACGCTGCTGGCGGCGCGGCGTGTATCCGAGCAGGCGGGCCTGCGGCGCGGACTCGACAGCTTGATGGCCTGAACGGCATGTTGCGCCGCACGACGATTGATCGACATTGCCAGATACGTCTTCTTCGTTATTCGGCTAATTGATTGAAATAGATGAGTAATTCTCAGTCGCGTTAACCCGCTGTTCGTTCGCGCCTGCGAAACCCGATCGCATCGGACTCCGACGGCGGCGGTTATGCGAAAACTGGGTTTGACGGCGAAGATCAGTCTGCTTTTTGCGCTGCTCGGTCTGGCGGCCGGACTCGGACTGTTCAGCGCCGTCCGCGGGATCGACGAAATCCGCAAGATCGACCGGCAGGCTCTGGCCGATCTCGCCCTGGCCAACAAGGCGGCCCTCCTCGCCAACCGCGTCGCGCAGACCTCGTTGTTGAGCCGGTTCGATGACACGGCTGGCGACCGTGGCGTGGCGGTGGCGCTGGACCAGATCGACGCCGCGGTCGAGCTGACCGATTCGGCGCGCGCCAGCCTGATCGCGGCCCTCCCGGAGGTAATCAGGCGCGACAATCCGACGCTCGATCCGAGCATCAGGACCTTCATCGCGTTTCAGCGCGACATCGTCACCATGGGGCGTGAAGTCTCGCCCAAGGCCGCGCTGGTCGAGGCTGGCGCCGACGCCGCGCGCCAGAATGTCCGCGAAATCATCGCGACGACCGCGAAGCTGACGGACGAGTTGAATCGCGGCGCGCAACTCAGCGCGGCACGATCCGATGCGCTTGCGGGGGCGTTGCGGCTGCGGGTCATCGTCACAGCGCTGTGCCTGCCGCTCATCGGCGCGCTGTTCGTGATCTATCTGCTGCGCACCCGCCTGACCCGCCCCTTGCGCGAGCTGATGGCTGCGATCGATCAGGCCAGTTCGTCGAGCCGGGTCATCGATGTGCCGCACCAAACGCGGGGCGACGAGATCGGGCAACTTGCCCGCACCGTGAGGAGCCTGAGCGAGGTGCGCGCCACCTTGATGACGCGCGAGGCCGAGGCCGATCTCGCCGGCGCGCATCAGCGCTCGCGGACGCGGGAACTGACCCGGATCGCCGACGAGTTCGAGGCGCGGATCGGAGCGCTGCTTGGCCAGATTGCCGGGTCCAGCGACGTGCTGCGCCGAGCGCTGCAGGATTCGGCGGTTCGGGCGCAGCAGGTCTCGCAGAGCACCGAGACGGCGGCCGCTGCCGTCGGCGGCGCTGCGGCCGGGGCCAGCCGCAGCGCGGACGCCTCGCTGCGGCTGGAACAGGTGATCGGACAGATCAACATGGAAGTGCGCCGCGCTTCGGTCATGGCCACGGCCGCCACGCAGAAAGCCGCCGGCACGCGCGATCTGGTCGAGCGGCTGACCGAAAACGCCGGCCAGATCCGGGACGTCGCCGGCATCATCGAAGCGATCGCCCGTCAGACCAACCTGCTGGCGCTCAATGCGACGATCGAGGCGGCGAGAGCCGGTACGCATGGTCGCGGCTTCGCTGTCGTCGCCAATGAGGTGAAGGCGCTGGCCGGGCAGACGGCGGCCGCCACGGCCCGGATCGTGGCGCGGATCGGAGCCGTCGACGATGCGCTGTCGCATGCTGCCGAAGCGATCCCCGCCATCGTCACCAGCCTGACCGCGCTGGAACAGACCAGCACGGAAATCTCGACGATGGTCGGGTCCCATACTGAGCAGCTCGGCTCGCTCGGCGACACGGTCTCGCGCATTTCCGACGTCATCGGCACGGCGGGCGGCGCGATGACGGAGATCGTCGACGCCAACAGCGAAGCGGTCAGGCAGGCCGACCGGGGCGCCGACGGGGCGCGCGATCTCGACCAGCGGATTGCCGCCCTGCAAAGCGAGGCGCTCGAATTCGCTCGCCGGCTGCGCGCCGCATAGTAGGGCGGCCGGGACAGGGCTTGCCAGTCGATAGCGACTCGGCCCCATTGCGGCATGGTCGCCGACACGCCACGCTTCCGATGAACTGGTCGCCGCAGCAGGACGCCGCGCTCAGCGAAGTCGCGCGCTGGCTGCAGGCGGGCTCGCCGCAGCTCTTCCGGCTGTTCGGCTATGCCGGCACCGGGAAGACCACGCTGGCGCGCCACATCGCCGAGGCCGTCGATGGCGACGTCGTCTTCGCGGCCTTCACCGGCAAGGCGGCGCTGGTGCTGCGCAACAAGGGTTGCGCGGGCGCGCAGACGATCCATTCACTGATCTACCGCTCGCGCGGTGTCGATGAGGAGAGCCCGGTCTTCACGCTCAATCGCGACAGTCTGGCCGCCAAGGCCAAGCTGATCATCATCGACGAATGCTCGATGGTCGACGAGGAACTCGGCAAGGATCTGCTCTCATTCGGCACGCCGGTGCTCGTTCTGGGTGATCCGGCGCAACTGCCGCCGGTCAAGGGCGGCGGCTATTTCACCGAAGTCCAGCCCGACATCATGCTGACCGAAGTGCATCGTCAGGCGGCCGACAACCCGATCGTGCGGATGTCGATGATCGTGCGCGAGGGCGGGCGTCTCGAGGTCGGCGATTATGGCCCAAGCCGCGTGATCCGCCGCGCGGAGGTCAATCCGGAGATCGTGCTGGGTTGCGACCAGGTGCTGGTCGGCATGAACAGGACGCGGCGCAACTACAACGCCCGCATCCGGCAACTGATGGGCCGCACCGAGACCGTGCCGGTGGCGGGCGAAAAGCTCGTCTGCCTCCGGAACGACAAGAGCAAGGGCCTGCTCAATGGCGGCTCATGGATCGTGCAGGAGCTGAAGACCTCTAAGAAGGGCCTCGTCACCATGCGTGTGACGCCGGAGGACGACACGGCTGCAAAGCCGGTCAAGGTTTCGGTGCTGCCGAACTTCTTCGACGGCACCGAGGACGAGGTCGCCTGGGAATTGCGCCGCCACACCGACGAGTTCACCTTCGGATACGCGCTGACGGTCCACAAGGCGCAGGGCTCGCAGTGGAACGACATCGTCCTGTTCAACGAGGATTTCGCCTTCAGGGAGCACCGGGCGAGGTGGCTCTACACGGGGCTGACGCGGGCGGCGGAGACGATCACGGTGGTGGTTTAGAGTTGGGCCGCCCGGCAAGCGCCGGCGGCAGCTACTCCTGGCCGCCGAAGGTCATGTCCCGCCGCGCCGTCAGGATCGAAATCGAATAGCCCGCCACCACATCGACCAGCGCCATCAGCGTGATGATCAGGAAGGTGCCGGTGCCGAAGCCGGGCAGCATCAGGAACGCGACGAAGCAGGCGATGAAGACCAGCATCGACAGGCCGTGATTGAGGATCGAGCTCGATTTCGCGCTCGTCGCATTCATGATCTCGAAGAACAGCACGATGGTGGCGAGCGCCAGCACGAGTTCGCTCGTCGTCAGCACGAAGCGCGCGCCCGACGGCAGGTTGAACCCGATAAGCTCGCGCGACAGCGGCACGCCCGTGATCGCCACGGGGACGGCGTAGGCGACGACCGCCAGCACCATGAAGGGAAAGAACCGCAGCATCGCGTCACCTGCCTCGCAAGCGGCGCATCGTTGCGCCGGATCGCCAAAAGGCTTGCGCTGTTTCGATGGCAGCGGCAAGACGCCGAGAGGGCCATTCATGCCGATTGCGCCCGCATGCGCGTGAGGCCGTGCGCTTCGTTGCCGCCTCAGTCTGGAACTGTTAGAACCGCGCCATGACGAGAGCCCGACAGGTCGAGGATGGCAGCCGTCGCATCGTTCGCCGCGATGCGAGCCCGCGCCGCATTCCGACGACGCAAGGCTTCGCCGCGATCGACGATCACGCCCGCCTGCCCTGGCGCTTCTTCGGGCGCTTCACGGCGTCTATCGCCGCGGGCCTTAGGCGCGCCTGAGACCGGCCGTCGGCGGCCGGCGACAGGCCGATGCGCTGCGCCCTCCGGCCCCAACGCCGGATTTTTTCGACCGCTACTCAAGATCCGCAAAAGGCTCGAACGCCATGACGTCCGCTTCCGCACCCCGCACCCTCTACGACAAGATTTTCGACGACCACGTCGTCGACCGGCAGGAGGACGGCACCTGCCTCATTTATATCGACCGCCACCTCGTCCATGAGGTGACGAGCCCGCAGGCTTTCGAGGGCCTGCGCATGACCGGGCGCAAGGTTCACGCGCCGCACAAGACGCTGGCCGTGGTCGACCACAACATTCCCACCACCGATCGCTCGAAGGGCATCGCGGAGGAGGAAAGCCGCATCCAGGTCGAGGCGCTGGCGAAGAACGCGAAGGATTTCGGCGTCCAGTATTTCGACGAGCTCGATATCCGCCAAGGCATCGTCCACATCGTCGGCCCCGAGCAGGGCTTCACCCTGCCCGGAACCACGATCGTCTGCGGCGACAGCCACACCTCGACGCATGGCGCCTTTGGCGCGCTCGCGCATGGCATCGGCACCTCGGAGGTCGAGCATGTGCTCGCCACCCAGACGCTGATCCAGAAGAAGGCCAGGAACATGCTCGTCCAGGTGGACGGCGTCGCGGCCAAGGGCGTCACCGCCAAGGACATCACGCTCGCCATCATCGGCGAGATCGGCACCGCCGGCGGCACCGGCTCGGTGATCGAATATGCCGGCGAGGCGATCCGCGCGCTCTCGATGGAAGGCCGCATGACGGTCTGCAACATGTCGATCGAGGGCGGCGCGCGCGCCGGCATGGTCGCCCCCGACGAGAAGGCCTATGCCTATCTCAAGGGCCGGCCGATGGCGCCCAAGGGCGATGCCTGGGAAGCGGCCCTGCGCTACTGGGAGACGCTCAGGACTGACGACGGCGCGCATTTCGACCGCATCGTGAAGCTCGACGCCAACAACCTGCCGCCGATCGTTTCCTGGGGCACGAGCCCGGAGGACGTCGTCTCGGTCGCGGGCGCTGTGCCGGACCCCGGCCTGATCGAGGACGAGACCAAGCGCAGCTCCAAGCAGCGCGCGCTCGACTATATGGGCCTCACCGCCGGCACGAAGATGACCGAGATCCCGCTCGACGTGATCTGGATCGGCTCCTGCACCAATGGCCGCATCGAAGACCTTCGGGCCGTGGCCAAGGTCGTCGAGGGCAAAAAGATCGCGGGCTCGCTCGACTACGCGATGATCGTCCCGGGCTCAGGGCTGGTGAAGCAGCAGGCGGAGGCCGAGGGGCTGGACAAGATCTTCCTCGCCGCCGGCTTCGAATGGCGCGAACCCGGCTGCTCGATGTGCCTCGGCATGAACCCCGACCAGCTCAAGCCCGGCCAGCGCGCCGCCTCGACCTCGAACCGCAATTTCGAGGGGCGGCAGGGCTTCAAGGGCCGCACGCATCTGGTCTCGCCGGTGATGGCGGCCGCCGCCGCGCTGGCTGGGCGGTTCGTCGATGTCAGGACGATGGGGTAACGCGTGTCTCGCGGGGATCGATAAGATGACAACCGACCCCCGCGAAGCCGCCCGCGCGGCCGAGGCGCGCGAAGCCCTCGACCGCGTCAAGCGCGACAATGAGAGCTTCCTCGGCTCGTCCATGGCGCGCGCCGCGGATCATTTCTCCGGCAAGGACGCACCGCAGGACGACGCGGCCGAACTCTGGGGCCGCCGCGTCGGGCGTGCGCTCTCTCTGCTTGGCGTCGTCGTGCTGGCCTGGTGGCTAGGCCATCAGATGAAGGTCTGGTGATGGGCAGCGTTCCCTCGGTTACCGCCTCCACCAGCGCCCATGCCGAGGCCACCGCAGCCGCCGATTGGGACGCCGCAAAGGCTCCCGCCATCGCCGATTTCGAGATAATGGCCCAGGCCGCCTTCGACCGGCTCCCTGACGAATTCCGCGCGCTCTGCGCCGACGTGGTGTTCAACGTCACCGAGTTTCCCGAAGACGACGTGATCAAGGAGCTGGAGGCCGAAAGCCCCTTCGACATCCTCGGCCTGTTTTCCGGCGTCGGCCTGCCGCAGCAGGGCTATGCCCCGCAGACCGGCCAGATGCCCAACACCATCCATCTCTACCGCCGCCCGATCC
Source organism: Beijerinckiaceae bacterium (assembly GCA_019745195.1). Classification (GTDB taxonomy): domain Bacteria; phylum Pseudomonadota; class Alphaproteobacteria; order Rhizobiales; family Beijerinckiaceae; genus Allobosea. Next base: position 27,896 of record JAIETL010000037.1, read on the forward strand.
TCGACTACTGGGCCGAGAACGACGAGAGCCTGGGCCATATCGTGACCCATGTGCTGGTCCACGAGATCGGCCATCATTTCGGCTTCTCCGACGAGGACATGGAAGCGATCGAGGCGGAGGCGGAGCGGTAGCAAATGCTCGAAGACCTCATCCGGCACTGGCCCGAACTGGCTCTGGTCTATTCCGCCCAAGCCTTCGCGGTCGCCAGCCCGGGCCCGAGCAACCTGATGGTGATGGCGGCCGCGATGGAGCGCGGCCGGCGCGCCGGCATGATCCTCGGCCTCGGCGTCACCACCGGCTCGCTGACCTGGGGAATATTGGCTGCGCTCGGCGTCTCGGCCCTGATCGCGGCCCATCCTGGCGCGCTCTATGCGATCAAGATCGTCGGCGGGCTCTACCTGCTGTTCCTGGCCTGGCGCTCGGCCCGCTCGGCGCTGCGGACCGACCCGCCGCCCCCGCCGACCGTCGCCTCGGGGCGCAGGACCTATCTGCGCGGCTTCCTGATGCACCTGACCAACCCGAAAGCGATCCTGGGCTGGACCGCGATCATCGCGCTCGGCCTGCGTCCAGACGCGCCGTTCATGATCGTCTGCGCCATCGTCATCGGCTGCGGCCTGATCTCGCTGGCGATCAACCAGGGTTATGCCCTGCTGTTCTCGACACCGTCCATGATCGCGGGCTATCGCCGGGTCCGGCGGCGCGCCGAGGCCTGCCTCTCGGCCGTGTTCGCTTTTGCCGGATTCAAGCTGTTGACGGCGCAATCCTGACGACTACGCGGTCACATTGACGACGCCTTCGCCGCTTCTACTCGATCAAGACAGACGACGAGCCAGGAGACAGCCCATGCGCCGCCTCAGCATCGCAGCATTCGCACTCGCCCTGCCCGCCGCAGCGCTCGCCCATCACGGCTGGGGCTCCTACGACGCCCAGAACCCCGTGACCCTGACCGGGCCGGTGAAGACGCTCGAATTCGCCAACCCGCATGTTCATGTCGACATCACCGCCGCCGACGGCAAGGAATGGGAGCTGACCTTCGCCCCGCCCTCGCGCATGCAATCGCGCGGCGCGGTCGAGAGCCTTATCAAGGTCGGCAGCACGCTCACGGCCTATGGCTATCCCAGCCGCGTCAAGCCCGGCGAAATGCGGGCCGAATGGATCGAGGTCGCCGGCAAACGCTACGAGCTGAGGTGAGGCGGTGGAGCATGATGTTTTCGGCTTCTTGCCCAACCTCTTCCAGATTCTGGAGCGCTCCGCCTTCGGCCTGCTGATCCGCGACGCGGTGCTGATCTATCCGATCGCCAATGTCGTCCATGTGCTCTCAGTGCTGGTCTTCTTCGCCAGCGTCGCGATCATGGACCTGCGCGTGCTCGGCGCGCTGCGAGCGGACGCCGGCGAGGCGGTGATCGCAAGGTTCCGCCCTGTCGCGCTCGGCGCCTTCTGCGCGCTGCTTGCGAGCGGCATTGTGCTGTTCACGCCGGAAGCCAGCGCGATCATCAAAAACCCCTCCTTCCAGATCAAGCTGGCGCTGATCGCGATCGGGGCTCTCAACGTGATCTGGCTGGAGCGCGCGCTGAAGCGCGGCTATCCCGGCATGACGGCCCGCACGGCGCGAATTCCGGCGGCGCTGTCGCTGGTGGTCTGGCTCGGCGTCGCGGCGGCGGGGCGGTACATCGCGTATATCTGACGGCCTTGCCGTCATTGCGAGCGCAGCGAAGCAATCTTGCGTCTCGCGCAACCTTCTGGATTGCTTCGCTGCGCTCGCAAGGACGACATGCCAATTGCGATCTTTGCGCCGGCAGGCAGGTCGGCTAAACACGCTGCGATCAGGAGCCGAACGCCATGCAGCCCTTCACCACGCTGACCTCCACGCCCGCGCCGCTGAAGGTGATCAATGTCGACACCGACATGATCATCCCCAAGCAGTATCTCAAGACGATCAAGCGCACAGGGCTGGGCACCGCGCTGTTCTCCGAGATGCGCTACCGGGAGGACGGCTCGGAGAATCCCGATTTCGTGCTGAACCAGCCAGCTTATCGCAGATCCGAGATTTTGGTCGCCGGCGACAATTTCGGCTGCGGCTCCTCGCGCGAGCACGCGCCCTGGGCCTTGCTCGATTTCGGCATACGCTGCGTGATCTCGACCTCGTTCGCCGATATCTTCTACAACAACTGCTTCAAGAACGGCATCCTGCCGATCGTGGTGAAGCCCGAAGACCTCGAGAAGCTTTTCGACGATGCCGATCGCGGCTCGAACGCGACGCTGACGGTCGATCTCCAGAACCAAACGATCAAGGGGCCGGACGGTGGCGAAATCCGCTTCGAGATCGACCCCTTCCGCAAACACTGCCTGATGAACGGCCTCGACGATATCGGGCTGACGATGGAGAAGGCCCCGAAGATCGAGGCCTTCGAGACGAAGCTGGCGCAGAGGGAGTGGGCCTGAGGCGAGCTTCCCTTCTCCCTCGCGGGGAGAAGGAAAGAGCGCCCCTAACCCACCAGCCCCTGCATCGGCCCGAGCCCTTCCGTCCCCGGAAACACCCGCTCCGCCAGCACCGGCCCCGACAGCCCGAACAGCTCCGACACCACGCCCTTCGCCACCGCGCGGATGTCCGTCGTCGGCTTCAGGTCGCGCTTCTCGTAAAGCTGCTCGGCTTTAAGCCCCGGCCAGTCGGCGATGATCCGCCCGCCCTTGACCGCCCCTCCAACCAGAAAAGCCACCGTGCCGGTGCCGTGATCGGTGCCGACCGTACCGTTCACCTTCGCGGTGCGGCCGAACTCGGTCACCACCATCACCACCGTATCCTTCCAAACAGGCTTCAGACCCTGCTCGAAGGTCGCGAGCGCACCATCCAGCCCGCCGAGCAACTGCGCCAGCCGCCCCCGCGCGCCGCCCTCATTGGCGTGCGTATCCCAGCCCTCGAAGGCGAGCGCAGCGATACGCGGGCCGTCATCGGCCCCGACAAGCCCGGCCGCGCCCTCGGCGATGCGCTTCATGCCCTCCGCCGTGTCCGGCCCCTGACCGCCCCGCGCCTCGCCGCCCATGCCGCGCCGCTGCGCGATCGCCTCGGTTTCGACGGCTTGAGCCAGAGCCCGCGCCAGGCCTGAGTCGCGCTGCCCGTAGAGATCGCCGAGCCGCGTCATCAGGTCGGAGCCGGCGCGCGCCATGCGCGGCGGGGCCCAGCCCAGGATCGGCGCCGGCCCGCGCACCACCAGAGGCGGCACGACGCCGACGCCGAGCACGCCGCGCCGCGCCACCGTCTCGCCTGGCGGCAGGCTGGCGATCAGCCGGTTGAGCCAGCCGCTCCCGGTCTGGCCCGGCCCGTTCTGCCCGCTCTCGAGCACGTCCTGCCCGTCGAAATGCGAGCGTTCGCGATAGCCCGTCGCTGCCGCATGGACGACGCTGGCGTGCCCCGACGCGTAGAGCCGCGCCAGATTCGGCATCGCGGGGTGCAGGTAGAAGAAGCCGTCGAGCGGCAGCGCCGCGTCCGGCCCGTCCTTTGCGAGCGCGATGTCCTCGCGAAGCCCGGCATAGTCCGGATCGCCGATCGGCGGCACCGCCGAGAGCCCGTCGAGCGCGCCGCGCAGCACCACCAGCAGGAAGCGCGGATCGCGGCTGCCTGCCTGCGCATAGGCGAATTTCGGCACGAAGGACCATGCGAAAAGCGCGCCAGCAGCCCCGAGCACCGCGCGGCGGGAGGGCGTCATCGCCTCGCAATCGTCGTCATGATCGGTCATAACGCTCACCTCCGCTGGAATTCGGGCGACATCAGCAGCAGCGCGAGCGCCTGCGGCTTGCTCTCGGCCCGCGCCACGGCCTGCCGCGTCTCGGGCGACGCCAGCGGCCCCAAGACCTGTTCGACGAGCTGACGCGGATCGGGGACGCTGCCCGCCGCCTGCCGGCCCCAGCCGGCGGCGACGTCGATCCGGGTTTTGATACCCTCCGGCGTCGCCCAGGACTCGTTTCCGTCCGGATAGCCGTTCGGCCCCGAAGGCTGCCAGAGCATCTGCCCCATCGCCGTCAGCGGCCCGACGATCTGGCCGAAATCGGGCTTGCGCCCGAGCGCGCGGAAGGACGCGATCAGGAATTCCTGCGGGGAGCGCATCTTTGTCTGCTCCGCGCCCCACGCTTCATCGGACTCGATCAGCGCGCGCGAGACGGCGGCCAGATCACCCTCCGTCCGGCGAAAAATCTGCGCCAGCAGATCGACCAGACCGGGAGGCGGCACGTCGGCGACGAAATGCCGGGCGAGCTTGAAGGCGATGAAGCGCGCCGTCGCCGGGTGGTGCGCGAGATCGCTCAGCGCCGCCAGCCCCTGCGCCTTGCCGGGCTGTTCGTAGCTCCTGCCGAGGAGTTGGTGCGCGCCCGGCTCGTGAAGCCCGGCGTTGAAGGCGAACGAGCCCGGAAAGCCGAGCAGGGCCTCGCGCCCGACCACTGTCCAACCGGTGATGATGCGCGCCAGATTGGTGACGTCGGCCTCCGCGTACCCGCCCGAGACGCCGAGCGTGTGCAGTTCGAGGATTTCGCGCGCCAGGTTTTCGTTGAGCCCGCGCCCGCGCCGCTTGCCTGCGGAAGATCCCGGCCCGATCGAGAGCCTGTTGTCGAGGAATTCCAGCATCGCCGGGTGGCTCTCGGCGGCGACCAGCATGTCGGCGAAGCGGCCGAAGACATGCGGGCGGATTGCCTCGCGTTCATAGGCCCCGACCATGATCCGGGTCATGTTGCTCTTGGTCGCGGCGATGCAGAAATGGTTCGACCAGAACTGGACCAATCTCTCATCGAACCCGCCATCAGGGAGCAGCGCCAGGTCGATGCGCGCTTTCGCCTCGTCGCGAAAGGTCCGGTACGGTAGCGCCGGCTCGTTTGGCGCACGCGTGGCGGGCTGGCTCATCTGGTTCTGGTTCGGCGAGGCCATGGCGACCTGCGTTCCCGAAGCAGCCTGCCCGGCGACGCGCCTCGCCTCGCGCGCGATCTTCTCCGCATCCTCGAAGGCGTAGAGCGCAGCCCCGATCTCGGCCGCGCCGGAATAGGTCAGCGGCTGCGGCTGCGGTGGCGGGCCAGCCGCGACCTCCGCAAGCAGGACGTCACGGGCGTGGATGCGCAGGTCGTCGGGCTGTCCGGCCCGGTAGCCGAGGCCGAAACGCTGCAGGCCGATGCTCCCGGCTCTCGGGTCGGACGCCATGCGCTGTCTCCGATTGCGGATCAGACGACAACACTGTGCCTGCCCAACTGTGGCGAAAACCCGAACCGAACGGCGACAAATCGCTACGTCGTCGAAACCGCTCGAGCCGTCGGCAGCCGAAACGGCGATGAAAACAGCAAAAAAACGCCGCCGCCTCTTGCGAGACGGCGGCGCTCCCGAATGGTCGGTCAGGTCTTCGCAGGCGTTACGACGCCGGAAGCGCCGCGACATCACGCACAGGCGCGCTCAGCCCGGTAACCTTTCCAACCATCGAGGCCTTGCCGGTGGCGAGATCGACCTTGTGCAGCGCGCCATCGGCGAGCAGCCAGCCGGTGTTGCCACCCGAGGCATCGGTTTCGATGTCGAAGGCGATCGCCTTGGGCATCACGCCAAGCTTGCCGACCGCGCCGAGGACGCCATCATTCGGCGGCGCCTGCTTGAGAAAGGTGCCGGTCGTGGCGTCGATGTCGTAGAGCGCGGTCTCCTTCGTGCCCTTGACCGAGTTGGTGTAGGCGCCAGCCACGATCATCGGCGCGCCCTTGTTGGCGTCGGTCTCGGCGAATTTGAGCTTGCCGTCGGTGGTGACCTTGCCGTCATCGACATTGACGCGGAGATTGGCGCCGTCGGAGCCGATGACGCGCAGGCGGTCGGCGGCGGGGTTGAAATCGACGGTCGCCATCGCCTTGGCGTCGAGCACCGTGTCCATTTTGGACTTCATCGTCGCCTTGCCGGCCTTGTCGACCGTGTAGATCGTGCCGTCCGCAGCCAGCGCATAGAGCATGCCGTCAGCGGGGCGGACGTCGATGCCGGCGATCTTGCCGGTGATTCCGGTCACTTTCATCGACTTGCCGGCTTTCATGGTCGCCGTGTCGATCATGGTCAGGGTGTTGTCGCCGGTCAGCGCGGCGAGCGTGCCGGCCTGGGCGGAATGGGTCGCGCTCGCAGCCGCGCAGAGCAGCGTCGTGGCGATGAGGGCGTGGCGGGTGGTCCGGTTCATGACTGATAATCCTCAGGGTCAGTGACGGGTATCCGCTGCAGCGATGTGAGGGATAACGCCGACCGACGGTTGCGGATGCGTCCGAAAAAATAAAAAATCGAGGGGCATCCGCAGCCGGTGCGGGCGTGTAACAACAGGCTGGCAAAAATCTCGCGGGTGAATCCCGCAGGCGATCTTCGCCAGCGAGGGAGACAGGGATGGCGAGCGACGCCGCGTCGTCGGTTAAGGCCCAGGGGCCTTCGGGCAAGGCCAAAGAGATCGAATCCGCGCTCAGGGCCTGCGCCTCCGGAGATAAATTGGCGCTCAAGCGCATCTATGACGTCGAGTCGGCGCGTATGCTTGGCGTGGCGCAGCGTTTGCTGAAGCGTCGGGCGCTTGCCGAGGAGGCGGTGCAGGACGCGTTCGTTCTCATCTGGCGGCATGCTGCGCGTTTCGACCCCGAGCGCGGCAGCGGCCTGACCTGGATTTACGCGATCCTGCGCAACCGCTCGCTTTCGATCCTGCGGGACGAGAAGCGGACCGAGACGAGCGAAGACCCTGTCGCCGAGGATCTGGCGAGCGAAGAGGACGATCCAGAGACGGTCATGTCGAAGCTCTCCGACGCCAAGGCCCTGCGCGCCTGCCTCGAGACGCTGCCGCCGCAGCGGCGCGGCATCGTGCTGCTCGCCTTCGTGCAGGGGCTGACGCATGGCGAGATCGCCGGCAAACTGAGCATGCCGATCGGCACCGTGAAGTCCTGGATCAGGCGCTCGCTGATGTCGCTCAAGGAGTGCCTCGGATGAGCGCCTCGGCAGACATGATCCTGACCCCGCCCGAGCGCGATGCGCTGGCCGGCGAATATGTGCTGGGGCTGCTGGAGGGCGCCGACCTCGTCGCCTTCGCACGCCGGCTCGACAGCGACCGGGCTCTGGCCGCTTCGGTCGAGCGCTGGCGCGCGCATCTTCATCCGATCGACGCCGTGGTAAGGCCGATAGCGCCGCCGCCGGGCCTGTGGCCGCGCATCGAGGCCGATCTTGGCATGACGGTGCAGACGGCGGCGCGTCCGGCACTCGCCCCACCTTCCGCCGGCAGCCGCCTCGCCGACTGGTGGAACAGCCTGTTCGTCTGGCGCGGCGCGGCTTTTGCCGGCGCGCTGGCGAGCCTGCTGCTGGCGGTCGGCCTGTTCGCGGCGCTCGACCGCGCACAGCGCCAACCGGTCTATGTCGCGGTGCTGCTGACCGAGGCGGGGATCGCGACCGCCGTCGTCAACACGTATCCCGACCGCCGGGTCGAGATGGTGCCGCTGCAGAACATCGCGGTTCCGCCGGGCATGGCGCTCGAGATCTGGACGCTTTGGGATCGCGCGGTCGGTCCGCGCTCGGTCGGTCTGATCGATCGCGCCCGCTCGACGAACCTGCGGCTAGACCAGTTGCCGCTCGGCCGCGACCAGCTCTTCGAAATCACGATCGAACCCGCCACCGGTTCGCCCACCGGCCGCCCGACAGGTCCGATCGTGGCGAAGGGGACGACCTCGCAGGCGCTGTAGAGCCGCAAGGAACCTCGTCGTTCCGGCTCGCAGCTCATTGGGGCCGGCGTGGATGCGTGCCGGCAGCCGGCGCGTAAGGTCAGCGCCGTCCCGGAACGACCGCGCCGGCGCTGGCGCAAGCAAAAAAACGCGGCCCCGAAGGACCGCGTTTGAAACGTTCTGCCGCTGAAGCCTGAGGCTTACTTCTTCGCTTCGGCCTTCGCGCCCTTGGCGGGGCGGGCCTCGACACGCTCGGCGATGCGGGCCGACTTGCCGCGGCGGTCGCGCAGATAATAGAGCTTGGCGCGGCGGACCTTGCCCTTGCGGATGACCTTGATCGAATCGAGGTTGGGCGAGAACAGCGGGAAGACGCGCTCGACGCCCTCGCCATAGCTGATCTTGCGGACGGTGAAGCTCTGGTTCAGCCCGCCGCCATTGCGGGCGATGCAGACGCCCTCATAGGCCTGCACGCGGCTGCGCTCGCCTTCCTTGACCTTGACGTTGACCTGCACGGTGTCGCCGGGCTGGAAATGCGGGATGTCCTTGCCCTCGCTGAGGCGGGCGACCTGCTCGGCGTCGAGCTGCTCGATGATGTTCACGTGTCGTCTCCATATGCCGTTGTCGCGTGTGTACACGCGGGCGTTACGGCGCGCTGTTTTCAGTTGAGTGCGCGGGCCATACAGGAGGCGGGTGCGTTTGTCGAGCGCAGGTCGTCCGCAAAAGCGGTGCGGTCGGCAATGCGGCGCTTGGACCGACGCGCGAGGCTGTGCATAGGCTTCGCCCAACCAGAACGAAGCGTCCAGGATCGAAGCATCATGCCTGACAGCATTCAACGCGTCGCACTCGTCACCGGGGCCGCGCGCGGCATCGGGCTCGCCACCGCCAAGCTCTTCCTGGCCGAGGGCTGGCGCGTCGCGCTGCTCGACATCGAGAGCGAACTTCTGGCGCAGGCCGTGACGGAGATCGGTCGGCCCGACGCCACGCTTGCGCTGACCTGCGACCTCGGCGATCCCGCCCAGATCACGGCCGCTTTCACCGCGCTCGCCGCCCGCTTCGGGCAGCTCGACGCGCTCGTCAACAATGCCGGGACTGCGGTGTTCAAGCCGCTGCTTGAAACGACGCTGGAGGAGTGGAACCGCGTCATGGCGGTCAACCTGACCGGGCCGTTCCTGACCGCGCAGGCGGCCGCCGCGCTGATGGCCGATGGCGGCGGCGGCGCGATCGTCAACATCACCTCGATCTCCGGCTTGCGCGCCTCGACCCTGCGCGTCGCCTACGGCACCTCGAAGGCCGCGCTCGCGCATCTCACCAGGCAGCAGGCGGCGGAACTGGCCTCGCTCGGCATCCGCGTCAACGCAGTCGCGCCCGGGCCGGTCGACACGGCGATGGCGAAGGCTGTCCATAGCCCCGAGATCAGGGCCGACTACCGCGACGCCATCCCGCTCGCCCGCTACGGGCTTGAGGAGGAACTGGCGCAGGCGATCGTGTTTTTGTGCAGCGACAAGGCGAGCTACATCACCGGGCAGGTGCTTGCAGTGGATGGCGGGTTCGACGCGGTGGGCATCGGGCTCGCGACGCTGCGGGGCGAGCGGCGGAACCGGTGAAGCGTTCACCAGCGCACCCGCAACCCAGGCTGCGGGTCTTTGGCCCCCGCGCAAGTTGTGCGTAAAGCGTTATCCAATCTGGCTCAGGATGAACGCGTTGCGACGATTGCCCGAGCTTGCCAGCCGGGCGGAGTGACGGCAATCTCGGATCAGCAACGGCCCCGGCGTGCGTGTTTCTCCGGGCAGTGAGACAAAGAAAGTCCAGCATCATGATCATGAACAGCCGCAATGCCGATGCCGGCACCTTGGACGAGCCCGGCCTTTCGGGCTCTCGGACTGGTCTTCTCGGCCGCCGCTCCTTCCTGACCGGAGCCGCCGCCAGCCTCGGCGCGCTGGGGCTCGGCGGCTGCATCACGCAGGACGGCATGAGCCTCGCCGAGGCGCAGAAGCTCTACGGGCCGGTGCCTGAGGAAAAGTTCCCGATCCCGGCCGCCGACATCAGCAGGCTCGATCCGAAATATTACCGTTGGACGGTCGCCTACGACACGAAGGAAGCCCCTGGCACGATCATCGTCGATCCGGGCAATTACTACGTCTACCGCATCGAGGGCGACGGTTCGGCCACGCGCTATGGCGCGAATGTCGGTCGCGACGGCTTCCGCTGGAGCGGCGACGCCTATGTCGGGCGCAAGGCCGAATGGGCGACCTGGACCCCGCCGCGGGAAATGATCAAGCGCCAGCCGGAGGTGGCGGTATGGGCGAAGGGTATGCCCGGCGGGCTTGAGAACCCGCTGGGCGCGCGCACGCTCTACATGTACCAGAACGGCCGCTACACGCTCTATACGATCTATGCCTCGAGCGATCCGGACACGATCGGCGACGGCGTCACCAGCGGCTGCGTCGGCCTGCTCAGCCAGGACATGATGCACCTCTACGACCGCACGCCGGTGAAGACGAAGGTGGTCGTGCTGCCGGCGTAGCAGCCGCGTCGGAATCGCCCTGCGGGGGACCGGCAGAGTAGGTAGACGCTGAAGCTCGAAGTTAGCACATAGCAGCCGATGTCTGCACCGGTGTCTCCTCGCAACTGTGCAAATGGGTAGAAGAGGGGCCGCCACTGAAGGCAGGCGACCCCGATTGGCGCAGGATGGTCAGTGCTGATGCAAGCCCAGCAATGTTCCCAAGCTGGAAGCCTGCCCGAGCGCCGCAAGCCCTTGCACCGGCGCTTTGGGAACTGCTGGCAAGCCTAGGCCAAGCAGTCCGGCCATCGCGTGTGACACTGGACGCTGACGGTTCAACGGTGGGGAGTAGCGCTCAATCAGCCGACTTTCGGCTTCGTGAAAACCGATTGGATCGAGGATCCCTGGCCGGTGAATCCAGAGTTCAGTGGCGCCGCGATGATGCGCATCCGTTAGTCGCTCGTGACCGTTTAGGCGATCGAAGGTATCTTCCGCCCGCCCGATGTACTCGACCAAAGGCAGGAGGGTCAGGCCAAGGCCAATGCGGGCTGTGACCAGCGCATAAACTGCATTCTGATGCCTTGGTCGATCACCAAGTTCATAGCGCCAGAACCGATAGTGGAACCCGTAGCCATCCTCCACCCAATATTCGCCAAACGGCGCAGGTGGTGGCTTGCCAAGGTCAGCGAGTCTTGTCATGCTCAGTTCCTCATCTGTGAGGGTTTCAAGGAATCATAGACCGCTTTGTTTGGAAGCGGGCGGTCCGTGATTCCGCGAGCCTGCCATATTTCGGGGCTCGCGGCCAGCCGACGTTCTAAGTTGTGCACAGTTTGTTCTGTTTTTCCGAGGACAGGCAGACGCCGCCTTTTTTTCGTCGTAATAGTTTGAAGACGCGGCATCTCGCGTCCATTGAGCTGTTACCGACTTTCCCCTTGCGCCCACTCGCGAACGGCGCGAACCTCTTCCTCGACATCCCTCTTCGACGGCCGCCCGACTCTGTCGGGCCGGAGCGACCGCCGCCCGACCGGCGTGGGCGCTCGCCTTTTCGCGCTCCGCCGGCCTCCCGCCGCGCGAGACCGGATTTCGCCTCCGATCCAGCGGCTCACACCCGAAGGAGGACGACGATGACCCAAAGCCCCCGCAGCGCAGGAGACGGCAACGGCGTCAGAGGAACGGGGCCGCGATGCATCGCGCTCGTCGGTCCCTTCCAGAGCGGCAAGACGACGCTCCTCGAAAGCATCGTCGAACGCTGCGGCGGGTTGTCCCGCGCCGGTTCGGTGAAGGCCGGCAACAGCCTCGGCGACGCCGCGCCGGAGGCTCGCGCCCACCAGATGAGCACGGAGCCGAATGTGGGGACCGTCGATTTCCTGGGCGAACGCTTCAGCTTCATCGACTGCCCGGGCTCGGTCGAATTCCTGCACGAGATGCGCCACGTGCTGCCTGCGGTCGATGCCGCCGTCGTGGTCTGCGAGGCCGACGACCGCAAGATCCCGGCGCTGGAGCTCGTGCTGCGCGAGCTGGAAGAAGCCGACATCCCGCGCTTCCTGTTCCTCAACAAGATCGATATGGCGGCGCGGCGCGTCCGCGAGACGCTGCCGCTGCTGCAGCGCGCCTCGCGCACGCCGCTGCTGCTGCGCCAGATCCCGATCTGGAAGAACGGCATCGCGGTCGGTTTCATCGACCTCGCGCTGGAGCGGGCCTTCATCTATCGCGAGCATGCGCCCAGCGAGATCGTGCCGCTGGCCGAGGCCGAGATCGGCCGCGAGAAGGATGCGCGCTTCTCCATGCTGGAGACTCTCGCCGACCATGACGACGCGCTGATGGAAGACCTGCTCGGCGACATGGAGCCGCCGCGCGATCGCGTTTTCGACGATCTCGCGCGTGAATTGCAGCATGGCCATGTCGTGCCGGTGCTGATCGGCTCGGCCGAGCGCGGCAACGGCGTGACGCGGCTGCTCAAGGCGCTGCGCCACGAGGCGCCGGGGCTGGCTGCGACGCGCGGGCGCATCGGCGTGGTGGACGACGGAGCGCCGTTGGCGCAGGTGATCAAGACCTGGCATTCGAGCCATGGCGGCAAGGTGTCGTTGGCGCGCATGCTGCGCGGCCGGCTGGCGGAGGGCGATGTCGTCACCGCCTCCGGCGGGGCCGAGGCGCGGCTCGCCGGCGTGGTCGATCTCAAAGGGTCCGAACACAGCCGCCGGCCCGCCGTCGAGGAGGGCGAGGCCGCAGGATTGCTGCGGCTGGAGGGCATCGGCACGGGCGAGGCGCTGTCCCCAGGCAAGGCGAGGCCGCCACTCATCGTCTCGATCGCGCCGCCGGAGCCCGTGCATGCGCTCGCCGTTTCGGTGAAGGACCGCAAGGACGATGTCCGGCTCGCCGCCGCGCTCGCCCGGATCGCCGAGGAGGATCCCGCGCTGATCGTGACGCAATTGCCGGAGTTCGGCGAGACGCGGCTTTCGGGGCAGGGCGAGATGCATCTGCGCGTGACGCTGGAGCGGCTTTCGGGCCGCTACGGCGTCAGCGTCGAGAGTGGGCCTCCGCAGATCGGCCATCGCGAAAGCATCAGGGGCAAAGCCTCGGCGCGCGGCCGCCATCGCAAGCAGAGCGGCGGGCATGGTCAGTACGGCGACGTCGTGCTGGAGGTCGAGGCGCTGCCGCGCGGGGAGGGCATCCGCTTCATCGATCGGGTGGTCGGCGGCGCGGTGCCGCGCAACTACATCGCCTCGGTCGAGGCGGGGGTGCGCGACTATTGTCAGAGCGGCCCGCTCGGTTTCCCGCTGGTCGATCTTGCGGTGACGCTGACCGACGGCTCGCATCACAGCGTCGATTCTTCCGACATGGCCTTCCGGCAGGCGGCCCGGATCGCGATGGCGGAAGCCGTTCCGCAGGCGCGGCCGGTGCTGCTCGAACCCGTTCTGATGGTCGAGGTCGTGGTGCCGTCGGAGGCGATGTCGCGCGCCTCGGCGATCGTCTCGGCCCGGCGCGGACAGATCCTCGGCTATGATTCCAGGCCCGGCTGGCGCGGCTGGGACCAGATCAATGCATTGATTCCGGAGGCCGAGATGACGGGGCTGATCGTCGAGCTTCGCTCGGCGACGGCCGGAGTCGGCTCGTTCTCGGCGCGCTTCGACCATCTTGCCGAACTCGCCGGCAAACCGGCCGACGCGATCGTCTCAGCGCACGCCCAGGCCCATGCCAATGCCCATTCCCTTGTGCATGCGCGCTGAGCCGACTGTGTCGAAAAAGGTTCATATCTAAACCTTGTGCTGATTTAGCGATGGCGGGCGCTTGCGTCCGCCGTCGCGGTTTCGCAGTGTGTGGTCAGCAAAACAGTCCGCAACGGGCGCGATCGCGTCCGGAATGCGGAGGGCAAGGGAGGATATCGACCATGAACGCGATGACAGGCGCGCCGAAACCCGAGCAGCGGCCCTGGCTGGCGCATTATCCGCAGGCCGTGCCGCCACAGATCGACGCCGACAAGGTCGGCACGCTGGCCGATCTGATCCGCACCGCCTGCACGACTTATGCCGACCGGCCCGCCTTCGAGAGCTTCGGCAAGACGATCTCCTTTGCGGAAACCGGACGCGCCGGGCAGGCCTTCGCGACATGGCTGCAGGCTAAGGGCTTCAAGAAGGGCGACCGCATCGCGCTGATGATGCCCAACATCCTGGCCTATCCGGCCACGATCTTCGGCGCGCTGCTCGGCGGCTTCACCGTCGTCAACGTCAACCCGCTCTACACGGCGCGCGAACTGACCCATCAGATCAACGATTCCGGCGCGCGGGCGCTGGTAGTGATCGAGAACTTCGCCCATGTCGTCGAGGAGGCCAGGCCCAACATGAAGCTGGAGGCGATCGTGGTCGCCACCGCCGGCGACCTGATGGGCTTCAAGGGCACGATCGTCAATTTCGTCGCGCGCAAGGTCAAGAAGGTGGTCAAGCCCTTCAACCTGCCGGGCTCGGTGTCGCTGAAGTCGATCCTGGCCGGCCCGGCCGCGATGACGCCCGTCACCGTGACGCCCGACGACATCGCCTTCCTGCAGTACACCGGCGGCACCACCGGCGTCGCCAAGGGCGCCACGTTGAGCCACCGCAACGTCGCCTCCAATGTCGAGCAGGCCAATCTCTGGCTCGGCTGGGCGTTGGAGCCGCCGCTGGGCAAGACCGACTATCAGCACGTGATGGTGACGGCGCTGCCGCTCTACCACATCTTCGCGCTGACCTGCTGTTGCATGTTCATGCTGCGCATCGGCGCGAAGGGCCTGCTGATCGCCAATCCGCGCGATATCGCCGGCTTCGTGAAGACGCTGAAGGCCAGCCGGATCACGCTCTTTTCCGGCGTCAACACGCTTTACAATGCGCTCGCCAGCCATCCCGAAATCAAGGACGTCGACTTCTCCGAGATGCGCTTTGCTGTCGCCGGCGGCATGGCGACGCAAGCGGCCGTCGCCAAGCGCTGGAAGGACGTCACGGGCAAGCCGATCGTCGAGGGCTACGGCCTGTCGGAGACCTCGCCCGTCGCCTCGATCAACCGGCCCGATACGGCCGAGTTCACCGGCACGATCGGCTTCCCGCTGCCCTCGACCGATTTCGCCATCCGCGACGCCGAAGGCAACGACATGCCCTTTGGCGAGCCTGGCGAGATCTGCATCCGCGGGCCGCAGGTCATGGTCGGCTACTGGAACCGTCCCGACGAGACCGCCAAGGTGATGACGGAAGACGGCTTCTTCCGCAGCGGCGATGTCGGCGTGATGCTGCCCAATGGCGAGGTCAGGATCGTCGACCGGATGAAGGACATGGTCCTGGTCTCGGGCTTCAACGTCTATCCCAACGAAGTCGAGGACGTGCTGGCCTCCCATCCCGGCGTGCTGGAGGCGGCGGTGATCGGCCTGCCCGACGAGCACTCCGGCGAAGCGGTGACCGCCTTCGTGGTCAAGCGCGACGAGGCTCTTACGGCGGATGCGCTGCGCGCCTTCTGCAAGGAAGGCCTGACCGGCTACAAGGTGCCCAAGCAGATCGTCTTCCGCGAGAGCCTGCCCAAGACCAATGTCGGCAAGGTGCTGCGCCGGGCGCTGCGCGAGGAGGTTGCGGGGAAGGGGTAAGGCGTCGCGGAGCCCGCGCCGGCCCGTCCGGCCTGCCTG
Source organism: Beijerinckiaceae bacterium (assembly GCA_019745195.1). Classification (GTDB taxonomy): domain Bacteria; phylum Pseudomonadota; class Alphaproteobacteria; order Rhizobiales; family Beijerinckiaceae; genus Allobosea. The sequence continues at coordinate 43,216 of JAIETL010000037.1, forward strand.
ATCGCGCCCCGCGTCAGGTCGCGATCAGCGCCTTCTCATCTGCTGAACGTGCCGATACCGGCACGATCTCGCCTGCAGCCACGTCCTGCCCGAACCGCACCAGCGTGAAATCTTCGGCGCGGCCGGTATTGCCGCGCTCGGTCAGCACGGAAAGCGGCCTGCCGATGCGATCCGAGAGATGGCGACCCTGCGCGATGGCTGCTGCATCGCGCAGGCGCGCCGCACGCTCCGATACGAGCGTACCGGGAAGCTGCGGCATGCGGGCCGCCGGCGTGCCGGGGCGCGGCGAATAAGGGAAGACGTGGACATAGGCGAGGTCGCATTCGCCGATAAGGTCGAGCGAGCGCTGGAACATCGCCTCGTCTTCGGTCGGGAAGCCGGCGATCAGGTCGGCGCCGAAGGCGATGTCGGGACGAATTTCGCGCATGTCGGCGCAGAAGCGGATCGCATCGTCGCGGCCGTGCCGGCGCTTCATCCGCTTGAGGATCAGGTCGTCGCCGGACTGCAGCGAGAGATGGAGATGCGGCATCAGGCGGGGTTCGCTCGCGATGGCGTCGCGCAGAGCGTCGTCGACCTCGACGGCGTCGATCGAGGAGAGCCGCAGGCGCGGCAACTCCGGAAGGTCGCGCAGGATCGTCTTCACCAGCGTGCCGAGCATCGGCTGTTCGGCCAGGTCGTGGCCATAGCTCGTCAGGTCGACGCCGGTCAGCACGATCTCTCGCACGCCGTCCGCGACGAGTTGGCGGCATTGCCGCAGAACGGCGTCCGGCGGCAGCGAGCGCGAACGGCCCCGGCCGAACGGTATGACGCAGAAGGTGCAGCGATGGTCGCAGCCGTTCTGGACCTGCACGAAGCCGCGCGTGCGGTTCTGCGCACGCTCCTGCAGCGAAGGCGCAAGCTGCGCCTCGGCCATGATGTCGCCCACCGCGATCTTGTCGTCCGGGCTTGTGCCATCGTTGATGCGCAGGCTGTTGGAGCGGCCGAGCGCGGCCCAGCTTTCGGGCCTCAGCTTCTCGGCGTTGCCGAGAACGCGTGAGGTCTCCGGCATGGCGGCAAAGGCGGCCGGGTCGATCTGCGCGGCGCACCCTGTGACAATGACGGGCCGGCCGGGCTCGGCGCGGGCGAGCCGCCGCACCGCCTGCCGGGCCTGCCGCACGGCCTCGGATGTCACCGCGCAACTGTTGACGATGGCGATGTCGCGCAAGCCCGCGATCTCGGCATGTCGCCGGATGGTCTCGCCCTCGACGATGTTGAGCCGGCAGCCGAAATTGACGAGCTCGGCGGCCATCAGGCCGCGCGCTCGAAAAGGGCCGGCTCCAGCATGCCGTCCCATTCGAATGCGACCGGGCCGGTCATCAGGACATGGCCGTCGCGCTCGCGCCATTCGATCAAAAGATCGCCGCCGGGCAGGCTGACGGTCGCCTTGCGAGCCGAGAGTTCGCGCCGGACGGCGGCGACCAAAGCCGCGCAGGCGCCCGAGCCGCAGGCTTGCGTGATGCCCGCCCCGCGCTCCCAGACGCGCAGCACGACATGGTCGGGCGCGGTGACGGCGGCGAGTTCGATGTTGGCGCGGTCGGGAAAGATCGGGTGGTTTTCGAGCAGCGGGCCGATCTGCGCGAGGTTGAAGCGATAGGGGTCATCGACGAAGAAGACCGCATGGGGATTGCCCATATTGACGGCACAGGGGGTGTGCAGGATGGGTGAGTCGATCGGGCCGATCTGCAGTTCGAAATGGGCGGTGTCGTGGAAGGGCTCGGCGAGCGGGATGTCCTCCCAATCCAGCTTGGGAGCGCCCATATCGACGGTGAAGACGAGGTCGCTCTCGCGAAAAGCCGGCAGCAGCCCCGCCTTCGTCTGGAGCGTCAGCGTCGTCCTGGTCGAATCCCCCATCTCGGGGTCGGCGATCATTGCCCAGGCGACGCAGCGCGTGCCGTTGCCGCAGGCGCCGGCCTCCGAACCGTCGGTGTTGTAGATCCGTATGTAGGCGTCGGTTCCCGGCGTGATGGAATCGTGCAGGACCATCAACTGGTCGAAGCGGGCGCGCGGCTCCGCCGCTATGGCGCGCGCGTCGGATTCGGAGACGCGCAACTTCGTGCCGCGCAGGTCGAGCACGGTGATCTGGTTGCCGAGGCCGTTCATCTTCAGGAACCGGCGCTGCGCGAGGGCGTTCATCAGGTCACATGTCCTTCGAATGGCGGCTGTATAACCCGAAGCGACGCGAAAAAGCCATCGTCGGGGCTCTCGCTCTCATCTGCCGTTCAGCGCGGAGATGGATAGTCTATGTTGCGCTGCAAGGGCGCGAATCGGATTCTTCGGCCAGGCAGGATCATGACGATGCGGCATTCACGACTCAGCCTTCCGACGCTCGTGGCTGGCCTTGCCATCCTCTCAGCGGTCGCATCCTCGACGCTGATGGCCCAGAGCCGCGTCGCGCCGCCGTCTCCGGTCGAATCGGCCCCGCTGCCGCCGCCGCCGGGCGCCGTTTCACCCGCGCAGACGCCGCCCCCGCCGCCCGCCGCCGTTCCCGAAACACCGCCCGGTCCGACGCCGGTGCAGCCGGCCCCCGCGCTGCCGGGTCCGGTGACGCCGCAGCCTGTCCAGCCCGCGCCGAGTCTGCCCGGCCCTGTCGAGCCGCAGCCGGTCGCCCCCCCGCCGACCCTGCCGTCGCCAGGCCAGCCTTTGCCGCCCGTGCCGCCGCAGCAGCAGACCGGCGCGCCCAATCCCAACGCGACGCTCGCCGGTCGTCCCGGCGACGCCAGCGATGTCGATCAGATCCTGCTGGTCCCCAAGCCGGTGCTGGCGCTGCAGGGGCAGTCGAGCTGGGATCAGGGCTTCGAGAAGCTCGTCGCCAGCTTCCGCATCCTGCGCGATGAAGCGTCCCGCGCCGGCCTCGCCATCGCCGGCCGGCCGCTGACGCTGTTCGTCGAGACCGACGACAACGGCTTCCGATTCGAGGCGATGCTGCCGGTCGATCGCGTTCCCGAGAGCGCCGGCCGGCCGCCGCTCGGCAACGGCGTGCGCGCCAGCCAGTCGCCGGCCGGGCCGTCGCTGCGCTTCGTCCACAACGCGCCCTATGACGACATCGATTCGACCTATGAGACGATCACGGCCTATCTCGAGGCCAAGAACATCGTCGCCAAGGACGCCTTCCTCGAGGAGTATGTCAGCGACCTGCGCGATCCGGCCGATCCCAACCTCGAAATCAACGTCTACGTCCAGCCGCGCTGAACGCGCCCGCGACGTCAGGCCGTCCAGTTCAGCCCCGGCCGCATCGGAATGAAGCGCTCCTCGGGCAGCTTGGCCTCGGCCATCGCGACCTTGAGCGCCTCGGGCGGGCGTTCGACGCCCTCGTCGGTGAGCTGGAACGTGCCCCAGTGGTGGCCGATCGCCTGCTCGGCTCGCAGTGAGAGCATGACCTTGACGGCCTCCTCCGGGTTCATGTGGTTGTCCCACATGAACCATCGCGGCTCATAGGCCCCGATCGGCAGGACCGCGAGGCGGAAGGGGCCGTGCTCCGCGCCGAGCCGCTCATAGAGCGAGCCGTCATGGTAGCCGGTGTCGCCGACATGGAAGATTTTCGTGCCCGTGGCCTCGACGATGAAGGAACACCACAGCGCCATGCGCCGGTCGAAGGCGCCGCGCGCCGACCAGTGATAGGTCGGCACCAGCGTCGTCGCGACCGTGTCCGACAGCGCCACCCGGTCGCTCCAGTCATGGGGCTCCAGCCGCGCATCGGGAATGCGGGCGCGGATGATCGTGTCGTTTCCGAGCGGCACGATCATGCGCGGCTTGTGGGCCCGGTGCAGCCGCGCCAGCGTCGCGAGGTCGAGATGGTCGTAATGGTTGTGCGTGACCAGCACCGCGTCGATCGGAGGCAGGTCCTCGAAGGCGACGCCCGGCGCATTCACGCGCTTGGGGCCGGCGAATGAGAACGGGCTCGCCCGCTGCGCATAGACCGGGTCGATCAGCAGGTTGAGGCCGGCGACCTGATACAGAAACGAGGCGTGGCCGAGATGGACGATGCGGAAGCCATCGAAGCGGGCCGGCGGCTTGTCCTGCGGCGGCGCGGGGTAATGCGCCGGGAAGACCTCTCGCTCGCGCTTCGAGGTCTGCCATTTCCAGATGTCGATCAGGCCCTTGGTCACCGGGCGGCCGTCGGTGAAGCTCAGGCCGTCGAAGTGGTCGGTCACCGGCCCCTGGTAGTAAGGGTTGCGGGAGCGCGAGAGCGTGGCCCACGCGACTCCGCCCGAGGAGGCGAGCGCGGTGAGGCCGAGAAGGGAGAGGAGCTTGCGGCGTGTCATGTCCGGTAGGTTGGGGCTCGTTCACGATGCGTCAAGGGCGGATTGCCGGCATCGGGATGGTGCTGCCATAGTCGGCCGGGGCAAGCGGAGGGCGGTTCACGGGCATGCGGTCGATCGTCCTGGCAGTCGCGCTGGCTTTCGGCGTCGCCGTTGCTGGCTATCGGGCGCAGGCCGTCGAGCCGCCACGCCCTTGTGGCGACGCCCAAACGCCCTGCGCCGTGCCGCTGGGCGACTACCATGCGGCCGTGCCGAAGACGCCGCTGGCGGCAGGCGGGATGCGCCCGGTCGTGCTGTTCTTTCATGGCGCTGGCGGGCTCGGCCGCACCATATTGGAGGAGGGCTCCTTTCTGCGACCCTTCGTCGAGGCCGGCTATGTCGTGCTCGGCGCCAACGGGCTGATGCGGCCGACGAACGCCTTCGGCACGGGCTGGTCGTTCCGGCCGGAGGGACCGCAGCAGCGCGACGAACTCGCTTTCGCGAAGCAGGTCCTCGACGACGCTGCGACGCGCTTTTCGATCGACCGCAAGCGCGTGCTGGTCTCAGGGTTTTCGATCGGCGGCGCGCTGGTCTGGTATCTCGCCTGCAAGGAGCCTGCGCTGGGCGCGGCCTATGCGCCGGTCGCAGGCGGATTCTGGCGGCCGCACCCGACGGTTTGCGCCGGGCCGATCGACCTGCTCCAGACCCATGGCTGGCGCGACCGCACCGTGCCGCTGGAGGGCCGACCGCTGCGTGGCGGCGAACTGCATCAGGGCGACATCTTCGAGGGCCTGCAACTCTGGCGCAGGGTCAATGGCTGCACGGGCGTCAGGCCCGATACGTTCGAGACCGGGCCGGTATTCTGGACACGGAACTGGACGGCCTGCGAGAGCCGGCGCGAGATTTCGCTGGTGCTGCACCCCTCCGACCATGACGACGTGCCGAGGGAATGGGCGGCGTTGGCGCAGGCGTGGTTCGAGGCGAGGCTGAAGGCCAGGCCGCCGGGCTAAAACCCCCGCGCCTCCAGCGCCGCTTCCGCGTCCGTGATGTAGTCGCGCACCACCGGCACGGCGCTCTTGTGCGGGCCGAGCAGCAACTGGAAGACCATGTCTCCGCCGATGTCGAAGGAGATTTCGCAGGCCGAGAGGTAGAATTCCCACATTCTGGCAAAGCGCTCGCCCATCATGGCGACGACCTCGTCGCGCCGCGCCATGAAGCGCTGCCGCCAGGCGGCGAGCGTCCAGTGATAGTGCCGCCGCCAGAACTCGCAATCGGACGACCAGAGACCGGTCTGCTCGACGGCGGCGAAGACCTCGGAGAGGGCAGGGGCATAGCCGCCCGGAAAGATGTATTTCTCGAAGAACGGGCCGGTGAAGCCGGGCGGGCCGACGCGGCCGATGCAGTGGACGAGCGCTATGCCGTCCGGCGTCAGCAGGTCGCGGATTTTTTCGAAGTATTCGAGGTAATGCGCGACGCCGACATGCTCCATCATGCCGACCGAGACGACGCGGTCGAACGTGCCCGTCAGTTCGCGATAGTCCCGGTTGATAAAGGTCACGGCATCGCCGACGCCAGCGGCCTGCGCACGCTGCTGTGCCGCCGCCATCTGGTCGGGCGAGACGTTGAGGCCGGTCACCTTCGCGCCGCAGGCCTTGGCCAGATAGATCGCGAGTTCGCCCCAGCCCGAGCCGATGTCGAGCACGCGCATGCCGGGCTCGATCTTCAGCTTGGCGGCGATGTGCCGGAGCTTGGCCTGCTGGGCGGCTGCGAGCCCGACCTCGGGCGAATGCCAGTAGGCGCAGGAATAGGTCATCGTCTCGTCGAGCCAGAGCCGGTAGAAGTCGGTCGGGATGTCGTAGTGGTGCTTGACCTTCTTGCCCGCCGCGCCGAGCGGATTGTGCATCCGGAAGCGCCGAATGCGGAAGCGGATGGCGCGGATCGCCTTCTGCAGCGGATGCTTGCGCAGCTCCGAGCGCTGCAGCCAGAACAGTTCCAGCAGATCATGGATCGAGGAGCCGTCCTCGAACTCGATCCGGCCGTCCATGTAGCCCTCGGCCAGCGCCAGCTCCGGATTGAGGAAGAGCTCGCGCTCGATGCGCTCGTCCTTCAGCCGGATCGTGACCTCGCCGGCGGTCTTGTGCTGGCCGGCGAAGACCAGTTCCTCGCGGCCGGGACCGAAGACATGGCGCTTTTGGTCTGGCGCGATGACGGTGAGGCGACCCTTGCGGATCGCGCGCTTCAAAAGCTTGGGCAGGAGCAACATGCATGGTCCCCGGACAGCACACTGACCTTACGGTCAGCAGCCGACGCAGGGAAATGTCGCGCAACGCTTCAGCAACAGGAAGTTGCTCATTGTTGCGCGGATGCACGGGGCGCGGTTGCGCCCCGGCGCGCCTTGGGATTAGTCGTCCCGACGCCGACGATCCGGCCGTCCCTGATGCGGAAGCGAGAACATGTCCTGGCGCGATTTCTGGAACGGCGACAATCCGATCTATGTCTCGCCCCGCCACAAGGCGCTGCATTACCGGCAGATCGCCAAGGACATCGTTGGCCATATACCCGCGCCGGACGCCGTCGTGCTCGATCATGGCTGCGGCGAGGCGCTTTCGGCCGACCATGTCGCGGCGGCTTGCGGAAAGCTCTATCTCTGCGAGGCCGCACCCAATGTCCGCGACCGGCTCCGCGCGATGTTCGGCCAACTCGGCAAGGGCGTCGTCGTCGCGCCCGAGGAGGTCGAGGCGCTGTCGGAGGGCTCGCTCGATCTCGTCGTCGCCAATTCGCTGATCCAGTATCTCAAGCCCGACGAACTGACCGCGCTGCTCGGCCTCTGGCGGGCGAAGCTCAAACCCGGCGGGCATCTCGTGCTCGCCGATGTGATCCCGCCCGATCTCGGCCCTTTGAGCGATGCATCGCAATTGCTCGGCTTCGCCTGGCGCGGCGGCTTCCTGAAGGCCGCGCTGGCCGGACTCGTGCGCACCGCCTTCTCGGACTACCGCAAGCTCAGAGCGCAGTACGGGCTCTCGACCCATACCGCCGAGGGCATTACGGCGCTGATCGCGCAGGCGGGATTCGAGCGGATCGAGCGCGTGCCGAATTTCGGGCATAATCCGCAGCGGATGGCGTTTCGGGCGCGCGTACCATTGTGACTTCTACTCACCCCGTTCGATCCGCGAACGAGAAGAACTTGTGCCCCAGAAACGAGAACACCATAACGATGCCCGTGGTGACGAATTGCATCGGCAGATAGGGCAGGCCGGCGCGGGCCACAAACAGATGCATCAGGATGCCGGTGACCACGAAGCCGCCGGCCGCGATCAGCGCGAAGCGCCAGCCGGCCTGCGCATGGCTGCGGGTGGCGTCAAAGGTCAGCCAGCGGTTGAGCGTATAGGAGACGAGCGCGCCCAGCACGAAGCCCGCCAGCGTCGCCGGCACCGGGTCGATGCGACCGAATTCGACCAGCCCGATCAGCGTGGCGTAATGAGCAATCGCCGTGATGCCGCCGGCGAGGACGTAGGCCGCGAGCTGGCGGGACTGGCGTGGGTAGCTGCGGAGCGGCATCCCGATGTCATAGCCCGGAATGCCGCAGATTTGTCCAGAGCTGCGAGCGGGCTGGTCCGTCAGCCGGCGTCGCCGCCGCCTGCGAGGTTCGCCGGCATGCCGCCGACCGGCATGTCGAGGCCCTGTTTCAGCGTGTCGAGATGGTATTCGCGGATGCGCCCCTGTGTCGGGTCGCTGACGAAGGCGCTGGCTCCGACGATGGCGAGCGCCGGCGTCGGGGTCTTCGCGCCATACTGGCAGTCGAAGGCCGATACGGCGTCGAAAGCCGCCAGTTCTTTCCAGACCGGCGAGAGTTCCCAGATGCGCAGTCTGCCATCCGGCGTCAGCTGGGCGAGCCGCCGGCCGTTTGGCGCAAGCTCGAACTGGCACGTGCTTTGGCCGCCCGGCACAGGCTGGACGTCGGACGAGGTGAGTGCGCGTGCCGTGGGATCGATCCGGATCAGCGCATCATAAGGGGCCTTCAGCCCGTAATTGCCGACGAGGACCGCGCCGCCGCCGGCGCTGCGCAGCGTGCTGACGCGGCGCTCGTCAGGATAGGCGAGCTTGCGCGCGGCGAAGCCCTTGCCGTCCCGCGCCAGCACGAGGACGCCGCCGCCCGCGCCCTCGGCGCAGGCGAAGACATTGCGGCCTTTCGACTCGGCATAGCCGTGATAGAGCTTGCAGGAGGCGTCGGCGCGGCTTGTGTCGTTGAGATCGAGACTGGTCTTCCAGCCCTTGCCGAGCGAGGCGACGACGAAGCCGTCCGGCCTCGAGGAGGCGCTGCGATCCTCGCCCTTGGCGTAGATCGGGTTCGGCTGGGAGAGCAGGGCCTGGCCTTTGCCGAGAGGGACGGCGATGCCGTGCTGCGGGGCGGGGCTCGCCCAGATCTCGGTCTTCGGCGTCTTGTCGGCGAGCGAACCGGTGCGGACGAAGACGGCTTTCGGCTCGCTTTTGCCCTCCCAGGGCCGCCTGCCATCAAAGAAGAAGGCAGCCTGCCCGTTCTTCGAGACGATATGGGCAGGGCGCTCGCCCGTGAGCTGGAAATCGAGCAGGCGGACATCGCCCTTGTCGATATCGACATGGTCGCCATGGGGCTCGTAGCGCAGGCCGCTGTCGAGGAAGCGCAGGGTCCCGGCGTCATCGCCTGTCTTCAGTACGATGAACCTGCCGCCTTCAAGCGTCGCGAAGCCGGGATTGGCCTTGGCGAGCGGGAACTCGTGGGTCACCTCGCCAGTGTCGAGATCGAGCACGCGCACCACAGGCTTCTCATGATCGGCGAAGACGAGGCGGCCGCGCAGCACGGCGTGGTCATGGGCCAAGGCGGGCAAACTGAGGCCGAGCGCGAGCGCGGCGTTGACGCAGAGTCTGATCATGTCGTGTCTCCAAAAATGCGAGATGTTCACGCGGCTTCGGCGCGCCGCCAGACCGGGAACGGGTCTGGCAGATCGCGATAGCGCTCGGGCTTGAAGGCGATGGTCGGCGTCTCGCCGAGCAGGCAGGCGTCGAGCGCCGCCGTGATCGCCTTCTCGTCCATCTTCGACCCGATGAAGACGAGTTCCTGCCGGCGGTCGCCCCAGACGCCGTGCCAGTGTCGGTTCAGGATCGCCTTCCATTCGGGGTGGTCGGGCCAGCGGGCGCGCGGCACCGCCGCCCACCAGAAGCCCATCGCCTCGGTGCGGCAGATGGCGCCGGCAAGCGACATCTCGCCGACCCATTCCGGCCGCGTCGCCAGCCAGAAATGGCCTTTCGCGCGGATCAGACCGGGCCAGGTCCTGCCGATGACCTCGTTGAACTTCGCCGGGTGGAACGGCCGGCGCGCCCGGTAGACGAAAGAGGAAATGCCGTATTCCTCAGTTTCCGGGGCATGGTCCTTGTGGCCGTAGAGTTCCTTGTGCCAGAGCGGGTGCTCCTGCGCCTTCTCTTGGTCGAACAGGCCGGTATCCAGGACGGCGTCGAGCGGCGCGCGGCCGAAATCGGTCTCGATCAGTTTTGCGTCGGGGTTCAGCGCGCGGATGACCAGCCTCGCCTTCGCGACCCGATCCGGGCCGGCTTCGGAGACCTTGTTGAGCACGACGACGTCGGCGAACTCGATCTGCTCGACGAGGAGATCGACCAAAGTCCGCTCATCGCCTTCGCCTGCGGTCTCGCCACGGTCTCGCAGGAACTCGCGCGAGCCGTAATCCTTCAGCAGTTGGACCGTATCGACGACCGTCACCATCGTGTCGAGCCGGGCGACGTCGGAGAGCGAGAGGCCGTCCTCGTCGCGGAATTCGAACGTGGCGGCGATCGGCAGCGGCTCGGCGACGCCCGTGCCTTCGATCAGCAGATAGTCGAAGCGCTGCTCCGCGGCGAGCCTTCGCACCTCGGCGAGCAGATCGTCCCGCAGGGTGCAGCAGATGCAGCCATTGCTCATCTCGACGAGCTTCTCGTCGGTACGCGAGAGGTTGCCGCCGCCCTCGCGCACGAGGTCGGCGTCGATGTTCACCTCGCTCATGTCGTTGACGATGACCGCGACCTTGCGGCCTTCGCGGTTGTTCAGGACATGGTTGAGCAGCGTCGTCTTCCCGGCCCCGAGGAAGCCGGAGAGGACGGTGACGGGAAGGCGGAAGTCATCGCGAAAGACCGGCGCCAAAGCGCATCTCCATTTGTTATAGTGTTACAATTTGGAGAGTTGTTACAGTATAACAGAAGCGCCTTGTCAATGGCTGTCCGAGACGCGCTCCGAGCTCGAATCCAATTGCTTCTGCAACTCGTTTGCAATAAGAAGCGCCGGGAAGGATTTTGGGGAGGCAGGGCAGATCATGCAGAGCCAATCGCCGTCACGCTCCGCAGCGCCGCTCCGGGCCGGTTCGGTTCGGGACCGGCTACATGCCTGCGGATTGCGGCCGACGCGGCAGCGGGTGGCGCTCGGGGAGTTGCTGTTCCGCGACGGCGACCGGCATCTCGCCGCCGAAACCTTGCATCGGGAGTTGGCGAACCGTGGCGCGCGGATGTCGCTGGCGACGGTCTACAACACGCTGCGCCAGTTCGACGAGGCCGGGCTGACCCGCCGCGTCGGCATCAATGGCGGCCGCTCGCAATACGACACCTGCACTGGCGACCATCAGCATTTCTATGTCGAGGACGAGGACCGGCTGATCGACATTCCGGTGGGCGCGATCCGCTTCGGCTGCCTGCCGGCGCCGCCGGCGGGCTACCGCATCAGCCGTGTCGATGTCCTGATCCGGCTTCGACGCATCGGCGCACTCGGCGCGAAATCGGAGGTCGGCGATGAACCGTCACGTCAGGGTTGAGGAGGCCGGTCTGGCTGATGCGGAATGGCAGCGTCTGACGAGTGCGGCCAACGAAATTTTTGCCCAGGATGACAAGCTCGCAGAGGCCTTGCCGCTCTATCGCGAGGCTTTCGAGGAGGCCGAGCGACTGTTCCGCTGCGCCGAGATCGCACCCGACCGGACGCCCGCGACGACGATCTATGTGATTTCGTGCCAGAACCTCGCCGAGGCGGTTCGTCGTTGCGAAGGTCGCGCCGCGGCGCGGGGCTGGCTGATACGTGCTTTCGAGCGACTGGTCGCCGCAGGGCAATCGCCGGCGACGCCGTTCGCTTTGCGGCTCGATTGCATGCGCGACCTGAAATTCGCCTTCCTGAACCTCGTCGAGCAGTGCGGCGATGACGAGACGTTTCTGCGCGAGAAGCCTCGGCTGATGCAACGCGGCCGCGAGGTGGTCGCCAGCGTGACGCAACTGGCGCAGCATATCGCCAGCGTGCCGCAAGATTTGCTCCGCATGCGAAGAACGCCTGGCCGGCCGCTCTCCTGATCGCGCTCGTCTCGTCCGGCGCTGCGGTGGAGCTTGTGGCCGTCACCTGACCTTTCCGCTTTCCCCCGCCGCCGCTCCCCTCTATAGCGAGCGCCTAGCATTCATTCAGGCTCTCGCACCGGCCTCCGCTCGTTCGATCGGACTGGTCTTGCGCGCCTGCGAACACATGGCCGAGCTCATGCCCAAGCGCACAGACATCAAGACCATCCTGATCATCGGCGCGGGGCCCATCATCATCGGCCAGGCCTGCGAGTTCGACTATTCCGGCACCCAGGCCTGCAAGACGCTGAAGGCCGAAGGCTACCGGATCGTGCTGGTCAATTCGAACCCGGCGACGATCATGACCGACCC
>JAIETL010000018.1 GCA_019745195.1 Beijerinckiaceae bacterium
TCGGCGCATTGCCCGCCGACCTTGGGCAGGATGTCGACGAGATGGGCCTTGATGTCGAGCAGCCCGAGCTCGAACACCGCAAACAGCCCGCACGGACCCGCCCCGATGATCACGACGTCGGTGGTGATCACCTCACCGGCTGCAGCCTCGACGCTCATCTGATTTCCTTTGAACCATTCCAGAAATCCGGCAAACCGGACATCGCCGCGCGTCACATGAGGGTTCGCGCGGCGTCTGGCAAGTCCTGAGCGTGAGGTCGCGCTCGATCCTCACGCGCCCGTGTCGGCGGCGAGCCCAGCTGCAGCGATGCCGGCGACGGCGGCGGCCTCGTCATTGTCGGAGGTGTCGCCCGAAATGCCGACCGCGCCAAGCAGCGAGCCCGAGACGTCGCGGATCAGCACGCCGCCGGGGACCGGCACCAGCGAGCCGCCGACCGCATGGGTCGCGGCCTCGACGAAATAGGGGCGCTCCAGCGCCATCTTGTGCAGCGCACGCGAGCCGATCCCCATGGCCACCGCGCCGTGCGCCTTGCCGATCGCGATCTCGCCGCGCTTCAGGCTGGTCCCGTCCTGCGCTGCGAAGGCCTTCAGCGCGCCGCGCGCATCGAGCACCGCGATCGCCAACGGCTTGAAGCCGGCCTTGTCGGCATGGCTGAGGGCTGCGGTCAGCAGGGTCTGGGCGTGGGCGAGGGTCAGCATGGCGGCGCTCCGGTTGAGGTCGCGGGTGCTTGTGCCAGCGCGAGCGGGCGCGCGAAAGCCGTCACCTGCGGAAAACTGCTTTGCCGGATGACGGGCCCAGGCTCGAATCCGTCTTGAACTTGTCGCGGCGAGCGGGCTTGATGCCTGTCCAGGGACAAAAGGAGACGTCGATGGGTCTGTTCAGTTTCATCAAGGAAGCCGGCGCCAAGATCTTCGGATCGGGTGAGGCGAAGGCGGCGACGCCCGACGCGTTGCAGAAGGAACTGGCCGGCCACGGCCTGCCCTCCGACGTCAAGATCGACGTCAATGGCGACAAGGTGAAGATCACCGGCAAGGCGATGACCACCGAGGAGGCCGAGAAGATCATTCTCGCGCTCGGCAACACGGCCGGCGTCGCGCAGGTCGAGTCCGAGCTGATCGTCACCAAGGAAGCGCCGGCTGCGGTGTTCTACACCGTGAAGAAGGGCGATACGCTCTGGAAAATCGCCGAAACGCATTACGGCAAGGGCCAGGGCGCGAAATACACCGAGATCGTCAAGGCGAACACGCCGCCGGTGAAGAACCCCGATCTGATCCAGCCCGGCTGGGTGCTGCGGATTCCTGCCCAGGCCTGACCTGTCGTCAGGCCCGCGCCGCCTTCGGCAAGGCGTGGCCGATCCTGACGCAACCCCAATGTCGGCCCCGGACGAAAACCGGGGCCGACAGGTCGGCGACAACGCCGAGCGGCTCGTGACCCGGTCGACGACGATAGGTCTGGACGAGAGCCTTCTGTGAAAAACGCGCCGCGCGCAGGATAACCGCGTCGATGACGGCGTTTTCCGATCGCTCATGGTCGCCCGGGTCTTGTTCATCGCGGCCTTGGCCGCCGCTTGAAGTCACCCCGGTGACGGACGTTGTAAATCCGTTCCTGTCGGTCGCGGCGACATAGACCATGTCGTCAGTGGACGGCAGCGCCCGCGTCATCAGGGCCCGCAGCCGCGACGCCAGCGTCCCCGACCCGTCGCCTGTCCGCCAGGTCCGCGCCACGAACAGATCGTCGGGCGCGACGATGCTGTCCGAAATGGCGATCTCGAACAGGCTCTCGGTCTCGTTGGCCAGCGCCGTCGCCTGCCAGAGCCTGGCTTCATAATGGGCCGCCCAGTCCAGCATCTCGTCGGCAAGCCTCGTGGCGCAAGCCATGGCCCCGGGTGCGAAGGCGAGATGGACAAGGCGATCGGCGTCGGTCACGACGGTCGTGGCCAGGGCAGGGTCGTCGCCCAACACGAGTTCCGCATCGAGCGACTGGTGCGCCGCAAGGCCTTCGACCGGCGCGAGCAGAGCGCCGCCCTGGCCAAGATCGAGCAGCGTCACCGCCGCGTCTCGCGCCGCCAGACGCAGGACGCCGGCCTTCGCGAGCGGCCAGCGCGGGCTGAGCCGGCGTTCGCCGCCCGGAAGCGTCGAAAGCGCCACGAGCAACCGGAGCCGTGCCGTCGCGCTTCGTGCAGCCGCCGGCGTGGCGTTCTCGCCCATCGCCGCGACACTGGCGCGGATATGTGCGATGCGGCCTGCGAAGCTGGTGTCGCCGACAGACCCGACCCGTCCACCGGCGCGCAAGGCAAGGCGGTTCACGGTCCGGCTCTCGCCGAGCAACCGTTGCTGGACCGCGTCCCAGTGGTCGGGCTCGTCGCGCATGGATTGTATTTATTATATAGATACTACCAATGCGTGAATCGCGCGACGAGCACATGCGGCCGCTTGACGGAATTGGTTGCCTAGGCAACTATTTTGTCCGGCGAGGAGATGAGGATGCAGCCTTCAGGCTTGCGTCCGTCAGGCTTTGCCGGTCATGTTGCCGCTCGAATGCAGCAGCCCTGTCATGCGCCGATGGCATGACCCGGCAAGTTGCGCAAACGCACATCCCTTGGGAGGGGACCACGATGAGCTTCGATCGCCGCCGATTCCTGACACTGGCCGGCTCCGCCGTCGCCGCGCCCGCCGTCCTGCGGGCAACCCGCGCCAATGCGCAGGAGGTGACGCTGCGGATGCATCACTTCCTGCCGCCCGTTTCGAACGGGCACGCCAAGTTCCTCAAGCCCTGGGCCGACAAGGTCGCGGCGGAATCGAACGGGCGCATCAAGATCGACATCTTCCCGTCGATGCAACTCGGCGGCACGCCGCCGCAGCTCTTCGACCAGGCGCGCGATGGCGTCGCCGACATCGTCTGGACGCTGCCGGGCTCGACGCCGGGCCGCTTCACTGGCGTCGAGGCCTTCGAGCTGCCCTTCGTCGCCAACAAGAAGGGCCTCGTGAACTCGCTGGCGCTGGCCGACTACGCCGAGGCCAACCTCGCGCAGGAGTTCCGCGAGGTGAAGCCGATCTGCCTCTGGGCGCATGATCACGGCCTGATCCACGCCAACAAGGCGATCAAGACGATCGACGATCTCAAAGGCCTGAAGCTGCGTTTCCCGACACGGCTGGCCGGCGAGGCGCTGCGGGCGCTCGGCGTCAACGCCATCGGCATGCCGGTGCCGCAGGTGCCGGAATCGCTGGCGCAGCGCGTCATCGACGGCGCTGTGATCCCGTGGGAGGTGGTGCCGGCGCTCAAGGTGCATGAGCTGGTCAAGTTCCACACCGAGATCCCCGGCTCTCCGACGCTTTACACTGCGACCTTCATCCTCGCGATGAACCGCGCCAAATACGACGCGATGCCGGCCGATCTGAAGGCTGTGATCGACAAGAACTCCGGCGCCGTGGCGTCGGCCATGGCCGGCAAGGTCTGGGACGACCAGGCCGTGGTCGTTTCCGACATGGTGCGCAAGCGCGGCAATACCATCAGCGTTCTTGAAGAGGCCGAGGCGGCGCGCTGGCGCAAGGCCACCGAACCGGTAATCGAGGGCTGGCTGAAGACCGCCAAGGACAAGGGCCTCGACGGCGAGAAGCTGCTGGCGAGCGCGCGAGCCGCGCTGGCCAAGCACGAAAAGGCGGCCTGACGTCAGCACCATGTCGGAACCGGGGGCAGACGGGACAGCGTCCGGTTTCGACAGGGCGGTGCAGGGGATTGCGCTTCTGGGAGGCGTGCTGCTGATCGCGCTGGCGACGACGATCGTCGTCAGCGTGACGCTCCGCAGCGATCTTGTCGGCAAGGCCGGCGTGCCGGGCGATTTCGAGCTGGTGCAGATGGCGACCGGCGTCGCCGCCTTCTGCTTCCTGCCGTGGTGCCAGCTCCGGCGCGGCAACATCTTCGTCGATACCTTCACGCTCAAGCTGCCGCAGCGCTGGCAGCGCGGCATCGATGCGGGCTGGGACGTGGTCTACGGCCTTGCCATGGCGCTGATCGCCTGGCGATTGGGCGTCGGCGCGCGCGCGGCCTTCGCCAGCGGCGAAAACACGATGGTCCTGCAGTTTCCGAGCTATCTGCCGATCGGGTTCTGCGCGGCTCTGGCTGCGCTGGTCTCGGTCACCGCCTTCGTCAGCGCGCGACGTCTGCTGAAAGCGTCCTCATGAGCGGGGCTGCGCTGGCGCTGACGGGATTTGGCGTGCTGCTCGCCCTGATGGCGCTCAGGCTGCCCATCGGGCTCGCCATGATGCTGGTCGGCAGCCTCGGCTACATCCAGCTCAACGGGCTCGATCCGTTCCTGAACTACATCCGCACCACGCCCTACCAGATCTTCGCCAATTACACGCTGTCGGTGATCCCGCTTTTCGTGCTGATGGGGGCCTTCGCGGAGCGCTCCGGGCTGGCGGGCGATTTGTTCAAGGCGGCCTCGGCGCTGGTCGGGCATCGTCGCGGCGGGCTCGGGATGGCGGTGATCGGGGCCTGCACCGGCTTTGGCGCGATCTGCGGCTCGGCGGTGGCGACCACGGCGACGTTCGCGCGCGCGGCGCTCCCGGAGCTGCGGCGCTATCGCTACGATCCCGGCTTCTCCTGCGGCGTCGTCGCGGTCGGCGGCACTCTGGGCATTTTGATCCCGCCCTCGGTCATTCTGGTCGTCTATGCCATCTCGACCGAGCAGAACATCGCCAAACTGTTCAAGGCGGCGCTGATTCCAGGCCTGATGGCGACGGCCATGTACTGCATCACCATCGCGATCGTGACGCGGCTGAACCCGGCGCTCGCACCGGCCCATGAGCGCGTCGCCTGGGCCGACAGGGTGCGGCCCCTGCTGGGCGTTTTGCCCGCCATGGCGGTCGCGCTTGTCGTGGTCGGCGGCATCTATGGCGGCGTCTTCACGCCGACCGAGGGCGCATCCGTCGGGGCCTTCATCATGCTGCTGATCGGCGTCCTGCGCCGGACGCTCGGGCTCGGGGAAATCAGACAGGCGATCCTGCAGACGGCCGAGACCTCCGCGATGATCTTCGCGATCCTGCTCGGCGCGGAAATCTTCAATGCCTTCCTCGCGCTGACCCAGGTCCCCACCGCCGCCGCCGAGATGATCGCCGCCTCCGGCTGGGGGCCCTACACCGTGCTGATCGGCCTGCTGCTGTTCTACATCGTGCTGGGCGGCGTGATGGACGAACTCGCCATGATCCTGCTCACCCTGCCGGTGTTCTTCCCGATCGTGACCGCGCTCGATTTCGGCATGGCGTCCGACGAGGTCGCGCTCTGGTTCGGCATTCTCGTGCTGGTCGTGGTCGGCATCGGCATGACCTGCCCGCCGATCGGGCTCAACGTCTTCGTCGTCGCCTCGCTGGCGCGCGACGTGCCCGTGACGCGGATCTATCGCGGCGTGCTGCCTTTCGTGCTGTCGGACGTGGTCCGGCTCGCGATCCTTGTGGCGTTCCCGGCGCTCTCGCTTTATCTGGTCAGACTGCTGGATTGAGCGAGGGACAGGGCTTGCTGGTGCATGATCTCGATATGGCGGCGGTCGAGGCCGGCCTCGCCGACGGCTCCATCCTGATCGTCGATGTCCGCGAGCCGCATGAATTCGCCGCCGGGCGCATCCCCGGCTCGGTCTCGCTGCCGCTCTCGCGCTTCGACCCCGCCGACATCCCTGACGCGCCGGGCAAGCGCATCGTGCTCTCCTGCGCCGCCGGCATGCGGTCGCTCAGGGCGCTGGAGTTCGCGCAATCGGCTGGTCTTGACATCGACAGCCACTATATCGGTGGCTTCAAGGACTGGGCGATGCGAGGCGGGCCGGTCGAGCTTTGATCGCCGCCCGTCGGCCTCTTGTGCGCTGAGCGCATTGCCGCACATCGCCGCACGGGGCTGACGCCGCGCGCGTCCTGCGCCAGTTTTACAATTGAACGATCCGAGGATGTGAGCCGATGCGCCCGATGAAGTTTGGATTTGGACAGCCGGTTCGCCGGGTCGAGGACCATCGGCTGACGACGGGCGCGGGGCGCTACACCGACGACACGGCCGTCGAGGGCGCTCTGCACGGCTTCGTGCTGCGCTCGCAATATGCCCATGCCAGGTTCGAGATCCGCGACAAGGAGGCCGCCCGCAGGATGAAGGGCGTCAAGCTGATCCTGACCGGCGAGGACGTCGCCCATCTCGGCGACATTCCGTGCAAGGGCCTGATCAAGACGCTGTCGGGCGAGCCGGTGACGCCGACGCATGTGCCGGTGCTCCCGATCGACACCGTGCGCCATGTCGGCGAGGCGGTGGCATTCATCGTCGCCGAGACGCTCGACCAGGCGCGCGATGCAGCCGAGGCGATCGACATCGAATGGGAGAGTCTGCCCTCGGTGACCGGCATCTCCGAGGCGCTCGATCCCAAGGCGCCGCAGGTCTGGCCGGACCGCAAGGGCAACATCGCCTTCGAGGCCGAGCAGGGCGACCGCGCGAAGACCGAGAAGGCCTTCGCCAAGGCGGCCAAAACGGTGTCGGTGACGATCGTCAACAATCGGCTGGCGTCGAACTATATGGAGACACGCGCCTGCATCGCCGAATACGACAAGGGCGCCAAGCGCTGGACCCTGACGCTCGGCAGCCAGGGCAGCCACGGCACGCGCGACATCCTCGCCAAGAACATCCTCAAGGTCGATCCCGCCCGCATCCGTGTGGTCACGCCCGATGTCGGCGGCGGCTTCGGCACCAAGATATTCATGTATCGCGAGTATCCGCTGACCATGGTGGCGGCCGAGAAGCTCAAGCGCCCGGTGCGTTGGGTTGCCGACCGCACCGAGCATTTCCTCGCCGACACGCATGGCCGCGCCAATCTCGCGACCGCGACGATGGCGCTCGACGCCAAGGGCAAATTCATCGGCCTGAAGGTCGATCTCGCCGCCGAGATGGGGGCCTATCTCTCGCAGTATGGGCCCTTCATTCCCTGGGTCGGCACCACGATGACGCCGGGCTGCTACAACATTCCGGCCGTCCACGTGCATTTCAAGGGCGTGCTGACCAACACCACGCCGGTTGACGCCTATCGCGGCGCAGGCCGCCCCGAGGCCGCCTATCTGATCGAGCGGCTGGTCGACGCCATCGCCATGGAGACCGGCAAGACGCCCGACGCCGTGCGGGCGCTAAACTTCGTCAAACCGAGCGAAATGCCGCACAAGACGCAGACCGGGCCGACCTATGATTCCGGCGAGTTCGAGGGCCATATGCGCCGCGCCATGGAGGTGGCGGACTGGAAGGGCTTCAAGACCCGGCTCAAGGCCTCTACCAAGGCCGGCAAGATCCGCGGCATCGGCATGGGCTGTTATATCGAGGCCTGCGGCGGCGGCGGGCCGGAAAGCTCGACCGTGATCCTCGAGAAGGACGGCATGGTCACCGTGCTGATCGGCACCCAGTCGAACGGGCAGGGGCACGAGACCGCCTATTCCCAGCTCGTCTCGCAGCATCTCGACATTCCGATGGACCGCATCCGCGTCATCCAGGGCGACACCGACAAGGTCGAGACCGGGTCAGGAACCGGCGGCTCGCGCTCGATCCCGGTCGGCGGGGCGGCGCTGAACAAGGCGACCGAAATCCTGTCGGACAATCTGAAGCAACTCGCTTCGGAGAAGTTGGAGGCCGGCGTCGGCGACCTCGAGATCGTCGATGGCGCGGTGCGCATTGTCGGCACCGACAAGGCGCTCGATCTCGCCGCGATCGCGGCGCTGCCGGGCGCAACCACCGCCATGCTGCGGGTCCATCAGAGCTGGCAGCCGCCCGAAGCGACCTATCCCAACGGCACGCATGTCTGCGAGCTGGAGGTCGATCCCGCAACCGGCAACACCGAGATCCTCAACTATGTCGTGGTCGATGATTTCGGCGTGACGCTGAATCCGATCATGCTGATGGGCCAGGTTCATGGCGGCGCGGGGCAGGGCATCGGCCAGGCGCTGATGGAGGAGATCAAGTTCGACTCGTCGGGTCAGATGCTGACCGCGACCTTCATGGACTACGCCCTGCCGCGCGCCATCGACATTCCGAATTTTCACTTCGAGACGCGCAATGTCCGCTGCGTCACCAACGCCATCGGCGTCAAGGGCGCGGGCGAGGCCGGCGCGATCGGGGCCTGTCCGGCGGTGATGAACGCCATGGTCGATGCGCTCAACCGGGCAGCCGGTATCAAGGCGATCGACATGCCGGCCACGCCGGTGAAGGTGTTCAATGCGCTGAAGGCGGCGGGATATCCGCTTTGATGCAAGATTTGATTTGCTCCAATGCAAATTAAATCGCGTGATTGAGACTTGGCGTCGTCATCGTCATCGGGTGATCTGGAGCGGTTCTAACAAGGCAGGGTGGAGCACACTCGGCCGACCGCGAGGATGACCCGATGATCCGCACCGCCCTTGTCGCCGCCGGCCTGGTTCTGGGCCTCACCACGGTCATGGCCCAGTCCGATCCGAACGCAAGAATGCAATGAAGGCCGTCGGCGCGGCCACCGGGCAGGGCGCCAAGTTCGCCAAGGGCGAGGAGCCCTACGATGCCGCCAAGGCGCAGGCCATCTTCAAGGTCTACGCCGATGCGGCCAAGAAGGTGCCGACCCTCTATCCGGCGAACTCGAAGACCGGCGGCGACACGTCCGCGGCGCCGAAGATCTGGGAGGACGAGGCCGGCTTCAAGGCGGCCTTCGCCAAGTTTGACGCCGACGTATCCGCCAACGCGACCGCCGCCGGAACCGACCTCGCCGGTTTCCGGACCGCCTTCGGCAATGTGACGAAGAACTGCGGCTCCTGCCACGAGACCTATCGCGTCAAGAGGTGACGGCGAAGGTTGCGGCGCAACCGCGAACGGGGCCTGATTGGGGCGGGCGGCCTGAGAGGCCGGCCCGCCCTCTTCGTCTCGGGATTTCGGAGACGCGAACCATTGGCTTGCCTGAACGTTCGGTTGTAGCTGGCTTTGATTTGACAGGAACTGGTTCGAGGTTCGATGCGCCGTCTTCTGATCACGCTGGCCGTCTTTGCGGCGCTCGGGCTTGCCGGCTTCATCGTGCTGACCGATCCGCGCGTCGTCTCCCCGTCGCCCGTCATCGGCACGCTGCCCGCGCCCGATCTGGAGAATGGGAAACTGCTCTTCGCGGCGGGAGGCTGCGCCTCCTGCCATGCGACGCCCGGGCAGGACGACAAGCTCAAGCTCGGCGGCGGGCTCGAACTCGGTTCGCCCTTCGGCAAATTCCATGCGCCCAACATCTCGCCGCATACGCGCGACGGCATCGGCAACTGGGGCGTCAAGGACTTCGTCGATGCGATGGCGAGCGGCGTCTCGCCCTCGGGCCAGCACTACTACCCGGCCTTTCCCTACACTTCATACCGGCTGATGCCGCCAAGAGCGCTGGCCGACCTCTTCGCCTATATCCGGACGCTCGCGCCCGTGGAGGGCCGGGCGAAGGACCACGAACTGCCGTTCCCCTTCAACATCCGCCGCGTCGTCGGCGGCTGGAAGCTGCTGTTCTTCGACGGGGCGCCGTTCAAGCCCGATCCGGCCAAGAGCGAGGAGTGGAACCGCGGCTTCTATCTCGTGAACGGGCCGGGCCATTGCGCCGAATGCCATTCCAACCGCAATGCGCTGGGCGCCATCGTCCAGGCGACACGCTTCGCCGGCGGGCCCGATCCGGAAGGCAAGGGTTTCGTGCCCAACATCACGCAGGCCGAGAACGCGCTTGGGAAATGGTCGAAGAGCGAGATCGCCGAACTGCTCAAAAGCGGCTTCACGCCGGACTACGACAGCGTCGGCGGCACGATGGCCGCCGTGGTGAAGAACACCGCGCAGTTGCCGGACGCCGACAGGGCGGCGATGGCGGAATACTTGAAATCGCTGCCGGCCGTGCAGGGGCCGCCAAGGCCGGCGAAGACCGGGAGTTGAGCAGGGCTGGAGCCTACTCCATCACCGCCGCCTTGAGGATGCACACCATCAGCGCGCTGCCGGGCTGGTCGCCGATGCATCGGACGATGTGGCGGCGGTCGCAGCGGTAGCGCAGTGTGTCGCCGGCCTTGGCGCGCTGGACGATGTCGCCGACCTCGACCTCGAATTCACCCGCTGTCACCGAGAGCGATTCGATCGAACCGCGCTGGTGGCCCTCGGAATCGAGTTCGCCGCCGGGCTCGGCCTGGACGTCGTACCATTGCAGCCATTCCACCGTCTTGATCCAGCCGGTGATGGCGAGCCGGAGCTTGCCGTCCTCGGAGACCAGGATCGGCGTGTCGCTGCGGCTGGTCTTGTCGATGAAGGGCTCTTCCTCGCCGCTGGAGAGCACGCGCTCGATCGAGATGTCGAGCGCCTGCGAGAGCCGCCAGATCGTCGCCAGCGTCGGGTTGGTCTCGTTGCGCTCGATCTGGCTGATGATCGACTTGGCGACGCCGGACTGCTCCGCGAGTTCCGACAGCGAGAGGTTATAGGCCTTGCGCAGGCGCTGGATCGTCTTGCCGAGCTGGCCGGAGATGACCTGCGCGCCCGATTCGAGCTCGCGTCCGCCGCGTTCCTTGGTCTCGATGCCCATGCCGGATCACCCGCCTCCACGCGGTTGCGTTTGCAGAACAGAACGCTCGTTTGACGAGACGGACAATGCCTGCTCCCGCCGTGCGGGGCAAGGCAGGCCGCAGGAGGCTTAGCCGAGCGAGGTCAGCCGGCGGCTGCGACACTTATCACGACGTTGCCGATCTTTTCGCCCGTCTCGACGTAAGCGGCAGCGGCCACGATCTCGTCGAGCCCGTAGACGCGGTCGACGACAGGGGTGAACTTGCCGGCTTCCGCGAGTTCTTTCAGGGCCAGCGCCTCCCATTTCCGGTAGAACGGGACGGGGAAGCGCACCTGCACGCGGCTGCGCGCGAGCGGCGTCCAGAGCGCCATCAGCGGGTGCTGGCACCAGGGGCCGAGTTCGGCGGAGAGATAGTGGCCGCCCTCGCGCAGCAGGCGGCGGCAGCGTCCCAGCGAACTCGTGGGGACGGTGTCGAGGACGACGTCGTAGACCGCGTTCGTCGCGGTGAAGTCTTCCCGCCGGTAGTCGATGATCCGGTCGGCCCCGAGGCCATGGATGATCTCGACGCTTTCCGTCTTGCAGACCGCCGTCACGCGCGCTCCGCGCGCCTTGGCGAGCTGCACGGCGGCGGAACCGATCGCGCCCGAGGCGCCGTTGACGAGGATGCGTGGACGCCGTTCGAGATCGACCTGGCGCAGATACATGCCCGCCATCATCCCGCCGTCGCACAGGGCCGCAGCCTGCTCATGCGAGAGATTGGCCGGCTTGTGCGCCACGGCTCCGCTCTCGGGGACAAGGAGATACTCCGCATGCGCGCCGGGGCGTTCGTCCTGCAGACGGCCGAAGACGCTGTCGCCCTCGGCGAAATCCCTGACCTCGCGGCCGACCGCCGCCACGACGCCGGAGAACTCGGTTCCCGACACCGGATGGCGCGGCCGGATCAGGCCGGAAAACGGGCGGACGATGAAAGGCTTCGCCGAGCGAAAGCCACAGTCCGAGCGGTTGACGGTGCTGGCGTGAACCTTCACGAGCAATTCGCGCGCGCTGGGCTCCGGTTGCGGAATCTCGGCGATGCGCATCACCGAAGGTGGCCCGTAGCGCTCGTGAACAGCGGCTCTCATCAAAGTTCCCCCACCAGACGCCATGCTGCGCGATGCGCGGCGCAGCCCTCAGGGCGGCATATGACGGGAAGCCGCGATTCGATACCTCGGGTCGGTCCAGCGCACCCAAGTCACCTGCAGCAGGTCACAGGCTGTTCAGAGTTTTGTCGAACAATAACGTTTCGGAATTCACGAGCCGTAAGAGCTTCGTTTTGGTCCAAAATTTTCGGTGAGTTTTCAATGCGTTCGGCCAAGCCATTGCCGTTGAAACTGCAACTGCAGATGTTTTTTACTGAGCGTCGCACAATTGATGGCATTCGGTTGGCCGTCAGCGGCGGTCAGCATGCGCTCGATCGTATCGAGCAGGCGCTTGTCCTGATCAGGCAGCATGAGCCGATGCGATACAGGCGGATGAAAATGGATGTCGATCTGATTGGAGTGTGGCTGCTGCCAGGACCTTTGGGATGCTTCGACACGAGTTCGCGCGCTTCAATCATTGATCGCCGGTTTGTTTTGGACGACGTCACCACGCCGGCGATGATCGCCTCTGTCATCGTTCATGAGGCATCGCATGCCCGACTTGAGTCACTCGGCATCGACTATCCGGAAGATCGACGTGCTCGGATCGAGGCGCTTTGCAAGCGACAGGAACTGCGGTTCGCCGCGAGACTTCAGGATCAGACGCTTATTGACTGGAACAGCGGCTGGGACGCTGGCGCGCGATTGTCGGATCGTGAAATGGCTGAGGACGCCATCTTGGGGGCTTCTGACGCACTGCGCCATCTGGGTGTCCCCAACATCATCATCAACAGTCTCGTCGCGCTCCGTCGTGCGCGCGACGCGCTTCGGCGATAGGTCCGTGCGATTCAAAGGTTGCGTCAGGCCGGCGCGCTCACGTCGCACGCGGCGGGCCGACCTCGCGCTGCTCGCGCTTGAGCAGGCCGAGCTGCTGCTCGCGCAGGATCACGTAGATGCCCGAGGCGATGACGATCGCGGCCCCGACCAGCACGGTCGTCGCCGGCCAGTCACCGAAGAAAAACCAGCCGATCGCCACCGCCCAGAGCATGGTCGAGTATTCGAACGGCGCGATCAGCGAGGCGTCGCCATAGCGATAGGCCTGGACGAGGAAGATCTGGCCGAGCCCGCCGAGAATACCGACCGCGACCATCAGGGCCGCGTCCTGCCAGTTCGGCATGGTCCAGCCGAGCAGGACGGTCGAGAGACCGAGCAGGCTGGTCATGATCATGAAATAGAACACGATCGCGCCCGTACCCTCGGTGCGGGTCAGTTGCCGGACCTCGATCGAGGCGAAGGCCGAGCAGCAGGCGCCGGCGAGCCCCACCGCCGCGCCGAAGGCGGGTCCCGCCGTCAGCCCCTGTCCGACGCCGCTGAGATAGGGCGCGAGCATGATCAGCACGCCCGCGAAGCCGATCGTCACCGCGCTCCAGCGGTAGATGCGGACGCGCTCCTTCAGGATGACGGCGGCCAGCACCACGACCGCCAGCGGCGCGGCGTAGCCGATCGCCACCGCATCCGAGAGCGGCAGGAACGAAAGCGAGGCGAAGCCGCAGAACATGCCGGTAGAGCCGATGACGCCGCGCTTGAGATGGCCGCGCAGATTGCTGGTCTTCAGCGCCGCGACGACGGGCCCCTGCCAGGCGAGCCAGATCAGCAGCGGGATCAGCGCGAAGAAGGAGCGCACGAAGACGATCTCGCCCGTCGGATAGCGCGCCGACAGCGCCTTCACGCCGGCCGACATCAGCGTGAAGACCAGAGCCGAGAGCAGCTTGAGGCAAATGCCGAGAAGAGGAGACAACGGACCGGCGCGGCGTGAGGAGGACAGCGGTCTTCTACAAGACCACCGTCCTTAGACCATGACGCGGCAGGCTCTCAAAGCGCCGAGAGCGCAACCCTGACCGGCGGCGGGAGGAGGCCGCTAGAAGCTGCCCCTGAACACGCCGCCGTCGATCAGCAGGTTCTGGCCGGTGATGTAGCCGGCATGCGCGCTGGCGAGGAAGGCGCAGACATTGCCGAATTCTTCCGGGTTGCCGAAGCGGCCGGCCGGCACCTCGGCCTTGCGGCTCGCCGCCATGTCCTCCGGCGAGATGCCCCTGATCGCCGCCATCTTCGTGGTCGAACCTTTCAGCCGGTCGGTGTCGAACATGCCGGGCAGCACGTTGTTGATCGTGACGTTGGCGTGCGCGACCTCCCGCGCCACGCCGGCGAGGAACGCGGTGAGGCCGGCGCGGGCGGCGGACGAAACGTCGAGCCCCGTCAGGGGCGTCAGCACGCTCATCGAGGTGATGTTGACGATGCGGCCAAAGCGCCGCGCGATCATGCCGTCGACGACGCGCTGAGTGAGTTCCAGCGGCGTCGCCATGTTCTGGATCACGCCCTCCAGAAGCGCCTCGCGCGACACATCGCGAAACGGCTTGGGCGGAGGACCGCCATTGTTGTTGATCAGGATGTCGGGCTCGGGCGCGGCTGCAAGCAGCGCGTCCTGGCCGGCGCGCGTCGAGACGTCCGCCACCACCGCGATCACGGTCGCGCCGGTGGTGGCACGAATCTGGCTCGCGGTGGCTTCGAGCGTGGCCGCGTCGCGGCCATTGATCACCACGGTGCAACCGGCTTGCGCCAGCGCCAGAGCGGCGCCCCGGCCGAGCCCCTTGCTGGAGGCGCAGATAATGGCCGTTCGGCCGGAAATTCCGAGATCCATGATTTTTCTCCGACAGCTTCTCAACCTGAAACAAAGCCAGAGCACGCTTTCGCGACGCCGTCATCAAAGCGCAATGCAAATCAGACACACGCCGGAAGCATCGCAACAGAACGGGCCGAGCGGCATGAGCGACGACGATGACGCCAAGCAGGTCCGCAGCATCTTCATTTCCGATCTGCATCTCGGCACGCGCGGCGCGCAGGCCGATCTCGTGCTCGAATTCTTGCGCGCTTATGATGCGCCGCAGATCTATCTGGTCGGAGACATCATCGACGGCTGGCGGCTGAAAAGCGGCTGGTACTTCCCGCAGGCCCATAACGACGTGATCCAGAAGCTGTTGCGCAAGGTGCGCAAGGGCTCGAAGCTGATCTACGTCACCGGCAACCATGACGATTTCCTGCGCGACTTCACCGGGCTCCAGTTCGGCGGCATCACGCTGGTCGACGACATCATCCACGAAACGGCGGACGGCAAACGGCTGCTCGTCATCCACGGCGACCTGTTCGACCTCGTCGTGCGCAACGCGAAGTGGCTCGCGCTGCTCGGCGACTGGGCCTACACGCTGGCGCTCAGCCTCAACACGGTGGTCAACAAGGTTCGCCGGCTGATCAATCTGCCGCACTGGTCGCTGTCGGCCTGGGCCAAGCTCAAGGTCAAGAACGCGGTCAACTATATCGGCGAATTCGAGACCTGCCTTGCGGCCGAGGCGCGCCGGCATCAGGCCGACGGGGTCATCTGCGGCCATATCCACCACGCCGCCTGTCGCGAGATCGACGGGCTGACCTACATCAACACCGGCGACTGGGTCGAAAGCTGCACGGCCTTCGTCGAGCATCATGACGGCCGCTTCGAGCTGATCCGCTGGCCGCAATACAGGCTCAAGGGCGAGGCCCCGGTTCCGGTCGTGGTGCCGGCCAGACCGCAGCCTGCACTGGTCGAGGCCGCCTGATGCGCCTGATGATCGCGACGGACGCCTGGCGGCCCCAGATCAACGGGGTCGTCCGGTCGCTGGAGCGGATGGTCGAGGCCGGGCCCGAGTTCGGCTTCGAACCGCGGATGCTGACGCCCGAGGGTTTCCGGCAGATCGGCCTGCCGAGCTATCCCGATATCCGGATCGCTCTCGCGACGCGCCGGGCGATCGCCCGCAGGATCGCCGATTTCGCGCCCGACCACATCCATATCGCGACCGAAGGGCCGATCGGCTGGCTGGCGCGCGCGGTCTGCATCGCCGAGAAGCGCGCCTTCACCACGAGCTATCACACCCGCTTTCCCCAGTATGTCGCGGCGCGCTGGCCGATCCCCGAAAGCTGGAGCTACCGTTTCCTGCGTCGGTTCCACGGCCCCGCTGCGGCCGTGCTGGTCTCAACCGCGACGGTCGAGGCGGAACTGCGCCAGCATGGTTTCGAGAAGATCGTGCGCTGGGGGCGCGGCGTCGATCTCGGGCTGTTCCATCCGCGCTCCGTCAGCGCGCTCGATCTGCCGCGGCCGATCTTCCTCAGCGTCGGGCGCGTCGCGGTCGAGAAGAATCTCGACGCCTTCCTCTCGCTGCGGCTGCCGGGCAGCAAGGTCGTCGTCGGCGACGGGCCGGCGCGGGCCGATCTGCAGCGCGCCTACCCCGATGCGGTCTTTCTGGGCGCGCGCGAGGGCGAGGAGCTGGCGGCGATCTACGCCTCGTCGGACGTGTTCGTCTTCCCGAGCCTCACCGACACCTTCGGCATCGTGCTGCTGGAGGCTGCCGCCAGCGGCCTGCCCGTCGCGGCCTATCCGGTGCAGGGCCCGAGCGATGTCTTCGCGGGCAGCGGGGCCGCCGTACTCTCGGAGGATCTGCGCGCGGCGGCGCTGGCGGCTTTGCGCATTCCGCGCGAGACCTGCCTTGAACTGGCGGCCGGCCATAGCTGGCGGCGCAGCGCCGAGCAGTTCTACGGCCACATCGCCAGGGTCGCGCGGGAGGCCGGCGCGGCGCCGCGCGGCGAGATCAAGGCCGAAACGACGCCATCCTCGGGCCTCAGAGCCTTCGCGAACGCTCGTCGCGTGGAAGGGCCCGTGCTGGGGCGCCAGCGGGCTTGAGCTCGGCGCGATACTGGTCGCGCCGCTCATGCACCGAGGCGATGACGAGGCCCATCGGCACGCCCAGCCCCACCAGCGCCGCCTCCGAGAGTTGCAGGCTCGCCTCGATGGTCTCTGGCACCGCATCGTTGACGCCGATCTCGTAGAGATGGCGGGCATGGGCGGCGTCGCGGGCGCGCGCCACGATGATCAGGTCCGGTCGGAGCGCGCGGGCGGCAATAACCGTCTCGTCGACGACACGGGCGTTGTTGATGGAGACGATCAGCGCCGTGGCCTCCTCGAGGCCGCAGAGCCGCAGGAAATCGGGCCGCGTCGCGTCGCCGAAGAACGCCGGCTTGCCGGCCCGGCGCTGGTCGGCGATGACGCCCGCATCCGAGTCGATGACGATATAGGGCTTGCGGTGCTCCTCCAGCATGGCGCTGACGAGCTTGCCGACGCGGCCGCAGCCGACCACGATCGCACGCGCCGAATGATCGTCGGGCGGCAGAACCTTCGCTTCGTCGGGGATGGCCGCGGGGACGACCAGCCTCTGCGCCCAGGCGCGCGCAAATCGCGCCAGCAGCGGCAGCGTCACCATCGTCAGCGAGACCGCGGCCAGCACCAGGCTCGCAGCCTCCTGCGAGAGCAATTTGGCCGCGACCGCGCCGCCAAACAGCACGAAGGCGAACTCGCCGCCGGGCCCGACCATGATCGCGGTTTCCAGCGCGGTCGCGGGCGAGAGCCTGAACCGACGCGCCAATGCGAAGACTAGCAGCGACTTCGCCGCGAACAGGCCGATCGCGATGCCGAGGATGGCGAAGGGGCGCGCGGCGAGTTGCGCCGGGTTCACGCCCATCCCCACCGTCAGGAAGAAAACGCCGATCAGCAGGGACTTGAACGGCTCGATCGTCACCTCGATGGCGCGGCGGTACTCGGTCTCCGAGAGCAGAAGGCCGGCGATGAACGCCCCGAGCCCCATTGAGAGGCCGGCAGCCGCCGCGATCAGCCCGGTGCCGAGCGCGATCAGCAGGGTCGCCGCCATGAAACTCTCCGACGAATCGGTCGATGCCACGAGCCGGAACAGCGGGCGCAGGGCCACGCGCCCCACGATGACGATGGCTGCGATCGCTGCGACAGCCTGCACCATCGCCTGCGCCAGGCCGGCCAGCAGCGAGCCGCCTTCCGACTGCGCGCCCAGAACGGCGACGAGGAAGAGCAGCGGGATGACCGCGATGTCCTGACAGAGCAGGATGGCGAAGCTCGCCCGGCCGGCCGACGAGGTCATGCGCCGTTTGGACGAGAGCAGCTCGACCACCATCGCGGTGGAGGACAGTGCGAGCCCGAAGCCGATGATCAGGGCCGCCGCAGCCGGCTGCCCGAAGGCGTAGGCGAACGCTCCGATGAACAGCGCCGAGAGCGCGACCTGCCCGAGGCCGAGCCCGAAGACGAGACGGCGCATCGTCTTCAGGCGTTCGAAGGATAATTCGAGGCCGATGACGAAGAGCAGGAACGCGACGCCCAGTTCCGCCGGCCCCGCCAGCGCCTCCGCGCTCGAAACCGTGATGGTGCGCAGCAGCGGGACCGAGGCGACAAGGCCGCCGAGGCCGAAGGGGCCGAGCGCCGCCCCGCAGGCCATGAAGGCGACGACCGAATTGACCTTGAAGCGCTTGGCGAAGGGAACGATCACGCCGGCCGTCGCCAGCACCACGATGGCGTCGCGATAGGCTGAGGGATCGACGGTTCCGGCCACGCGCTGCCCTGCTGGTTCGTTCGGATGTGAATCGGTTGGGAAGTCCTTGGCAAACCTTGCGGTCTCGGCCGACGCAATACAATCGCCGGAGACGCCGCTACGTCATGAAACTTGCGCCGCGGCATGGGCGATCGCGCCGGTGAATTGTCGCACCGGCTCACGGCCTTGCCGTTTCCAAATCGCGATCTCCTGGTCTAGCGTCCGCGCAACCGTCCAGAAGGGTCATCCATGCGCTTTGCCGGAACCGAGAACTACGTCGCCACCGAAGACCTCACCGTCGCCGTCAATGCTGCGATCCGGCTGGAGCGGCCGCTTCTGGTCAAGGGGGAGCCGGGCACCGGTAAGACGGTGCTGGCCGAGGAGATCGCGGCGAGCTTGAACGCTCCGCTGATCACCTGGCACATCAAATCGACCACCAAGGCGCAGCAGGGGCTTTACGAATACGATGCGGTCAGCCGCCTGCGCGACAGCCAGCTCGGCGACGCCCGCGTCTCCGACATCGCCAACTACATCAAGCGCGGCAAGCTCTGGGAGGCGTTCGTCGCCCCCCAGCGCCCCGTGCTGCTGATCGACGAGATCGACAAGGCCGACATCGAATTTCCCAACGACCTGCTGCTCGAGCTCGACCGGATGGAGTTCCATGTCTACGAAACCGGCGAAACCATCCGCGCGGCCCAGCGGCCGGTGATGATCATCACCTCCAACAACGAGAAGGAGTTGCCCGACGCCTTCCTGCGGCGCTGCTTCTTCCACTACATCCGCTTCCCCGATGCGGAGACGATGAAGGCGATCGTCGAGGTGCATTTCCCCGGCATCAAGAAGCGGCTGATGGAGGAGGCGCTGAAGCTGTTCTTCGAGGTCCGCGAGGTTCCGGGCCTGAAGAAGAAGCCCTCGACCTCCGAACTTCTGGACTGGCTGAAGCTGCTGGTCGCCGACGAGATGACGCCCGAGATGCTGCGTGAGCGCGACCCGCGCAAGCTGATCCCGCCGCTGCATGGCGCGCTTCTGAAAAACGAGCAGGATGTCAGCCTGTTCGAGAAGCTGGCCTTCATGACGCGCCGCGAGCAGCGCTAGGGCAAGTCCGCGTGCAGCTTCTCCTGATCACCGGACCCGCCGGCGTCGGCAAGTCCACATTGTGCTGGGAAATCGGCAGACAGCTTGAGGCGAGACAGATCGCTCACGCGGTTATCGAAAGCGACGAACTCGACAGGGTGTTTCCCAAGCCAAGCGCCGATGAACTCGACCGGCTTCGCCCGGGCACGACCGATGTCAGTACGATCAATCTCGCGGCGATCTGGTCGACCTACAAGGCGCTCGAGCATACGCGCCTGATCATGTCCGGCGTAATGATGCATCTGGAATTCGACAGGCGCTGGATCCTCGCCGCTATACCCGATGCGCAGATCACGGTCGTCAGGTTGAACGCGAGCGAGCCTGCGCTGCTTGCGCGCGTGGCTCGGCGCGAGACGGGCGCGGCGGCGGAGGACCAGGCCCTGCGCTCGTTGCGACAGGCAAAGCGCCTCGCCGGCCAGAGTCCGGACGGCGTGATCTTGCTTGCGACGGATGACAGGCTGCCGTCGGAACTGGCGGAAATCGTTCTCGATCGAATCGGCTGGTTTGGCAGCGCCCGGGAGGACTCTTGAGGCCGCGAGTGGGATGGTGCGCAACGCGGTGAGCGGGACAGATCAGCCGATGCCCAGCAGAGGCCGCGCGTTCATGGCGGCGACGAAAGCCGCAACCGTGACCAGCGCATAGGCTGACGCAAATGCGCCGACCGCGACGAGACCCGGTTTCGCTTGGTGCGTCAGAGACCAGACCGCGAGGCCGAAGGCCGGGACGATCTGGAGCGCGTGCAGCGCGAGGAAGTGCGCCACGCGCAGGTCCCCGATCACGAGCGACCAACCCAGCACCGGAACGGTGGGGTGGATCGGTGGCGCGACTCCGACGAAATGGCCGCTGGGATTCCCGCCCATCGCCAATCCGTTCCAGACACCAAGGACGAAGGTGAGGACGAGCCCCGATACGATCGACCAGCGCAGAGCGGGCGGCAGCGGCGGCGCATCCCGGCGCATCAGGCCGACCGCCACCGCGAGAGCGGCCGCCGTCAGCATCACGGCCGCGACCGCCATTCCGGAGTAGAGCGCCGAGTCGAGCGGTGTCGCGACATTGTAGTGGGAGGCTTCGGCCCTCGACGCGCGCCAGCCGATATAGGCGATTTCCAGGAAGGAGGGGATGATCGCCCCCCAAACGGCGTAGCGCCCGAGCCATGAGCTGCGGAACCGGGCTCCCGCCAGCGGCACGAACAGGGCGAGCGTGGCGAGATAGAGCCCCAGCGAGGCCTCGAATTTGAGCGGCTTCAGCCAGACCGACGTTTCCGCGAGCGTCCGGGTATCCAGCGCGAGAGCAAGGCCAGTGGGTATCATCAGCGCAAAACTGGCGGCGGCCGCAGCCAGCAGGCTCGGTTCCAGGCGTAGCCCCCGCAGCCATGGCGGGCCGACGCGCATTGTGACGACACCATCCGGTGCGAGGCCGATGCGCCAGACCATTCTGAGCAGAAGGAACGACACGTAACCTGCCGGACCGAACAGGAAGGTCGCCAGCAGCACCGGCGCCATCGGCAGATGAGGGATTCCCGCCTCCTGCGAACGGCGCAGGATCCAGGCGCCAAGGAACAGGTCGAAGGCGAGATAGTGGACCCAGCCGGCGAGAAGGATCGGTCGCGACTGGAACAGCGTCGCGACGCCGTCTAGCGAGGAGAAGCCGCCTTTGGCGTCATGCCAGTGCAGCGCGATCAGAACGACATAGCCGAGCGACAGGATCGCGGGAATGACGAGGCCGGAAAGGATCTGCGAGACGCCGCGCCAGCGCGGCAGCAGGATCAACGCCAGCCAACCCAGCATGGCGAGGCGGGAGGCATGGCCGAAGGCGTCATCGAGGCTCACCGGCTGCATCGACCAAGCTCCATCTGAACGTTGTCAAGTTCTGGATTCAGCTAACGCACTATCTTAACGTCGTCAAGATCGTTAGTGACTGCGTCAGGGTTGAGGACTGAGATGAAACCGACCGGTCAGGCGTCCGCGCGCGGCGGCTATCACCATGGCGATCTGCGACAGGCCATGATCGAAGCGGCCGAGGCGCTGCTGGCCGAGAAGGGCCTCAATGGCTTCACGCTGCGCGAATGCGCGCGGCGTGCCGGCGTGTCGCCGGCCGCGCCCGCGCATCATTTCGGCAACCTTGCCGGCCTGCTCACCGCGATCGCGACGCTCGGCTTCGACGATCTCTCCGACGCGATGGAACAGGCTGCGGACAAGGCCTCGCTTTCGGGGGAAGGCCGGCTGGCCGCGATCGCGCGCGCCTATCTCGACGTGGCGCTGGCGCGGCCGGGGCGGTTTCGCGTGGTCTTCGGCCAGCGCGGGCTCGACTGGGACGCGCCTGATTTCAAGCGGGCGGCGTCGCGGGCATTCGGCGTGCTGGTGGCGGAGACGCGGGCGCATCTCGCCGGCGGGCAGGCCGCGCCAGCAGCGCCGCTGGTCACGCCGCCGGATGCGGCCGGCGCGCCCGATCTCCCGTTCATCCTCTTCGTCTGGTCGGTGACGCATGGCTTCTCGACCCTGCTGATCGACGGGCAGCTCGATTTCCTTGCCGGTGAGGCCGGCCGGGAGGCCATGCTCGATCGGCATGCCGGCAAACTCGTGTGCCTGCTCGTCGCCGCTGTCGCCGACAGCGAAGGGCTCGCAAAACCGGCGGGCGACCATTAGCTTGGCTTGCATGCGACGCCTCATGCTCCTTCGTCACGCCAAATCGAGCTGGCCGGCCGGCCTGGCCGATCGCGAACGGCCGCTTGCGACGCGCGGCCGCGAGGCCGCTCCCGTGATGGGGCGCTATCTCGCCGACGAACTGCTGCTGCCCGATCTGGTGCTGGTCTCGCCCGCGCGGCGGACAGCCGAGACCTGGGAGCTGGTGGCGCCGATGTTGCCGGAGCGGCCGGCCGTCCATGTCGAGCCGCGCATCTACGAGGCTGCCGCGAGACGGCTCCTCGAGGTCGTGACCGAACAGGACGCTGGCGTGAAGACGCTGCTGATGATCGGCCACAATCCCGGCTTCGAGGAGCTTGCGGCGCTGCTGACCGGCCATGGCGATCGCTACGCCTCGGTGCGCATGGCGCGGAAATATCCGACCTGCGGGCTCGCCGTGCTCGATTTTCCCGTCGAGGACTGGCGCGACGTCGCCGCGCGCGGCGGCCGGCTCGACCGCTTTGTCACGCCCGAGTCACTGGGCGAAGGCCCCGACGAGTGATCGGCCCAAACCCTTGAGCCAGTCCACCTATCTCGACGAGGCGCGCAATGCCGCGCTGGCCTTTGGCGACAGTCTTCTCGGGCTGGCGCGGCCGCGCCTGCGGCTCGGCGTCACCGGCCTGTCGCGCTCGGGCAAGACCGTCTTCACCACGGCGCTGATCCAGAATCTGGTCGAGGGCGGCAAGCTGCCGGTGCTCAAGGCTTCGGCGCAGGGGCGGATCACGCGCGTCAGGCTCGTGCCGCAGCCCGATCCTGAAATCCCGCGCTTTCCTTATGAGGCACACCGCGCCGCGCTCGCCGGCCCCGAACGGCGCTGGCCCGATTCGACGCGGCGCATCTCGGAACTGCGCGTCGAGATCGACTATGAGCGGGCCGAAGGCTGGTTCAAGGGGCCGGCTACGCTGACGCTCGACATCGTCGATTATCCCGGCGAGTGGCTGCTCGATCTTGCCCTGATCGGGCAGGACTACATCGCCTGGTCGCGGCAGGCGGTGACGGATGCGCGCAAGGCGCACCGGCGCGAGACTGCGGCCGAGTGGCTGGCGGACCTCGCGCTGCGCGATCCCGCCGGCCCCGCCGACGAGATGGCGGCCGAGGCCGCGAGCGACATCTTCAAGGCCTATCTCGGACGGCTGCGGGCCGATCCCGAGGCCGTGGCGGTGACCCCGCCGGGACGCTTTCTGATGCCGGGCGATCTCGAAGGCTCGCCGGCGCTCACCTTCGCGCCGCTCGATCTCGGGCCGGATGCGCAGGTCGCGCCCGGCACGCTGGCCGCGCTGATGGCCGAGCGCTTCGAGGCCTACAAGCGCGTCGTGGTGACGCCGTTCTTCCGCGACCATTTCGCACGCCTCGACCGGCAGATCGTGCTGGTCGATGCGCTGGCCGCGCTCGACGCCGGCGCGCCGGCGCTGGCCGATCTCGAGACGGCGCTCGGGCAGGCGCTGGCGGCCTTTCAGGTCGGGCGAAACTCCTTCCTGTCGAGCCTGTTTGCGCCGCGCATCGAGCGGGTGCTGTTCGCCGCGACCAAGGCCGACCATCTGCACCATACCAGCCATGACCGGCTGGCGGCCGTCATGGGCCATCTCGTCGCGCGCGCCGCGACGCGGGCGCAAGGGGCCGGCGCGCGGGTCGAGACCATGGCGCTGGCGGCGGTGCGTGCGACGCGCGAGGTCCGCATCAAGGAGGGGCGCGAGGAGTTGCCAGCGATCGTCGGCGTGCCCGAGGCCGGCGAGGTCGTCGGGTCCGAGACATTCGACGGTTCGAGCGAGGCTGCGATCTTTCCGGGCGAACTGCCCGAGCGGCCCGAGGCGATCTTCGATCCCGCCTCGCGCTGGCAGATCCGCGCGCCGCGCTTCCGGCCGCCTCTGGTCGCGCCCGATGCGGGCGGGCGGGTGCAGCCGCCGCCGCAGATCAGGCTCGACCGCGCGCTGGAGTTCCTGATCGGCGACAGGCTGGCATGAGGGAGGCGAGGTCGTGAACAACAAGGCTCCGCGCGCCATCCGGCTCGATCCCACAAGGCAGGATCCGTCGATCGACGTCTCGCTGCGCGAGGATGTCGCGATCCTGCCCGAGAGCGAACCGCTCGATCCGGTTGAGCCGTTGGCCGTGCCTGTGGCGCGAAAGCGGTTCTCATGGGGCGGGCTTTTCGTCGCCGGGCTGTCGGGCTTCCTCGCGCTGGCGGCCGGGGTCTGGGCGGAGCGCACCATCGCCTCGCTGATGAGCCAGAATCCGGCGCTGGGCTATGCCGCGCTGGCCTGCGCTGGCGTCGCGGCGCTGGCGCTGCTCGTCATGCTCGGCCGCATCGTGGCCGATATCCTGCGCGAGCGGCGCGTCGAGGCGCTGCGCCTGCGCGCGGCTGAGGCTTTGTCCGGCGGCACACTCGATGCGGCCAAGGGGCTGGCCGGCGATCT
Organism: Beijerinckiaceae bacterium; assembly: GCA_019745195.1. Classification (GTDB taxonomy): domain Bacteria; phylum Pseudomonadota; class Alphaproteobacteria; order Rhizobiales; family Beijerinckiaceae; genus Allobosea. The sequence goes on from JAIETL010000018.1 coordinate 24,346, forward strand.
CGTGGCGCTCTACGCATCGCGCCCTGAGACCGCCAAGGGCCGCGCGGCGCTCGCAGAGGCGCTGCCGCAGCTCTTTGCGCCGCGCGACGTGCTCAGCGTGGCCGAGCGCACGCTTCTCGGCCCCCTCGACGCCGCAGCGCAGGCGCAGATCGCGCAAGCTGCGCGCCGCGTCTCGCTGGTGACGGCGGTCAGCCCGCGCGCGCTGATCGACATCGTCTTCGTGCTGGTCGCCTGCGCGCGGCTGCTGCGGACGATCGCCGGCATCTATGCCGGGCGGCCGGGCACGCTCGGTCTGCTTCGCCTCGGACGGCAGGTGCTCGGCCATCTCGTCGTCACCGGCGGGATCGCCGCGGGCGATGCGGTCATCCAGCAGGTGGTCGGGCAGGGGCTGGCGGCCAGGCTCTCGGCCAAGCTGGGCGAGGGCGTGCTCAACGGCCTTTTGACCGCGCGCATCGGTCTGGCGGCGATCGCGGTCTGCCGGCCGCTGCCCTTCGTGGAAAGCGAGCCGCCTTCGCTGTCCGATGTCGCCGGAGACCTGACCTCCTGGCGCGGTTCGGCCGCCGAGGCGTGATCGACCCGGCAGTTTTTGCCGGAGGGCGGCGAATTTGCCCGGCGAAAAGCGTCGCTTAAGCGCTTAAAAACCATCCAAGTCGTTGGAAAACAACATGCGTCTGCATGGCATAGCCCGTGCAGAACCGGTCTCGAGTTTTTGTGCGCGGCTTGTCGGCCGCCAGTCGAGGCGAGGATCCCATGGGTGTTTTCAGTGCGTTGACGACGGCGGTGTCGGGCCTCCAGGCGCAGTCCTATGCGCTGGAGAACATCTCCGGCAACATCGCCAATTCGCGAACCGCCGGCTTCAAGCGGGTCGATACGACCTTCGCCGATCTGGTGCCGGATTCGGCGCTGAACCGGCAGATTTCCGGGTCTGTCGCGGCCTATAGCCAGGCGACCAACACCATCCAGGGCGACCTCTCGGCGACCCGGATCGACTCTAACGCCGCGATCAACGGCGACGGCTTCTTCGTCGTCGACCAGCGCCAGAGCGGGCTCGGCGCCAACACCCAGTTCGCCAATTCGAACCTGTACACGCGCCGCGGCGATTTCGACTTCGACGCGAATGGCTATCTGGTCAACGGCGCGGGTTACTATCTCAAGGGCCTCAAGATCGACACCGTGACCGGCCAGCTCGTCGGCACGCAGCCCGAGGTGCTCCGCATCACGAAGGAGCAGTTCCCGGCCAAGGCGACGACCTCGATCGAGTATCGCGCCAACATCCCGGCCTTCCCGAAGACCAACGAGGCGGACGCCGCCGTCGCCGATTCCGAGCTTCTGCAGGCCCCGGCCGACTATCCCGGCGCCGACCCGCGCGCCACCCCGACCGGCACCGGCACCGTGGTCGGCAGCGACCTGACCAACTTCCTGAGCCAGTCGATCCCGGGCGGCTCGGTCACGGTCTACGACCAGCTCGGCAAGGCGACCAGCGTAGAGCTGCGCTGGGCCAAGATCGATAACACCGCCGGCGGCGGCACCGACACCTGGAACCTGTTCGTCGCCGAGAACACGGGCGCGACCGGCGCGACCGTGGCCTACCGCAACACCAACACGGCGATCACCTTCGGAGCCACGGGCCAATTGACCGCGCCCGCAGGCGGCAACATTCCGATCCCGACCATGACGATCGCCGGAACCACCATCACCGGCATCAACCTGACCACCGGCGGCAACGGCCTGACCCAGAACGGCGACGTCAGCGGCCAGATCGACGCCCGCAGCATCCGGCAGGACGGCTACACCGCCGGCACGCTCGACCGCGTCTCGGTCTCGGGCGAGGGCCAGGTCATCGGCACCTTCTCCAACGGCCAGGTGGTGGCGCTGGCGCAGCTCTCGGTCGCGCGCTTCAACGCCGGCAACGCGCTCAAGCGGCTCGATGGCGGCGCCTTCGAGGAAACGATCGAATCCGGCGCGCCGATCATCGGTCTGGGCACCTCCCAGCTCATCGGCGGCAATGTCGAGCAGTCGAACACCGACATCGCCGACGAGTTCTCGAAAATGATCGTCACCCAGCAGGCCTACTCGGCCAATACCAAGGTCATCACCACCGCCCAGGAGATGCTGCGCGACGTCTTCAGCATCATCCGCTGAAGACGGCCACGGCGTCCCCGCAACGCGCGGTCCAGAAGGGCCGGACTGACGACAGGAGTTGACGATGGGCCTCAGCTCGTCTCTCGGAACAGCCATTTCCGGTCTGCAGGCCACGCAGATCGGCATCGGCGTGATCTCGCAGAACGTCGCCAATGCCGACAAGACCGGCTATGTGCGCCGCACCGTCTCGACCAACGACACCTATGCCGGCGGCGCGGTCGGAACCAACAGCACGGCCGTGCAGCGTCTGCTCGACCAGGTGGTGCAGCGCCAGCTCTGGCAGGAATCGTCTGGCGCGGCCTATACGGCGGCGCGCGCCGACGTGCTTGGCAGCCTCGACCAGCTCTACGGCGCGCCCGGCAGCACGACGGCCCTAGATTCGGTCTATAGCAGCTTTACCAGCGCGCTGCAGGCGTTGCAGAACGATCCGGCCTCCTACACCAACCGCACCGCGGTGCTCGACGCCGCCTCGCAGCTTGCGCAGCGGCTGAACGGCCTCTCGGCCGGCGTGCAGACCCTGCGCACCGAGGCCGAGACCGGAATCGCCAATGCGGTGACGCAGGTCAACGAACTGCTGAATGCGCTGACCACCGTCAATGGCCGCATCGCGACTGGCCAGAACGACAGCAACACCGCCGATCTGCGCGACCAGCGCGACCTGATCGTCGCCGAGCTCTCGCAGTATATCGACATCCGCACCAGCGAGGATGCGCGCGGCAACCTCACCATCGTCACCACCTCGGGCGCGCAGATCTTCGATGGCAGGCCCTCGGTCACCTTCGGCTTCGACCAGCGCCCGGTGCTCGGCGCGCAGTCGTTGTGGAGCTCCGATCCGACGCAGCGCGGCGTCGGCACGATCACACTGACCGACAATTCGGGGAACTCGATCGACGCCGTCGCCAACAAGGCGTTCCGCTCCGGCGAGATCGCGGCCTTCATCGAGCTGCGCGACAAGACGCTGGTCCAGGCGCAGGCGCAGCTCGACGAGATCGCGGCTCAGCTCTCGAGCGCCCTGTCCGACCGCGAGATCGCCGGCACCGCAGTGACGGCCGGCGCGGCGACCGGCTTCGACGTCGACCTCACCGGCCTGCAGGCCGGCAACAGCGTCACGCTCGATTACAAGGTCACGCCGGGCGGCCAGACGCAGCGCTTCACCTTCGTGCGCGTCGAAAGCGCCGCCACGCTGCCGCTGCCGGCCAATGCAAGCGGCGACGCCAACAACCGCGTCGTCGGCATCGATTTTTCCGGCGGCCCGGCCTCGGTCGCGACGCAGATTCAGGCCGCGATCGGCGGCGGCTTCACGGTGTCCAATGCTGGCTCGGTGCTGCGCATCGTCGATGACGGCGCGGGCGCGACGCGCGATGTCGTCGGGCTGACGGCGCGGCCGACCGCGACGGGGCTTGCCTCGGCCGGCGGCTCGGTCGAACTGCCTTTCTTCGTCGATGCGGGCGCGGGCAATGCCGCCTATACCGGGTCCTTCGAGGGCCGCTCTCAGGCGCTGGGCTATGCCGGGCGCATCGTCGTCAATCCCGGCCTGATCGCCGATCGTTCACGGCTCGTCGTCTCCAACACGTCTCCCGCCACTGCGCAGGGCGATCCGGCGCGGCCGAAACTGCTGCTCGAGCGGCTGAGCCAGAGCCAGCGCGCCTTCACCAGCGCGACCTCGCTCGACGGCTCGACCGCGACCTCGACCGGCACCATCTCGAATTTCGTGCAGCGCGTCGTCGCCTCGACCGGACAGGCGGTCGAGGCCGCCAAGCGGCTCGACGAGGGCCAGCAGGTCGCGCTCGCCTCGGTGCAGAGCCGTTTCCAGGCGACCGCGCAGGTCAATGTCGACCAGGAAATGTCGACCCTGATCGAGTTGCAGACAGCCTATGCCGCAAACGCCCGCGTCATCTCCACCGTCAAGGAGCTGATGGACGTGCTGCTGCGTATCTGAAGGGCCATCGTCATGACCATCACCACCCATGGGACCGGCGCCTACCGTACGGCGAGGCCCAATGAATTCGTCTCCACACGCTCCCAGTTCGAAGACCTGCAGCGGCAGCTCTCGACCGGCAAGCGAAGCGAGACCTATGGCGATCTCGGCATCGAGCGGCGCGCCAGCCTCGATCTCAACGCCAAGGTCGCCTCGATCGATTCCTGGCTGCAGGGCGTCAAGCTCGCCGAGGTCAATCTCAGCCTTTCCGTCCAGGCGGTCGAGAATTTCGCGACGCTGACCAACGAGACCAAGAACGACGTCCGCTCGAACAGCTATACGCCGAGCGCGAGCGGCCGCTCGGCCCCGCAGGTGCTGGCGGAGGAAAAGTTCAAGCAGACACTCGATCTGCTGAGCGCCGACGTCAACGGGCGCTACCTCTTCTCCGGCCGCACCTCCGATATCGCGCCGACGGTCGGCTATTCGCTGATCATCGAGGGCGACGGCGCCGGCCGCGCGGGCTTGAAGCAGCTCATCTCCGAGCGCAAGCAGGCCGATCTGGGCTCCGGTCTCGGCCGCCTGACCGCAGGCGGGGCCGGGACAAGCGCGACGATCGCCGAAGAAGCGACGCTGCACAGCTACGGCTTCAAGCTTGCCGGCGCGACGACGAATTCGACCGCGCTGGTGCCGACCTACACGGCCGGCCCGCCCGCGGATATCGCCGTCAATGTCGCCGGCCAGCCGCTTCCGGGCGAAAATCTGCGCATCGTCGTCGATCTGCCGGACGGCACGCAGGAGGAGATCGTGCTGACAGCGCGGTCGGAAAGCTCCAACGGCTCCGCGTCCGAGACCTTTGTGATCGGCGCGGACGTGAACGCGACGGCCGCCAATCTGCGCGCCACCATCACGGCGGCCTTGACCAAGGAGGCGCAGACGACGCTGTCGGCGGCTTCGGCCAGCGTCGCCGCGAAGAACTTTTTCGATGGCAGCCTCAGCAACCCGCCGCTGCGCGTGCCGGGCCCGGGCTTCGACACCGCTACGGCCGCGCCGGCGGCCGGCACGGCGGCCAACACGGTGATCTGGTACCAGGGCGACGACAGCGCTGGTTCGGCGCGGGCGACGACCACCGTCCAGGTCGATCAGAGCCAGCTCGTCGCCACCGGCGCGCGGGCGAACGAAGAGAGTTTCCGAGTCGGCCTCGCGCAGTTCGCGGTGCTCGCGGTCGAGACCTTCCCGGCCACCGACGCCAATTCGCAGGCGCGTTACGAGGCGCTGACCGACCGGGTGCGCGAGGCGCTGGGCTTCGGCGGAGCGGTGCAGAAGCCCTCCGAGATCATCACGGAATTCGGCACGGCGCAGACCGCGATCGCTCAGGCCAAGGAGCGTCATGGCGCCACGAAGAACTATCTCGACACGACCTTGGCCGGCATCGAGAACGTGACGACGGAAGAGGTAGCGACACAGATCCTGGCCGTGCAGAACCGCCTCAATGCGAGCTACGAGGTGACCTCGATCCTGTCGAAGCTGTCGCTGACGAACTATCTCTGACCGGGCGTGATCGCGCCAAAACGAAGGGGCGTCGCCATGGCTGGCGACGCCCCTTTTCTGTTTGGCAACGATCGACGGGCTCAGCGGCCGCGCAGGCCGGCCGCGATGTCGCGGTTGATCTGGATCAGGGAGCCCAGCGCCTCGGGCGCCGGTGCGGCCGCGATGCGGAAGGTCTGGTTGAAGATGAAATTGGCGAGGCCGAGGATGTTGCGCTTGATATCGACGGGGAGAGGATTGTCCTCCGCGATCACGGCCGAGACGAGCAGCGTCCAGAGCTTGCGGTTGTAGCCGAGCGCGTCGTCGAGCTCGCGGGCGCGGCCGATCCAGTCGTCGGCGATGGCCTGGAGGCGCATGGCCGCCTTGATCAGCAAGGAGGCCTCGAGTTCGCGGGGGGAAACGGTGGACTGGGCTGACTTGGCGGCGGCAGCGTACGCACTAAACCCGTTTTGCATTCTCGATGAGTTCCGCTTCGTAGGCGATCAGCTTCTTGGCTGCCTTCAGGGCTTTATACAGATCGCTGCTTAAAATGCGGTTATTGATCTCGTGGATGTGCTCCAGCGCGCTCGGCGCGGCCTGGACGAAGTCGCGCACCAGATCGAAATAGAGCTGGTGCTCATAGGTCGGATCCTGGGCGAGATACATGAGCTGGATCGCCAGATAGATCTTCTTGGCCGGGCTGTCGGCGGTCGCCGCCGTCAGGATGTCCTTCTCGCGCAGGATCGGGGCGTCGCCCTCGATGAAGAAGCGCGTCCGCTGCTCGTCGTTGCGGATGACGACGGCGCCGATGATGATGCGCTCGCGCGGTTTGAGCTCGACCTTGAGAGCCATGTCTGCCTGAGCCTTCTGGCTGGAGGGGAGGGGTCTCTCCGGCGATGTCAGCCGAAGAGCCTGAGCACGCCCTGGTCGGCCTGCGAGGCGAGCGAGAGCGCGGTCTGCGAGAGCTGCTGGCGGGTGTTGAGCGCGAGCAGCTTGGCGCCTTCCTCGTTGGAATCGGCCAGCACGAGGTTGTCGGCGCCGGTGGTCAGCGTGTTGACCAGGTTCTTGGTGAAATCCTGTCGAGTCTGCACCACCGAGAGGTTGGAGCCGAGGGTCGAGGAGATCGAGCGCAGCGAAGTGAGAGCGCTGGTCAGGGTGTCGGCCACCGAGTTGAGGCTGACGTCGTCCTGGATGTTGAACTGGCCGGTGAGCGCCGTGCCGCTGACGGCGGTCAGCACGCCGAGATTGGCCGCGGTCAGCGTCTCGCCCTGAATGTCGAGCTTCGACTGGTTGGTGCCGGTCTTCTCGTTGAAGATGATCGAGAGCCTGTCGCCGTTGAGCAGGTTCTTGCCGTTGTAGCCGGCGTCCTTGGCGAGCTGGTCGATCTGCGCCGAGAGGTCGTTGAACTGCTTGATCAGGTTGGAGCGAACGGTCGAATTGCCGCCCGCCGCCACGATGCCGGCGCCGGCCGTGTCGCCGTCGGCGACCAGAAGGCCGATGGCGACGTTCTGGTTGGTGGCGCTCGATGCGTTGGTGCGGGCGTTGGCGGCGGAGGTGCCGGCGCCAAGACCGACGCGAAGCGTCGAGGAGCCGAGCCCGGTGACGCTGAGGCGGCCCTGATCGTCGACAGTGGCGGTGGCGATGCCGGAGCTGTTGATCGAATTGACCAGGTCGCGAACCGTCGCGGTCGCCGCCAGATCGACCGTGTAGGTGGTCGAGCCGGCCGAAACCGTCAGGGCCAGGTTGTTGTTGGTGGTGGTGTCGATCAGGTGGCCGGTGTCGGTCGCGGTGGCCGCCGCGGCCGCTCCGGCTTCGCCGATGCGCTTGTCGAGAGCGATGTCCTTGCGGCTCTTGCCGCTCGTCGCGGTCACTTCGGCCGCGGTGGCGAGCACGTCCGCCGCGCCAGACTTGCTCGGGCGGTTGGCGGCGGCGTCAGCCTGGGCCTGCTTGATCGTCGACTGGAGCGACTGGACCAGCTTGGTGATCGAATCGATGCCCTGCGAGGCGGCCGTGATGGTCTGCACGCCGTTGGAGATGCCATCGAGCAGGCCGCGCAACTCTCCTGCGCGGTCGTTGAGGCCGAGCGAGGTGAAGAAGTTGACCGGGTTGTCGATCGCGGAATTGACCCGCTTGCCGGTGGCGAGGCGGTTCTGGATGACGCCCTGCTCGGCGGTCGTCTGCTGCAGCGACAGCAGGTTCTGCCTGACGCCGGCGGTGAGAATCGTGTTCGCCATCTCTCGGTCCCCTGAAAGCGCGATTCGGCGCAAGCCCGGTTTGATCTGGACCGATCATCATTTGTTAAGGCTAATAAATGGTTAACCGCATCACGAAGCCGATTAACGAAAAGCGGCGGCGCTCGCGCGCCGCCGCTTTCCTTGTCTTCGGCCCACATCCTGTGGGCTGCCCGCTTCTGCGGACGAAGGATCAGAACAGACGCAGGACCGCCTGATCGGCCTGGCTGGAGAGCGTCAGAGCCGTCTGCGACAGCTGCTGGCGGGTCTGCAGGGCGAGCAGCTTGGCGCCTTCCTCGTTGGTGTCGGCCAGCACCAGGTTGTCCGCGCCCTGGGTCAGGGTGTTCACCAGATTCTTGGTGAAGTCCTGGCGGGTCTGGACGATCGAGAGGCTGGAACCCAGCGACGACGAGGTCGAACGCAGCGAGGTCAGGGCGTTGGTCAGGGCATCCGCGGCGCCGGCGAGGTCGGTGTCGCTCTGGATGTTGAACTGACCGGTCGTGGCGGTGCCGCTGACGGCCGTGTTGATGCCGAGGTTGCCGGAATTCAGGACGGAGCCCTGAATGTCGAGCTTGCTCTGCTGCGAACCGGTCTTCTCGTTGAACACGATCGAGAGCTTGTCGCCCTTGAGCAGGTTCTTGCCGTTGAAGCCGGCATCCGTCGCAAGCTGGTCGATCTGCGTACGCAGGTCGTTGAACTGCTTGATCAGGTTCGAGCGAACGGTCGAGTTGCCGCCCGACGCGACGATGCCGGCGCCGGCCGTGTCGCCGTCAGCGACCAAGAGGCCGATGGCGACGTTCTGGTTGGTGGCGCTGGAGGCGTTGGTGCGGGCGTTGGCGGCCGAGGTGCCGGCGCCGAGGCCGACGCGGAGCGTGTCGGAGCCGTTGCCGGTGACGTTCAGGCGGCCCTGGTCGTCGATCGACGCCGTGGCGACGCCCGAGCTGTTGATCGAGTTGACGAGGTCGCGAACCGTCGCGGTCGCCGCCAGATCAACCGTGTAGGTGGTCGAGCCGGCCGAAACCGTCAGAGCGAGGTTGGTGTTCGTGGTGGTGTCGATCAGGTTACCGACGTCGGTGGCAGTCGCGTCGGCAGCCGCATTGCCTTCGCCGATGCGCTTGTCGAGAGCGATGTCCTTGCGGCTCTTGCCGCCGGTCGCGGTGACTTCCGCCGCATCGGCCAGCACGTCGGCGGTGCCGACCTTGTTGGGACGGTTGGCGGCAGCGTCGGCCTGGGCCTGCTTGACGGTCGACTGCAGGGATTCGACCAGCTTGACGGCGGAATCGATGCCCTGCGAGGCGGCCTGGATGGTCTGGATGCCGTTGCCGATGCCATCGAGCAGGCCGGTGAGCTGGCCGGCGCGATCGTTGAGGCCCGCAGCGGTGAAGAAGTTGACGGCGTTGTCGACAGCCGAGTTCACCTTCTTGCCGGTGGCAAGACGGAGCTGACCCTGCTGCGAAGCGCCGGTCGTGGAGGCGAGCGAGGAGAGAGCGGCGCGGACGCCGGAGGAAAGCGAAGTGACGGCCATGTGAGTGAAACCTTCTGGTTTGATGCCTTCTGGCGTCGGGCCGTTCTGGCTCCGACCGACGGACCCTGCCCGCCAAGCCCGTAACAAGGGGTAAATTTCTGCCGTCGAAATGTGCAGGATCGTGTCGAAGCGGTGACATGGTTAACCGCTCGTGACGCTGGCGCGCCGGGCCCTGGTCCGAGTGCTGAGACGAAAAAAGCCACCCTGGCGGGCGGCTTCTCGAAATGGCCGGAACGTCTGCCCCGGCTCTTGCGCCTGTGCGTGTTCAGGCCGTGCGCTCGATGTAGCGCGCGGTCGCGTCTTCCGTGAGCCTGGCGCGTTCCGCGATCTCTCGCGAATAGCGCCGCAGTTTCAGGGTGGCCTCGTCGGGCAGGGTCTGCACGGTTTCGCCGGTCTCGACGTTGGTCTTCTGCAGCACCACTGTGCGCGTCGGCGGGTCGATCACCAGCCGCCGCTCGATCACGTCCTGCAGCGAGGTTGCGCGGAACTCGCTCTCGCGGCGGGCCTGGTCCTGCCGGCGGTCCGTCTCGATGCGCTTGTCCTGGGCATCCTGCTGGAGATCGCGCTGGTCGCGCTGCCCGATATCGACGCGGACCGCATCGCCGGCCTGCGCCGACTGGACGGTCTTTTCGGGGCTGAGATCGACCGCGACGCCGCCGACCGTCGCGAGGACATCCGAGCGGGGGACGACGAGGTTGTTGCCCAGCGGGATCAGTTTCGATGCGTTGCCAAAGTCCATGTCTCACTCCTTCTGGAGCGTGGACCGGCGGCGCGTGCCGCCCGGTCGCGATGATGGCGGACGGAATGCGCCCGCCTTAGCCAGCGACCATGACAGCAAAGGTTGAATCTGACGTAAGGGAATTAGGTAAATATTGACGGATGCGTCGGGAGCGCACTCAGAGGTTGCGCGAGATCACCAGCGGGCCGGCATTGGGGCGAGCGAACGCGCCGGCTCCCACCGTCGCAGTCGGCCCATAGCCCGGCGCGCGCATCGCCTTGTTGGCGTCGGCGGCGAGGTCGCGCACGATCGATTCCGAGACGGCGCGCGCTGTCGCCAGCACCATCTGGTTGGTCTCGATCAGCGTCTGAAAGGCGCCGTGCTCGGCCTTGAGCCGGCGCACCTGCTCGGGCGCGAAACGCGCCAGCGCCACCGCGTTGAGCTTCACCTGCTCGACGCCGCGCATATAGATGCCTGCGAGTTCGGTCTTGCGCGGCTCGCGATCCATGGCCTCCTTGAGCTTGCCGGCGCGCAGCAGCGCGGTTTCCTCGCCCACGACATGGGAGAGGCCGCCCAAGGCTTCGATCACCGCCTCGACCAGCGCCCTCGCATCGAGCGGGCCGGAGATGCGCGGACGTTCGTCGAGAACGCGCCTAGCGACCGACATTCTGCGCTCCGGAAATGGCCGCCTGCGGCGCTGACTGCTCCTGCACACGGATCAGATCGCGAAAAATCTGGTCGGAGAGCCCGATGCCGCCTGCCTTCTGGATCTGCTTGGCATATTGCTGCGTGAGCTGCGACTTGAAGATGCCGCCGCCGGTCCCGTTCTCACCCAGCGGGCCTTCCGCACCCTCGGGCGTCGCGAAGAGGCGCTCGGTCACCTGCTCGAGGAACACCGTTTCGAAGTCGTCGGCCTGCTTCTTCGCCTTTGCCTTGGCGGGGTCGAGCAGCGCGTTCTTTACGCCGTCGAGAATGTTGCCGGCCGCGTTGATCGCGAGCTTGGCTGCGGGGAGGGCAAGGGTCGCGCTCATCACATCACCTCGATTTCGGCCTGCAGCGCGCCGGCTGTCTTGATGGCCTGGAGAATGGAGATCAGGTCGCGCGGGCCGATGCCCAGCGCATTCAGCCCGTCGACGAGTTCCGCCAGCGTCACGCTCTCGCGGACCAAAGCGAGCTTGTTGCCGCCTTCGGTATCGACCTTGACGTTCGAGCGCGGCGTCACGACCGTCTGGCCGCGCGACAGCGGATTGGGCTGGCTGACCTGCGGCTGCTCGGTGATCGTCACCGTCAGGTTGCCCTGCGCGACCGCGACGGTCGAAACACGGACGTCCTTGCCCATGACGATGATGCCGGAGCGCTCGTCGATGACGATGCGGGCGAGCTGGTCGGGCTCGATCCTTAGTTGCTCGATATCGGTCAGCATCCGGATCATGTTGCCCTGGAAGCGCTGCGGGATCTGAAGCACCACCGTCGATGGGTCGGTCGGTTCGGCGGCATCGCCGCCAAGGAAATCGTTGATGGCGGCGGCCATGCGGCGGGCCGTCGTCAGGTCCGGGTTGCGCAGTGAGAGCCGCAGCGTCTTCAGCTTGTTCAGGGCGAAGTCGATTTCGCGCTCGACAAGGCCGCCATTGGCGATGCGCCCGACAGTGGGCACGCCGCGCGTGATCTTGGAGGCCTCGCCCTCGGCCGAAAAACCGGCGATGGCGACCGGGCCCTGCGAGACGGCATAGACCTCGCCGTCCGCGCCGAGCAGCGGCGTCGCCAGGAGCGTGCCGCCCTGCAGCGATTTGGCGTCGCCCAGCGCCGAGACCGTGACGTCGAGCCTTGTGCCTTGCGTGGCGAAGGGCGGCAGGTTCGCCGTCACCATCACGGCCGCGACATTGGCGGTGCGCATGTTGGCGCCGCGCGTGTTGACGCCGAGCCGCTCCAGCATCGCCGTCAGCGACTGCCTGGTGAACGGCGCGTTGTTCAGCGTGTCGCCGGTGCCGTTGAGGCCGACGACGATGCCGTAGCCGAGGATCTGGTTGGCGCGCACGCCCTCGACCGCCGCGAGATCCTTGATCCGCGACAGCGCGTGGACCGGACCGGCGACGAAGGCCAGTCCGAGCGCCAGGCAAAGCGTGATCAGCCGCGGCAGGCGCGTCGTCAAAAGGGGCAGGGCAGGCAGGCGGGACATGAAGCATACCGGCTGGAGAAAAGCGTTCCAGCGACTGCCTTGCGATCCCCGTGCCAGATCGCTCGCAATTGAAAATCTCTATTTTCCAATTGTTTGCGTTTGAGGTGCAGTCTGCCGGCTTGTGGAGAGACCCTGCCGAAGCTGCCGCCCCGGCAGTTTCTGCCGGGTGGTTTACCGGCTGTTAACCATGCCGGCCCAAGCCTGAGCGTCAGGATGGGCCAGCTTTGGAGGAGGGCGTCATGATCCGTATCGACCCGCGCGCTCCGATCGCCAATGCGGCGCAGGCCGGCCAGGCCAGGCGCACCGGGGCGGCCTTCGAGCTGCCGAAGAAGGAGCAGGCCGCGCCGGCGCGCACGAGTTCGCTCCACGCCTCGGCCCCGCTCGACACGCTGCTCGCCGTGCAGGCGCAGGAAGATCCGGCCGAGCGCAAGAAGCGGCAGGCAAAGCGCGGACATGACCTGCTCGACGGCCTCGACCGGCTCAAGGCCGCGCTCCTATCGGGTCGCGTCCAGATCGCCGAACTGGAGCGCCTGAAGAGCATGCTGTCGTCGCGCCGCGAGATCACGGACGATCCGCGCCTCGACGAGGTGCTGGCGCATATCGAAGTGCGCGCGGCGGTGGAACTCGCCAAGCTGGGGCGATAGTGCTGCGCCCGCTGCCTATTCGATCACGGAACCTGCCGCCTCGATCACCGGCTTCCAGCGGGTGATTTCGCCGACGAGCTTGGTCCTCAGAGCGTCTGGCGTCGCGGCGTCCGGGCTGGCCGCCACGCCGCCGAGATCGGCGAACCGCGTCGTCACGACAGGCGCCATCAGCGCCATGCGCAGAGCATCGGCCAGTCGCTCGACCAGCGCCGGTGGCGTGCCTTTGGGCGCATAGAGCCCGTGCCAGACCGAAATCTCGACGCCGGGCAGCCCCGTTTCCGCCAGCGTCGGCACTGCGGGCAGGGTGGAGAGCCGCTCCTTCGTCGTCAGGCCAAAGGCCTTCACCGCGCCGGCATTAATCTGGCTCGTCGTGTTGGTGGTCTGGTCGCAGAGCAGATCGACACGCTTGCCGACGACGTCGTTCAGGGCGGCGGCCGTGCCGGTGTATGGCACCGAGACGATCGGCTGTTGCAGGGCGGTCATGAGCAGCAGAGAGCATAACTGCGACGAGGCGCCGACGCCGGCATGCGCGATCGATACCTTTCCCGGATTGGCGCGAACATAGTCGGCGAGCCCGGCAGCATCCGCGACGGGGATGTCGGGCCGGCCGATCAGCGTCATCGGCACATCGACGACAAGCCCAATGGGAGCGAAGTCATCGACCGGCTGATAGGGCAGGCGGCGATAGAGCGTCGCCGATGAGGCGTGGCCGATATTGCTCAGCAGGATCGTATGACCGTCGGGCGCGGCGCGCGCGACGCGGGCCGCGCCCGTGGTGCCGCCAGCCCCGGCGACGTTCTCGACGACGACCTGCTGTCCGAGCTTGCGGCTCATTTCCATCGCGATCAGTCGACCGACCAGATCGGTCGGACCGCCGGCAGCGAAAGGCACAACCAGACTGATTGGCCGGGTCGACAGTGATGGCGCCTGCGCGTCCGCGGGTCCGGCAAGCCCGAGACAGATCGCGAAAGCGGCGACCGTCGCGAGCATGCATCGAGATGCAGCCCAAGCCATGACCAAACCCTCCCTCGCCGTGAAGAATGATGCGAAAGCTGGGCCCGAAATACGACGTTTGGGCCTCTTTACGCGTCAATTTTCCGTGAGAACGGCAGTCGCGGGCCTACCGGATGAACTGGTCGGCAAACTCCGCTCCGAGCCCGTTGGCGGCGTAATGCGCCCGGCATTTGTCCAGCCGCGTGAAGACGTCGTCATAGCCGAGGCATTTGCCGTCGGGATCGACGTAGATCATCGCTCCGTTGACCTGGAACATCGTGATCATCTCCTCAACGTCGGGATCGACGACGAGCGTATGCGTTTCGCCGGGGGCCTCGTAGACATAGGAGCCTTGGGTCGCGACCCAGTCGTGCTCGAGATAGCGCCATGTCCCTTTGAGAACATAGCCGTGAACCGGCTGGGGATGGCGATGGCGCGAGAGCACGCCGGCGCGGCGCACGCGCAGCAGGTTCATCCAATAGCCGCGCGTGACGCTCAGACAGAGCGGTCGGAACCAGACATTGTCGTCGACCGGAACCCAGACGCGCTCGTCCTGCGGGATCACGTCATGGACGATCAGTTCAGGCGGCGAATCCTTGGGTTGAGGATGGCGGTAGGGCGTCCAGCGCTCGGCGTCGCTTGCGGCGACCGGGATGGGGCTGACCTTGTTCATGACGTTCCTCCCTGACTTTTTCGAGCTCAACCTTATCCGTCATTGCGAGCGGAGCGAAGCAATCCAGGGGGACGGCGATTTGCGCCGAGCGCTGGATTGCTTCGCTGCGCTCGCAATGACGGCTGAACGATGTGATTCAAGCGCTTCGCAAGTTGATTCTGAAAGCTGCGTGAAGTTCCTGAAGTTGTTGACCTTCACACCGCCAGATAGCCGCCGTCGACCGGCAGGATCGCGCCCGTGACGAAGGCCGCCGCGTCCGAGAGCAGGAAGGCGATGGCGCCGCCGACATCGGCGGGCTCGCCCCAGCGGTTCATCGGCGTGCGCGCCAGGATCGGCGCCGAGCGGACGGCGTCCTCGACCAGCGGACGCGTCAGTTCGGTCGCGATCCAGCCCGGCGCGACGGCGTTGACGCGGATGCCATCGCCGGCCCAGGCGGCGGCGAGCGATTTGGTGAGTTGGCCTATCGCGCCCTTGGACGCCGCATAGCCCGGCGCGAAGGCCGAGCCGTGGAAGGTCAGCATCGAGGCGATGTTGACGATCGCGCCGCCGTTCTGGCCATGCCCCTTCGACGCCAGTCGCTCCTTCGCGGCAAGGCACATCCGCATCGTGCCGCTCAGGTTGACCTCGATCGTCAGGCGGAAGGCGTCGATCTCGAATTCCTTGCCGTTGCGCTGGATCATGCCGGCGCAATTCACCAGCGCGTCGAGGCGCGGGCAGGCGGTGACCAGCGCCGCGACCTGCGCGTCGCTGGTGACGTCGAGGCGGGCGTGCCGGATGGCCGGATGGGGCGGGGCGGCCGCGACCTCCTCGTCGGTGAGCCCGGTGGCGAGAACCTCATGGCCGGCCTGGGCGAGCGCCAGCGCCGCGCCCGCGCCGATCCCGCGCGTGCCGCCGGTGACGAGGGCGAATTTGGGTGAGGAGCCTGTCATGCCCGCGAGACTAGGCCGTGTCCATCCGCTGTAAAGCACCACGTTGCGCGGGGACGCGCGCATCGAGCGCAACTCGTCGTCCTTGCCCAAAAGCCGCGCTTCCCCCGGCGCGTCGAACCCGCTAGGAGACGGGCAACCGCCTGCGGCGTGCTTGCCGCAGGCCGGAGCCGTTCCAGTCTGACCAGCAGCAGGGGTCGTTTCATATGAACAAGATCAAGGTCGCCAACCCGGTCGTCGACATGGACGGCGACGAGATGACCCGCATCATCTGGCAGAAGATCAAGGACACGCTGATCTTCCCCTATCTCGACCTCGAACTCGACTATTTCGACCTCTCGGTCGAGAACCGAGACGCCACCGGCGACCAGGTCACCATCGACGCCGCCCACGCCACGAAGAAGCATGGCGTCGCCGTGAAATGCGCCACCATCACGCCCGATGAAGGCCGCGTGAAGGAATTCAACCTGAAGTCGATGTGGAAGTCGCCCAACGGCACGATCCGCAACATCCTCGGCGGCGTCATCTTCCGCGAGCCGATCATCTGCAAGAATGTTCCGCGCCTCGTGCCGGGCTGGACCCAGCCGATCGTGATCGGCCGCCACGCCTATGGCGACCAGTACCGCGCCACCGACTTCACCTTCCCCGGCAAGGGCACGCTGTCGATCAAGTTCGTCGGCGAGGACGGCAAGGTGATCGAGAAGGAGGTCTTCAAGGCCCCGGAGGCCGGCGTCGCGATGGCGATGTACAATCTCGACGAGTCGATCCGCGATTTCGCGCGCGCCTCGCTGAACTACGGCCTGATCCGCAAGTATCCGGTCTATCTCTCGACCAAGAACACCATCCTCAAGGTCTATGACGGGCGCTTCAAGGATATCTTCGAGGAGATCTATCAGGCCGAGTTCAAGGCTCAGTTCGACAAGCTCGGCATCACCTATGAGCACCGCCTGATCGACGACATGGTCGCCTCCGCGATGAAGTGGTCGGGCGGCTATGTCTGGGCCTGCAAGAACTACGATGGCGACGTCCAGTCCGACACCGTGGCGCAGGGTTTTGGCTCGCTCGGGCTGATGACCTCGGTGCTGATGACGCCGGACGGCAAGACCGTCGAGGCCGAGGCCGCGCACGGCACGGTGACGCGCCACTACCGCGAGCACCAGAAGGGCAAGGAGACCTCGACCAACTCGATCGCCTCGATCTTCGCCTGGACGCGCGGCCTGAGCCATCGCGCCAAGCTCGACGGCAACGACGAGCTGGCGACGTTCGCCACGCTGCTGGAGAAGGTCACTGTCGATACGGTTGAGTCCGGCTACATGACCAAGGATCTGGCCCTGCTGGTCGGCCCCGATCAGGGCTTCCTCTCGACCACCGGCTTCCTCGAAAAGGTCAGCGACAACATGCGCAAGGCGATGGCTGGCTGAACCTGGCGATCCCGCCCGCAACGAGCGAGCCCGGCCGTGAGGCCGGGCTTTTTCGTTGAGGATCCCGTGGCTGGCGATCTCCTGACAATTCCTGACAGGAAGACTGCGATGAGAACAAAAAAAGAACTTGATGGCAGGAACAAACCATGTCCATAGTTCGGGCCTCGGCGCGGATTTGAGATGTCCCCGCGCCCCTGCCATAAGGAGCGCGACCCGTGAATCAGGCGAATCTCAAGCTCGTGGAAGGCTCCTCGATGGACAAGGCCAAGGCGCTGGACGCGGCGCTCTCGCAGATCGAGCGTGCCTTCGGCAAGGGCTCGATCATGCGGCTGGGCAAGAACCAGCAGGCGATCGAGATCGAGACGATTTCGACCGGTTCTCTCGGGCTCGACATCGCGCTTGGCGTCGGCGGCCTGCCGCGCGGCCGCGTCATCGAGATCTACGGGCCTGAATCCTCGGGCAAGACGACTTTGGCGCTGCACACTATCGCGGAAGCCCAGAAGAAGGGCGGCGTCTGCGCCTTCGTCGACGCCGAACATGCGCTCGATCCGGTCTATGCCCGCAAGCTCGGCGTCAATCTCGACGACCTCCTGATCTCGCAGCCCGACACCGGCGAGCAGGCGCTGGAGATCACCGACACGCTGGTCCGCTCCGGCGCCATCGACGTGCTGGTGGTCGATTCGGTCGCGGCGCTGACGCCGCGCGCCGAGATCGAGGGCGAGATGGGCGATGTCCAGCCCGGTCTGCAGGCCCGCCTGATGAGCCAGGCGCTGCGCAAGCTGACCGCCTCGATCTCGCGATCGAACTGCATGGTCATCTTCATCAACCAGATTCGCATGAAGATCGGCGTGATGTACGGCTCACCCGAGACTACCACCGGCGGCAATGCGCTGAAATTCTACGCCTCGGTGCGTCTCGACATCCGCCGTATCTCCACGCTGAAGGACCGCGAGGAGGCGACCGGCAACCAGGTCCGCGTCAAGGTGGTCAAGAACAAGGTCGCGCCGCCCTTCAAGCAGGTCGAGTTCGACATCATGTTCGGCGAGGGCATCTCGAAGGTCGGCGAACTTGTCGACCTCGGCGTCAAGGCCGGCATGGTCGAGAAGTCGGGCGCGTGGTTCTCGTTCGACAGCCAGCGCCTCGGCCAGGGTCGCGAGAACGCCAAGGCCTTCCTCAAGGCGAACCCGGAGATGGCGGCGCGCATCGAGGCGACGATCCGCCAGAATTCCGGCCTCGTCGCCGAGCGCATCCTCGACCAGGCGACGCCGACCGACGACGATCTCGACGAGGGCGAAGCCTGAGCTGCGCGTCTTTCTGACGGCGACGATGTGCGGGCGGCCTCTGTGCCGCCCCTTTGCGTTTTGACGCAAGGCGTTGCCCGGCGTCGTCCATCACGGGCTCTCTCGACAGCACGGGATCGCGTCACTAGAAACCCTGATGTCGCCGGGGTTTCCGGCTCAGGTCTAAGAAGCAGAGTCGAAGATTGCGATGAGCGGCGTCAACCAGATCAGGTCCACCTTTCTCGACTACTTCAAGGGCCAAGGCCACGAGATCGTGTCGTCGAGCCCGCTCGTGCCGCGCAACGACCCGACTTTGATGTTCGCCAATTCCGGCATGGTCCAGTTCAAGAACGTCTTCACCGGCCAGGAGAAGCGCCCCTATGTGCGCGCCACGACCGCGCAGAAATGCGTCCGCGCCGGCGGCAAGCACAACGACCTCGACAATGTCGGCTACACCGCGCGCCATCACACCTTCTTCGAAATGCTGGGGAATTTCTCCTTCGGCGACTATTTCAAGGAACAGGCGATCGAGCACGCCTGGACGCTGGTCACGCGCGAGTACGGCCTGCCGAAGGAAAAGCTCACAGTCACGGTCTATTCCGAGGACGACGAGGCGCATGGCCTGTGGAAGACGATCGCCGGCCTGACCGACAGCAGGATCATCCGCATCCCGACCTCGGACAATTTCTGGCGCATGGGCGACACGGGTCCCTGCGGCCCCTGCTCGGAAATCTTTTACGACCATGGCGACCATATTCCCGGCGGCCCTCCGGGCTCTCCCGATGAAGACGGCGACCGCTTCATCGAGATCTGGAACCTCGTCTTCATGCAGTATGAGGAGGCGGCAGGCGGCGTGCGCACGAACCTGCCGCGCCCCTCGATCGACACCGGCATGGGGCTGGAGCGGATCGCGGCCGTGCTGCAAGGTACGCATGACAACTACCAGATCGACCTGTTCGCCGCGCTGATCCGCGCCATCGCCGAGATGACCTCGGTCGCGTCGGACGGCCCGATGAAGGCCAGCCATCGCGTCATCGCCGATCATCTGCGCTGCTCGGCTTTCCTGATCGCCGATGGCGTGCTGCCGTCGAACGAAGGCCGCGGCTATGTACTGCGCCGGATCATGCGGCGCGGCATGCGCCATGCTCAGCTTTTGGGCGCAAAGGACCCGCTGCTGCACCGTCTCGTGCCGGTGCTGACGCGCGAAATGGGCCAGGCCTATCCGGAGTTGTTGCGGGCCGAGGCGCTGATCTCCGAGACGCTGAAGCTGGAGGAGACGCGCTTCCGGACCACGCTGGCGCGCGGGCTTTCGCTGCTCGACGATGCCTCGCGCGATCTGACCTCCGGCCAAAGCCTCAAGGGCGAGGTCGCCTTCACGCTCTACGACACCTATGGCTTCCCGCTCGACCTGACGCAGGATGCGCTGCGGGCGCGCGGCGTCTCGGTCGACACCGCCGGGTTCGACGCGGCGATGCAGCAACAGAAGGCCAAGGCGCGGGCCGCCTGGTCCGGCACGGGCGAGGCCGCGACCGAAAAGCTCTGGTTCCCGCTGCGCGACAAGGTCGGCGCCAGCGAATTCCTCGGCTACGACACCGAGACGGCCGAGGGTGTGATCACCGCGCTGATCCGCGACAATTCGGAGGTCGAGACGTTGAATGCCGGCGAGCGCGGCTTCGTCATCGTCAACCAGACGCCGTTTTATGGCGAGTCGGGCGGCCAGCTCGGCGACACCGGCCTCATCAAGGGGGCAGGCGCGCTTGCCGAGGTCGGCGATGTGCAGAAGAAGCTCGGCGACGTTTTCGCCCATGCCGTCACGGTCGGGGAAGGGTCGCTCAAGCGCGGCCAGCCGGTCGAACTGGTCGTTGATCACGCCCGCCGCTCGGCGATCCGCGCGAACCATTCGGCGACGCATCTCCTGCACGAGGCGCTGCGGCTCGTGCTTGGCGACCATGTCGCCCAAAAGGGCTCGCTGGTCTCTCCCGATCGGCTGCGCTTCGATTTCTCGCATCCCAAGCCGATCTCCGATGAGGAACTGGTCCGCGTCGAGGACATCGCCAACGCGATAGTGCTGCGCAACGAGCCGGTGACGACGCGGCTGATGAGCGTCGACGACGCCATCGCGTCGGGCGCGCGCGCGCTGTTCGGCGAGAAATACGGCGACGAGGTTCGCGTCGTGGCGATGGGTACGCGCGAGGAGGACGGAAAGGCCTTCTCGATCGAGCTTTGCGGCGGCACCCATGCGAGCCGCACTGGCGATATCGGCCTCGTCAGCGTGGTGGGCGAGAGCGCCGTGGCGGCGGGCGTGCGTCGGCTGGAGGCGATGACGGGCGCGGCTGCGCGTCGTGAACTCAACACGGCGAACCGCCGCCTCGACAGCCTCGCCGGCCTGCTCAAGGTTCCGGCCGGTGAGGCCGAGGCGCGGCTGGCTGCGCTGATCGAGGAGCGACGCAAGCTCGACCGGGAGCTGACCGAGGCGCGCAAGAAGCTCGCCATGGGTGCGGGCGGCGCATCGGAAGACCCTGTGCGGGAGATCGCCGGCGTGAAGCTAATGGCGCGCGCCGTCACCGGCGTCGAGATGAAGGATCTGAAGAGCCTGGTCGACGAGGCCAAGGCGCGGATCGGCTCCGGCGTCGCCGCGATCGTCGGCGTCACTGACGACGGCAAGGCCGGCGTCGTCGTCGGCGTCACGCCGGACATGACGGAGCGCTTCGACGCTGTCGCGCTGGTCCGCGCGGCGTCGGAACAGCTCGGCGGCAAGGGCGGCGGCGGGCGGCGCGATATGGCGCAGGCCGGCGGCCCCGATGGAGAGAAGGCTCAAGCCGCGCTGGACGCCGTCGCCGCGGCGATGGGCTGAGCCGCCATGGCCGTCTCCATACCCCAGGCGGTGTGGCGGCGGCGGGTTCATCTCTGGCTCGATCATGGCGCGGGCGACGATCTCGTCGCGCTGCTGCTGCATCGCGGCCTTGTCCTCCTGATCTGCGCCAATGTGCTGGCGATCGTGCTGGAATCGGTGCCGTCGCTGGAGCAGCGCTACGGCCGCGGCTTCCAGCTCCTGGAGGTGGTCTCGCTCGCGGTGTTCTCTGCCGAATATGTCGTCAGACTCTGGACCGCGCCTGAGCATGCGCGCTACCGGGCGCTGTCTCCCGGTCGGGCGCGTCTTGCCTATGCCGCCTCCTGGCCGGCGATCATCGACCTGTTCGCGACCTTGCCGTTGCTTGTCGGCCTGCTTGGCTTCGGTGAGTTGAAGGTTCTGCTGCTGCTGAGGTTGCTCCGCTTCTTCAAGCTCGGGCGCTATTCGCCGGGCATGGCCTCGCTGGGCGCCGCGCTGGTCGCCGAGCGCAAGGCCTTGTTCGCCTGCTTCGTCATCCTGATGGGGGTGATGCTGATGGCGGCGAGCGCGATGCATCTGGTCGAGCATGAGGCGCAGCCCGACAAGTTCGGCACGATTCCGGACGCGATGTGGTGGGCGATCATCACGCTGACCACGGTCGGCTATGGCGACGTCTTTCCCACGACCGCGCCGGGCAAGGCGGTCGCAGCGGTCACAGCCGTGCTCGGCCTCGTCATGCTGGCGCTGCCGGTCGGCATCGTCGCCACCGCCTTCGCGCAGGAAATCCATCGCCGCGAGTTCGTGGTGACCTGGAGCATGATCGCGCGCGTGCCGCTGTTTGGCGGGCTCGACGCCTCGGAAATAGCAGAGGTGATGCAATTTTTGCGGGCGAAGACGGTGCGCAACGGCACGGTCGTGATGCAGCCGAGCGAACCCGGTCAGGCGCTTTACTTCATCGCCAGCGGCGAGGTCGAGGTTGGTCTGAGCGACGGGAGCAAGCGCCTCGACGAAGGGCATTTCTTCGGCGAGGTCAGGCTCGACGACCTTTGCGTGGCGAGCCATTCGCCCTGTCCGCATTCGGCGGTGGCGACCGCGCCGAGCAAATTGCTTGTGCTTGATCCGATCGATTTTCGCGCGCTCGCCTCGCGCAATCCCAAGCTGGCGGCGCGTATCCGGGCGTTGGCGCAGGCATGAAGCGGCGGCGGTTTCTCGTGCTGGCGGCGCTTATCGCGCCTGCCGGTCTCGCTTCGCAGCCGCGTCCCGCGCCGCAGGCAGGGCCGTCGCTCTCGGCCTCGCGCAGCATGATGGCGGGCTCGGTGCTGAGCGTGTCGCTGCTGAATGCGCCGGCCGGTGCGAGGGTCGCGATCGCGCGGCCGGGCGATCCCGCGACATCGGCGATCGTCGTCGTCGAACCCAGAGCGGGGCAGGCCAGCCTCCCCGTTCCCGGGGTGGCTGGCGCTTACGAATTGCGGCTCGCGGCGGGCCGCAGCGACGCGCCCGACATCCTGTTTCGTCAGCCGCTGGCGACGACCGAGCCGAGCGCCACGCTGTCGGCTCCCGAGCGGGTGGGGCGCGGCGCGAGCTTCCCTGCGCGCGGGATCGGCCCCAATGGCGTGCAGGACCGCGTCGTGCTGGTGTCTCCCGACGCCCCGCCCGAGGCGATCGGGCCGGTCTTCTTCCCCATCGAGAATGTCGAGGCGGTGCTGGAGGCGCCGGAGCGGGAAGGGGCCTATGAATTGCGCTATGTGATGGACGCGCCGGTCAGCGGGGCGCGCGTGCTGGCGCGCAGGGCCGTCATCGTCGAATAGGCTCGCGTGGCCTCAGGCCATCGCCGCCTTCACCGTCTCCATGAGCTGCTTCATGGTGAAGGGTTTCGGCAGGAAGTGGAAATCCTCGCCCTCGGGCAGGTTCTTGCGGAAAGCCTCCTCGGCGTAGCCGGAGACGAAGACGACCTTGGTGGCGGGGTTGCGCTGGCGCAATTCGCCGAGCAGCGTCGGGCCGTCCATTTCGGGCATCACCACGTCGGACACGACGAGGTCGATCTTGCCGTCCTGCTGCAGGAAGATGTCGAGCGCCTCGACGCCGGACGCCGCCTCGTGGACGGTGTAGCCGCGCGAGACCAGCATGCGGGCGTTGAGCGCGCGCACCGCGTCCTCGTCCTCGACCAGCAGGATGACGCCTGCGCCGGTATGGTCGGCGGCGAGTTTCTTCGGCGCTTCCCTGGCGGCGCGCTCGGCGGCGATGTCCTCTTCCGTCGGAGTGTAGCGCGGCAGGAAGATCAGGAAGGTCGTGCCCTGGCCGACGACGGATTCGCAGAAGACGAAGCCGCCGGTCTGCTTGACGATGCCGTAGACCATGGAAAGGCCGAGCCCCGTGCCCTTGCCGACCTCCTTGGTGGTGAAGAACGGCTCGAAGATCTTGTTGAGATGCTCCGGCGAGATGCCGGTGCCGCTGTCGGCGATCTCCAGCAGCACATAATCGTCCGGCGGCAGGGCCTGCTGGCCGAAGCGCGCGCAGTCGCCCGCCTCGACGTTCTGCGTGCGGACCGAGAGCTTGCCGCCATTGGGCATGGCGTCCCGGGCGTTGACGGCGAGATTGACGATGACCTGTTCGAGCTGGCCGAGATCGGCCTTGACCGGCCAGAGATCGCGGCCCTGCCGGACATCGAGCGTCACCTTGTCGGCGACGACGCGCTTCAGCATCAGCGAGAGGTCCGACAGCACGTCGCCGAGTTCGAGCACCTGCGGGCGCAGCGTCTGGCGGCGCGAGAAGGCGAGCAACTGCCTGACCAGCGCGGCGGCGCGGTAGGCGTTCTGCTTGATCTGCATGATGTCGGGGAAGGACGGGTCGGTCGGCCGGTGGCTGGCGAGCAGAAACTCCGACGCGTTGATGATGACCTGCAGCACGTTGTTGAAGTCGTGCGCGATGCCGCCCGCGAGCTGGCCGACGGCCTGCATCTTGCCGGCCTGGTCCATATTGTCCTTGAGCTTGCGCTCGTCGGTGGTCTCCAGCGCGTAGATGATGGCGCGTTCGCCGTCGCCGTCTTCGCCGGCCGCCACGGGCGCGATGTAGAGCCTGGCCGAGCGGCCGTCCTCCCCTGAGAGGGTGACGTCGAGCGGGGCGGTGTCCGCGCCGCTTTCCATGGCGCTGGTCAGAGCCCGGTCGAGCGCGCCGCCGCCCGGCTGCACCAGATCCTGGATCGTCGAGGGCTGCTGCGAGCCTTGCGTCAGCCGGGTGAAGGCCGCGTTGGAGCGCAGGATCGCACCGGCCTTGTCCACGGTCGCGATCGCCATCGGCGTCGAATGGAAGAAGCGCGCGAAGCGCACCTCGGCGTCGCTGCCGCGATCGACCCCCGCCTCGCCCGCTGTCCGGTTCAGGACGAGCGTGCGCGAGGGGCCGGCGCGGCCGTCGCTGCCGAAGGCGACCTGATGGTGCAGCCTGACCGGCAGGGACTGGCCGTTGCGGCGCTTGAGATCGACGTCGAGCACCTCGATGCGGACATCGCCGGGCTGGCCGCGAATGGCCTGCACGAGGGCGGCCGCATTGGGCGTGGCGATGTCGTCGAGGTTCAACCCGCCGGAGCCGAAGCGGGCGAGGTCGAAATCGAGCCAGCCCGAGAGCGTGGCGTTGAGATAGGAGACCTCGCCATCGGCGTCGATCGAGAGGAAGCCGGCCGGCGCGTGGTCGAGATAGTCGATCGCGTGCTGGAGTTCCTGGAAGGCGTTCTCCTGACGCTCGCGCTCGGGCGTCACGTCGGCGACGCTCCAGAGCAGGGCCGGGCGGCCGTCGCGCTTCAGCCCCGAGACGCGCACACGATACCAGCCGACGCCGCCGCGCCCGCTCAGCGCCGGCTCCAGCCTGATCTCCTCGACAAGCCGGCGCTGCTCGCGCGAGGCGGTGGCAAGCCGGTAGATCGCCTCGGAAACCTCGGCGCGGCCGGTGAACAGCCGCTCGACCGGCCGTATGTCGCTCGCGCCGCGCGCGCCGGCGAGCGTCAGATAGGCCTCGTTGGCGTAGACGATGCGGTTCTCGCCCTCGGTCACGACGATGCCGTCCTCGGCGGTGTCGACGATCGCCTTGGTCAGGTCGTTGCGGGCGGCGCGGCCGGAGAACTGGATCAGGCCGATCGCGAAGGCGAACAGCCCGAACACGCCGATCACCGAAAGCAGAGCCAGCAGCCCGAGGATCAGCGGCTGCGCCCATTCATTGGCGATGAAGCCGAGCGCGATCGCGGCGCCGACCAGCAGCCCCGCCACGAGCAGGATGACGCCGACATGGCCGGGTTTGTCCGAGCGATCGATCGCGGTGGTCACTGTCGCTCCGCTCATTGCGGTCTGGTCCGTTTCCATGCGGTCGCGCGCCGGCCGTCGGGGCCGCATGCGGACGCGATATCCGTCATGCGAGTTAGGCGCGGCGGCCCTTGAGGCGCAAGACGTAACCGATCACTTCCGCGACGGCCTTGTAGTGTTCGACAGGAATTTCGTCGTCGATCTCGACGCTGGCGTAGAGCGCGCGCGCCAGCGGCACGTTCTCGACGATGGGCACGCGGTGCTCGCCGGCCACTTCCCTGATCTTCAGCGCCACCGCATCGACGCCCTTGGCGAGGCAGAGCGGGGCGGCCATGCCGGGCTCGTATTGAAGGGCCACCGCATAGTGGGTCGGGTTGGTGACGATCACGGTCGCCTTGGGGACATTGGCCATCATGCGCTTGCGGACGCGCTGGGCGCGGAGCTGGCGCAGCTTGGCCTTGACCTCGGGGTTGCCCTCCGAGTTCTTGTACTCGTCCTTGAGCTCCTGCTTGGTCATCTTCTGGCGCTGGTGCCAGGAATAGCGCTGATAGCCGAAATCGCCGATCGCGACGATCGCGAAGAGGGCGAGCGCGCTCGCCAAGAGCTTGATCGTCAGCGCCAGCGTCGCAGGCAGGATCGCCTGCACATTCATCTGGGCGAAGGCCTCGAGCCGGTCATGCTCGTTCCAGAGCGTGATCCAGAGAACGACGCCGACGAGCCCGGTCTTGGCCAGGCCCTTGGCGAAGTTGACCCAGGCCTCCTTGCCGAAGATGCGCTTGGCCCCGGCCATGGGCGAGATGCGGCTGAACTTCGGCGTCATCGGCTCGAAGGTCCAGAGCGGCTTGTGCTGGATCAACGCACCGGCGAGACCGGCGCAGAGGATGAAGCCGAAGGGCAGGCCGAGCGCCATGAAGCCGGTGACGATGCCCTTCTGGGTCACGGCGGTGAAGCCCGCCGCATCGGCCGGCACCTGATGGGCGTTCATCAGGAAAGAGCGCAGCGAGAGCGCCGCTTCCCGGGTCGACCAGCCGGCCGCGACCAGCAGCGACAGTGTCAGGCCGCAAAGCACGAAGAAGGTGCCGATCTCCTGCGATTTGGCGACGTCGCCCTTCTCGATCGCCTGGTCCAGCTTTCGCTGCGTCGGCTCTTCTGTTCTGTCTTCCTTGTCGGCTTCCTCTGACATCGCCGCCTCAGCCGCCTGTCAGCTGGCGCAGGAAGCCGCCGAGATTGTCGAGGAAGACGCTCATCATCACGCCGATGACCGCGAGCAGGACCAGCATGCCGCCGAGGATCGAGGCCGGGATGGCGAGGAAGAAGACCTGAAGCTGCGGCATCATCCGCGCCAGCACGCCGAGCCCGATATTGAAGAGCAGTCCGAAGACGACGAAGGGCGCGGCGATCTGCACGGCCAGCGCGAACCCTTGCGTCACGGCGCGGATCGCCAGTTGCACCATGTCGCTCATCTCCGGCAGGCCGCCCGGCGGTAGCATGCGGTAGCTCTCATGCATCGCCGCGATCGAGACATGGTGCAGGTCCGAGGTCAGGATCAGCGTGATGCCGAGCATGGTCAGCAGATTGCCGATGGAGGGGTTCTGCAGCCCGCCCGTCGGATCCACCGTCATGGCGAAGCCGAGGCCCATGGTCTGCGCGACGATGACGCCGGCCGTCTGCAGCGCCGCCATCAGCATGCGCACGCAGACGCCGATCGAGAGCCCGATCAGGATTTCGCTGATCAGCAGCGTGACGAGGCCAGCCGTCTCTGTCGGCAGCGTGATCAGCGGACGCGCCATCGGCGTGATCATCAGCGCGATGAAAAAGGCGAGCGAAAGCCGCCCGCGCGACATGATGAAGCGTTCGCCGATGCCCGGCATCAGCATGACCAGCGTCCCGATGCGCGCGAAGACGAGCACGAAGACCGTGCTGATCTCGGGCAGCAGGGGGATCTGGATCTGCATCCGGTCGCGCCGACCTTCCCGCCAGCCTGTCACCGGCCGGCCGCCGCCCATGCAAAGGGCCAGGCATGGCGGCGCGGGGATCATTCGCCCGTGGCGATTCGGACGGCGATCCGTCCCATATAACCCGCCAGCGCGTCTCCCATGAACGGAAGAAACAGCATCAGCGCCGCGAAGGTGGCCAGAATCTTCGGGACATAGACCAGCGTCTGCTCCTGGATCTGCGTCAGCGCCTGGATCAGCGAGACGACGAGGCCCACCGCCAGCGCCACGATCATCAGCGGGCCGCCCGCCTTGAGGAAGACGACGATGCCGTCGCGGGCGACGTCTAGGATGGCTCCGGAGGTCATGATCTAAAGTCCTGTCTTACAAGGCTGCTGCAACTCACAGCCCTCATCCTGAGGAGCGGCCTTCAGGCCGCGTCTCGAAGGATGATCCAGAGCGCGCTGGAGCATCCTTCGAGACGCCGCTGCGCGGCTCCTCAGGATGAGGGCTCGTTATCGTCACACCTGCATCCGCATGATTTCCTCATAGGCCGCGATGACGCGGTCGCGCACCGCGACCAGCGTCTCGATGGCGGCCTCGCTCTCGGCCACCGCGGTGACGACATCGACGACATCGGCGCGGCCGGCGGCGACATTGGCGGTCTGCGCATCGGCCTTGCGGCCGGCGTCGGCGGTCGCCTCCAGCGCCTTCCCGACCATCGCCTGGAAGTCGACGCCGCCTGCGCCCATTCCCGCCGAGAGCGGCTTCTTCATCAGGCTGCCCGCGCCCATCCCCTGGGTCGAGGCGTAGGCGCCGGCGGCGGCGAAGCTGGGAATGGCCATGGCGTGTCGTTCCTCTTAAGCGCCGCGCTCAGACGCGCAGGATGTCGATGGTGCGCTGGAGCATGCGGCGCGAGGACGAGATCACGTTGAGGTTGGCCTCGTAACTGCGCTGCGCCTCGCGCATGTCGGTCGCCTCGACCAAAGAATTGACGTTGGGCATGCGGACATTGCCGGCGGCATCCGCCACCGGGTTGCCGGGGTCGTATTTGGCGCGGAAGGCGCTCTGGTCGCGCTGCACGCGGCCGAGGCTCACGACCTGCGCCTCCAGTTCGCGGTCGACATGGCGCTGGAAGGTCGGGATCTTGCGGCGATAGGGCTCCGCGCCGGCGCGGTCTGGTCCCGAATCGGCGTTGGCGAGGTTCTCGGCGATGACGCGCATGCGGCCGGACTGGCTGCGCAGGCCCGATGCGGCCACCGCGATGCTCTTGAGCAGGTCCATGGTCAGCGTCCTTTGCCGATGGCGATCTTCATCAGGCCGAGGCCCTTGTTGTAGAGCGAGGCGGCGAGCTGGAAGTCGCCCTGGTTCTGGGCGACCTTCATCATCTCGTCCTCGAGGTTGACGGCGTTGCCGTTGGGCGTGATCTCGAAGCGGCGCGCCCCTGTCGGATCGAAACCGCCGCGCTGGCCGCTCGGCCCCACATGGCCTGCGCTGGTCTGGGCGAGCGTGACGCCGGCCGCCGCGCCGCCGCGACGGATGTCGGGCGCCTTCAGGTCGGCAGGCCGGAAGCCTGGGCTGTCGGCATTGGCGACGTTCTCGGCCAGCACCTTCTGGCGCGACTGGTGGTAGTGCATGCGCGTCTTCAGCGCCTGCATCAGGTTGCCGCCCGTGCCCAAAGCGTTGCCGGCCATGGCCCTTGCCCCTTCATGCGCGCCGGCTGCCTTCGGAAAACGAAGTTCGACCGTGCGTCAGACTGGGCAAATATTGCCGGGCATAGGGTTAACGAGCGGTTAAGATACGGGCGTTTCGCGGCTGTGGTTAACCACGCATTCACCATGTTTCCTGAAACTGCGGGCGCTATGCTATAGCCAAGGCGTTGATCCTTGGGCGGAAACGTGGCCGTCCGGGACACAGCCGTCGCTCATGAGGCCCGTTTTGCAGACCCTGTTCGGCTACGATCTCTCGACCGGGACGAAATGGATCATCGCCTTTGCGATCATTCTCGTCCTGCTGGCCCTGCTCGGCCTGTTCGCCAGGCAGATCAAGGGCGGGCGGCTGCGGATGAAGGGGCAGGGCGGTGGACGCGCCCGCTTGCCGCGGCTCGGCGTCGTCGACACCCATGATCTCGACCGCCAGCGTCAGCTCGTACTGATCCGGCGCGACAATGTCGAGCATCTGATCATGATCGGCGGGCTCTCCGACGTCGTCGTCGAGAGCAACATCGTGCGGGGCGGCCAGCGCTCCACATCGACAGGCCAGACCGATCTCGTGCTGCCCGAGCGCCCGCTGATGAAGCAGCCGCCGGGCGAACCGCGCGGCGACCCTATGCCGGCGCCGGCGCTCGCGCCCATCCCCGCGCCTGTGCCTGTGGCGACGCCTGTGCCGGAACCGCGCCGCGCTCCGCCGCCCAAAGGGAGCCGGACTTGGCCACGCCCGCCGCCGCCAGGTAGGCCGGCTCGTCGTGCCAGAGGGCGTCGTAGCCCGTGCGCACGAGCAGCACGTCCCCCGCGCCCACCTCCACG
>JAIETL010000069.1 GCA_019745195.1 Beijerinckiaceae bacterium
CCCCTTGATCCGTCTCGGTTCGGTGGAACCGGCGGACCTGGGAGAACCCTATCCGCCGTCTTATTCTGCGGCCTCTTTGGCCGGGACTACGTTCACGAAAGCTCGGCCGAGTTTCGTCGTGAATCGGACGCGGCCGGCCGTCGTCGCAAAGAGGGTATGGTCTTTGCCCATGCCGACATTGACGCCGGGATGCCAGGTGGTCCCGCGCTGCCGAATGATGATGTTGCCCGGAATCACGGCCTGATCGCCGAACTTCTTGACCCCGAGGCGCCTACCTGCGGAATCGCGACCGTTGCGGGACGAGCCGCCTGCCTTTTTGTGAGCCATAACGCCCTACCTCGAAAACCTGATCACTGTGCGTAACCCGAATCGGCGGCAAAAGCCAGCCGATCCGGAGACGAAATCGAATCCTGACTGACGGAAGCCGTCAGTAGTCCTCGCCGGAGGCCTGTTCGGCCTGGTCGGCCTTGGCCCGGGGGGGCTTGCCGGCCAGGAGTTCCTTGGCCTGCTCGACCCATTCCTCGCGGGTGGCGCGGCCGCGGAGCTTGAGCTCCTCGTCCCACTTCGCCACGTCGGCCTCGCTCCAGCCGGCGATGTCGTTCCACGAGGCGATGCCGGCCGCGCGCAGCTTCTTCTCGATGGTCGGGCCGATGCCCGAGATCAACGAGAGGTTCGAGGCGTCGAGCGCGGGGGCGTCGGCTTTCGCGGCCTTGGGAGCGGCGGCCTTGCCCTTGGTCTCGCCCGAGGCGGCCGTCAGCGCGACCGGGGAGGCCTCGCCCTTCTTCATCTCCGGCTTCTTGCCGCCGGTGAGGATGTCGGTGATGCGGATCACGGTCAGCTCGGCGCGGAAGCCGCGCTTGCGCTTGGAATTCTGGCGGCGACGCTTCTTGAAGGCGATGACCTTCTCGCCGCGCGCCTGCTCGACGATCTCGGCCGCGACCGTGATCTGCGAGAGCGCCTTGGCGTCCAGCGTGGTCTTGTCACCATCGGTGAGCATCAGCACGGTGCCGAAGGCGACGGTGTCGCCCGGGTTGCCTTCGATCTTGGCGGTGGTGATCTTGTCGTTGGCGGCGACGCGGAACTGCTTCCCGCCGGTCTTGATGACTGCGAACATTTTATCCTCCATGTTCGGCCCTGCCCTGTCATGGCCTCGGGTTGCGAGGCGCACGCGGGACAGCTTTTTGGCAGTCGTTGCGTGGATGGGTTTGCTCTCGGCGGCAGCGGCCGCAACGAGGCGGAACCGACATGCCAAAAGAGATCGGGCGCGGGTTTCCCCACGCGCGATGGAGGCTCGATAGTCGCAAGGCCCCCGCAGGTCAAGCACAAGCTGCCGCAGCCCGGCCAGCGGCGCCCAGCCGGGCCTGTGTGCGACCGTGCCTGTTTGCGACAAGGACGAGACTTGTCTCCGCCACATCGCGCGTGTATTGACCAGCCCGCTTCGACCAAGACGACGCGACCGCGGACAGGTGGCAGAGTGGTTGAATGCACCGCACTCGAAATGCGGCATACCCGCAAGGGTATCGGGGGTTCAAATCCCTCCCTGTCCGCCATCCTCGTCGCCAGAACATTGATTTCGCATAAGAATTCCGCGAAAGGCCAGTGATGGCTCAAGGAATGGTCTGCACATGTCCGAGCGATCCAAACCGAACTCAAGGCATCGCGGCGAACGGCAGTTGCCGGTCATGAGACGACCCATGAAAAGTGACCATTTTCACGGCCTGCTGCAAAATGGCGATGACAGCTTGAGCGAATCGATATGCCACGGCTGAATGGAAACATGTCTTTATATGTAAGATAAGCGCGCATATCATTTTTATCCCGTTGTCGGACTAAAATCAGTAACAGAGCGACAGACTATGAACATAGCAATGATCGGAAATATTGGAAATGCATCTTTTTTGTTGGCTGAAGGTCTAAGAGAGATTGGTCACGAAGTTCGCCTTGTAATAACTCGAAAAGAAAAACTGCATCATCCCGTCCTTTCAGGAATGATCGATAGCGTACCAGATTGGATATACGACGCTTCGGATCTGGGCAGCACCGCGTTCGAGAACCAGGACGCGGCGATAGGCCCTGCACTTTCATTTGCAACACATAAAGCCGACTTGGCAATATTGAACGACGTCGGACCATCACTGCATAATATCCTTGCGCTTCCGACAGTCTGCTTTTTGACAGGCTCCGACCTGACATATTACGCGTCCACCTCGTCTGGGTTGGCACGCCGCCAGAGCTGGTCGCCCGGATTCGCTTCATCGGTTCACGGCGTGATGTCTATCGAGGCCTGGGAACAGATCGTCTTTCGCCAGAGAGCAGGCATCAGAAATGCGTTGCTGGTGATCTATCCTCCCCATGGAGCCATGCCCGCAAGCGACGTTCTGCTCGAAGAGATCGGCCTGGAGAGCAGCAAGAGGGTTTTCCTGCCGGCTATCGATATCAAGCGCATCCATGCATCGCCCCTGCCGCCCGGGCGTGTTCTCAGGATACTGAACGGGGCTCGACTGAACTGGGTCGAGCCGATGCCGCCCGGTTTCGCGGATCAGGACCACAAGGGCACCGACAAGCTGCTCAAGGGCTTCTCGGAGTTCCTGCGCAAAGGCGGCGAGGGACAGCTCACTCTCGTCGAAAAGGGGCTTCACATCAACGAGACGCGCATGCTGGCGCAACAGCTCGGTATCGACCGTCATATCATCTGGAAATCCGAATTGACCCAGTCGGAATTCTATATGGAGATGAAGGCGTCACACCTCGTCTGCTGCAACCTTGGAAAGTCGGTGCCCGGACTCGCCGGCTTGGGCGGGATGGCGGCCGGCCGACCCGTCCTCGCCAACTTTCTCCCTTACGCAAATCATTTCGAGAACCGATGGCCCGTCTGCGACGCGAGAACGCCCGGCGAGATCGCGGACCACCTCTGGCGTCTCTACCGGGAGCCTGCGGCGCGCCAGGCAATTGGCGACGAGGCGCGACGTTTCGCGGAGAATTATCTCTCGCCGGCCAGCCTGGCGCGGGTTCTTGAGCGGCGGCTTGCGGACTGCCTGCGCGTCGCAAAACTCGAACTCGAGTTCGCAGAGCTGAGGGCCAATAGCGTGCGATCGTAAAACCTGGCCACGAGCGCGCTTGCGTATCAGGTGCCTTGTGCGCTCCAGAACGCTCGTGTAGGCCTGTGGCGATAACGGGATTGTAAAGTCGTTAACCGCTTGATGAGACGACGAGAGCGAGCGAAAGCAGGGTAGGATCGACAATCATGCCCGCTCGCAGATTGCCACCCCCGAACCACGGGGCGCCGTCGGATTGGCGGCCTGTCGTTGCCCATTACGAAAAGATGTTCGCTCGCCATGGGGCGAGTCCAAAGGGAGTCGATTGGCCCGACGGTCGCGATCTTGAGGCACGGTTTGCGGTTCAACTCGAGGTAGCACGCCACGTTCCGCCCGGGCGCCGCATCCGTCTGCTGGACGTTGGCTGTGGCCCAGGGCTCTTGATTGACTATCTCGAGCAAGTCGATCGAGCGAGCGCGTTTGACTATGTCGGCATCGATCTCTCACCGACAATGATCGAAGCGGCACGCGGCCGGTGGCCGGAGCATGCCTTCCACGTGCATGATCTCACATCGGACCCGACTGCGTTTGGTCTTTTCGACATTGCGATCATGAACGGTGTCCTTACAGAGCGCGTGAGCTTGACGGAGTCGCAGATGGGCGAGCTTGCGAGGCGCATCGTGCGCTCTGCATATGCGGCGACGACGGTCGGCT
This sequence comes from Beijerinckiaceae bacterium, assembly GCA_019745195.1. GTDB lineage: Bacteria > Pseudomonadota > Alphaproteobacteria > Rhizobiales > Beijerinckiaceae > Allobosea. The sequence goes on from JAIETL010000069.1 coordinate 3,750, forward strand.
TGGCTTTCAACGCAATGAGCAAGCATGTCGACTTCGAGAGAGACGATCTGTTTCACTGGGGCTTCGATGAGGTCGCGAGCTTCCTCAAGAGCGACGTGACGCGCCATTTCGACTTCCGGTCTGCCTACGGACTTTATGAGTACACGGTCCATGCTTGGCATGAGTTTCAACGTCCGCCGCCGCTCGGACGGCAGGAATGGTGGAGCCGATGAGTAGGAGGCTCGTCATATTCGGGACGCGGCAGATCGCAGAGGTGATCGCCTACTTTTTTGATCACGATAGCGATTACGATGTTGTCGCGTTCACTGCGGATCGCGACTATATTTCTGACGAAAAATTCAACGGCCGTCCAGTTATACCGTTCGAAGATCTTTCGACGATCTATTCTCCCGAAGACACTGCTTTATTCGTCGCGGTCGGCTACCAGAAACTCAATGCGATTCGGCGCGAGAAGATGGCGGCCGCACGCCGAGCGGGATTTGAACTTGCCTCTTACGTCAGTTCAAAAGCCTCCACGTGGCAAGACCTGAAGCTCGGCGCGAACAGCGTCGTCATGGAAGCCAATGTCATTCAGCCATTCGTCCGCATCGGCGCAGGCGTGATACTGTGGTCAGGTAACCACATCGGGCACCATTCAGTCATCGGAGACTACAACTTCATCGCGTCCCACGTTGTCGTATCCGGCAACGTTGTGATCGGCGAGAGCTGTTTCGTGGGCGTCAACTCGACGATCCGCGACGGCGTTCGCGTGGGCAACCGCTGTATCATCGGAGCAGGCAGCCTGCTGCTGGGCGACACGAAGGATGATGAGGTTTACTCGCAGAAAGGGACTGCGGCATCTCCCGTTCCGAGCAGTCGTGTCAGGCTATGAGGGTCGCCGGCTGGCGATCGTTAGGTCGCGTCTTCGAACCGGATGGTCGCCGGGAATGGATGGTCAGCCACGCATCTGTCCCTTTCGGCGAGCCACTTGAGAACGGTCACATCCGCATCTGGTTCAGCCCGCGTGATCGCAGCAATAGATCGAGCATTGCAAGCCTGGTGATCGACCCGAGACGTCCGAGTCAAATCTTGGATTTGTCTATCTCCCCTGTTCTCGCGCTAGGCGAACCTGGCACCTTTGATGATTCGGGAACCATGATGTCTTGGCTCCTCATCGACGGGGACTACCGGCATCTCTACTACATTGGCTGGAACCTGCGCGTTACTGTTCCGTTTCATGTCTCTATCGGGCGGGCGACCGGCCATCGGGACGCACCTCTCGACTTCGTCAAGCAACAGGGACCGATATTGGATCGCTCCACTACTGATGCGATGTTCTGCTCGAATCCGTGCGTGATCAGACACGCAGGACGATATCACATGTGGTATCTCTCAGGCCGCAGCTGGGCCGCTGGGGCGTCCGGAATGTCCGCGTCATATCACATAGCTTATGCGCACTCGGCGGACGGCGTCGAGTGGAGCCGGACCGGTCGCGCCGTACTGGCGCTGGAAGGCGACGAATTCGCCATGGCCAGGCCCAGTGTGATGCGCGACGGGGATGTCTGGCGGATGTGGTTCTCCGTGCGAGGCCGCGAGTGGCCCTACCGTCTGGGATCTGCCACGTCGCATGATGGCTGCTCCTGGATGCGGGACGAAGCGTCAATCCTGCCGCAGCCCGGGATCCATGACTGGGCTTCGGAGATGGTGGCCTATCCTCACGTTTTCGCCTTGAACGGACAGCACCACATGCTCTTTTGCGGCAATGGCTTCGGACGGACCGGCTTTGGCCTCGCCGTGTTCGAATGATCCTTGGTTTATGCGAGCAGAAAGACGTCCGGTGCAGAAAACGATCCTGATCTTCCCAGCGACAACGATCGAGGCTCAGCGGTTTGCCTCGTTGCGCCGTCGGGCCGGCTGGCGCGTCGTGGGCGCCGCATCGGTGCCGCCGGACGGGGCGCGCGCAGTCTACGACGAATGGTTGAGCATACCCTTCGTTCACGACGACGGATTTGCGGCCGCTCTGTCTGAGGCCATCGCGACGTTTAATGTCCAGGCGATCTACTCGTCTCATGAGGTCGTGTCGGAGCACTTGCGGCGGGCTTTGCCGACGCTTGCACCAGACGTCGCTCTGGAAACGAAGCAGTCTCACGACGGCGATCTCGTTCTCGACCGCCTTTTGGCGGAAGCCTACGCCGCCTATGTCGAACTTGTAGCGCATACAGACGCTCGGCTGAAGATCAGCGCCGATATCCACCGCGCCGTACTCGGGCGTGCGGTCGAAATGCGTGGTGAGAGTGGACTGAAGAAGCTGAGCGCGATCATGGCCGTCATGGCCGACTGCCCAAAGGGAGACATCATCGAAATTGGCACTTTCGCCGGCCGCTCAGCCTTTGTTCTCGGCTGGTCAGCGCGTCGATACGGCGTCGGGCCGACCCTCTGCATCGATCCCTGGAATACGCAGGACGCGCTCCAGGCGGACACCTCCTCAGTCCTGCAGGACGTGACGCGGTCGCTCGACTTCGAAGCGGTCAGGCAGGAGTTCTTGGCCAATCTCGTGCCGATATTCTTCGAGACGCTCAACTATCGGCAAGAACGCGCTGACATCGTAAGCGGCGAGTATGGCCCGGAGTACACCGTAGGACCGACCGAATTTGGTACCACTTGCTTTGCCGGCAAAGTGGCATTCTTGCATGTCGACGGAAACCACGACCACGCAGCCGCAACCCTGGATCTGGCCGCGTGGGCGCCCAAGGTCGCGCATCGCGGGATCGTCGTCGTCGATGACTACGAATGGTCCTTCGGCACTGGGCCAAAAAGGGCGGCGGATGAATTGTTGCAACGCGGCGGGGAGTTCGAGACGATCGGCCTGGTGGACGGCGCGCTGTTTCTGAGGCGCGTCGGCGACGCTCGGTGATGGCGCGGCTTCATCAATCGTCACGTAACGCTTGAGAGACATCCAACCGCCGCTCATGTCCGCCGTCATATGAGCACGAGGCGCCGCATACCTGCCGCGGAGGCATGAGCGCTACCTCGCGTGCAGGGCCGAACGACCGCTCAGCCGGCGCGCGATCGGTGTCAGCCCAATTGACTGTAAATCTCAGCCCTGATGCTCGCCGGATCTTCAGTCAGAAGACGTTCCAGAATGGAATGGTTGTAGCCGGTATAATTATCCAGAAAACGAAGCTCGATACCGTCTTTACGAAAATTATCCTGGTCGTAGAGATCGACCCCGCCAGGCGCGTTCAGGTAGGTGGTTGCATTCACCTTCGCAGCGATAGCGAGGATGCGGGCCTCGCCACGCTTGGCCGGGTCGATGTCCAATGTGCTGGACCGCAGCACGGTCCAGGGAATATCGAGCCTGACGGCGGCCCACTCGAGCAGCCTCACAATGTAATCGGCCGGCGGCACGCTCATATCGAACAGCAGACTGGCGATCTCGTTGTCGTCGTCTGCCACAATCTTGTTCAGGGCCGGAAATCGGCGTGCTTCATTCAAAAATTCCTGCCTGGCGCCATCGCGGAACTCGAGATCCTTGATCAGGACGTCCTGCGGCGCCTTTTTCAGCGGCAGCGTCATCCACTCCAGACCGCCGGCTGCGTTATGCATCTTGTTGCGATGCAGCCAGCCCCGTCGCGAGAACTGCACGCAATCGTAGATCACGAACACATCCGTCGCGGCAAGCAGCCGAAAATAACCGGCGTAAGGGATGAAATAGGGCTGCATCACCGCTATGGTCCGGCGCCGGCTGGCTTCTCTCACAGTACCCATCGCCGCTACAGGAGCGCCCCGTTGTTAACGCCTTCCCCGGATCCGATCAGCGAATCCGCCGCCGCCCTTCGGGTCATGGTGCCAAACCTGCCAAGCCGAACCTTTCTGGAGCCCTATCTCGATCGCATCGATCGGGCCCAGCACTACACGAATTTCGGGCCTCTCAACAGTGAACTCGAGGCGCGTTATGCGGCGCGGCTGGGGGTGCCGGACAATTGCGTGGCGACCGTCGGCAACGCCACGCTGGGCCTGACGCTGTCGCTCTCGGCGGTCGGAGCGCCCAAGGGTTCCCTGTGCATCATGCCTGCCTGGACCTTCATCGCGACGCCCCTGGCGGCGATGGCGGCTGGACTTGTTCCCTATTTCGTCGATGTCGATCAGGAATCCTGGGGGCTCGATCCCGACGCGATGCGCGCAGCGATCGCCGCTGCCCCCGGCCGGGTCGGCGCGATCATGCCCGTGCTTCCCTTCGGCCGGCCGCTGCCTGTCGCCGCCTGGGACGAAGTCAGCGAGCGCGAAGGGATCCCGGTGATCATCGACGCCGCCGCCGCTGTCGATTCGCTGACGCCGATCCGGTCGATCAGCGTCGTCAGCCTGCATGCAACCAAACTGCTCGGGGCCGGCGAAGGAGGGTTCGTGGCGAGCACCGACGCTGCTCTGATCTCCAGGTTTCGCTGTCTGAGCGCCTATGGGTTTCAGGGCACCCGCATGTCCCAACTCCCGGGCACGAATGCAAAGATGAGCGAGTATCATGCCGCCGTCGGGCTCGCTTCTCTCGATCGTTGGCCCGAGATGCGCCGCGACTATATGGATCGGGCGCTCGCTTACGCGAAGGCTTTGGCCGCGAGCAACTGCGCCCGGCTTCAGCCTGGCTTCGGGCAGGCATGGCTGGCTGCGACCTGCGTGGCTCTGCTCGACATCGAGCAGGTCGAGGCGGTGACCGCCAGGCTGGCTGCAGCCAACATCGAGACACGCCACTGGTGGGAGCGCGGAGCTCATTCTCACCCGGCGACCCGTCATCTGCCGCGCGGCGACCTCGCGGCCACGGACCGGTTGTCGCGAAGCACGATCGGCCTGCCCTTCCATCTCAATCTCAGCCGGGCCGACATTGAACGCGTTGCGGACGTCATGCGATCGGCCGTCTCATGACGGTATGACCCGGCTCGTCACCGGCCGGTCATCGCAAGGCGACCAGAGGCTGAGCGCGTCGCGGGCCGTGCGGCGTCGCGAACTGCGCATCCCCCACCTGATCCCCTCCCATTCGCCTTGCGACGGACAGGCGAGCGTTCAGCGCGTCGGACCTCCCGGCGTCGCCGGCGCGCCGGCCGGCGGCTTGGTCGGGTCCGGCTGGATCAGGTCGGTGCGCGCCTCGTGCTGCAGCGTCGGGTCGTCGGCGGTGAAGACGGCCGCCGCCAGCGGCGACAGCATCATGATGGCGATCAGTGCGAGGGCGATGAATTCCTTGGCCTGCATGGCGGCCTCCTGTCGGTTGGTTGCGTCGCATGGCGCGACGCCTCGAGGTGTCAACTGGAGCGGGCGCAGGGATGTTCCCCTCCACCTTCGCCTTGCCGGGATGGATGCGAGGCGGCATTGTCGGGGTCGAAGGACGATCTGAGGACAAGCCGATGCGTCTCGTCATCGCTGCATTGGCGTCGTTGCTTGCGATGCCAGCCTATTCCGCCGGCCCCTATGGCCGGATCGTTGTCGGCAACTGGTCGGGCGGCGCCTATACCAGCGACCGGACAGGCGCGTTCTCGCATTGCGCTGTCAATGCAGGCTATCGCAACGGCACGCGGATGCTGACCTCCGTGACCTCGGACTTCAAATGGCTGCTCGGCTTCTCCCATCCCGACTGGAAGCTGACGCCCGGCAACAAAGTCCCGCTCGAACTCGTCTTCGACCGGTCGACGCGGCTCAACGTCACCGCCGAGGTGAGGACGCCCGTCCTCATCACCATCGCGATGCCGGCGGAATCGGCGCTGATCAGCGCCTTTCGCCAGGGGCAGTATCTCGAACTCATCGCCAGCGACCGGCGGCTGACCTTCGCCCTGACCTCGACCTCGGAGATGCTTCCGGCGCTGATCGACTGCGTGAAGCAGAGCGGCCATATCCGCGGGCCGATCGCCTCGGCGCCCGCGACGCCGCCCGCGCCCTCGCCGGCGGACGCCGCAGCCGCGGCCGAGAAGAAGGCGGTGCTTGAGAAATCCCGCGACCTGATCCGCACGAAGATGCTCGGCTGCATCGGCAAGGAGGGCACGCCGATGCTGCTCACCGACGAGAAGGCCGAGGTCGTGGCCAAATCCGCGATGATCTTCTGCCGCGCCGATGTCGATGCGCTGGTCCAGGCGACGATTGAGCTGGTCGAGCTGGAAAGCGGCCGCCCGGCCAACCGGCAGGCGGTGAAGCAGGCCGCCGAAAGCCGCGTGCAGGAGCTGGTCGTGGCCCATGTCGTGCGCTCGCGCGGCGAGATGCTGAACCGCCGCAATCAGGGCGCGCCGGCCCCGCAACAAAGCGCGCCAAGGCCGAACATCTCGCCGACGCTGTAAGCCGGGCGGCGGCTGGCCTTACGAGGCTGCCGCCTCCGCCATCGCCTCCTGCAGGGCGTCGATATGCAGCATGGCCGCCTTGATCGCCTTGCTTTCGAGCGCCCGGTAATGGCCGACGATGGCGCGGCCCATCGGCGTCAGATGCGCCCCGCCGCCCTTCGCGCCGCCCGGCGCGGCCGCCACCAGCGGCTCGCGGAACATCCGGTTGAGATCGTCCACCAGCAGCCAGGCCCGGCGATAGGACATCGTCATGGCGCGGCCGGCGGCCGAGATCGAGCCCGTCGCCTCGATCGCCTCCAGCAGCGCGACCTTGCCCGGCCCGAGCCGGCTCTCGGGCGAAAGCTGGAGCCGCAGGCTGAAGCCGACAGGCTGTCTGTTGTGTCCCGGCTGCGCCATGGCGGCGTTCTCCTTCATGCGGCTACCCTTCAAGGCCCGTCGATCGAGACGCTCTTGATCACGGCGAAAATCGCGCTGCCCGGTTGCAGGCCAAGCTGCGACGCCGACTTCGCGGTGACCCGCGCCAACAGCGTCTCACCTCCGCAATCGAGCCGCAATTCGACGCCCGCCCCCTCGCCGCGCGGGCCGATCTCGACGATCGTTCCCGGCAGGATGTTCAGCGCGCTGACATCGACCGGCTCGCGCAGGCTGATCAGCACGTCGCTGGCGAGGATGCGCACCCGCAGATGCGCGCCGATCGCCGCGCGGCTGCGGGCGATCTGCAGCATGCCGGCCCGTGTCGAGAGCAGCGTCAGGCCGAACGCGTCGTCATGCCCGGCGACCTCGCCCTCGATGATCGAGCCGGCCTCGGCTGCGCCCGTGAGCCCGACCGTGCCGAGCCGCGACATCACCTGCGCCGTCGGGCCGCAGGCGGTGACGACGCCACGGTCGAGCGTCACCAGCGTGGTGGCCAGCCGCGCGACCTCGGCCATCGCATGCGAGACATAGATGATCGGCACGCCGGCCTCGTCGCGCAGCCGCTCGATATAGGGCAGGATTTCGGCCTTGCGGGCCTCGTCGAGCGAGGCCAGCGGCTCGTCCATCAGGAGCAGGCGCGGACGAGCCAGCAGCGCACGGCCGATCGCGACGCGCTGTTTCTCGCCGCCCGACAGGGCGGCCGGGCCGCGCTCCAGCAGATGGCTGATGCCGAGCAGATCGAGCACGCTGTCGAGATCGCCTGCCAGGCTATCGGTTCCGGCCGCCCGCCGGCCCGAGAACCAGCGGCCATAAAGCAGGTTCTGGCGCACTGTCAGGTGCGGGAAGAGGCGCGCCTCCTGGAAGACATAGCCGATGCGCCGCCGATGCTTGGGCAGGAAAACGCCGCGATCGGTGTCGAGCAGAACCTGCCCGTCCACCACGATGCGCCCGCGCCGGGGCGCGATCAGTCCGCCCACGACATTGACCAGTGAGGTCTTGCCGGAGCCGGAGCGCCCGAACAGGGCCGTGAGACGGCCCTCCGAGGCGAAGCTGGCCTTCAGATCGAACTGGCCGAGCCGGTGTTCGACGCAAACCTCGACGACCGGGCTCATACTGCGGCGATCCGCCGATTGACGGCGCGCGCCAGCGCCTCCGAGGCGAAGAGCGCAGCAACCGAAAGCGCGACCGAGATCAGCGTCAGCCGCATCGCGCCGGCATCGCCACCGGGCACCTGTGTGAAGGTGTAGATCGCCGAGGGCAGCGTCTGCGTCTCGCCGGGAATGTTGGAGACGAAGGTGATGGTCGCGCCGAACTCGCCCATCGCCTTGGCGAAGCACAGGATCATGCCCGCCAGGATGCCGGGCAGGCACAGCGGCAGCGTCACCGTGGCGAAGACCCAGGCCGGGCTTGCGCCGAGCGTTCCCGCCGCATCCTCGAGCTTGCGGTCGACCGCCTCGATCGAGAGCCTGATCGCCCGGACCATCAGCGGAAAGCCCATCACGGCGCAGGCCAGCACCGCGCCGGTCCAGCGGAAGGACAGCACGATGCCGAACCAGTCATGCAGGAACTGGCCGACAGGCCCGCGCCGGCCGAACCAGACCAGCAGCAGATAGCCGGTGACGACCGGCGGCAGGATCAGCGGCAGATGGACGAGCGCATCGAGCACCGACTTGCCCCGGAACTCGCGCCGCGCCAAGAGCCAGGCGACGGCGACCCCGAAGGGCAGGCTCGCCAGCATCGCCGTCGTCGCGACGACGAGGCTAAGCCGGACCGCGATCCACTCCTCGGGAGAGAGCCAGTCGCCCACCGCGTCAGGGTCTCATGTCGCGTGGGCGGGCTTGTTGAGCACGGTGAAGCCCTGCTTCTCGAAAGCCGCGCGCGATGCCGGGCCGCGCAGATAGGCAAGGAAACCCGCCGCGTCGGGATGCGTCGAATCCTTCGTTACGGCGACGGGGTAGAGGATCGGCGGATGCGAATCCTCCGGGAAGGTCGCCAGCACCTTGACCTTGGGCTCGGCGGCGGTGTCGGTGGTGTAGACGATGCCGAGCGGCGCCTCGCCGCGCGAAACAAGCAGCAGCGCCGCCCGGACATTCTCGGCCTGCGCCACCTTGTCCTTCACCTTGTCCCAGCCGCCGAGTGTCTCGAGCGCCGCCTTGCCGTATTTACCGGCCGGAACCGCCTCGACATTGGCCATGGCGAGCCGGCCCTGCCCGAGCGCGGCGGTCAGGTCGACGCCCGCGCCGAGCGTGACAGTGGCGGTCGAGTCGGAGGGTGCGATAAGGGCGATGCGGTTGGCCAGCAGGGTGACGCGGCTCTCGGTCCTGATCAGGCCCTTGCTGGCGGCATGGTCCATCCAGTCGAGATCGGCCGAGAGAAAGAGATCGGCCGGCGCGCCCTGTTCGAGCTGTTTGGCCAGCGCGCTGCTGGCGGCGTAGGAGATTTTCGGGGCCGGCCTGCCCGTTTCTTTCGCCCAGGCCGCAGCGGTTTCGTCGAGCGCGTTCTTCAGGCTGGCGGCGGCGAAGATCACCAGATCCTTCGGCTGAGCATGGGCCGGAAGGGCTAGCGGCAGGGGCGAGAGCCCCGCTAGCAGGCCTGCTACCATTCCTAGGAAGCGCCGGTTTACGATCATGATCTCGCTCCCATCCTTGCGTTCGCTAATCATGGATGAATATAACGAGGCCCGCGTCAAGAGCGACGCCCGATCGCAGGAGAGACCCGATGAAGATCAGCGCCCGCAACCAGCTCAGAGGCAAGGTCGTCGAGATCGTCAAGGGCGCAACGACCGCCCATGTCCGGCTTGATATCGGCGGATCGATCGTGACATCGGCGATCACCAACGCGGCGGTCGAGGAGCTTGGGCTGGCCGTCGGGCAGCAGGCCTATGCGGTCGTGAAGGCCTCCGACGTGATGATCGCTGTCGATTGAGCCGGCGGATGCAGCAGCGTTCGATTGTTCCCGCGAGGATATAGCGCCGGCGGATTCCATCCCGCATTCAAGCCGAGGCGTGCGAGCCGCGACCTGACTCCCCTCCCCCTCATGGGGTGGGGGGCGAACGACCGGGTGAGCGGGCTCTGGGAAATGGCGAGCCGGCAGCAGCGACACGACCCCTCGATAGAATGGATCGCTCCGGCCCCACGCCCCCACCCCTTCCCCTCCCCAAAAGGGGGAGGGGTTTCCGTCGGGCTTCCGAACCTGATCTCCTGCCATCCGGCTTCATTGCGAGTTGATCAGCCCTCCAGCCAGCCGCGCGCGAGGTTCGCGTCCGCCTGAGACAGGCCATGCCCGGTCGGCAGGGTTTTGTGCTCCACCTGCGCGCCGGCCGTCGCCAGCGTGTCCGCGAGACGCGCGGCGTTGTCGGCGGGGATGATCGGATCGAGCGCGCCCGACAGGATCAACACCCGCTTGCCTGCGAGATCGGCCTTCGGCGGCGTCGCGAAAGGCGACATCGCCCGCAGCAGGACGGCCCCCGCCAGCACTTCGGGACGCAGCAGCAACAGGCTCGCCGCGATGTTGGCGCCGTTCGAGAAGCCGAGCGCGATCGGAGCCGGCAGGCCGTAGCGCCGCCGCGCCGCCTCGATGAAGTCGGCCAGTTCATGCGTGCGCTTGGTCAGGTCGGCCTCGTCGAAGACGCCCTCAGTGAGCCGGCGGAAGAAGCGCGGCATCGCGCCTTCCAGCACGCGGCCGCGCGGCGAGAGCAGGCTTGCGCCGGGCGCGACCATGCGGCCGAGCGGCAGCAGGTCGCGCTCATCCCCGCCGGTGCCATGCAGGAGCAGGAGCGGCGGGCGGGCCGGATCGGTCCCGGGCTCGAAGACATGGATGAAGTCGGTCATGACGGCGTCCATCGTAAATCTCCTCATGGAGCAAGTCGGCCCCTCCCGCCGGGTTGACCGCCGGGAGGGGCCTTCGTCTCAGGCGAGCGCCGGCAACAGCGCCTCGATCCGGGCGCGCTGGCTTTCCAGCCCGGCCGGCAGTTTCAGCGCCTGCCCAAGGCTCTCGGCCGGCTCGTCGACGGCAAAGCCCGGCACGTCGGTCGCGATCTCGAACAGGACATGGCCCGGCTCGCGGAAATAGACCGAGCGGAAATAGTTCCGGTCGCGCTGTTCCGTGGTGCGGATGCCATGATGCTCGGCGAGCCTGCGGACCATCTCGCTCTGCGCCGCGTCGTCTGCGGCGCGGAAGGCGATGTGATGCACCGAACCCGCGCCCTGCCGCGCCGGCAGGAAACCGCCGGCGACGCGAAGATCGACGACCTTGCCGAGGCCCTCGCCCTCCGCTTGGTAGCGGATCAGCGTGTCCTCGCGCCCGATCTTGCGGAAGCCGAAGACGTCGCTCAGGATCGCGCCTGTCGGCGCGGCGTCCGCCACGAGCAGGCTGACGCCGTGGAAGCCGCGGATCGCATGCTCGGCCGGCACGTCCCCGCCCGCCCACGCCTTCTCCGCCTCGATGCCGGCGACACCGACCAGCGCGAGCCGCATCCCGTCGGGGTCGCGGAAGGCGAGCACGGTTTCGCCGAAGCGCCTGACCGGCTGGTCATGCGGCACGCCCAGCGCGACGAGCCTGTGCGTCCAGTAGCCGATCGAGCCCTGCGGAACCCGGAACACCGTTTCCTGCGTCTCGCCGACGCCAAGCCGGCCCGGCGCGGCATGCTCCCAAGGGAAGAAGGTCAGGATCGAACCGGGAGCCGCGTCCGCATCGCCGTAATACAGGTGATACGTGCCGGGATCGTCGAAATTGACCGTCTTCTTGACCAGCCGCAGGCCGAGCACGCGATCGTAGAAATCGAGATTGCGGGCGGCCGGGCCGGAGATGGCGGTGACATGGTGGATGCCGTTGATCTGCATGGTGACGCCTCCAGAAAGAGGGTGAGAGGGCGATGCCCCGATGGCGTCGAAGATCGGCATGAGAGGGCGGTTACGCCAGTGCAAGACGATTGCGTAGATGCAATGTTGAAGTTGAGACATCCCAATTTGTATTGCGGAAAGCCATCGCCGATCTTCAGCCCCGAGACCGAACCGGTCCCCTTTTGGAGATGCTCCCATGATTGATGCCCGTCTCGCCCCCTATGGCGCCCTCGGCCTGCGCGTCGCGCTCGGCGCGATGTTCATCGCCCATGCCTATCTGAAGCTCGTCGTCTTCACCCCGGCCGGCTTCGCCGGATTCCTGGGACAGGTCGGCCTGCCGGCCTTCCTCGCCTGGCCGATCATTCTGGCCGAGCTGCTCGGCGGCCTGGCCATCCTGGCAGGCTATTACGGCCGCTACGTCTCGCTGGCGCTGCTGCCGGTCCTGCTCGGCGCGCTTGCGGTCCATGCCCCCAATGGCTGGCTCTTCACGGCGGCCAATGGCGGCTGGGAATACCCTGCCTTCCTGGCGCTGGCCGCGCTCGCCCATGGCCTGATCGGCGACGGCGCGCTGGCGCTGAAGTCGGACCGGCCCGCCCTCGTCGGGACGCCCGTCGCAGCCTGATCCATGCCACAGCGACCACTTTCGCCGCCAGCCGGGCCCCAAGCCTTGCTGGCGGCGAAGCCATGCCCGAGAGTGCTGCCATGAGCGATGCGAGCAAGCTGCTGGCCTGGGACGATTTCCGCCTGATCAAGGCGATCGCCGAGACGAGGACGCTGCCGGCCGCCGCCACCGCACTCGGCCTCAACCACTCCACCGTCTTCCGCCGCCTCGGGCAGATCGAGGCGGCGCTGGGCCTCAAGCTGTTCGAGCGCCACCGCAGCGGCTATGTCGCGACGCCGGCCGGCGAGGAGATGGCGCAGCTCGCCGCCCGCCTCGACGACGATATCAGCGCGTTCGCGATCCGCCTCGCAGGCCAGGAGATCAAGCCAGCCGGCGAATTGCGCGTCACCACCAACGACACGCTTCTGGTCGATCTCCTGACGCCGGTTTTCGCAGGCTTTCTGGCGCAGTGCCCCGACATCCGCCTCGATGTGCTCTTGAGCAATCAGGCGCTGAACCTGTCGAAGCGCGACGCCGACGTTGCCATCCGCGCCACCGACAATCCGCCCGAGACGCTGGTCGGCCGGCGCGCGGCGCGCATCGCCTGGGCGCTCTACGGCCGGGCGAGCTATTTTCCGCATGCGGGCGACATCGCGATCGAGACCCTTTGGGCGCGCAACTGGGTCTCGCTCGGCGACCAGTTCGCCGGCCTGAGGGCGGTGCGCTATCTCGCGAGCCATGTCGCGCCCGAGCGCATCGTCTACAGGGTCAACACGGTGCTCGGGCTGGCTGAGGCGGTCGAGGCCGGCATCGGCATCGGCTTTGCGCCCTGCTTCATCGCCGACCGGCGGCCAGGTCTGGTCAGGCTCGCCGCGCCCGATCCCGGCTTCTCGGCCGATCTCTGGCTCCTGACCCATCCCGATCTCAGGCATTCGCCGCGCGTGCGCCTGTTCCTCGATTTCGTCGCAACTGAACTCGGGCGGATGAAGCCGCTGATCGAGGGCGAGCGCGCCTCGGGCGCTCAGTTGGGGCAGGAATAGGCGATGCCCGCCGTGCTCGCGCCCTTCCAGTTCAGCGCGGCGACCGGACTCAGCACATGCGTGCCGCCGATCTCGGCGGTCCTGATCTTCAGCCGCGCCAGCGCCGAATCGCGCGCCTGATCGAGCAGCAGCACGCCGCCGAGGCCCGAGCCGCCATCGACATCGCCGACCTTCTTGCACGGCTCCACCACCGCCTTGTTATCGGTGACGACGACGATGTTGGAGCGCGACGAGGGGATGGCGCAGGCGGCAAGCGCCAGCAGCGGCAGGACGAACAGGACACGCGGCATCGATCACTCCTCACGGCACGGTCAGCCGCATCGGGAACGCATGATCGCCGGCAATGTTGCGAGATCAAGGCCTGGTTGCGAGATCAGCTCCCCGCCACGACCGCGTCGCGCTGGCCGGGACCGTCGAGATGCAGCACCGCGTCGAGCAGTTGCCGCGTATAGGGCGCCTGCGGCGCGCGAAACAGCGCAAGGCTCTCGCCCTGCTCGACGATCGCCCCGTTCTGCAGCACCACGGTGCGGTCGCACATCATCCGCACCACGTTGAGGTCGTGGCTGACGAAGAGCAGCGCCATGCCGTCCTCCCGGCGAAGCGAATCGAGCAGTTGCAGGATCACCGCCTGCACCGAGACGTCGAGCGCCGCCGTCGGCTCGTCCAGCACCAGCAGGCGCGGCCGGCAGGCGATGGCGCGCGCAATGCCTACGCGCGCCTTCTGCCCGCCCGAGAGCTGATGCGGAAAGCGCTCCAGCAGCTCGGCCGGCAGGCCCGCGCGCGCCGCGCATTCGCGCACGCGCTCGCTCAGCGCCGCGCCATCCTTCATCGCCAGCAGCCGGCGCAGCGGATGGGCGATGCAGTCGAAGGCGTTGAACCGGGGGTTGAGCGAGTCGGTCGGGTCCTGGAAGACGATCTGGATGTCCTTGCGCAGCGGGGACTTGTGAAAGTCCCGCGCCGCCTGCTGGCCGATCGGCTGGCCGTCGAACAGGATCTCGCCCTCGCTCGCGTCGATCAGCCGGCAGACCAGCCGCGAGATCGTGCTCTTGCCGGAACCTGATTCCCCGACGAGGCCGAGGCTCTCGCCCTGCCTGATCGCGAAGGACACGTCGTTTACCGCGACGACCCCGCCATCATAGCGCTTCACAAGGCTCTGGACCTCGAGCAGGAGCGGCGTGCCGGGGGCGGGTTTGACTTCGCCGTCATTGCGAGCGGAGCGAAGCAATCCAGAAGGGTTCGCGCCGCCCTCCTGGATTGCTTCGTCGGATGCGCCTTCTCGCAATGACGAAGGAGCCAGGTCCGCGATCTTCGAGGTCGCCGTCGGCGAGGCTGCGACGAGGCGCTTGGTGTAGTCGTGCCGCGGCGCGCGGAACAAGCTCCGAGGTTCTGCCTCCTCCACAACCTTGCCGTGCTGCATCACCGCGACACGGTCGCAATAGCGCGCCGCCAGCCCGAGATCATGGGTGATCAGGATCATCGCCATGCCGCGCTCGGCGGTGATCCTGGCCAGCAGATCCATCACGGTCTTCTGCGTCGTGACGTCGAGGCCGGTCGTCGGCTCGTCGGCGATCAGGAGCGCGGGGCGGCTGGCGATCGCCATCGCGATCATGATGCGCTGGCACATGCCGCCCGAGAGTTCGTGCGGATAGGCGTCGAGCCGCTTTTCTGGGTCGCGGATCAGCACCGCCTTGAGCAGGTCGAGCGCGCGCGCCCGGCCCTCGCTCGCCGAGATGCGCTCATGCGCGCCGACCGCATCCGCGATCTGCAACGCCACCGTGCGGATCGGATTCAGCGCGCCGCGCGGGTTCTGGAAGATCATCGAGATCGCCGCGCCATGCAGCGAGCGCAACTGCTTGGAGGACGCCGAGGTGATGTCCTGGCCCTTGAAGCGGACCTTGCCCGCTGCGATCCGCCCCGAGGCGTCGAGCAGGCGCGTCACCGCAAACGCCGTGACCGATTTGCCCGAGCCGCTTTCGCCGACGATGCCCAGCGTCTCGCCCGCCGCGACCTGCAGCGAGACGCCACACACGGCCTCGACCAGCCCGCGCCGCGTCGAGAAGGTGACGTGCAAATCATCGATGGCGAGGAGAGGCGTCTCGCCGGGGCTTGCAAAGGCGTTCATGTGCGCATGCGCGGATCGAGGATGTCGCGCAACCCGTCGCCGAGCAGGTTGAAGCACAGCACGGTCAGCATCAGCGCGAGCCCCGGAAAGGCGACGAGCCACCATTTTCCGGTCGAGATGAAGCGTGCGCCCTCCGCGACCATGATGCCCCATTCCGGCGTCGGCGCCGACACGCCGAGACCGATGAAGGAGAGGCCCGCGGCATTCAGGATCGCCCAGCCGAGATTGAGCGAGACCTGCACCGCCATGGCGGGCAGCACGTTGGGCAGCAGGAAGCGCAGCACGACGGAGAGATGCGAATCGCCGCAGGCGCGCGCCGCCTCGACCCAGCCGGCGTTGCGGCGGACGTTCACCTCGGCCCGGGCGAAGCGGATATAGAAGGGCAAATTGATGATGGCCGTGGCGATGACGATGTTCTCGACCCGGTTGCCGAGCGCCGCCACCATCGCCATGGCGAGCACGAAGAGCGGAAACGCCATCAGCACGTCGACGAAGCGGCCGACATAGCGGTCGAGCCGGCCGCCGATATAGCCGCAGAGCGAGCCGATCACCGCCCCGAGAGCGAAGGACAGCGTCACGGCCGAGGCGGCGATGGCGAGGTCGAGCCGGGCCGCGACCACGAGCCGGCTGAAGACGTCGCGCCCGAGCTGGTCGGTGCCGGCCCAGTATTTCGCGCTCGGCGGCTGCAGCGCGTTTGGCACGTCGGATGCGATCGGATCATAGGGCACGATCGACGGGCCGATGATCGCGAGGACGCACAGGATGAACGCGCCCGCGGCGGCGACGGCCGTGACCGGGTTGCCGCGCAGGATCCAGACGGTGTGACGGAATGTGGCGGAGGTCATCGATTCGCTTTGCCTTTGCCGACGCAGCGACGCGCTCTCTCCCCCCTCGTGGGGGAGAGTTGGAGAGGGGGGGCGAACGATCGGGCGAGGGTTGTCGAGAAGAGGCGCTGCATCGGCGACAGTGGAATCGGCGATACTTGGTGAGTCTTGGCTTTTCGCCCCCCACCCCCAACCCCTCCCCACGAGGGGGAGGGGAGTTCGCGCAGTGCGTCCGTTGCGCTCATTCCACCGACACCCTAGGATCGGCAATGCCGTAGAGCACGTCCACCGTCAGGTTCACGATCACGAAGATCGAGGCCATCAACAGCACGAAGCCTTGCACCGGCGCATAGTCCGACGAAAGCAGCGCGTCGAGCGCATAGGACGCCACGCCCGGCCAGGAGAACACTTTTTCGACCAGCACGTTGGCGCCGAGCATGGTCGAGAAGACGATGCCCGCGATGGTGAGCACCGGCAGGATCGCGTTGCGCAGCGCATAGGTCACGATGATCTTGCGACGCGGCAGGCCGAGCGATTTCGCGGTGCGGACGAAATCGCTGCCGAGCGAGGCCAGCATTGCCGCCCGCGTGATGCGGGCCAGAGGCGCGACCACGAACAGCGCCATGGTGAAGGCCGGCAGGACGAGCTGGCGCGCGGCGGCGCGCCAGCCCTCCCAGTCGCCGGCGACGGCGAAGTCGATCAGCAGGAAGCCGGTCACGAGCGGCGGCGGCGAGGTGAAGATGTCGACGCGCCCCGTCGGATCGGGCGCCCAGCCGAGCAGGTAGTAGAAGGCGTAGATCAGCAGCAGCCCCGAGACGAAAGTCGGCACGCAAACCCCGAGCGCGCAGATGAAGCGCACGAGATGGTCGACCGCAGAGCCCTGCCTCAAGGCAGCCGCCACGCCGAGCGGGATCGCGGTGAACAGGGCGATCAGCAGCGCCGAAAACGTCAGCTCCAGCGAGGCCGGCAGCCGGTTGCGCAGATCGGACAAAACCGGCTGGCCGGTGGTCAGCGAGCGGCCGAGATTGCCCGTGCCGACATCGCCGAGATAGCGCACGAGTTGCTCCGGCACCGGCTTGTCGAGACCCATCGACTTGCGGATCAGCTCGATCTCCTCCTTGCCGGCCGTGGGGCCGGACGCGAAGAACACCGCCGGATCGCCCGGCAGAACCCGCATCAGCAGGAAGGTGAAAACGAGCACGCCGAACAGCGCCGGCAGCGACGAGAGGAAGCGTCGCCCGGCGCGTTTGGCGGTGGTGGCGAGTTGGGAGGACATAGGGCTCAGCGTCCCCCGCCCGTCATGCTCGCGCTTATGGCGAGCATCCACGTCTTGGACGTAGAACTCGACGACGAAAGACGTGGATGGTCGGCACAAGGCCGACCATGACGGAGGGAGGAAGCGCGGCCCACCCTCACTTCCGGCTCAGATCGCGGAAATCGATCTGGCGGTGGAACTGGTAGACATAGCCCTCGACCGAGGGCTGCATCACCGCGTCCTGCGAGGGCTGCCAGAGCGGGATCTGCGGCATCAGCTCGAAATGACGCGTGTTCAGCTCCTTGCCGTAAGCCGCATACTTGGCCGCATCGGGCTCGAAGCGGGCAGCCTGCGCCCATTCGGTGATCTGCGGGTCGTTCAGCGAGGAGTAGTTCCAGCGGATCGGGCCTATGTAGAAGTTGCGGTAGAAGTAGTCCATCGAGGGCAGCCAGGCGACGATGCCCTCGGTGAAGAACGGCACCTTCTTCTCGTTGATCAGCGTCGACATCTGCGCGTCCGGCAGCTTCTGGATGTCGACCTTGATGCCGATCTTGCCGAGCGATTCCTTCAAGAGCGCCGCCATCGGCTCGGCCGTGCCGGCCTGCCCGACATTGAACGAGAAGGTGGTCGAGAACCCGTCC
Source organism: Beijerinckiaceae bacterium (assembly GCA_019745195.1). Taxonomy (GTDB): domain Bacteria; phylum Pseudomonadota; class Alphaproteobacteria; order Rhizobiales; family Beijerinckiaceae; genus Allobosea. The sequence goes on from JAIETL010000069.1 coordinate 21,781, forward strand.
GGCATGCCTGCGGCCGCGAGGAACTTCTTCGCAGCTTCCAGATCGGTCTTCACCGGCTGCGGGATCGGGAAGATCGCGCCCGTCGGCGCCTTGCCGTCCGCCCAGGTCGCGCCGTAGAGCGGCGCGCCGCGCCCGAACAACGCCGCCTTGAACATGTCCTCATAGGGCAGCGCGGCGGCGATCGCCTTGCGCACCTCGATCTTGTCGAAGGGCGGGATCTGGTTGTTGAACGAGACGAAGGTGATGGCGTTGTATTGCGGCGTCGAGACGACCTTGAGCTTGCCCTTCTTCTCGAGATCGGCGGCGTCGGTCGCCTGCAGGTCGATGACGATGTCGGCGTCGCCCTTCTCGACGAGGTTGGCGCGGGTGGCCGCTTCCGGGATCGTCTGGGTGATGATGCGCTTGAAGCCGGCCGGCTTGTCGGCCGAGCCCCGGTTCCAGTCCGGGTTCCTGCGCAGGATCGTGGTTTCGCCAGGCTTGTAGCTCTCGATGATGTAGGCGCCGGAGCCGGCTGTGTTTTCCTTCAGCCAGTTGAGCGCCCACGGGTCTTCGGCGGTGGCCTTCGACTTGGCGAGCTTGGAGTTGAAGATCACCGGATAGACCACGGCGAGGTTGGCGAGCGCCAGCTTGTCGGGCTTGGGCAGCGTCACCTCGAAGGTGTGGGCGTCGACCACCTTGAACTGATCGGGGCTCGTCAGCGAGCCGGTCAGCAGCTGCCCCTTGCCGAGCACATTGGCGGTCACGGCGCGGTCGAGCGACCATTTCACGTCCTCGGCGGTCACCGGCGTGCCGTCGTGGAACTTGGCGTCCTTGCGCAGCGCGAAGGTGATCTTCAGCCCGTCGGGACTGATCGTGTAGCTCTCGGCGAGTTCGGGCTGAAACTTGTCGAGATCGAAGACCCATTTGCCGTCGAGCTGCTTCTTGCCGAAGGAGAGCAGCCGGTCATAGGTCAGCAGCGAAAGGCCGAAGGCCTCGCGCGTCGAGCCGGGAATGTTGGGGTCGAGCGTGTTGATCGCCGCGCCGGTGACATGGCGCAGCGTCTCCGCGCGGGTCTGGGCCAGCGCCGGCAGCGCCGTGGAGGCCAAAAGCGCGGCAGCGAGAAGGCTCGTCCTTGCGGTGGTCATGGTCGTTCCCCTGTTGTCATGGCCTTCAGGCCAGATTGGTTCCGGACGGAACAGGATGCAAGCGCAATGCCATACAGACTGCATACAATTCAGGGGCACGCAGCACGGCCTGCGGCACGTCATAGGCCTGGAACGCGGCCCAATGCGCCTCGACATCGGCGCGGAACAGCCCGCGCGTGATGCCGGCGACGAGTTTTGGCACGGCCGTCGTCATCGCGTTGATCGAGGAGCCCGATGCGCCGAAGCTCATGGTCGAGGCGATGGTGAAGAGGTGGATGTCGGCGAGCCAGGGCGTCAGGCCGGGTGTCTTCTCGGTCAGCGCATAATCGTCGGCGAGATAGGGGAAACGGCCGAGGCGCTCGTCGCGCTCGTGCTCGGGCGGCTGGTAGCGGTCGGCCCAGGCGGCGATGTTGCCCGCCGCGCGGGCGAGTTCCGGCCGGGCGCCTGCGTCGATGTCGATGCCGGTCGCGCCGATCACGAAATCGACCAGGATCGGCCCCGCCGGGGTCGCGAGTTCGACGCCGGCGGGCGCGTGCATCGCGCTGACGACGGGCGCGCCCAGATGCAGGGTGAAAGCCGCGTGGCTGGCGCAGCGATCATAGGTCGCCTGCGGAAAGCCCTCGCGCATGGCGAGAATGGCGCTCATGAAGCGCCAGCGCCATGCATCGTCGAGATCGCTGAAATGACGCAGGAAGCCGCGAAAGGTCAGCCAGCGATAGGGCTGGATCACCTGCGGCTCCGGCCGCCGGCAGAGCAGGTGAACACGGGCCGCGCCCGCCTCAAGCGCGGTCGCGGCGTTGTCGAAGGCGGATGCGCCCGCCCCGATCACGGCGACGCGCTTGCCCGCGAGCGCGGCGAAGTCGATGGGTTGGGCGGAATGCGCGCGCCTGTGCGGCGGCAGCGCCGCGATCGCTTGTGGCAGCGTCCAGTCGCCCATGCCTTCCTGGCCCGTGGCGAGCACAACCTTGCGGGCATGCAGCGTTTCGGTCCCCTCGGCCGTCCTGACCGTGACCGCGATCAGCCCGGCCGCCGGCGCGAGATCGACGACCTCGCAGCCATTGCGAACCGGAACCCCGACGACATGGCGAAACCAGGCGAGATAGTCGGCCCAATGGTCCTTGTCGATCAGAGCGAGCGCCTGCCAGCTTTCGCTGCCGAACTTCGCCTCATGCCAGGACTGGTAGGTCAGGCTGGGAACGTCGAGATCGGGACCGGTGAAGTCTTTCGGGCTGCGCAAGGTATGCATGCGCGCATAGGAGCGCCACGGCCCCTCCTGCCCGGCCGCCGCCTTGTCCAGCACCAGAATGTTCTGCACCTGCGAGCGCAGCAGCCCGAAGGCGGTGGCGAGCCCCGACTGGCCGCCGCCAACCACGATGACATCGAAGGCGGGTTTCCCGTCAGGCCCCTGAACAGGCGACAGCCATGGCGCGCGCGGATGCGCGATGCGGGCGAGGTCGCTCGCGATCCGGCTTTCGAGAACGGAGAGGCCATCATGTTTCATCGTGGCGCGCCCATGCAGCGATCATGCCGGCTTTTGGTCACGCCGCAAGCCAGCCGCCATCGACGGGCAGCACCGTGCCGGTGACGAAGGACGCCTCGTCGCTCGCCAGATAGAGCACCGCGTTTGCGACCTCGTCGGCTGCTCCGAAGCGCTTCATCGCGTGGCGGTTGCGCGAGGCTTCGCGGATCGGCTCCGGTTCGGCATGGCGGGCGAAGCTGCGGCGCAGCATGGGCGTGTCGATCGCTCCGGGCGCGACCGCATTCACGCGGATCCCATCCGCCGCATAGTCCAGCGCCATCGTCCGCGTCAGGCTCAGGATCGCGCCCTTGGCGGCGATATAGGCTGAGTTGCCGCGCCCGCCGGCGAGCGCCAGTTGCGAGGCGAAGGTCACGATCGACCCAAAACCCTGGCGCTGCATCGCGGGGATCGCGGCCTTCGCGAACAGGAACGTGCCGCCGACATTGGCGCGGAAAACGGCGTCCCAATCCTCGGGCGCGGTCGTCGTCACCGTGCCGCCGCAGGAGAAGCCGGCCGCCGTGACCAGGCTGTCGATTCGGCCGAAATGCGCCATCACCGTCTCGACCACCCCGTCGGCGAAGCCGGGCTCGCCGACATCGCCGGTCCGGGAGAGCGCCGCGCCGCCAGCCGCGGCGATCTGCGACACGGTCTCGTTTGCGCCCGCCTCGTCGCGATCGACGACGGCGATCCGTGCGCCCTCGCGGGCGAAGAGCAGCGCGGTCGCCCGGCCGATACCGGAGCCGCCGCCGGTGATGACCGCGACCTTGCCTTGAAGCCTCATCGTGCCGTCTCCGGTTCGCCGCCATGCTCGCGCTGCCACGCGGCGAGCGTGGCAGCGGATTCGGCAAGGCTGGTCCGTGCCTGCCAGCCGAGATCGTCCGCCAGCCGCGCCGTGGCGAGCGGGGCCCGGTCGCTCGCGGCGTGCAGGTCGATCGTCGCCGCCTCGCCCGGCTCCGCCAGCCGGCAGACGAAGCTCGGAAAATGGCCCGCCAGCGCCTGCCCGAAGGCGAGCGCCGAGCTGCGTTCGGCGCTGGAGACGTTGTAGAGGTCATGCGCCAGCGCAGGGGCCGCCGCGACCGCCCGCACGGCCTGCGCCACATCGGGCGCGAAGATCCAGTCGCGCAGGCCCGGCCGCTGCAGCAGCGCCGGTTTGCCCGCGACGGCCGCGCTGAGAATCTGGCATTGCGGGCTCAGCGTGTCGCGCACGCCGGTCGCCCGCTCCCATGGGCCGAACACGCCGCTCAGCCGCAGCGAGACCAGATCGACGCCCCAGAGCGCGCCGAGCCTGCGGCCGACGCGCTCGCTCGCCCATTTGGTCACGGCGTAGAGCCCGACGGGGTCGCCCGGCGTCGTCTCGTCGAGAACGGGCTCGCGCTCGCCGGCCGCGCCGAAAGCCGCAGCCGAACTCAGATTGATCACGCGGCGCACGCCCGCGTCCTGCGCCGCCGCGATCAGCGGAATCTGCGCCAGAAGATTGACCTGCAGGATCGTCTCGGGGTCGCTGGCGTCGCGGGCCGAACCGGCGGTGATCGCCGCGCCCATAACCACGGCGTCGAAGCCCGGCGCGACCGCTCGCGTGATCGCCTCGCGATCAGTGACGTCGCCGCCGATCATGCGAAGGCTGCCCGGCAGGCCAGAAAAGGCGCGCGCCGCGCTCTCCGGCAACGGCGCACGGTCGAACAGCACGACCTCGTCGCCCTGCTCCAGCAGATGCTCCGCGATGTTCAAACCGACAAAACCGCAGCCGCCGACGATCAGCACTTTCACTGGTTCGATGCCCCCTGCGCCCGCCTGCCGCGCGCCCTGCCGCGCGCCCTGCCGAGCTAAACGGTTTGGCCTGCGTTCAACAAGTGCGGCGCGACCATGCGGCCATGCGGCCGTCGCCGCGCCGCATTGCCTCGCGGACAGCCATGGTCTAGGCCTCGCCGCGACCCGTCATCCCGAGCCCGGCGGTCGGTTCAGACCAGACCGGGCCTTGCGCCGTCGCCATGTCCTCAGCCGGACATCGGCCGGCAGCGCTCATATGCGAAAGGACAGACCATGGCCCGCAAGAAATCCAAGCCGCTCGAGGCCGAGTTCGTGATGTTCGACGTGTTCTACGCCGATGGTTCGCGCACCTCGAACCGGCGCGTGCCCACCGCGCTGCTCGGCGGCCTGGACGGCGACGAACCGGCGCGCGACGCCATCATGGAGCAGGACAGGATCATCGCCGAGAAGTCCGGCAAGTCGATGCTGGAGATCGAGACGATCGTGCGCTCGGGCAAGGCGGTCGAAAAGCCGGCGCGCAAGGCGGGCTGATGCGGCGATCCTGATCCGGCGCAAGGTTACGCACAGGTTGTGCGCCGTGCTCTTAACCTCGCCAAGCAAGCGATCCTTGACCTCGCGGTACAGTTGGATTTTAGTCCGGCCGTATCTTGGGAGGCTGAAAGGACCAAATAATGCGTAGTATCTTGATCGTCGGCGCTTTGGCCGCCGTCCTGGGCGGCTGCCAGACCGCGCAGGAATCGCTGGCTGACGCCGAGGTGACCTGCGAATCGCAGGGCTTCCGTCCGGGCACCCGCGCCTACCAGCAGTGCCGTTCGGCGAATTATGTCGAGAACCGCCGCGCCTCGAACGAGGCTGGCAGCGCGGTCGCGGCCGGCGTCGCGGCCGGCGTGATCGGCGGCGCGCTGATCGCCGCCGACAACCGCGCCTATTACGGCCGTGGCTACTATCGTCGCGGCTGGTGGTGAGAGCGACGAGGCCTGACCGCCTCGTTGTTCGGCAGAACAATTCGGGCCCGGCGCGTCGCGCCGGGCCCGTTTTCATTTCTGACGCATGTTGACGTCCGAAGCGCTGGCGTCAGGAGCGCTTGGCCGCCGTGCGCTTGCGAGCGGCAGGCTCCGGCTGGCTCCCGCTGGTCAGCAGCGAGCCGAGCACATAGACCGCGATGCCGATGCCGAGCAGGGCCGCCACCGGCTCCTTCTGGGCGCGGTGGGCGATCATGCGGCCGCCCTCGCCGGCGTAGTCGCGGGCGTGCTCGGCATAGTCGCGCGCCTGGCCGCCATAGCCCCGCAGCCATTTCTCGCCGCTCTTCAGGGCGCTTTCGCCGGTCGATGCAGCCTCGCTCGAAAAGCTGTTGAACAGGCTGCGCAGGCGGCCATAGTCCGGCTCGTAGCGCGACCAGCTCGAGCGCGGCGGCTCGCGCAGTGCGGCCCAGGCCACGAGGCCGACGCTCAGCGCGCCCAGCCCGAATGCAACGACGGGATTGCGCTCCACGGCGTCGATCAATGCCCTGCCGCCCTCGCGCGCGCTTTCGACGGGGTCCATATCCGTCACGGCGTCCTTGGCGCGCTCATAGCCGTCCTTGACCGTCTCGGTCGCCCTTTCGGCGAGGTTCGAGGCCTTGGCGCGCAGGCCCGAGGTCGCATTGTCGATCTCGTCGGCGGCCTCGTCCCAATCCTTGGGCACGTCGGGCGGGAACTTGTTCATGGTCGCCATTGCGAACCTCCATCGCTGAAATCCGTGTCGAGCCCATAGAACGGCGGGCCGGCGACAGAGTTCCGGCGGATGGCGGAGAAAATCGGCTGACGCTACGCGAGCCGGTCAGTCCGGCGCGGCGGGCGGCAGGCGACGCGGCGTCTCGTCTTCCGCCGGCGACAGGCCATAGGGCGCGACCAGCGGCCAGATATGGGCCGGCACCATGGCGCGCAGCTTGCGCGGCTGCGCGCGGCGCAGATGCAGCACGGTCTCGATCGCCTTCATCTCGATGCGGGTTCGGGCGAATTCGAGCCCGCGCGGGCCGATCTTCGGCATCAGCCAACCCATCAGCGGCCTGAGCCAGTCCGGCATCGCCCGCAGCGGCAGGCCGCCGGCGGCGCGCGCGACATTGCCGGCGAAACCCTTGACCGAGGCATGGCGCTTGCCGGCGCTGCCAAGCGCTTCGAGCGTCACCTCCTCGCCCAGGAGATCGAGCAGCTCCTGCCCGCGCGCGTTGCGCACGATCAGCCATTGCCGCCCCTCGCCCGCCATGTAGCCGACCGTGATGTCGGCCAGCGTGTTGCTGTAATCGACGCAGGTGCGGCAGGTCAGCGGGAAGAAGTCGCCCGGCAGCTTCGACAGCGGCAGCCGCAGGAACGGAATCGTTTTGACGCGCCCGTCGTCGAAGCGCAGCTCGACATGGTAGTCGGCGCGGAATTCGAGGTAACTGATCGTGTCGGGCGCATCGCTGAGCAGCGCGAGGAATTCGTGAAAGCGCTGCGTCGTGGTGTTGTCCGAGCAGGGCGTCCCGATCACATAGATGCGCTCGAAGCCGAGCTCGCGCTCCAGCGCCCGCAGCGCATAGACCTGGCAGGGAATGCCGATCAGCGCGATGCGCCTGTGGCCTGCCGCCCGCGCCGGCTCCAGCAGCGCCAGCAGCGGCGCATAACCCATCCGCATGCCCCGGCACTGCGCCATGTCCTGCGCCCGGGTGACGATCACCGGCACGGGCTTCCAGCGATCGTTCGGGTCGGGGGCCATGGTCAGCACGGCGTCGATCAGCCCCGCCTCCAGCAGGCGTTCGGCCAGCCGCGTGGTGATTCCCGTCCATTGCGCGCCCTCGCGCGGCTCTTTGAGCGCGGCGCGGTGCATGCTCCGGAACGGGCCGAAGAAGCGCTCGTCGGGTCGCGCTTCGTCGCGCATGCGGCCATGGACCTGGCGTTCCAGCGCGGAATAGTCCGGTTTGATGAACTGGCAGGCCGTTCCGCACTTCTTGGGGTCTGCCATGCGCGACACGCCGCAATCGGTGCAGAGTCCGCGCGGCGCGGGCGGGTTCAGCTCCGGCGTGGCCGGCGGGCCGGCCGCATCTGCCGCTGCTGTCGCCAATGGCGGCTCCCTTCGGGCTATGCGTCGATCTCGACGGGGCGGCAGCATCGCGCCGGTGCGACCGCCGCACAAGCCCGGCCAGGAACCGATCACTCATCGATCGAGAGCCGGCAAAAGCTTATTGGCGAGCCATTCCCGCCACGCCGAAGTCAAGATTCGCTGCAATGTCTTTTGACACAAGGGGATTTGAGCAGACATTGGAAGTGGAAGGAGACGCGCATGGATACGCAGCACCTCCAGATCGACGTTCCCGGCATCATGTCCGATCCGGAATGGATCGCGCTCGAAAGCCTGGACGAGCAGACCACGCATTTCATCTTCGACGATGGCATGCTGATCAGCCTGAAGGATCGCGGCCTCGTCGAGCCGCAGGGCGGCCGCTGGCGCGTGACCGCCCATGGCCAGCGCGCTTTGACCGAGCGAGCGGTCTGAGGCAAGCGGTCTGAGGTTTGAAAAACTGCGCGGCCGCGCTGGACATCGCGCGGTCGCGTCACCACTCATCAGTGATGGCCAAACCCGTCAGCATCACCGTATCCCATGAACTCGGCCGCGAGGCGGCGCTCGCGCGCCTGCGGCAGGGCGTCGACCGCATCCGCGACAGGCTCGGCCTGCTCAGGATGCAGCTCGTCGAGGAAAGCTGGACCGACAACGAGCTGAGCTTCGGCGTCGCGGCGCTCGGCTACACCGTACGCGGCACGCTCACCGTCGAGGAGACGCTGGTCCGCGTCGAGATGATGCTGCCCTGGCTGCTCGCCGCGTTTGCTGAAAAACTCAAGATCGGCGTCGAGAAGCAGGGCCAGATCCTGCTCGAGAAGCCCAGGGCGTGATCGGACGTCAGGCTACTGCGGAGCCTTGAAATCCCCGTACTCGATCTCGGCGACGACGCCGCCGTCGGATTCGAGCCGGCGCGGCAGCCCGTCGTCGCGGCCGATCCAGATGCGGCTCGAATCGAGCTTGCCCGGTGTCAGCGGATTGCTCTGCTTGTAGGAGTAGACCGCCATCGCGACGCCGCCGCGCGTCTCGAAGACCGGCCCGGTGCATTGGCTGAAAGGCAGCATCGTCAGCGCCTGCTCGGCCACCGCGCGGCGCTTGGCGCCGTCCATCGGCACGCGACGCCAGGGCGCGGTCGGCGACTCCCGCATGAACATCGCATCCTTCAGCATCACGCTCTCGATCACCGTCCCGGCCATGGAGACGCGGTGGCGTGCGCTCTGCAGCGGACCGGCCAGGCTCGCCTTGACGATCGGCTCGCAGGCCGGCTCGGCGGCCAGGGCTGTTGCCGTCGCGTACGGAAGGAGTGCTGCGGCGCAAAGCGCCCGGAGCGTCGCCGTCATGTCGCTGCTTTCTGTTAGCGGCCCGTCTTCGCAGTATCGCCAATCTTTGCGAGAGCGCTGCCCGGCGCGCAAGCGGCATCTCGCCAGTTCTGCCGTCCCTCCGCGCCGCGCGCGCGGATCGCCGCCAGCGTCACCTTGCCGGTCGCCGCGCCGTCGGGGCCGGTGAGCGTCGCCTCGTCCGCGCCGGCGGCGAGCAGGGCCGACAGCGCCTCGCGCAGATTGGCCTCGGTCGACAGGCGCGGGCCGGCGCTCGCCTCTCCTGGCTCGGCGAGGTCGCCGGCCCTCACCAGCGAGAGCCGCCGCAGCGCCCGGTCGGCCCCGACGAAATCGGCGACGAAATCGTTGACGGGCGCGGCCAGCAGCCGGTCCGGCGTGTCGTATTGCACGAGCTTGCCCTCGCGCATGATCGCGACCACGTCGCCCATGCGGATCGCCTCGTCGATATCGTGCGTCACCAGGATCACGGTCTTCTCCAGCCGCTTCAGAATGGCGAGGAACTCGTCCTGCAGGCGGCCGCGCACCACGGGATCGACCGCCCCGAACGGCTCGTCCATCAGCATCACCGGCGGATCGGCGGCGAGCGCGCGCGCCACGCCGACGCGCTGGCGCTGCCCGCCCGAGAGATGGCGCGGATAGCGGCTCAGGAACTGGCCGGGATCGAGCCCGACCAGCGCCAGCATCTCCGCGACGCGGGCCTTGACCTTCGCCTCGGGCCAGCCGAGCAGCTTCGGCACCGTCGCGACGTTCTCCGCGATCGTCATATGCGGGAACAGGCCGATCTGCTGGATGACGTAGCCGATATGACGGCGCAGTTCGACCGGATCACCTTGGGTCACATCCTGCTCGCCGACGAGGATGCGGCCCGATGTCGGCTCGATCAGCCGGTTGACCATCCGCATCGTCGTGGTCTTGCCGCATCCCGACGGCCCGATGAGAACGCAGATTCTGCCCTTGTCGATCGTCAGGTCGAGCGCATCGACGGCCGGCTGCGCAATGCCCGGGAAGATCTTGGTGACGGCTTCGAACCGGATCGTCATGCAGCACCCATGCGCAGTTTCCGCGTCAGCAGCCTTTCGAGCCCGGCGAAGGCCAGTTCGACGAACAGCGCCAGCAGGGCGACGGCGACCGCGCCGGCGACGAGCTGCGGAAAGTTGAAATTCGCCATGCCGGCGGTGATCAACTCGCCCAGCCCGCCGCCGCCGATGAAGGCGGCCAGCGTCGCGGCCGAGACGATCTGCACCGCGGCCGTGCGGATGCCGGCGAAGATCACCGGCAAGGCGAGCGGAATTTCGATCCGCGTCATCACCTGCCGGTCGGACAAGCCCTGCCCGCGCGCCGCCTCGACGATGTCGGCGTCGACCTCGACAAGGCCGGTATAGGTGTTGAGCAGCAGCGCCGGCAGCCCGTAGAGCACGAGCGCGACGGCCGACGGCAGGAAGCCCGTCCCCAGCAGCGGCAGCATGATGACCAGTAGCGCCAGCGAGGGCACGGTGCGCAGGATGTTGACGATGGCGATGGCGGCGTTCGCCAGGCCGCGCCGGCGTGTCAGGGCGAGCCCGAGCGGCAGCGCGATCAGGATGACGGCGGCGAGCGCCACGCCCGAAAGCTGGAGATGGTTGCTGACCGCCGTGCCGAAGATGCCGGGGTTGTCGCCGATCCATTGCCACATCAGGCGCTCTCCGCCTGTGCCGCGCGCAAGGCCACCTCGACCCGGCGCAGGCTCTCGTCGCAGGCGATGGCCAGCGCCGAGGTCGCGAGCGCACCGATCACGACCTTCTCGCCGAAATCCTGCGTGATGCCCTGGAAAATGATGTCGCCGAGCCCGCCTGCATTGATGAAGGCGGCCACCGTCGCGACCGACACCTGCGTCACCACGGTGATGCGGATGCCGGCGATGATCACCGGCAGGGCCAGCGGCAGCTCGACCGCAAACAACCTGCGCCAGCGGCCGAAACCCATGCCGTCGGCGGCGTCGAGGATGTCGGGCGAGATTTCGCGCAGGCCGGTCGCGACGTTGCGGATGATGATCAGCAGCGCATACATCACCAGCGCCACCACAGCCGGGCCGAAGCCGAGCCCCAGCACCGGGATCAGCAGCGCAAACACCGCCAGCGCAGGCACGGTGTAGAGCGCGCCGGACACAAGCAGCACGGCGAGATAGAAACGCGGCTTGCGCGCCGAAAGAACGCCGAGCGGCAGCCCGATGAAAAGCGAGATGGCGAGCCCCGCGCCGACCAGCCGGACATGCTCCCACAGCGCGATCAGCAGCCGGTCCCAGTTCTCGATCGCCCAGCTCATGCTCCGGCACCATCGCCGGCCGCCATCTCGGCCAGCATCAGCCCGCCTTCCTCGATCGCCAGCGCCAGCGCCTCGTATTCGCGCCCCATTGGCCGGTCGTCGTCGAGACGGGCGACATGGCGGCGAACGAAGGCGTGCGCGGCGGCTGTGCCGCGACCCAGCCTGAGAGCCCCGCGCAGATCGACGGCCTGCGCCGCCACGACCAGTTCGATCGCGGCGAGCCGTGTCAGGCGTCTGGCTATGGCATGGGTCTTCTCGACGATGGCCGGCGTCATCGGCGCGTAATCCTCGACGCCGTCGGCGACGGGCAGCGTCATCGCGCCGAGCGGCATGGCGAGATGACGGATTTCGGCCTCCAGCGCGGCGGCCGTTTTCTGCGAGGTTGCGAAACCGGCATGCGTGCCGCCATGGCGCGTCAGGAAGCGCGGCAGGTCGCTCGCCGCCGGCGACATCAGCTTCGTGATCCGCGCGGCCGAGGTTGCTGCCAGATGCGAGAGCGCCAGCCCGGCCGCCTCGAAGGTCAGGGCAAGTTCGGTGGTGTCGAAGTTGACGCTGGAGAGTAATTCGTCGCGATCGACCAGCACGGCCGGGCTATCTGGCGCGCTGGCCAGTTCGTTGTCGACAGCGAGACTGGCGGCAGCGCTGGCGTTGAAGGCATGTCCTACTACAGGCGCGATGCAGCGGAAGGAGATCGGATCCTGCAGCCGCCGCGCACGGCCCGGCTCGAACAGATCGCTTCCGGCCAAAAGATTGCGCAAGAACCTGACCCCGACCTTGTGCCCGGTCATGGGGCGCAACGCGGCAAGGTCGTCGTCGAGCGGCGAAAGATTGGCGCGGAAGCCTTCGAGCGATAATGCGCCGGCCATCAGGGCGGCATGCCGCGCCTTTTGCATGGCGTCGACCGCTAGTGCAGCGAGCCCGACGCTCTGGGCATTGGCGTTGAGCAGCGCCAGCCCGTCCTTCGGCCCGAGCGTAGGCAGCGCGATGCCCGCCGCCGCCATGGCCTCGCCGCCTTGCATGACCGCGCCCCTGAACTCCGCCTCGCCCTCGCCAATGAGCGGCAGGAAGGCCTGCGCGAGCGGGCTGAGATCGGCCTCGCCGAGCGAACCGATGCGCCGCACCACCGGATGGACGCCGGCGTTCAGCATGGCCGCGATCGTCCAGGCCAGCTCCGGCGAAAGGCCGGACGCGCCATGGCAGATGGCGACGAGGCGCGCCGCCAGCATGGCGCGGACCTCGACGGTCGAAAGCGCCTCTCCGACGCCCACGGCCCGCGCCCTCATCGCACGGGCCTGAAAGGCCGGGATCGCGTCCGCGTCGAGCCGCGTATCGACCGCCGCCCCCAGCCCCGTCGTCAGGCCATAGACGCTGTCGCCGCGCGCCAGCGCGCGCAGCACGACGGCCCGCGCGGCCGCCAGACGCGGGCCGACCGAGTCATGCAGACGAACCGGCGCGAAACCGAGTGCGATCGCCGAAATGGTCTCGTGGCCGGTCGCGTCGCCGCCGATGACGACCTCGGGGTGGCGTTCCGCATCCCCGGCCGCCTCCGCAGCCGCGCTCAGTTCACCAGCCCCTTGGTCTTGAGGAAAGCCGCCGCCACGGTGCGCGGCTCCTTCTTCTCGACCTCGACCTGCCGGTTCAGCTCCTGCATCGTCGGATTGTCGAGCGCCGCCCCGACCTTTTCGAGGATCGCGACGATCTTCGGATCGGCCTCGATCTCGCGGCGCACCACAGGGGCGAGAAAATAGGGCGGGAACAGCGACTTGTCGTCGTCCAGCGCGACGAACTTCTCCGCCGCGATCTGCCAGTCGGTCGAAAAACCGTTGGCGACCTCGATCTGCTTCTGGTTCAGCGCCTCGTACCGCAGGCGCAGGGCGGCGAACTGCTTGAACTCGGCGAATTTGATCCCGTAAACCTCCTCCAGCCCCTTGATGCCGTCGCGGCGATCGACGAACTCGGTGCCTGCGCCGAGACGGAGCTTGCCGGCGACCTTGCCGAGATCGGACAAGGTCTTGAGGTTGAATTCCTTGGCTGTCTCAGGGCGCACCGCGATCGCGTAGCCGTTGTTGATGCCGGACGGCTTCAGCCAGGTCAGGTTGAACTCCTTTTCGTAGAAGGCCTTGACCATGGAGCGCACCTTTTCCGGGTCGGTCTCGGTCACGCCCTGCGCCTTCATCACCGCGTTGAGTCCGGTACCGGTATATTCCGGATAGAGGTCGATCGCGCCGCTCTTCAGCGCCTCATGGGCGACGAGCGTGCCGCCGAGATTGATCTTGCGCTCGACCTTGAAGCCCGCGCCTTCCAGCGCTGCGGCATAAAGCTCGGCAACGACGAACTGCTCCGTAAAATTCTTCGAGCCGATCTTGATCGTCTGGGCGGCGGCGGTGGAGAGCCCGGCCGCGATCAGCGCGGCGGCGGCGAAAAACGTTCTGGCGAGGCGCATGGGTCTCATCCTTTCGCGATCTGGCTGGCGGTCAGGCTAGCGGCTGTGACGTCCGGCGCAAGCGACGCCGGCTCGAAAGCGGGAAACGGCCACGCAAGCGGCATGCCGTGGAATGGGCGTGCTGCCGGCGAGCCTCACGACAGCGGGTCGCGTTCGCCGCCGCGCACCGCGACGGCCAAGCGGTTCTCGAAGGGCGAGAGCGGGCAGACCCAGGCCTCCGAATAGGCGCAGGACGGATAATAGGAGAAATTGAAGTCGAGGATCGTCCGGCCCGCCGGCGTCGCGCCGAGATCGGCGCTCTTGATCGTGTCGAGCAGATAGCGCCCGCCGGAGAAGGTTTCCTCGCCATTGCTGGCGTCGCCGAAGGGAAGGAAGGTCCCGCCGCCATAGGCCTCGATCCAGTAGAGCGTCAGCTCCTTGCCGAGCGGGCCTGCGAGTCCTTCGGTGATGGCGTAGGGCAGAAGCGTCATCAGCCCGTCCTTGCCGGCTTCGACGCGGATCGTCTCGCGGCCATGCGCCGGCGCGAGTTCGACCTCGAAGCGCAGGCGCGGATCATGGGCGTAGTAGCTGATGCCGGAAAACTGGCTCCGGCGCGTCGCGGCGAGCGGCGATTGCCGATGTTCGCGAAACAGCCGGTCGCGCACGCCGCGCCAATGCGCGAAGCCCTCTTCGGGCGGAAGCGCCCGCACCGCCGCATAGAGATCGGCGACCTGCCGACGCCAGTCCTGCAGCGAGACGAAACGCTGGAGCGTTCCCGCCGCAGGGCTGCCCTTGGTCATCACGTCCTGCCGCATGGTCTTGTCCTGACTGCCGCCCGTGCTCCGGTAGAACCGGGGTGGGATGATCCTGTGCTGCGCCAACGCGCCGGTCCCGGCCGCGTTCCACGGCCGGCCCTCGCCGACAGTTCCGACAGAGCCTGTCAGGGGTCGCAAGGCGCGATGGCCCGTGGCGGCGTCACGAGGTCGCGAGCGGCGCGTTATCGCCGCCGCTTGTCGGGGCGGAATCGTTATTTTAAGCTTGAAGCAATTCAGCCTCGGCAGTGGGACGGCGATGATGGCGGGTGCGGCGCGCAGATTGTCCTATGGCGACTATCTCCAGGTCGACCGGCTGCTCTCCTGCCAGGCGCCCGAGAGCGACAGGGCTGGCGCACCCGCCCATGACGAGATGCTCTTCATCATCGTGCATCAGGCCTATGAACTCTGGTTCCGCCAGATCCTGCACGAGCTCGACCGCATCCAGGCCGATTTCGCCAGCGAAACGGTCGCCGACGAGAATCTCGGACGGATCGTCGCGGGGCTTTCCCGCATCCACGAGATCCTGAAGCTGCTGGTCGGCCAGCTTGACGTGCTGGAGACGATGACGCCGGCGGGCTTCCTCGATTTCCGCGACCTGCTGACCCCGGCCTCGGGCTTCCAGTCGGTGCAGTTCAGGCTGATCGAGGCGCGGCTCGGCCTGCATGACGAGCGCCGCCTGCGCATCGAGGAGCAGAGCATGCGCGAGCGACTGGCCCCGGAGGACCGGGCGAAGCTCGACGCCGACGGCCATGTCTCGCTGCTCGGTCAGTTGGACGCATGGCTGGCGCGCACGCCTTTCGTCGCGCTCGGCGACTATAACTTCCGCGAGAGCTATCGCGCGGCGGTCGTCGCCGCGCTCAGGCGCGACGCAGGCCAGGTCGGCGCCGACGCCTCGCTGCCGGAGGAACAGCGCCGGCAGGATGCGGCCGCGATCGAGAAGGCGCTGCTGCGCTTCGAGGCGCTGTTTGCCCCCGATGCCGCAAGCTCGAGCTGGCGCATGTCGCCGCGCGCCATCGAGGCTGCGCTGTTCATCTCGCTCTATCGCGACATGCCGGTGCTGCAACTGCCGTTCCGGCTGCTGCAGGCGCTGATGGACATTGACGAGAGCCTGACGCTGTGGCGCCTGCGCCATGCGCTGATGGTCGAGCGCATGATCGGCATCCGGCCGGGCACAGGCGGCTCGTCGGGCCATGGCTATCTCAAGGCCACCGCCGAGAAGCACCGCATCTTCATCGACCTGTTCCATCTTTCGACCTATCTGCTCGCCCGGCGCGACCTGCCGACGCTGCCGGACGCCGTCAGGGCGCGGATGGGCTTCAGCTACGGGGCGGCCTGATGGGCGACTGGACCGGCCATTTCTCGCGCTTTCGTGCCGCTGCGCCGGATCGCATCAACCTCGCGGCCCACAGCCATCACGACTGGCCCGACGTCACGCTGGCGGCGCAGGAAGCGGCCTGGAGCGACGCGGCGCGGCTGGCCGGCGACAAATGGAACCTCGTCTTCGGCAAGCTCATCCCCGCCGTGCAGGCCGGCATCGCGCGCCATCTGCATTTGCCCGATCCCGCGACGATCGCGTTCGCGCCCAACACCCACGAGTTCCTGCGCCGGCTGCTCTCCTGCGTGCCCCATGACCGCGTCCCGCGCGTGCTGGTCACGAGCGCCGAGTTCCACACCGCGCGGCGGCAACTGACCCGGCTGGCCGAGGACGGGCTCGTGATCCTCGACGAGGTCGCAGCCGAGCCTTTCGCGACCTTGCAGGAACGGCTGGCGGCGGCGATCTCCCGAGGCGGGCAAGACCTGATCTTCATCAGCCAGGTGCTTTTCTCGTCTGGCGCGACGACGGGCGATCTCGCGGCGCTGGTCTGCGCCGTCCCGTCGCGCGAGACGCTGGTCGCCATCGACGGCTATCATGGCTACCTCGCTTTGCCGACCGATCTCTCAGGCGTCGCCGACCGGGCCTTCTACATGTCGGGCGGCTACAAATACGCCATGTCAGGCGAGGGCTGCTGCTTCATGCACTGCCCACCGGGTTTTGGCCCGCGCCCGCGCGACACCGGCTGGTTTTCCGCGTTCGGCGCATTGGCCGCGCCGACCGGCAGCAGCATCGGCTATCCGGCGGATGGCGGGCGCTTCCTCGGTGCGACCTTCGATCCGTCGGGGCTCTACCGGATGGAAGCCGTGCTCGGCTGGCTCGGCGAACAGCATATCGATGCCGCCATCATCCACGATCATGCGCTGGCGTTGATGCGGCAGTTCCTGGTCGGGCTCGACGCGCTGGGGCGCGACGACCTGACCAGCGGGCATCTGATCACGCCGCTGCACGACAGCGCGGCCCACGGCAATTTCCTCGCCTTCCGCACGCCGCTGGCCGGCGCGCTGGAGACGGCGCTGGCCGGGCTCGGCATCGCCACCGACCATCGCGGCGACGTGCTGCGCTTCGGCTTCGGCGTCGCGCTGAACAACGGCGATGTCGACGCGGCGCTGGACCGGATGCAACGACTGGCCATGCAGGCCTGACTGACGGCGTCGACAGCGCGGCCCGCCGCGCTCTCGACGCCCCGCCGGGAACATGGCACCGTCACAGCCCTGCCAGCGCGGCCCTCGCGCCGGCGTCCTGTTCCGGCCCCGACATGCTGCGCCGTTCCGCCCTGTTGTCGCTTGCATCGCTGCCATTCTGGCGCGCGCCGCTCGCCGCCGCCGGGCGCGACAAGGTGATCGCCTTCGTGCTCGGCATCCCGCTCGACCATCCCGTCGCGGCCTCGCGCATGGCCGCTCTTCGCCGCAATCTGCTGGAACGCGGCTGGGTCGAGGGCAGGAACCTGCGCTTCGCGTTTCGCGTGGTGACCGCCGAGCCCGGCTCGCTGGAGCGGGCCGTCGCGGAAGCCCTCGCACTGGCGCCTGACCTGATCGTCGCGGGATCCAGCACGGAGACGGCCGCCATCCTGGCCAGGACGAAGACGATCCCGGTCCTGTTCACCACCGCCTCCGACCCCGTGGGCAGCGGCTTCGTGCGCTCGCTGGAGCGGCCGGAGGGTAACGCCACGGGCTTCAGCAACAACGAGCCCGGCATAGCCGGAAAATGGATCGAGCTGCTGAAGGAGCTGGCCCCGGCGGTCCTGCGGATCGGGGTCGTCTTCAATCCGGCGACCGCCCCGGCGGCCGGCGAGACCTATCTCGAGGCCCTGCGCCTGCACGGCGCGCAGGTCGGCGTCACGATCGTCGGCGCCCCGGTGTCCGACACCGGCCAGATCGACGCCGTTCTCGGCGAGCTCGCCCGCGTTCCGGGGACGGGGCTGTTCTTCCCGCCCGACAGCTTCACCTTTCGGGCCGCGAAGAGCTTCATCGCCGGCGTGACCGCCCATCGCATGCCGGCCATGTACTGCTACGAGACCTTTCCGCTCAATGGCGGCCTGATGTCCTATACCGGCGGGCGCACCGACACGGACGAGATGGTCGCCGGCTACATCGACCTGATCTTCCGCGGCGCGAGCATCGCGGAGCTTCCGGTCCAGTTCTCGCGCTCCTTCGAACTCGTGATCAACGAACGCGTCGCAGCCTCGCTCGGTCTCTCGATCCCCCTGTCGATGCGCGTGCGCGCGGCGCGGATCGTCTCGTGAGCGCGCCGGCGACGCCCGCGCGGCCGCGCGGGCCGCTGGCGCGGAAATATGCGATCTTCGTCGCCTCGGCGCTCGCGCTGGCGCTCGGTCTGAACGGGCTGATCGGCACCTTCTTCGCGTTTTCCGATCAGCGCGCCCTCGTGGTGCGCGTTCAGCAGGAACAGGCCCAGTCGGCGGCCGAGCGAATCGGCGGCTTCATCGGCGACATCGTCCGGCAGCTCGACTGGGCGTCCGCCTCCAGCGAGAGCGGCTCGCCCGGGGAGGAGGCGCGGCTCGACGGGCTGCGCCTGCTGCGGCAGATATCGTCCATCATCGAGCTGAGACAGCTGGACCGGGACGGGCGCGAGGTCATCGCGCTCTCGCGCTCGGAGCGCGACAGCGTGGGCTCGGGTCGCGACTGGTCCGGCGACGCCCTCTTCAGAGACGCCCGGCGGGACGGAGTCGCCTATGGCGGGATCGAGTTCAGACGCGGCTCCGAGCCCTATATGCGGCTCGCCAGGCGCTCCGCCAGCGGCGGCGTCGCGCTCGCCACGGTCAACCTGACCTTCATCCGCGAGCTGGTGACGCGGCTCAGGGTCGGTGAGGCGGGGCGGGCCTATGCCGTGGAGCGCTCCGGCCGGCTGATTGCCCATCCCGATCTGCGCTTCGTCCTGCGCAACACCGACCTTTCGCCGCTGCTGCGGGCCCAGCTGCAGCAGGCCCAGGCCGGCGGCGCTGCGCAGGCCGGCGCGCCGGGCGCCGGCCTCTCCACCGTCGACATGGAGGGCCGCCCGGTCCTGTCGGTGCTGGCCGCGGTGCCCGATCTCGACTGGTTTGTCGTCGTCGATCTGCCCCAGAGCGAGGCGCTGGCGCCGATCCGCGCCTCGATCCTGCGTTCGCTCGCCGTCCTGGTCGCGGCGATGCTGCTGGCGGTGATCGGCGCCGTCCTGCTCAGCCGGCGGCTCGTCGCGCCGATCCGCGCGCTGAGCGAAGGCGCGGCGCGGATCGGCGAAGGCCGGCTCGACGAGGCCATCGCGATCGACACCGGCGACGAGCTGGAGGAGCTCGGCCGGCAGTTCAACCTGATGGCGCAGCGCCTGCAGGAGAGCCGCGCCGCGCTGGAGGACAAGGTCGCGCAGCGAACCGCGGCGCTGGCGCTGGCGCTGGACCAGGCCTCGGCCGGCCAGCGCGCCGCCGAGCAGGCGCGCATGGTCGCCGAAGAGGCGACCAGGGCGAAATCGCGTTTCCTCGCAGTCGTCGGGCACGATATCCGCACGCCGTTGTCGGGCGTGCTCGGCGTGCTGGAAATCCTCGACCGCAAACGCATGAGCCAGCGCGAGCGCCGCCTGGTCGAGATGGCGGCGGTGTCCGGCGAGACGCTGATCAATCTCGCCAACGCCATCCTCGACCTGTCGCGGCTGGAGGCCGGCACCGAGGCGCTGGACCTGCGCGACTACGAGCCCGGCCCGCTGCTCGCGGCCGCCGCCGCCTTGCTGCGCCCGTCCGCCGAGCGCAAGGGCCTCGACCTTAAGCTGGACCTGGATCGCGTCGCGAAAGCGCGGCTCCATGGCGATCCCGCCAGGATCAACCGGGTCGTGCTCAATCTTCTGAGCAATGCCGTGGCCTTCACCGATTCGGGCGAGATCACGCTGCGCGCCGAACTTGCGCCGCCGGGACCGGAGGAGCAGCCGAGCCTTGTCATCACCGTGCGCGACACCGGCATCGGCATCGAGCCCACCATGCAGGGCCGCATCTTCCAGGATTTCGTCCAGGTCGATCCGGAAACCGGCCGGCGGTCCGGCGGCGTCGGGCTCGGGCTCGCGATCTGCAGCAAGCTCGTGGCGCTGATGGGCGGAACCCTGTCGCTGGAGAGCGCGCCGGGCGAGGGCAGCGCCTTCACGGTGCGGCTGCCGGCCCCGCCCGCGCGCGCTTCGGCCTCGGCAGAGACCGGCAAGGCGATCGACGAGCCCCTGATCGTGCTGGTCGTGGACGACGAGGCGGTGACGCGCGAGGTCGCGCGCATCATGATCGGCAAGGCCGGCCACCGCGCGCTGACGGCGGCCTCGGGCGAGGCGGCGCTGGCTGTGCTGGCGCGTCAGCGCGTCGATGTGGTGCTGCTCGACATGCACATGACCGGGATTGACGGCATCGAGACAGCCCAGGCGATCCGCGCCATGACCGCAATCGCGCAGCCCGAGATCGTGGCGCTGACCGCGGACGTCTCGCCCGAAACGATGCGCCGTCTGCGCCAGGCGGGTCTGGGGACGATCCTGTCCAAGCCCGCGACCTCGGCTTCGCTGCTGCAGGCGCTCGGACGCGGCCGCAAGCGCAGGGGCCGGGTTCCCGGCGTGACGCTCAGGACCGACAGCGCGGTCGATCGCGGCTTTCTCGACCAGCAGGAGCGCCTGATCGGCGGCTCTCGGCTGGGCGAGCTGTTCGTATTGTTCGCGACGGTGTCGGAAGCGCAGATCGCCTCGCTGAACGAGGCCCTGGGCGCCGCCGACCGCAAGGCCGTTGAGCGCGCCGCCCATCAGTTCGCCAGCTCGGCCTCCGCGCTGGGACTGGGGCAGGCGGTGACGCAGGCCGCGGCGATCGAGGCCTCAGCCGCCGGCGCATCGTTCGCCGAGTTGTCGGAGGCGGTGGCGCGTCTGGCGCAGGCGCGCACTGACGCGCTGGAGAGCCTGCGGGCCGGGCAGCCGGCGGCCGCCGCGCGGCCGGCTCAGGCGTTGCGCTCGGCGAAGATGCCGAGCTTGTAGCCGATGCCGCTGACGGTCGCGATCACGCCGGGTTCGCCGGCCCCGGTCAGCTTGCGCCGCAGTCGGGCGACCAGCGCATCGACGGTGCGGGCGTCGACCTCGCCATGGCGGTTGCTGACGACCTCGATCAGATAATCGCGGCTCAGCGGCCGGCCATTGCTGTCGACGAGCGCCGCCAGCAGATCGAACTCGCCGCGCGTCAGCCGGATCGGATCGCCGTTGACGGTGGCGAGTTCGCGTCTGAGCAGGTCGATCATGAACGGGCCGAAGGTGATCGTGGTCGAGCGTCGCGCCGTCTCGCGCTCGATCTTGCGCCGGCGCAGCAGCGAGCGCGCCCGCGCCAGCAGGTCGCGCAGGTTGACCGGCTTGGAGACATAATGGTCGCCCGCCAGTTCGAGCCCGACGATGCGGTCGATGTCGGTATCGCGCCGCGTCACGAAGATGATGCCAGCGTCCGAAACGCCCTGCAGTTCCTTGGCGAAGTCGAAGCCGTCGCCATCGGGCAGCACGACGTCGAGGAAGACCAGCTCGGGCTTGACCCGCCTGACCGCCCGGCGCGCGCCTGCGACGCTGTCAGCCTCCTCGACGCGAAAGCCCTGATCGCTGAAATAGCCTGAGATCATGGCACGCGTGACGGGATCGTCCTCGACGACGAGAAGTCGCTCGCGATTGGCTGCCGCCGTCTCGTTCATCGCTTGCATGACGTGTCTTGCATGACCTTGGCCTGCATCGCCTGGCTCGCCTGAGCCGGCGCGGAACGGGGATCGTGACGGCCGGAACGCGTTGCAGCCGGCAAAAGCCCGCCATCGGGGCGCGCCGCAGGATCAGACGGAGAGCCGGTCATTGCAAGCGGTCGCCCGGCGGTTTGTAGATGGTTGTTCACGGAAAGAGGGCATCACGGACAGCCCCCGCCCGGTTTCGGTCGGTCGCAGGCATTCGTTAAGCATGGCGGGCGAAGGGAAAACCCCGTCGGGCCGCCATCCACCCGGATTTAGCAATTTCCGCAGTAAGACAACCGCGCCGGAGCGCCGATGCAGGTCGATCGCGTCTCGTCTCGACGTCGAAGCGGCCGGCTGAGGCAGGAAAAACTGGGGACGGGAAGAGTTCTGCGATGTCACCGACCGCGATGATCAGGGCGATGCGACCTCATCACTGGCTCAAGAACGGGCTGGTCTTCGTGCCGATCCTGCTCAACCATGATGTCTTCGATGTGGCCGCGATCGGCCATGGGCTCATTGCCTTCGTCGCTTTCAGCCTGATCGCCTCGTCGATCTACCTGCTCAACGACATCGTCGATGTCGAGGCCGACCGGCGTCACCCGACCAAGTGCAAGCGTCCGCTCGCAGCCGGCGAGATCACGGAGCGCCAGGCCTACATGGCGGTTCCGGCGCTGCTGGTGGCGGCCTTCAGCCTCTCGGCCCTGCTGCCGAAGCCGCAGCTCTTCCTGCTGGCGCTCGGCGCCTATCTCGCTCTGGCGCTGCTCTATCTGTTCTATCTCAAGCGCAAGCTGCTGGTCGATGTGCTGGGCCTCGCCGCGCTGCACACGCTGCGCATCCTTGCGGGCAACGCGGCCGCCGCGATCACGCTCTCCTCCTGGCTGCTCGCCTTCTCGATGTTCCTGTTCCTGTCGCTGGCGCTGGTGAAGCGCTATGCGGAGTTGCGCATCACGCAGGACCAGTCGGGCCTGAAGAAGGCCGGGCGCGGCTACCATGCCGAGGATATCGAGGCGCTTTCGCAGCTCAGCATGGCGTCTGGCTGCACCTGCGCGCTGATCATGGCGCTCTATGTCGACTCGGCCGCCGTCAAGGAGCTTTACCGCCATCCCGAGGTGATCTGGCTGATCTGCCCGATCATCCTCTACCAGATGGCGCGCGTCTGGTTCCTGGCGCGGCGCGGCCAGATGCCGGACGACCCGCTGGTCTTCATGATCCGTGACTGGCGCAGCCAGCTCATGGGCGTGCTGGTCGTGGCGATCATGGTCGTGGCGACGGTCCTGCCGTGAGCGCAACCGCCGCCGATTGCCGCTCCTGGGGCGGGCTCGTCGCCCGGGACACGAGCCTCGTCGCGCCGCAGGACTGGTGCGCCGGGCCCGAAGGCCACCCCGCACCGGTGCTGGCCTATGGCAACGGCCGCTTCTATGGCGATTCCTGCCTCAACGACGGCGGCGCGCTGATCCTCGGGCGCAAGCTCGACCGGGTGCTGACCTTCGACCGCGACAGCGGCCTCGTGACCTGCGAGGCCGGCGTCCTGCTCGACGATCTGCTGAGGCTCGTCGTGCCGGCCGGCTGGTTTCCGCCGGTCACGCCGGGCACCAGCTTCGTCACCATCGCGGGCGCGCTCGCCAACGACGTCCACGGCAAGAACCATCATCGCGCCGGCGGCTTCGGCCGCCATGTCCGCGCCTTCGAACTCGTGCGCTCGGACGCAACCCGCCTGACCTGCGCGCCCGATCTCAACCCTGAGCTTTACGCGGCCACGATCGGCGGTTTCGGGCTGACCGGGCTGATCACGCAGGTGACGCTGCAGCTCATGAAGATCGACTCCGCCGAGATGATGCAGGAGGTGCTGCATTTCGACGGGCTCGACCGCTTTTTCGCGATCGCGGCGGAATCGGACGCCACGCATGACTACACCGTCGCCTGGATCGACTCGCTGGCCGGCGGGGCGGATTTCGGCCGCGGCGTCTTCTTCCGCGCCAACCACGCCCCGGCCTCGGGCGGCGAGCCGTCGCAGCCAAGCCGCACCCTGCCCTTCCCGCTCACGCCGCCCGTGCCGCTGATCAACGGGCTGACCTTGCGCGCCTTCAACTGGCTCTATCGCAACGCGCAGCCCCGCGACCCCGCGCCGCGCCGCATCGCCTACCGCCCGTTCTTCTATCCGCTCGACCGGGTCCGCGACTGGAACCGCGCCTACGGCCCGAAAGGCCTGCGCCAGTTCCAGTGCGCGATCCCGATGGGCGCGGCGCGCGCTGCGGTCGAAGAGATGCTGCGGCTGACGCTGGCTTCGGGCGAGGCTTCGTTCCTGACCGTGCTGAAGCTGTTCGGCGATGTCCCCTCGCCCGGCCTGATGTCCTTTCCGATCCCCGGCGCGACGCTGACGCTCGACTTCCCCAATCGCGGCGCGCGCACGGAGAGGCTGCTGGCGCAACTCGACCGGGTGACGCTATCCGCCGGCGGACGGGTCAATCCCTACAAAGACGCCCGGATGTCGCCTTCGACCTTCGAGGCCTCCTTTCCGCACTGGCGCGACTTCGCCCGCCACATCGACCCCGGCTTCTCGTCGAGTTTCTGGCGCAGGGTGACGGCGGGGTAGAGGCTCTCATAAGAGGGCTTCGATGTGACCTTTCCGTCTTTGCGAGCGCAGCGAAGCCATCCAGCGTTTCGCGCCGACCTCTGGGTTGCTTCGCTGCGCTCGCAAAGACGGCGAGAGCCTCGATCGGTCAGTTTCGAGGGCAGCTCGTCACAGTCATGCTCGCACTTGCGGCGGACATCCATGTCTTGATCGTAGCGCGCGACGAGCGAAGACGTGGATGGTCGGGACAAGCCCGGGCATGACGGAGATGGGCTGGTCGATCGCGTCGAAAATAATCCGCAGCCTCTTTGAACCTCCCGCCGGCCCGCTGCGACCAATGCTCAAGGAGAGCGAATAGTTCGCTCCCGAACGGACCCCAGGAGCCACGACCATGACCGCCTCGTTCCGCAAGATCGCCCTGTCCACCCTTGCCGCCCTCACCCTCGCCACCACGCTGGCCGCCACCGCCGCCGAAGCCCGCCCGCGCCATCGCGGCATGCACTGGGGCGTCGGCGCCGGCATCGCCGCGCTCGCGGTCGGCGGGCTGATCGCGGCCGGCTCCCACGCCTACGCCGCCCCGGTCTATGGCTACGAACCCGAGCGCCGCTGCGACCTGGTCGAGCGCGTCAACCGCTTCGGCGAGGTCGTCGGCTACCGTCGGGTCTGCTCGCTCTACTGAGCGGCTTCTCGCCAACCAGAACCTGGTTCGTTCCGATCCGGCTCCCCGCGCGCGAATGGGGGGCCGGACGGCGTTGTCAGGCTGAGCCGCCGGCAAGTCTGTGCGCCGTGCTGACCGGCAGATAAAAGCGGCCGCTGGGCACCGAGATAAAGTGGTGTCGCCGATAGAATTCAGCCGCATCGTCGTCGATCGCATCGGCCACGATGGCGTGAGCAGCGATCGGAGACGAGGCGACGCGGTGGAGCGCATCGCCGAGCAGCATCGAACCGATGCGCTGGCCGCGAAAACTCAGGTCGCGTCCAAGCCAGCCGATCAGGGCAGCCGGGACCGTGGGATAGCGCGGCAGCCGGGCTGTCAGAGCCTCCGGCACAGCAGCGAGATCGACGCCGCTGGCTGCGAGCGTGTAAAAGCCCGCGATTGCCTTCGTCTCCTGTTCGATTAGCAGATAACAGGTGGCGTAGCGTCGCCTGACGTCCTGCGAGACGGCTTGCCGAAAATAACCGTCGATACGGTCATTGCCGCTCGCGAAGGCCCGCCTGTCATGGCCGGCCAGAATTTCGGAAGCGAAGCGCGCCGTCACCGGACTTCGACGTTGCGCCTCCACAGGGCGGCTGCCTCGATGAGCGCGGGACTCGGCGGCGGCGGGTCTATCAGCGCCTTGGCGAAGGCGATCTGGTCCTCGACGGACAGCTTGATGATATGCGCATCCTCGATGGCGCGCTGGGCCGCCTCACGCGCCGCGCTGACCACGAAATCGCTCAAAGTTCGCCCCTGAAGCTCCGCCGCATGCTTGAGCATGGCGTGAAGTTCGGCGGGCAAACGCGCTTCCAGCCGCGCAATCGTGTCAGTCTTCATGGCGATCACCTCGCCCGATCCATACGGCAAATTGCCGTATGGATCAAGTTTGGCGATGCATTCAGCCCTTCGCGACGGCGACCTTGCGCAGGTAATCCGTCACGATCCGCGTGATGCCGCGGCCAAGCAGATCGTCGAAGGCGTCGATGAAGCGGTCACAGTCCTCGCGCGTCGCGATCAGCGGCGGCTCGAGCCGGATGACGTTGCGGTTGTACTCGGTGAAGGCGACGAGCACGTCGTAGTCCTTCAGGAGCAGCGCGCCGACGAAGCCGCAGAGCGAACCCTTGAGCTTGTCGTCGAGCAGCGCGACCATGTGCTTGAGGCCGAACGGCATCGTCTCGCTGATGTCGTTGAACTCGATGCCGATCATCAGGCCGCGACCGCGGATCTCCTTGAGCAGGCTCGGATACTTCACGCGCAGGCCGTTCAGCCGCTCGATCAGGTAGTCGCCCTGGCGCTGCGCGTTGCCCATGAGGTCTTCCTCATAGAGCACGTTCAGCCCCTCGATCGCCGAGATGCAGGCCTCGCCCATGCCGCCGAAGGTCGCCTGCGCGTGGATCAGCGCGGTCTTGGGCTTGCCATAGGCCTTCATGTAGATCTCGCGGCGCGCGATCATCGCGCCGACGGCGGCTTTCGAGCCGCCGAGCGCCTTGGCCAGCGCGGTGACGTCCGGCACGACATTGTCGCGCTCGAAGGCGAAGAACTGGCCGGTGCGGCCGAGACCGCACTGCACCTCGTCGGCGACCCAGAGCACGCCGTGCTTGTCGCAAAGCGCGCGCAGCTCGCGCCAGAAGCCGGGCGGCGCCTCGACGATGCCGCCGCCGCCCTGCACCGTCTCCATCACGACGATGCCGATCGACCTGTCGGCCTCCAGCGCGGCGCGAACCGCGTTGATGTCGCCGAACGGAACCTTGACCCGGTTTTCGACCAGCTTGAACTGCGACTGGTAGAGGGTCGAATCCGTGACCGAGAGCACGCCCTTGGTCTTGCCGTGGAACGAGTTCGCCGCGTGCAGGATTTTCGAGCGCTCCGGCCCCTGCGCCTGTTCGGCGACCTTGATCGCCGCTTCCATGGCTTCCGAGCCGGTCGAGCCCAGGAAGACCATGTCGAGGTCGCCGGGCGCGATCGCGGCGAGGTTCGCCGCCAGCGCCGAGGCGTATTGCGACATGAACGCCATGCAGATCTCGTGGCGGTTCTCGTCCTGGAATTTTTTCCGCGCCGCGACGATGCGCGGATGGTTGTGGCCGAAGGCGACCGAGCAGAAGCCGCCGAAGAAATCGAGGATCTTTCGGCCGTCCTTCGTGATGTAGTGCATGCCCTCGGCACGATCGACGAGGATCTTGTCGAAGCCGAGCAGTTTGAGGAAATGCACCTGGCCGGGGTTGATGTGGTTGGTGAAGAGCTCCTTCACCGTCTGCACGTCGAGGTTCTTGGCGTCCTCGACGCTGTAGAGCTTCGGACGGGCCGGCAGGTCGCCGGCGGCGGCGTCTTCGGTCTTGAATGCGGGCATGCTCATGCTGCGAGACTCCTCGGGGCCTGGTTTTTGGCGTCTTTGCTCTTGCGGTATTCGGTATAGGCGGCGAGCAGCATGTCCTCGTCGCGGTGCAGCGGCTTCCAGCCGAGTTCGCGTTTGGCCTTGCTCGTGTCGAGAATGCAGATCTCGTCGGCGATCATGTATTGCTCGGGGTCCATGATCGGCAGGTTGATCGCGTCGAGCGTGTTCAGCGTCAGCTTGACCAGCGAGGCCGGCGTCGGCAGCAGGATCGATTTCGAGCCGGCATGCCTGATCAGGTCGCCGAGCAGCTTCTTCACCGGCGGCGGATCGTCGGAGCCGAGATTGTAGGCGCTGTTGGGGAAGCCCGCCTTCCACGCCGCGACGCAAGCCGAGGCGCAGTCGAACACCGAGATGAACTGGTAGGGGTTCTTGCCCGACCCGATCATCGGTACCGGCAGGTTCATGTCGATCAGCGTGAACAGCTTGACCAGGATGCCGAGACGGCCCGGCCCGATGATCAGGCGCGGCCGGAAGATCGGGATCTGGAAGCCCTTGTCGCGATAGGTCTGCGCCAGCGTTTCGGTGGCGAGCTTGCTCTCGCCATATTCGCCGAGCGGATGGGCGGGATGGGTCTCGTCCTGCGGCACGGTCACCGAATGGCCGTAGATCATGTCGGTGGTGAAGTGGACCAGCTTGTTCGCGCCATTCTTCTCCATCCAGCTCAGGATGTTCTGCGTGCCGTGATAATTCACCGGCCAGAAGAAGTCGTGGCGCTCCTTCCGCGTCACGATCGGCGAGAGCATCTTGGCCGAGAGATTGTAGACGAGGTCGTCCTTGTGCAGCGGAATGGCCGCGACGCTCTCGGCATTGGTCACGTCGATGCGCTGGAACGGCACCTGCGCGTAATGCGCGTGGTCGCTCTTGACGATGTCGGCGACCAGCACCTCCTCGCCCATGGCGAGAAGATCAGCCGCCAGATGCGAGCCGACGAAACCGTCGCCGCCGATGATGATGTGCTTCATGGGTGTCGATACCGCTGGGTTCGAGGGAGGGTCAGCGCGGTGCGCCGGGGTGATGGGGATGCTGTGTCACAGGCACGGGCACGGGCTTGAGCGCGGGCGGCTGCAGCAGCACGCCCAGACGCAGGAAAAGACGGACGATGAGGTCCATGGGGTGTCCTCTTTCAGCTTTGCGCGATGAAGATGGTGCCCAGCATGATCAGCCCGATGCCGGCGATGCGGGCGGGGCTCAGATCTTCCTGGAAGACGAAATAGGCGTAGACCGCGACCACGACGTAGGCGAGGCTCAGGAACGGGTAGGCGTAGCTGATCTGCACCTTCGACAGCACGATCAGATGCGACGCCATGCTGACGACGAAGGTGCAGAGCCCCGCGAAGACGAACGGATTGAAGACGACGCGGAACACCGTCGAGATGAGGCCGTCGCCGCCGATATCGAGATTGCCGACGCCGGTCATGCCGCGCTTCAGCATCAGCTGGGCGGCCGCGTTGGTCAGCACCGTGAAGAGGATCAGCGGGATATAGGCGTTCATCGCGAGGTCTTGGTCCGGGTTGCGGCGGGACCTTGAATGACTCGGGAATTGCTTCGATTGCCTTACGCTGCGTCCGTTATCGCGGCGTAACCTTAAGGCTCTCCTGCGATGATCGCGGAGTCGCGGGCCCTTCGCGCGGGCCTGGACAACCGCGCCCGTTCCGCAGCCGGCCGCAATCGGAAAGTGCATTGCCTCCTCCAGCCACTGTGCGGTCGGATGCCCTCTGGTCTCGCGCGACGCGAGGCTTCGCCGACGCCTGTGATCTATCGCGCCGCCCGCATTGCCGCCCCGGCGCGCTTCGCTTAAAGCTAACGAATGCTTAACGCTTGCACCCGAAAGCCGTGATGGCGGAGCCGTTCCCGACCGCGGGCCCGCTCGGCGCCGCGCTGCTGCGCCTGAACCCGTGGGCGAGGTCGCAGCCGCATGCGCTTGAACCCGCCCGCCGCGCCGCGACGCTGGCGCGCATGGCTGCCGGGACGTCCGGCTGGAACGCCTGGGCCGAAGCGATGCTGCGCCTTCACGCGCGTCTCGATGACGACCCTTCGGCGCTCGCGGTCTGGCGCTTCCTCGCCGAGGTCGATTTCACCGACGAAGCCTTTCCCGATGTCGTCGACATGGCGGGCTGCATCTTTCCTGGCGACGCCCGCTTCGATGGCGCGGCCTTTTCCGGCGATGTCTGGTTCAACATGGCTGTGTTCCACGGCAAGGCGAGCTTCCGCCAGGCGCGCTTTGGCGGCGACGCCAGCTTCGACCGCTGCCGCCTCATGGGCGACGCCGATTTCGGCGAGGCCCATTTCGCGCGCGGCGCGGAGTTCAGGGCGCTCGAGACGAACGGCGCGCTCGATTTCGTCGAGGCCGATTTCGACCGCGACGCCTGGTTTCGCGGCTCGCGCTTCGGCGGCCCGGTGCGGTTTGCCGGCGCATGCTTCTCGGGCGAGGCCGGTTTCGGAACCTGCTCCTATGCCGGGCCGGTCGATTTCGAGGGCGCGCGGTTCGAGGACAATGCCGGCTTCGACGGTGCGGAGTTCGCGAAAGGGGCTTGCTTCAACGACGCGCGCTTTGCCCGCAGCGCCTGGTTCAGTGGCGCCCGGTTCCGTGACGGCGCAGCCTTCGAGCGCGCGCGCTTCATCGGCCGGCGGCATTTCGACGACATCGCCCTGACAGGTCAGCCGCTGCCGCTCTCGCAGCAATTGGCGGCGCGGCTTGGCGTGACCGTGCGGGACGCGGTTTCCGTCTGATCAGCCGCCGGCAAAGCGCACGATATCGTCCAGCGCCGGCGCATTGCCGCGAAAGCTCCTGCCCAGCGCCAGCAGGATGCCGGGATGACCGACGCCGGCATAGGTCTTGACCTCGACCGTCGCGCCGGCCGCCTTGAGCTTCCGGCCGAGCGCATAGGTGTTGCGCGGGAAGACGGTGGTGTCGGCGTCGCCGGTCGCGATGAAGACGCGCGGCGCGCCCGCGCGGGCGAAATTGACCGGCTGCGTCTCCGCCAGTCTTGGCGTCTGGCCGAAGGCCGCCTTCGTGCGGTCGTCGTCGAGCGGCAGGAAGTCGTAAGGCCCTGCCAGACCCGAGACGCTCTTCACAAGGCCTGGCCTGACGCCGGCGCGCGCGCCATAACGCCGATCGAGCCCGATCATCATGGCGTTGTAGGCCCCCGCCGAATGGCCGCTCAGATGGACGCGGCCGACGTCGCCGCCATGCGTGGCGATGTTATCCTGCACCCAGCGCAGCGCCTGCGCGCAGTCGTGCAGGAAATCGGGGAAACGCACCTGCGGCACCAGCCGGTAGTCCGGCACCACCGTGACGAAGCCGCGCGAGGCGAAGGCGTGACCGACGAAGGAGTAGTCGTTCTTGGAGCCGTCGTTCCAGCCGCCGCCATAGATGAACATCATCACCGGGGAGGCGGCGTTCGCGCCTTCGGGAACATAGATGTCGAGCGTCTGGCGCGGATCGTCGCCATAGGCGATGTCGCGGGCGGCCTGCCGCGATCCGCCGTCGCTCGGCAGCAGCGTGTTGATCGCCGAAAGCGGCGAACAGGCGGCAAGCGCCGTCGCGGATGCGGCTCCGACGAGGAGCGAGCGGCGGCTTAAGGGCGTCAGATCGCGTTGAACGGGCATAGGGCTCCGGGCTCGGCGCGGGGCTGCGGATGGTCGCGCCAGTTCGACTACGCAGAGAAACGGCGAAAGGTTGCAATGACAAATGACGGAGTGCTTCGTCAGCGCGCCTCTCTCGCCCTGATCCGCTCGCGATGGGCGGTATAGAGGCCCGACCCCGCGATGATCACCGCGCCGACCAGCGTCCACAGGTCGGGCAGGGCGGCGAAGACGAAATAACCGAAGACCGAGACCCAGAGCAGTTGCGCATAGGAGAACGGCGCCAGCAGCGAGGCGTCGGCATGGCGGAAGGCCAGGATCACCAGCCAGTGGCCGATCGTCGAGGCGACGCCGATGAAGATGCCGAGCAGCACGCTCTGAAGGGTCAGCGGCTGCCAGGCGAAGGGCAACAGCAGGCTGACGACGCCGAGCCCGATCATCGCCGACCAGGCCAGCGTCGTCAGCGGGCTCTCGGTCGTGCTCATCTGGCGGGTGACGATCAGCGCGAAGGCCCAGGTCAGGGCCGAGAGGACCGGCAGCAGCGAGGCGAGTTGGAACCCCGATCCGCCGGGACGCACCACGATCAGCACGCCGACGAGCCCGACGGTCGTGGCGGTCCAGCGCCGCCAGCCGACCTTTTCGCCCAGCAGCGGGATCGACAGCGCCGTGACGAAGAGCGGCGTGACGAAGCTCGTCGCGGTCGCATCGGCGATCGGCAGGTATTTCAGCGAGAGCACGAAGACGATCGAGGACGCCGCGACCGCAAAGCCGCGCAAAAGCTGCAGCTTGGGCCGCTGCGTCGCCAGCCGGACCCGCCCGCCGCCGCGCCAGGCGAGGCCGAGCATGATGACGGTGAAGGCGCAGTAGCGCAGCCAGGTGATCTGCAGCGCCGGCAGGCTGGCGGCGAGATATTTCGAGGCGACGTCCGCCGAGGACAGGAAAATGGTCGAGAGCAGGATCAGCCCGATGCCGCGCAGGCCGGCATCGCGCCGCAGCGGCGCAGCCTCATCGCGCGCGGCCACGATCGGCGGTTCGGGGAGAGGGGCGTTTGGCAAGGGCTCGCTGCGCTGGATGTCGGGCGACACTAGCCGCTTTGCGCGGCGATGCGTCGCGCAAAGATGGCACGCCGTCCATGCGGAGCTGGATGTCTACTCCGCTGCGATCAGTGGCTTCTTGGTCGCCGAATTGAACTTGTAGGTGTCCCAAGTCGGTTCATACGATTCATCAGCCTGATTGCCCCAATAGGTCCAGTTTTTGCGCGTTCCTCTTGCGAACATTTCCAGATAAGAGCCCGATTGAAAAGGAGTTGAGCGATATCAGCAGGTTGTGATTCCCGTTTGGTGCTGAATCAAATGGGGTTT
>JAIETL010000074.1 GCA_019745195.1 Beijerinckiaceae bacterium
AGCGGGCGGATCGGCCGGTCGATCAGGCGCGAGACCAGCGTCTCCTTCTCGGTCGGGCGGCCTTCGCGCTTGAAATAGCCGCCGGGAATGCGGCCGGCGGCGAAGGTCTTCTCCTGGTAGTTCACCGTGAGCGGGAAGAAGTCGATCCCGGGCTTGGGCGACTTGGCGGAGACGACGGTCGCGAGCACGACGGTCTCGCCATAGGTCGCGAGCACCGCGGCGTCGGCCTGGCGGGCGATCTTGCCGGTTTCGAGCACGAGCTTGCGCCCGCCCCACATCAGTTCTTCGGTCTGGACATCGAACATGGATTTTTCTTTCGGATCGGATTTCGACCCGTCCGGGGTCTTCTGGCCCATAGGCAAGACGACGAAGCGCTCGGTGTGCTGGTGGTGTCCGCGCCCGAGCGCTCGGCAATCCTGCCATGGGCGCAAAGGACGCCCGGCGGGTCATGCGGGGAGGCCGCCCCATGCGGGCCCCGCGCTGACATCGGGAGACGCCGCCCCATTGCGGCGCGCTTCCGAACTTGGTCTTGGCTTGGTTCTTGTGCTTGCTACTTGCAGAACCGCCCGGAGCGGGGTCGCACCGGGCGTGACAATCGCGTCGATCAGCGGCGGATGCCGAGCTTCTCGATCAGGGTCCTGTAGCGCGGCTCGCTCTTGCTCTTCAGGTAGTCGAGCAGCGAACGGCGCTGCGAGACCATCTTGAGCAGGCCGCGACGCGAGTGGTTGTCCTTGACATGGGACTTGAAGTGGCCGGTCAGGTTGTTGATGCGCTCCGTCAGGATCGCGACCTGGACTTCCGGCGAGCCGGTGTCGTTCGGCTTCGTGGCATGCTCTTTCAGGAGCGCGGTCTTGCGCTCGGCCGTAATCGACATCGTGTGATCCTTCGGTTGGATGTTGATCTGGCGGGCCACGGCCGGGATGTCGTCCAGCAGGGTCCGGGGTCCACGGATCCTCTCATCGCGGAGAGGCCGTGCAGCCGGCGTTCACGCCGGTTGGCTGGGCATATACACGAATGCGGGAGAAAGGCCAGCGCCGCGGCGCGGCGGCTTCGCGACCTCAGTGCAGCACCTTCCTCACATAGGGCGAATCGAGCGGGAACAGGGGCACGGCCACGTCGAACACGGTGCCGTCCTCGGCCATCATCGCGTAGAAGCCGCGCATCGAGCCGTCCGGCGTCATCAGCGGGCAGCCCGAAGTGTAGCTGAAGCTCTCGCCGGGCCGCAGCACCGGCTGCTGGCCGATCACGCCCTCGCCGCGCACCTCATGGACCTCGCCGCGCCCGTCGGTGATGAACCAGTGCCGCGTCATCAACTGCACCGTCCGGTCCGACAGGTTCACGATCTCGATCGTATAGGCCCAGAAATAGCGGCCCTGCGCATGCGAGGATTCGCCGTCCATGAAGCGCGGCGAGGCGGTCACGCGCACGCCATGCGTCTCCTCCTGATACATGCCGGGGCCTCCTCGTCGCCGCGCCGTGCCGGGCGATCTGTTATGGTCGCCCGCAACGCGCGGTTCAATCCTGCCGCGCCGCATTCGGGGCAAGCCCATGTTCGACGGCCGCCTGCGCGCCATCATCGACCCGCCGCTCGACGCCGCCGGCCGCGCGCTCGCACGGCGCGGGGTGTCGGCCGATCATGTCACGCTGGCGGGACTCGCGCTCGGCCTGGGCTGCGCGCTTGCCGTCTGCCTCGGGCACGATCTCGCCGCGCTTGTGCTGCTCGCCGCCTCGCGCCTGTTCGACGGACTCGACGGCGCCGTGGCGCGCGCCGCGAAGCCGAGCGATCGCGGCGGCTTTCTCGACATCGCCTGCGATTTCCTCTTCTACGGCGCGGTGCCGCTGGCGTTTGCCCTGCGCGAGCCCGCCGCCAACGCGCTGCCGGCGGCCGTCCTGCTCTTCGCCTTCTACGTCAACGGCGCGAGCTTCCTCGCCTTCGCCGTGATGGCGGCCAAGCGCGGGCTCGAGACGACGCAGCGCGGCGTCAAGTCGCTCTACTTCACAGCCGGCCTCGCGGAGGGAGCCGAGACGATCGCCTGCTTTGCAGCGATGATGCTGTGGCCGGGCTGGTTTCCGGTGCTGGCGCTCGCCTTTGCCGCATTGACGCTGGTGACGGCGCTTAGCCGGGTGATTCTCGCGTGGACAACTTTCCGCTGACGCCGCGCGCTGCGGCGCTTCCGGCCGCAACGCGATAAACTGTCCGATCACGATGATGGGACGAAAGACATGGTGGCGATGCCGGATCTCCGGTCGGACAAGGCGGATGCGGGGGCCTCGCTAAGCGGCCCCTCGGGCGTTTTGCCGCGTCAGGACATCCGCAAACTGGTCCAGCGCAACATGGTGCGCTCGGCCTCGGGCCAGTTCGTCGAGAGTCAGTTCCAGCCGGCAAGCCTCGATCTGCGGCTGGGTGAACGCGCCTACCGCGTTCGCGCGAGCTTTCTGCCGGGCCCCGAACGCACTGTCGAGCAGGTCCTGGCCGAACTGACGCAGGACGAGGTGTCGCTGGCCGAGGGCGCGATTCTCGAGCGCAACTGCGTCTATGTGGTCGAGTTGATGGAATCGCTTTCGGGTCTCCCCGCGACCATCTCGGCCTTCGCCAACCCCAAGAGTTCGACGGGCCGCATCGACGTCTTCACGCGGCTGATCGCCGACAGGGCGGACGCCTTCGATACGGTCGCGGGCGGCTACACCGGCAAGCTCTATGCCGAAATCTCGCCGTCGAGTTTTTCGATCAGGGTGCGGCAGGGCAGTCGGCTCAACCAGCTCCGCTTCCGGCGGCGCGCCGGGGGACAGGACGAGGCCGCGGGCTTTCGCCTCAGCGACAGGGAGCTGCGCGAGGTTCACGAGCGCACTCCGCTCGTCGACGGCCAGGTCGCGATCCGCAACGGGTTGCTTTTCAGCATTCTGCTGGCCGGGGATATGGAAGGCGAGGTCATCGGCTATCAGGCCCAGCGCTTCACCGACGTGATCGACGTCGATCGCG
Organism: Beijerinckiaceae bacterium; assembly: GCA_019745195.1. Classification (GTDB taxonomy): domain Bacteria; phylum Pseudomonadota; class Alphaproteobacteria; order Rhizobiales; family Beijerinckiaceae; genus Allobosea. Next base: position 2,981 of record JAIETL010000074.1, read on the forward strand.
TTGGCGGCTACGCCATCGACGATTTCTGGACGCCGATCCGGGCGAGGCGCGACCGACGCCTGATCCTCGATCCACACCAGTTCTACATCCTGGCCTCGAAGGAAAAGCTCCATATTCCGCCGGGCTTTGCGGCGGAAATGGCCCCCATCGACCCGACCATGGGCGAGTTCCGCGTCCATTACGCCGGGTTCTTCGATCCCGGCTTCGGCGTCGGGGCCGATGGTGCGCCGGGCTCTCGCGGCGTGCTCGAAGTGCGCAGCCACGAGGTTCCCTTCGTGCTGGAGGACGGGCAGGTCGTGGGACGGCTGGCCTTCGAGCGCATGGCGGCCGAACCCGACGCGCTCTATGGCCAGATCGGCACCTCGAACTATCAGGGCCAGGCGCTCAAGCTCTCGAAGCATTTCCGGGACTGAGCGATCACGCGATCTTGCGCGGCAGCGCCTTTATTGCACTGCAATCGAGGCGCATGGTCGGGTTCATGACGATCTACCACTATGCCGGCCTCGTGGCCGTTCCCGCGCTGGTCGCGGTCTATTTCGCCGCCATCCGCTGGGCGACGCGCACCAACGAACTTGCGCCGCGACGTCGCTGACGCTCAGCGCACGTCAACGACATCACCGTCGCGCGAAATGATCACGCGAATCTCGTCGCCATTGCGATCTAGGCCGCTGATGCGCCAGCCGCGCGGCGTCTCGCGCACGCGCTCGACCTCTTCCACGCCCTGCCTGCGCGCGATCCGCACCGCCTCGCGCTCCGAAATCCCGTCAAAGCGAGGACGGGGCGCGTAGCGTTCGGGGCCGGGATCGATGCGCAGACCGCCCGGCCCGAACTCGATGCCCTGGGCCTGTGCCGCGCCGGCCATCATGAGGATGGCGAGGGAGGCGCAGGCGATGCGGTTGAAGGGCGGCTTGGACATCGTAGGCCTCGTCGATTCGGTTTGCGGCACCGCTTCAGCGCGTCTCGGAATCATGGCGGCCTGATGGCCTGTCGCGTATTTTCGGTCGGGTGCGCGTAAAATTGTTTGGTGGATGACAGGTCGCGGCGAAGCCGTTATGCATGGGTCCGCATCGGCGCGACAGTCTTCGAGGCTGGGCTTTGGCGTTGGGCCGGATGCGGGCGTAGTTCAGTGGTAGAACGTCAGCTTCCCAAGCTGAATGTCGTCGGTTCGATCCCGATCGCCCGCTCCAAATCCCCTCGATCACAAGCGGCTGGCGCGTTGTGTCTCGCGCCGCACGAGCGTCTCAGCCGGTGCGTTCGGCGATGGCGGTTCCCGCCGCCCAGCCCGACGACCACGCCCATTGAAAATTATAGCCGCCGAGCCAGCCCGTGACATCGACCACTTCGCCGATGAAATACAGGCCGTCGACGGTCCTGGCCTCCATCGTCCGCGAGTTCAGGCAAGATGTGTCGACGCCACCGAGCGTCACCTCGGCGGTTCGGTATCCTTCCGATCCGATCGGCGTGACCTCCCAACCCCGAATCGCGGCGGCGATCGCCGCCAGCGCCCTGTCGCCGGCGTCGCCGATGGGTCCGGCCCAGCCATGGGCATCCGCGAGATAGGTCGCCAATCGCTTTGGCAGGATATCGCCAAGCGTATTGGAGAGGCTTCTGCGGCCGTTCGCTTGCCTCAAGGCGCGCAATTCGGCGAACAGGTCACGCGTGGGCAGAAACGCGATCCTGATCGACGCCTTCTCGCGCCAGTAGGATGAAATCTGCAGGATCGCGGGTCCAGACAACCCGCGATGCGTGAACAGCAGCGCCTCGTCGAACCGGGCCTTGCCGCACGAGACGCGGGCGTCCGCGGCGACGCCGGCCAGCTCGCGAAACCCGGCAAGCACATCTTCGCCGAAGGTCAGCGGCACCAGCGCCGGGCGCGTATCCGTCACCGCCAGACCGAACTGGCCGGCAATCTGATAGCCGAGGCCGGACGCTCCCATCTTCGGAATGGATTTTCCACCGGACGCGACGACGAAGTGCCGGCAGCGAAGCTGCGCGGCCCCATCGCCGCCAAGCGTGACCGCAAAGCCGTCATCGCTGCGCTCGAGCCTGTCCATGGTGGTTGCGAGGCGCAAATCGCAGCCCGCCTGCGCCATCTCGTCGGTCAGCATGGCGATGATGTCTTTGGCGGAGCTGTCGCAGAAAAGCTGCCCCAGCGTCTTCTCGTGATAGGCGATGCCGTGTTTCTCGACCAGGGCCACGAAATCATGCTGCGTATATCGGCCCAGCGCCGATTTGGCGAAATGCGGGTTGCCGGAGAGAAAGTTGGCAGCGCTCGTGCCGAGATTGGTGAAGTTGCAGCGGCCCCCGCCGGAGATGCGGATCTTCTCGCCCGGCGCGCGGGCGTGATCGACGATCAGGACACGCCCGCCGCGCGATGCGGCATGGATCGCGCACATCATGCCGGCGGCCCCGGCGCCCAGGATCACAGTGTCGAACCATACCGACATCGCTTGCGGCTAGCTCCGGAACGGCCCTGACGGCGATTGCGCTGCGTCGCGGACGGCATCGCACGACGTGTTCGCCCCGGTAGATGATCCGCGATCGTCCAGCAACCGGCGTTCCTGCGGTCGAGCCTTGCGCCTCTTTCGCGCCCTGACGCCAAAGCCTATCTACCAGCGATGACCTCGCCCTCCTTCGACAACTCCTATGCCCGCTTGCCCGCGCGGTTCTTCGCCAGCGTAGAGCCCGGCCCGGTCGGGGCTCCGCGCCTGATCAAGGTCAACGAGGCGCTCGCCCGCGAACTCGGCTTCGATCCGGACTGGCTGTCCTCTCCGCAGGGCGTCGCCATGCTGGCGGGCAACCAGATCGTCGAGGGGGCCGAGCCGATCGCGGTGGCCTATGCCGGTCATCAGTTCGGCGGGTTCAGCCCGCAGCTCGGCGATGGCCGCGCGCTGCTGCTCGGCGAGGTGATCGACCGCAGCGGCCGCCGCCGCGATATCCAGCTCAAGGGCTCCGGGCCGACGCCCTTTTCGCGTCGCGGCGATGGCCGCGCGGCGCTGGGGCCTGTCCTGCGCGAATACATCGTCAGTGAAGCGATGGCCGCGCTCGGCGTTCCCACCACGCGCGCGCTCGCCGCGGTCGCGACCGGCGAGCCGGTCCGGCGCGAGACGCTGCTGCCGGGCGCGGTGCTGACGCGCGTGGCGGCGAGCCATGTCCGGATCGGCACCTTCCAGTATTTCGCGGCGCGCGGCGATGTCGCGGCCCTGCGCCTGCTCGCCGACCATGTGATCGCCCGCCACTATCCGCAGGCCATCGACAGCGAAGCACCCTGTCTGGCATTGCTCGCGGCCGTGATCGCGGCGCAAGCCGCTCTCGTCGCGCGCTGGATGCAGATCGGCTTCATCCATGGCGTGATGAACACCGACAACATGGCGATCGCCGGCGAGACGCTGGATTACGGCCCCTGCGCCTTCATGGATGCCTATGATCCGGCGACCGTGTTCAGCGCCATCGACGAGCATGGCCGCTATGCCTATGGCAACCAGCCGCCGATCGCGCGCTGGAACCTGACCCGTTTCGCCGAGGCGCTGCTGCCGCTGCTGGCCGACGACGCCGACAGGGCGGTCGCGCTGGCGCAGCAGGCGCTGGACGGGTTCGACGGACTTTTCCAGCCGGCCCTGCTCGGCGGCTTTCGCCGCAAGCTCGGGCTGTTTGTCGAAGAGGATGGGGACGCGCCGCTGATCAACGGCCTGCTCGACATCATGAAGCGCGGCCGGGCCGACTTTACGCTGGTATTCCGGCGGCTGGGCGAGCACGACATCTCCGCCTGCCGCGCCCTGTTCGACAATCCGGCCGAGTTCGATGGCTGGGAGAGCCAATGGCGCACCCGCCTCGCCCGCGAGGCAATCTCGCCGGCCGCGCGCCAGGCGGCCATGATGCGCGTGAACCCGCTCTACATCCCGCGCAACCATCGCGTCGAGGCCGTGATCGAGGCCGCCGTGGAACGCCAGGATTTTGCCCCGTTCGAGGATTTGCTCGCGGTTCTCGCACGACCCTATGACGAGCAGCCCGGGCGTGAAGACCATGCGCTGCCGCCGGCCCCGCATGAACGCGTGCTGGCGACATTCTGCGGAACGTGAAGACGTCCTGCGGCAAGACCGGCGCTTTCGGTGCGCGGGCTTGCCCGCTATGCTGGCGACCATGACGCGACCCGATGATCTGACGCATCCAGACGATCCGCCGGCTTCGCGGCTCGGCCTGACGCTGCTCGCCGGCGGTGCTTTCGCGCTGCTGCTGGCCGGGCTGCTGCTCTGGTGGCGCGAGGGCGACAAGCTCTTTACGGACGGTCTCATCGCCGCCATCGTTGCCTGCTTCTGAGCGCGCATCCCCCTCCCACCCTGCCGGAAGAACCCCGTGAACCGCCGTCTCGTCCTGCCTCTCGTCGTGTTTCTGGTCGGCGCCGTCGCGCTGGCGGCTGCGGCCTTCATCACCTTCGCGCCGCAGCGGTCCGGCCAGAGCGGCACGGCCAGCGTCGGCGGGCCGTTTTCGCTGACGACGCAGGCAGGCCAGAAGCTGACCGACGCCGACCTGCGCGGCGCGCCTTTCCTCGTCTTCTTCGGGTTCACCCACTGTCCCGACATCTGCCCGACGAAGCTGTTCGAGATTTCGGAGGCGTTGCGCGCGGCCGGGCCCAAGGGCGAGAAGCTGAAGGCGCTGTTCGTCAGCGTCGATCCCGCGCGCGACACGCCCGAAGTTCTCAAGAGCTATCTCGGCTCCTTCGATCCGCGCATCATCGGCCTGACCGGCGATCAGGCGGCGGTCGATGCAACGGTCAGAGCCTACCGCGCCTACGCCAAGAAGGTGCCGCTCAAGGATGGCGACTACACCATGGACCACACGGCGCTGGTCTATCTGATGGACAAGCGCGGCGGCTTCGTTGGGGCCTTCAATATCGAGCGGCCGCCGGCGGAAGCGGCGGCCGAATGGCTGCGGCATCTGTGAGGCCGATCCGCGTCGACGAGCGCGCCAGACCATGCGCCGTCTTGTTCCAGTCATGACGCCGCGTCGTATATTCGAGCAGCGCCAGCCAGGCTGCGACCGAGACGAGGCCGTAATAGAGCGGTAGCAGCGGCAGGAAGGCGAGCAGGCGATACTCGCCGCGCCGCCAGACGCCGAGCGCCGGCGGGACCAGGATCGCAACCGCTCCGGCCAGCATCACCATCAGCGCGATCGCGGACGCCCATCCGTCGATCGGCCCGCCCGGCATCAGCAGAGCGCCGCTCTGCCAGGCGATGATCGCTGCAAGGGCGAAGACCGGATAGCCCAGCGCCGTGACGACGCTGCCCAGCGCCAGCGCCAGAAATGTGGCGCTGGCCGCGGGTCCCGCTTCGTGCAGCAGCGCCAACGGGTCGCGCAGATGGCAGATCAGCGTCTGGACATGGCCCTTGATCCAGCGCGAACGCTGCTTCAGCCAGGCTGGCAGCGTGAGCGGGGCTTCCTCCCAGGTCAGCGAGGGCAGGTCGGCGATGCGGTGCCCGGCGCGCACCAGCCTGACGCCGATATCGGCGTCCTCGGTGACGTTCCAGGCGTCCCAGCCGCCGACCGCGCGCAGGGCCTCGGTACGGAAATGGTTCGAGGTGCCGCCGAGCAGGATCGGCAGATGGAAGCGCAGCAGCCCCGGATTCAGGACCTCGAACAGCCCGGCATATTCGAGTGCGAACAGGGCGGGCAGCAGCCCGTCCCGGGCATTGTCGATCGTCAGCCGCGCCTGCAGGCAGGCGATGGTCGCAGGCGCGCGCAGGAAGCGCGCCGCGGCCTGCCTGAGCTGCTGCGGATCGGGTTGGTCCTCGGCGTCGTAGACGGCGAACAGGGCTCCGCGCGCCTCCGCCAGAGCGAGGTTGAGCGCGCGCGGCTTGGTGCGCGGGCCGCCGGGCGGCACCACGAGCACGCTGAAAGACGGCGGCAGGTCACAGGCGGCCAGCGCACGGCGCGTGCCGTGATCGCCGGCCTCGACCAGGAGCAGGATCTCCAGCTTGGCGGCCGGATAGTCCAGCGCCGACAGCGCTGAGATGAGCTGCGGCAGCACCGCCTCCTCGCGCAGCAGCGGCACCGCGACCGTATAGATCGGCAGCCGCACCTCATCGATGCGCCAGCCGAAACGCTGCCAGAGATCGGTCGCGGGCGGCTCGAGCGCGGCCGCCAGCCGCAGGCCCGCGACGGCCAGAAAAACCGGGCCTGCCAGCAGCGCCAGCAGTGAGAAGGTCTCGAAGGGCGCCAGCGTCGCCGCATAGGCGCCGGGCCCGATGCAGAGAGCGGCCGCCAGCTTCTGGCCCCGGCTCGAGCCGGTGCGCGCGGTTTGCCGGGCAAGGCCGGGCTTGTCCAGGCCCGCCAGCCGCCGGGCGAGGCTGGCCGCATTGGCCTCGCGCAGGCTCGCGGCGAAATGGCGCGGCGTCGTGACGGCGATATCGTCGCGCCGGCGGGGGCCGCCCTCCAGCAGGCTGCGCAGCGCCGCTCCGGTCGGTGCGAGCGCGAAACGCAAAGGGCTGCCGGGCATGGCGACCACGGGCGCGACGCCGGCGCGGAGAATCGCGCCATGCTCGCCGCCGGGCAGGAGCGGAAGCGGCGCGTCGTGAAAGGGAAGGCCGAGTTCGCAGGCGAGCGCCCTGTAGAAGGCGGTTTCGGCGACGATTCCCGACGCGACAAGCTCGCGGGCAGGTTCGACGCCGAGTCGCCTGGCGCGTTCAGCCGTGGCGACCAGCGCGTTGGCCGCGACACCATGGCGCGTCAGGAAGGCGAGTTCGATCGGCAGAGGCAATGAGGCGTCGGACAGTTGTCCGGCCTCGTCCGCCCCTGCCATACGAACCATCGCAACCGCCCCCGCATCTCAGGAGATCGCCTCCCGATCAGGCGGCAACTTATGGTTGCCGATTTGCAAGGCTGAGTCGAATCGAAGGCGGTCGCAATCGGAGAGCCGGTCTCCTCGATGCTCTCGTTGGGTGCGTGGGGGTGAAGCGGACCGTCGAAAAGCGACGGCCGGCGTTCGGGCCTCAGAACCCGCGCAAAATCAAGAACATGGCGATCTGGTGGGAAGGAAATGGTGGAGCCAGGCGGAATCGAACCGCCGACCTCTTGAATGCCATTCAAGCGCTCTCCCAACTGAGCTATGGCCCCACTGATGGACTGATTTGGGGATCAGTCCGGGTCTTATCCTGTCAGGCGAACCCGGCGCGCATCGAGCGGCGGGGGTTCGGCTACGGCCGCCGAAGCAGCGGCGCAGCGCTCTATAGGCGGGCAGGCGCGAAGACTCAAGCGCCTAATGTCGTCTCGCCGTCATTCATTTCGGCAAACACTGCATTTCGGCAAAACCTGCATTTCGGCGAGCGGCAAGCGCGGCGCGGTCAGACGTCCTCGTCGCCCTCGATGTCGCCATCGATCAGGTCGGCCACGTCGTCGTCGCCTTCCTCGTCCTCCTCCAAGAAAGTGTCGTCATCGGGCGCGACGTCGTCCTCGACCTCGATGTCGTCCTCGCTGGTGACGACGGCCTCCTTCTCGGTCGCTTCGGCATCGGCCTCGTCGAGCGAGACGAGTTCGACGGGGCTGTCGGCGGCCTCGGCCTCCTCATCGTCCTCGGGCTCGGGCTTGGCCGCCGGAGCAGCCTTCGCCTGCGGCTCGAAGACCGAGCGCGGATAGGATTGTCCCGTGTAAGGCGAGACGATCGGATCCTTGTCGAGGTCGTAGAATTTGCGCCCGGTCGTCGGGCAGACACGCTTGGTGCCAAGTTCCGGTTTCGCCACTGCGTCGGACCTTCAATCATCATGTTCTGAAAAGCAGGCGCGTCCGTTAGTCGGGGCAGGGCGTGGTGTCAAATGCTGATTTCGCAGCGGGCGCGGGTGACGACCGGCGGAACCGCGTGCTAGGCAGCCCCGTCCCTCATCGCATCAGCCGGCAGAGACGAAAAGTGGCCCACGCTCAGCATCCCGTTCCCGTCAGCGCCCATGCGGCGGGTCCGCTCAGGGGCCGCGTGCGCGTTCCCGGCGACAAGTCGATCTCGCATCGCGCCATGATCTTCGGTCTTCTCGCCATCGGCGAGACCCATGTCGGCGGCCTGCTCGAGGGCGAGGACGTGCTGCGCACGGCGGACGCCGCGCGCGCGCTTGGCGCGCAGGTGCATCATGATGGGCCGGGTCTCTGGCGGGTCCGCGGCGTCGGCGTCGGAGGCCTGCGCGAGCCTGCGGGGCTGCTCGATTTCGGCAATGCCGGCACCGGCTCGCGGCTGATGATGGGCGTCTGCGGCGCGCATCCGATCACCACGACATTCGACGGCGACGCCTCGCTGCGCAAGCGCCCGATGCGCCGCATCCTCGACCCGCTCGAGCTGATGGGCACGATGATCGTGTCGCAGGAACAGGGCGGCCGCGTGCCGCTGACGCTGCGCGGGCCCCGCGAGGCCGTGCCGATCACCTACCGCACGCCCGTCGCCTCGGCGCAGATCAAGTCGGCGGTGCTGCTGGCAGGCCTCGCCGCGCCCGGCGAGACCACCGTGATCGAGACCGAAGCGACGCGCGACCACACCGAGAAGATGCTGACGCATTTCGGAGCGGATGTGACGGTGACGCCCGAGGGCGAGCATGGCCGCCGCATCGTATTGAAGGGGCAGCCGGAACTCATCGCCGCGCCGATCGTGGTGCCGGCCGATCCGTCATCGGCCGCCTTTCCGCTGGTGGCGGCGCTGATCGTGCCGGGCTCCGACATCTTGATCGAGAGCGTGATGACGAACCCGCTGCGCTCGGGCCTGCTCACGACGCTCCGCGAGATGGGCGCCGACATCACGGTTGAGAGCGAGGCCAATGAGGGCGGCGAGGCGGTGGCGACGTTGCGCGTGCGCGCGTCAGCTCTGCGCGGCGTCACCGTGCCTCCCGAGCGCGCGCCGGCAATGATCGACGAGTATCCGGTGCTGGCGGTCGCGGCCTCCTTCGCCACGGGCACGACGCGGATGCGCGGCCTGCAGGAGCTGCGGGTCAAGGAATCCGACCGGCTCGCTGCCGTCGAGGCCGGGCTGAAGGCGGCCGGCGTGACCTGCGCCATCGAGGGCGACGACCTCGTCGTCGAAGGCTCCGGCGGCGGTCCCGTCATGGGGGGAGGCGTCGTGGCGACCCATCTCGACCACCGCATCGCGATGAGCTTTCTGGTCATGGGGCTGGCGACGCAAAAACCGATGCAGGTCGATGACGGCGCGATGATCGCGACCAGCTTCCCGAGCTTCATCGCCCTGATGACCGGTCTGGGCGCTGAGATCGGATGAGCCCCGCAAAGCCGCTGGTCATCGCCGTCGACGGGCCTGCCGCCTCGGGGAAGGGCACGCTGGCGCGACGGCTCTCGCAGCATTACGGCCTACCGGCGCTCGACACCGGCCTGCTCTACCGCATGGTGGCGCGCGCCATGCTCGACGCCGGGCATGACCTGCGCGATGTCTCGGCGGCGCAGGCGGTCGTGGCGGGCTTCGATCAGGCGGCCTATCCGGAAGACATGCTGCGCGGCCGCGAGATCGGTGAGGCGGCCTCCGTCGTGGCCGCGATCCCCGCCGTGCGCAGCGGGCTGATCGACCGGCAGCGGAGCTTCGCCCGACAGCCGGGCGGCGCGGTGCTGGACGGGCGCGACATCGGCACGGTGATCTGTCCCGGCGCGCCGGCCAAGCTCTTCGTCACCGCGACCCCGGAGGTCCGCGCCGCCCGCCGCCACAGGGAACTCCTGGGTCGTGGAGAAACTGCCTCTTTCGAAGGCATCCTCGCCGATATCCGCCGGCGCGACGCGCGCGATTCGGGCCGGAGCGATGCGCCGCTCAGGGCGGCCGAGGACGCCGTCATTCTCGACACGTCGGCGTTGACCGTCGACGAAGCGCTGGCTGCGGCGATCGCGATCGTGGAGGCGCGCCGCGCGCGCTGAGCCGAGACCGGCTCAAGCGACGGCGGCGAAACAAAAGGCCGTGTCTGCCCAGCTTTCGGCCTTGGCGCGAATCGAAAGCCGGCGCACACTCCCGTGACATTCGCTTGAAGCCCGATGCCCGTTCGCGGCGTTCCGCGCTCTTTTGCATCCCGCTTCCTGGCGACGATGATGGAGGGTGCGATGCGGCGTCGGCTGTTCGGTCTCTTGAGTCTTCTGGCCGCTGGCTTCTGGACGCAAGCCGCGTCCAACGCGCAGCAAACGGCCGCGCCGATGGAAGAAGTCGATGTCGCGCTTGTTCTTGCGGTCGACGTCTCCTATTCGATGGACCTCGACGAACTCGCTCTCCAGCGCAATGGCTATATCGAGGCGTTCCGCTCGAAGCAGCTCCACGATGCGATCGCCAAGGGCGCGGTCGGCAAGATCGCGGTGACCTATTTCGAATGGGCCGGCGGCCATTTCCAGCATGTCGTCAGGCCGTGGAAGGTCATCGATTCGCCCCAGTCGGCGATCGCCTTCGCCGAGGAACTCGGAGAGGCCCCGACGCGGCGCGGCCGGCGCACCTCGATCTCCGGTGCGATCGATCTGAGCATGGCCCTGCTGGAGCAGGCCAATGTCCTGCCGCTTCGCAAGGTCATCGATATCTCCGGCGACGGCGCCAACAATGATGGCAGGCCCGTCACCGCCGCGCGCGACGAGGCCCGCGCCAAGGGCATCAGCATCAACGGCCTGCCCGTCATGCTCAAGCAGGCGAGTTATTTCGACATCGACAATCTCGACGCCTATTACGAGGATTGCGTCATCACCGGCGTCGGAGCCTTCGTGATCCCGATTCGCGAGCGCAGCCAGTTCGTCGATGCGACGCGCACGAAACTCGTCCGGGAGATCGCCGAAATGCCTGCGGGCCCAGAAGCGCTTATCCAGAAGGCGCAGGCGCGGACGCCGCGCACCTCCTGCCTTTCTGGCGAGCAGCAATGGCGCGAGCGAATGGGGAATTGAGGCGCAGCCCTCACGTCCCGCGCGGCTTCGCCCGCATCGTCGGCGGGGCTTTTGCCGGGTCGTCTGGCCAGGGGTGGCGCGGATAGCGGCCTTTCATCTCGGATTTCACGGCGGCCCAGGAGCCGCGCCAGAAGCCGGGCAAATCGCGGGTGATCTGGACCGGCTTGTGCCCCGGCGAGAGCAGTTCCAGCACCAGCGGCACGCGCCCGCCCGCGAGCGCCGGATGGGCGGACAACCCGAACAGCTCCTGCACCCTGACCGAAATCGTCGGGCCGGCCTCGGCGGCGTAGTCGACGGCGAGGTGCGAGCCGGTCGGCGCGGTGAAATGCGTCGGGGCCTCCGCGTCGAGCCGGCGTTTCAGATCCCAGGGCAGCAGGGTGTCGAGCGCCGCGTCGAGATCGGAGGGCTGGATCGCGGCGAGCGAAGCGCGGCCGGCGAGATGCGGGGCAAGCCATGAGGCGGCGTCGCGCGCCAGCGCGCCGTCCGACAGGTCAGGCCAGGGGTTGTCCGCGCTCTCGCCATGGGCGCGGCGCAGGAAGCCGGCGCGCTCGCGAAGCTGCGCCTGTCCCTTCGTCCAGGGCAGCAGCCCTATGCCGAGCGCTGCGATGCCCTCGGCCAGGATCGTCGCGTTGTCGATCGTCGGCGCGCTCGGCAGCGGCCGCTCGGCCAGGACGAGCGCGCCATACCGCCTGACCGCGCGGCTGCGCAGCGCGCGCGCCGGTCGGTCAAAAGTGGTTTCCTGCCGTTCGTCGAGAGCGAACGGCGCAAGGCCCGCACCAGCGAGCCGGCCGATCTCGTCCTCCGTGATCGCCGCGCCCGCCAGGATCCGCGCCTGCTGCGCCGCGCCGGTCATCTCGGCTGCGACGATGAAGGGTTCGCGCGCCAGACGCTGCCCCGGCTCCAGCCCGGCCCCGCGCCCATTGGCGAGGCGATACTGACCCGCCCCGCCGCGCGCCTGGGCGACGCGATCTGGATAGGCCAGCGCCAGCAGGAAGCCCGGCGACAGCGTCTCGGGCGCGTTTGCCTTGGCGACGGCCCGTTCGGCGCTGCGCGCCCAGCCCTCGGCGAGCCGGCGCATGTCGCCGGCCCGTCCGCCGCGCTCCCGTGAAAGGCGCTCCAGTCGCTCGCCGAGATCGACCGCGTCGCCACCGAGCCCGCGCTCGACGAGCAGCGCAGCGAGGCCGGCCGCGGCATCCGCCTGCCCGAAGCGCGCGGCGGCTATCATCATGCGCGCCAGCCTCGGTGGCAACGGCAGATGCTGCAGCGCCTTGCCCTCGATGGTGAGGCGGCCGTCGGCGTCGAGCGCGCCGAGGCTGACCAGCAGCGCCCGCGCCTCCTTCAGCGCGGGAGTTGGCGGTGGATCGAGGAAAGCGAGCCGTGATGGATCGCTGACCCCCCAGGCGGCGCAGTCGAGCAGAAGGGGCGCAAGGTCGGCCGAAAGGATTTCGGGCCGCAGGAAGGCTTCCAGCGCGCCCGTGCCGGCTTCGTCCCAGAGCCGGTAGCAGATGCCGGGCTCGGTGCGTCCGGCGCGGCCCCGGCGCTGATCGGCGGCCGCACGGCTGACGCGCCGCGTTTCCAGCCGGGTGACGCCGATATCGGGCTCGTAGACCGGCACGCGGGCGAGCCCTGAATCGATCACGACGCGCACACCCTCGATCGTCAGCGAGGTTTCGGCGATGGAGGTGGCGAGAACCACCTTGCGACGGTCGGGCGCTGCCGGCAGCACGGCGCGGTCCTGTTCGGACTGGTCCAGCGCGCCGTAAAGTGGCGCGATTTCGATGGATGCATCGCGAATGCGTTCGCGCAGCCGCTCCTCGACGCGCCTGATCTCGCCTTGCCCCGGCAGGAACACGAGGAGCGAGCCGCGCTGCTCGTTCAGCGCCAGCAGCACGGCGTCCGCGACCTGATCCTCGATGCGCTTCAGCGGATCGCGGGGCAGATGGCGCGTCTCGACGGGAAAGGCGCGGCCCTGGCTCTCGATGACCGGTGCGTCCCCAAGCAGCTTCGCCACCCGCGCCCCGTAGAGCGTCGCCGACATCACCAGGATGCGCAGATCTTCGCGCAGGCCGGCCTGCGCGTCGAGCGCCAGCGCCAGCCCGAAATCGGCGTCGAGCGAGCGCTCGTGAAACTCGTCGAACAGGACGGCTGCGATGCCGTCGAGCGCAGGATCGTCGAGGATCATCCGGGCGAAGACGCCCTCCGTCACCACCTCGATGCGCGTCGCGGGGCCGATCTTCGAGCCGAGCCTGACGCGCAGGCCGACCGTCTGGCCGACGCTTTCGCCCAGCGTCTGCGCCATCCGGCTGGCCGCGCCCCGCGCCGCGAGCCGGCGCGGCTCCAGCACGATCAGCTTGCCGCCTTTTATCCAGGGCTCGTCGAGCAAGGCGAGCGGAACCCGCGTGGTCTTGCCGGCGCCGGGCGGCGCGACCAGCACGGCGTTGGGCGCGGCGGCGAGCGCCGCCGCCAGAGCGGGCAGGACCTCGTCGATCGGAAGGCTCGAGTCGAAAGCGCGCATCACCTGCGCGATGTGCCGCGTCGGATGCCGGGGCGCAAGCGGCGCGTCAGGCCGCGACCCGCTGCGCCGCGACCTCGAAGCGTGTCGTCGAGACCGCACCGGCCGAAATCGTCACCAGCGTATTGCAGGGTAGGGCCTGCCAGCAGTCGCGGGCCGCATCGACCGGCTCGGAGGCGACGACGACGCTGTCGCCGCGATCGCACAGGTAAAGCGAGGGCGGCTTGGGGTCCGACGACCAGCGCAGGGCGTGGACCGTCTCGCCATCGGCGATCGCCGCCGCGCAGCGCAAAGGCTCTCGGATGCCCGCCGCCTGCATCAACGACAGCGCCTCGCCCAGCGCCCAGGCCAGCGCGTCGCCGGGCGAGAAACCGTCGGCGATCCGGGCCAGCGCCAGCAGGAACAGCGCCTCGGAATCGGTCGTGCCGACGCGCGCGCCATAGAGCGCATCCGGAATCAGGCTCTCCAGCTTGCGCCGGATCAGCCCATAGCCGCCGATCTGGCCGTTATGCATGAAGAGATGCCGGCCATGGGAGAAGGGGTGGCAGTTCGCCCGCGTCGTCGCCGTGCCGGTGGCGGCGCGGACATGGGCGAAGAACAGGCTGGAGCGCACCTGCCTTGCGATCGAGAGCAGGTTCTCGTCGGACCAGGCAGGCCTGACCTCGCGATAGAGCCCGGGCTCCGCCCGCTCGCCATACCAGCCGAGACCGAAACCGTCGCCATTGGTGCCGGTCTTGGTCTCCTCAGCGTGGAGCGACTGATGGATCAGCGAATGGCAGGGCGCTGCGACGAGGTCTTCGAGGAAGACCGGAACGCCGGAATAGACAAGGAAACGGCACATGCTCAGGCCCCGAATCGGCCGCGGCCGGGACGCCGCTGACAGAAGATTATTCCATCGCGATGAATGGCGGGCTAATAATTCAGCCTCGGCCCCCGTGGCTCATCACTGGCCGCAGGCGAAGTCGATCCTGGCCGCCTTCGAGGATTTCCCGACCTTGACCTCGATGTCGAGCGGGGCGCAGGTCGCGTTGTCGAGCAGGAAGGCTTTGTGGATGCGGCCGCTCTCGCCGAACAGGAAGCCGCCATAGACGCGGCTGAGCGCGATCTTCTCGCCCGTCTTCGTCTTCTGCTTGACCGTTACCGAAGCGAGGTCGCGGGCGATCCTGTCGGAGGATTTCGTGTTCTTCGCGCCGGTGAAGACGAGCGTCACCAGCACGGCGTCGGCCGGCTCGCCGGCCTCGCCCTCTCCGGTCACCGTGTTGCGCAGCGCCTTGCCGGAGCCGACCAGATTCTCCGACAGCCTGCCCGAGCGCTCGAGAAAAAGCTGCGCGCGGATCTCGGCGACCGCGACCTGCGCGACAGCGTCCGACGTCGAGAACGCGGCCGCCAGGATGGTCGAGGCCAGCAGGAGCGTGGCGCGCATCGTGGATATGTCCTTCGCATTCTGTGAGGGCGTCGCGGCAGTAGCCCGATCCGCCGGGCGCTGGCTAGCCCCGCGCGGCTTGGCCGAAGCATGACCGCGCCATGACGACGCTCGCGCGACAGCCACGGCCGATCCCGGTCCCGCGGCGGCAAAACCTGCCCAATCTGCGATCTTGTGCAGGCTTGCCGCTTCCGATAACGACAGGCTCAAGGGGAGCGGCATAGCCGCCGCGTATCGTCGTCGGGAGAGAATGCTTTGCAGGGGCTTCTTGGTATCAGCCGCGCCATCGACGCGATCAACAGCCAGATCGGCAAAAAGGTCGCCTGGCTCATCCTGCTGGCCGTGATCGTCGCGACGGTCAACGCGATCGTT
This sequence comes from Beijerinckiaceae bacterium, assembly GCA_019745195.1. Taxonomy (GTDB): domain Bacteria; phylum Pseudomonadota; class Alphaproteobacteria; order Rhizobiales; family Beijerinckiaceae; genus Allobosea. The sequence continues at coordinate 18,166 of JAIETL010000074.1, forward strand.
CGCAAGCTCTTCAACGTCTCGTCGAACGCCTGGCTCGAACTGCAATGGATGCTGTTCGGCGCGGTCTTCCTGCTCTGCGCCTCGTGGACGCTGCAGGTGAAGGAGCATATCCGCATCGACATCGTGAACAGCCTGCTGCCCAAATCCGTGCAGCGCTGGATCGACCTGATCGGCCACACGCTGTTCCTGATGCCGTTCTGCCTGCTGATGATCTACCATTCCTGGCCGTTCTTCACGCGCTCCTACGCCATCAACGAGCAGTCGCTCTCGGCCGGTGGTCTGGCGCAGTGGCCGGCCAAGGGGTTGGTCGTGGTCGGCTTCGTCATGCTGGCAATCCAGGGCGTCTCCGAGATCATCAAGCAGGTCGCGATCATGCGCGGCCATCTCGATGATGACGAGACGCTGCGTGGTCACGCGGCCGCGGCAGAGGCCGAGGCGCAGCGCCTGCTCGACCAGGCCAGGGCCGACGGCCTCGCCTGACGCCGCCCCGATTTCGCATGATTTCCGCACTCGTCCGGATTTGATCCCATGACCGCATTCCGCCTCCCGCGCGTCGCCGGCCTGCTGCTCGCGCTGACCGCCGTCGCCTTTTTCGGCCTGCATACGGGCGATGCACAGGCCGCCGGGCTCAGTGACTTCATGCGGGCCAACATGGCCCCGGTCATGTTCGCGGCTCTCGTCGTCTTTCTGCTGCTGGGCTATCCGGTCGCCTTCGCGCTCGCCGCCAACGGTTTGTTCTTCGCCATCGTCGGCATCGAACTCGGGCTGTTTCAGGAAAACTTCCTGCAGGCGATGCCGGAGCGCATCTACGGCACGATGAACAACGACGTGCTGCTGGCGATCCCGTTCTTCACCTTCATGGGGCTGGTGCTGGAGCGCTCGGGCATGGCCGAGGACCTGCTCGACACGATCGGCCAGCTCTTCGGGCCGGTGCGCGGTGGCCTTGCCTACGCCGTCATCTTCGTCGGCGCGCTTCTGGCCGCCACGACCGGCGTGGTCGCCGCCTCCGTGATCTCGATGGGCCTGATCTCGCTGCCCATCATGCTGCGCTACGGCTATGATAGACGCCTTGCGTCCGGCGTCATCGCGGCTTCCGGCACGCTGGCGCAGATCATCCCGCCCTCGCTCGTCCTGATCGTGCTCGCCGACCAGCTCGGCCGCTCGGTCGGCGACATGTACGAAGGCGCCTTCATTCCCGGTCTCGTGCTCTCGGCGATGTATGCCGGCTATGTCTTCCTCGTCACCGTTGTCTATCCCAAGCGTGCGCCCGGCCTGCCGCCGGAAGCCCAGACGCTGCGCGACGCCGACGGCGTCACCCGCCGCTTCTCGCTGCTGGTGGTGACGGTGCTCTCCTTCGCCCTCGGCTACGCCTATATGAAGTTCTTCACCACGGTGAAGGCCGGCGCCGATTTCGTCGTGTTGCTGATGTCGATCGCGGTCGGTGTCTCCTTCGTCATCGCGCTGGTCAACAAATATCTGCGGCTGAACCTGCTCTCGCGCATGGCCGAGCAGGTCATCTTCGTGATGGTGCCGCCGCTGGCGCTGATCTTCCTCGTGCTCGGCACCATCTTCATCGGTCTGGCCACCCCGACCGAGGGCGGCGCGATGGGCGCGGCCGGCGCGATCCTGCTGGCGATCGGAAAGCGCCGGCTCTCCTTCGACCTGCTCAAGCAGGCGACGGAATCGACCGCCAAGCTCTCGGCCTTCGTGCTGTTCATCCTGGTCGGCGCGCGCGTCTTCTCGCTGACCTTCTACGGCGTCAACGGCCATGTCTGGGTCGAGCATCTGCTGATCGGCCTGCCGGGCGGCGCGACGGGCTTCCTGATCGTCGTCAACGTGATGGTGTTCCTGCTCGCCTTCTTCCTCGATTTCTTCGAGCTCGCCTTCATCATCGTGCCGCTGCTCGGGCCTGCGGCCGAAAAACTCGGCATCGACCTGATCTGGTTCGGCGTCATCCTCGGCGTGAACATGCAGACCTCGTTCATGCACCCGCCCTTCGGCTTCGCGCTGTTCTACCTGCGCTCGGTCGCGCCCAAGGACCGCTATCGCGACAAGGTCACCGGGATGATGATGGAGCCTGTCACCACCGGGCAGATCTACTGGGGGGCCGTGCCCTTCGTGGTGATCCAGTGCATCATGGTCGCGCTGGTGATCGCGGTCCCGCAGATGGTGATGCATTACAAGGCGTCCGCCATCCAGCTCGACCAGAAGTCGATCGACAAGCAGTTCGACTCGATCCAGATCCCCGGCTTCGGCGCGCCGGGCGGCGGCCTGCCGGGGCTCGATCTCAACGCCCCGCCCGCGCTCAACTTGAATTGACGACGATGACAGCGCCCCATCCTCGCCGGGGCGGCTGGCCCTGCTCTCTCGCAGCCGGTCTGATCGCGCTCTGCGCCAGCGCCACGAGCGCATCCGCCGCCGGAGACATCGGCGGCGCGACCATGGGCTTCGCCTGGGCGCTGCCCTTCGCCGGCATGCTGCTGTCGATCGCGCTCGGGCCGATCCTGTTCCCGCATTTCTGGGAGCTCAATTACGGCAAGTTCGCCGCCTTTTGGGCGGTGCTGGTGCTCGTGCCGCTGGTGCTGTTTCGCGGCTTCGATCCCGCGATGGGCGCGCTGATCCATACGGCGGCGCTCGAATACATTCCCTTCATCATCCTGCTCTTCGCGCTGTTCACCATCGCGGGCGGCATCCTGATCATGGGCAATCTCGACGGCACGCCCGCGACCAACACGACCCTGCTCGCCATCGGCACATTGATGGCGAGTTTCGTCGGCACCACCGGCGCGTCGATCATCATGATCCGCCCTGTCCTGCGAGCCAATGACGACCGGCGCTTCAACGTCCATGTCGTCGTTTTCTTCATCTTCCTCGTCTCGAATATCGGCGGTTCGCTGACGCCGCTCGGCGACCCGCCGCTGTTCCTCGGCTTCCTGCGCGGCGTCGATTTCTTCTGGACGACGACGCATCTGCTGCCCGAGACCGGGCTTGCGGTCGTGATCCTGCTCGTACTCTTCTACGCGCTGGACACGTATTTCTTCCGCAAGGAGGAAGGCTACCCGCCGCTGAAGGACCCGACGCCCGACCGCGCCATCAAGCTCTACGGCAAGGTCAATTTCGTGCTGCTCGGCGGCGTCATCGCAGCCATCCTGATGTCGGCGAGCTGGAAGCCGGGCGTCGTCTTCGACCTCCACGGCGTCAAGGTCGAGCTCCAGAACATCGTGCGAGACGTCGTCCTGCTCGGGCTGGCGGGGCTTTCGCTGATCCTGACGCCGCAGCAGGTCCGCGCCGGCAACGAGTTCACCTGGGGGCCGATCAAGGAGGTCGCCAAGCTGTTCGCCGGCATCTTCGTCTGCATCATCCCAGTGCTGGCGATGCTACAGGCGGGGCGCAACGGAGCGTTCTCGGGTCTCGTCGCCTTGGTCTCCAACCCCGACGGCAGCAACAACACGGTCGCCTATTTCTGGCTGACCGGCATCCTGTCGTCCTTCCTCGACAACGCGCCGACCTATCTCGTCTTCTTCGAGCTTGCCGGCGGCAACCCACAGACGCTGATGACGACCGGCGCGCTGACTCTTGCCGCCATCTCGGCGGGCGCGGTCTTCATGGGCGCCAACACCTATATCGGCAACGCGCCCAACTTCATGGTCTACGCCATCGCCAAGGACCGGAAGGTCAAGATGCCGAGCTTCTTCGGCTACATGGTCTGGTCCGGCGCGATCCTGATCCCGCTCTTCCTGCTGCAGACGGTGGTGTTCTTCAGGTAGGCACTGGCATCGCCGTCACGCTCGGCCTTGTGCCGAGCATCCACGGCTTGCCACGCTGATGCGCGCACGACCGAAGACGTGGATGGTCGGGACAAGCCCGACCATGGCGTGGAACTGGGCTCATGACCAATGTGCTGGAATTCATTCTCGTCGTCGTGATCAGCGTCGCGATGATGGTCTACGTCGTCGCGCAATCCTTCAGCGACGTCTCGAAATCTCCGCCGCTCGGGTTGCCGTTCTATTGTTGGGCCTTGCTGCCATTCATTTATCTCGCCGCCCGTCTGCTGATCAGGCGGCTATCGTCACGGCCAAGGCAGCGCTGACGGAATTCAGCGTCGCCCCTCCGGCACACCCTGGCGTATCCTCGCCGAAAATGCCGGATCGTCGAGCGCCACCGCCCGCGCCCTCTCGCCGATGCGTCCCTCGGTTACCAGCGCATCCAGCGGGATATCCGTCCTGACCGCGCCGATGCGCTGGAGATAGCCCGGCAGATAGCCTGACAGCAGCACGCGCGGGTCGAGCGGAAGCGAGACACGCCAGCCGGGCGCGACCGAGCCGACGATATTATAGACCACCGTCGTGCAGTTGGTCGTCAACGTGTTGTACCAGCGCGGCGTGGCGCTCAGCCGGTTGACGTCCGCGGCATAGGCCAGCAGCACGTCGCGCGCCTGCGTCGGCGTGGCGGCCAGCCTGAACAGCCGGACATCTTCTTTCCGCGCATGGCTGCGTAAGCCCACGAGGTCGCGCTCGGTCGCCGCGACATAGGCCATCTCATAGGTCCGGAAGAAGCCCGCCAGCGAGGACCATTCCTCGCCCTGCTCGCGCCGGACCTCGATCGAGAAGGTCAGCGGCGGCTGATCGGAGAAGGTGAAGGAGACGAGCAGATGCGCGATCGCCTCGCCCGACCAGTAGGACAGGAAGAGGTCGGCGCCCTCGATCTTCGTCAGGTCGTAGCGCTTCGTCGCCCAGCGCTGGTCGTAGTCCTGCTCCGTGCGCCAGGCGAAATCGCGCAGATTGGTGACGGTCAGGATTTCGCCCTCGCGCGCGATCTGTGGCAGGCGGGCGAGTTCGGGGATCCAGTTGCGCTCATGGCTGGGTTTGAGGCCTGCCCACCAGCCGAGCAGCCCGACGAAGATCACCGCGAAGGACAGCGGCAGCCTTGCCGCGCCGGTCCAAAGGCCCGTCGCGCCGGCGAGCCCGGCGATGCCGAAACCGATCGCGCCGAGAATGGCGGTCGCGCCAGCGAGGCGAAACAGCAGCAGGCCGCAGCCCCAGGCTGTCGCGCCGAGGATGATGAGGGTGGCGAGGATGCGAAAGGCGAGGATCAGCAGCGACATGGCAGCGCTCTGCCCGGCGGGAGTCCGGCGCATTCCCCTCCCCCTCGTGGGGAGGGGTCAGGGGTGGGGGGCGAGCGACCGGGCGAGCGCATTGAAAGAGGGGCGACCAGATAACGGTTCGACCGAAATGCAAGCGACGTCTCGCCCGGTCGCTCGCCCCCCATCCCTATCCCTTCCCCACAAGGGGGAAGGGAAGAGCCATGTCTCCAATCGTCTCGGTTCAACCTCACGCCGCCAGCGAATTCGCCGGCGCGGCGGCCTTCACCGCATCGTCGACATGGCTCTCGAAACGCTTGAAGTTGTCGCGGAACATGCCGACCAGGTTCTTCGCGGTCTCGGCGAAGGCCGCCTTGTCCTGCCAGGTTTTCACCGGATAGAGGATGTGCGGCTCGACGCCGGGCACCGAGGTCGGCACCGCGAAGCCGAAATACGGGTCGCGGCGGAAATCGGCGCGGTTGAGCGAGCCATCGAGCGCAGCCGACAAAAGACGACGGGTCACGCGGATCGGCATGCGCCGGCCGACGCCGTAGCGGCCGCCGGTCCAGCCGGTGTTGACCAGCCAGCAATCGACATGGTGCTTGGCGATGAAATCGCGCAGCAGATTGGCGTATTCCGACGGGTGCCGCGGCAGGAAGGGCGAGCCGAAGCAGGTCGAGAATTCCGGCTCGACGCCGGTCAGCCCGCGCTCGGTGCCCGCCACCTTGGCGGTGTAGCCGGAGAGAAAATGGTACATCGCCTCAGCCGGCGTCAGCTTGGCGATCGGCGGCATAACGCCGAAGGCGTCGGCCGTCAGCATGACGATGTTCTTGGGCACCCCGGCGCGGCCGGTGCGCGAGGCGTTGGGAATGAAGTCGAGCGGATAGGCCGAGCGGGTGTTCTCGGTCTTGGATTCGTCGTCGAAATCGACCGCGCGGGTGATCGGGTCGAGCACGACATTCTCAAGCACCGTGCCGAAGCGCTGCGAGGCGGCAAAAATCTGCGGCTCGGCCTCGGCCGAGAGCCTGATCGTCTTGGCGTAGCAGCCGCCCTCGAAGTTGAAGATGCCCTCCTTCGACCAGCCATGCTCGTCGTCGCCGAGCAGGGTGCGGTCCGGATCGGCCGAGAGCGTCGTCTTGCCGGTGCCCGACAGGCCGAAGAAGATCGCCGCATCGTCCCTGGGGCCGACATTGGCCGAACAGTGCATCGGCACGACGCCCTTGGTCGGCAGGACGTAGTTCAGATAGGTGAAGACCGATTTCTTCATCTCGCCGGCATAGGCCGAGCCGCCGATCAGCACGATTTTCCGCGTGAAGTCGATCGCCACCACCGTCTCGGAGCGGCAGCCATGGCGCGTGGGGTCGGCCCTGAAGCTCGGCAGATCGACGATCGTCATCTCTGGAACGTAGCCGGCGATCTCGTCCTGCGGCGGGCGGATCAGCAGGTTGCGGATGAAGAGCGAGTGCCAGGCCATCTCGGTGAACACGCGCGCCTTGACCCGGTGCGCCGGATCGGCCCCGCCATAGAGGTCCTGCGCGAAGAGGTGCTTGCCCTCTGCATGGGTGATGAAATCGGCCAGCAGCGTCTCGAACTGCGCAGGCTCGATCGCATTGTTGTTGTCCCACCAGATGGTGTTCTCGGTCAGCGCGTCGCGCACCGTGAACTTGTCCTTGGGCGAACGGCCGGTATGCGTGCCGGTATCGGCGCAAAGCGCGCCGCCGCGCGCCAGCTCGCCTTCGCCGGCCTGAAGCGCGCGCTCGTAGAGCTGCGGCGCTTCGAGGTTCCAGGACACCGAGGCCAGCTTGCGGAAGCCGAAGGTCTCAGGCCCATGGGCGGCGTTGTAGTGACCGATGATGTCCACTGATGTCCTCCCGGGACGCGGCCGCCTGACGCAACCGCTCTGGTTCTGCAACGAAGAAGCCAGGGCCGATACTGTGGCCGGCATGGCAAGAAGGGCGAAGGGTGGCAGGCTCTTAAGCCCATGATGACGCCGGCTCAAGTCATCGGAAAGTCTCGGATCGGGAGAAACTGATATTAATCGATTGAATAAGATCAGCGTGGTGAATCAGGCGCTTGGGCTGCCGCGCGAGCCTGCGCAGCCATATCTGCCAGAATCTTGCGCAGCGGGCCGGGCCCATCGACCGGCGCGGGAAAGGGCAGGCGCAGCACGGCGTCGCCGAGCGCGAGATCGAGCCCGTCGGGATCGAGCCCCGTGGCGCGCCAGTTGCCCTTGCGCGCGCCGAGCAGGCCGGTCGCATAGAGATGCAGCGCGTCGGCATGATCCTCGTTCATGTGGGCGACCGCGCCGGCCTCGATATCGGCCAGCGCCTCCGCGGCGGCTGCATTGCTGAGGATGTCGGATGCCGCGAGTTCATAGGCCCGGCCGAAACCGCCATTCAGGCTGGCGCCGAGAACCTCCAGAGAAAAGAACGAGAAATCGCCGAAATCGGCATAGAGCGCGGCCTTGGGCTGCCGCGCCAGGAAGCGCCGCCGCACGCGCTCGCCCTCCGGTGTTTCACGGGAAACGCGCCGCGCGGCGAGTTTGAGCGTGATGCGCGCATGGGCCAGCGGGTCGCCCTTGCCGGTGTTTGCGATCAGCAGGGAGGCTCTGCGGTCCGCGATCAGGTTGCCGGTATGGGCGGACAGGGCGGAAACCAGGATCAGCGGCGTCCCGTCGACATCCGTTGCGAGACTGACGAGGCTGGAGGCGGGGTGCCCGTCGCGTCCAAGGCTCGCCAATGCCCCGGAACGGGCGGAGCGCAGCAGGCCTCGCGCGAGCGTTCGCGCGGCTTCATCGGTCGGCCTGATCGGGTCCGTCTTCGGTCGCCCAGGATCGTCAGCGGACTTTGTGGCGTCGTCGGTCATGGAACCCCATTGGAACCTCGCGGGCGGAAAAAGGTTTTTTGTCTTATGGCGTAGCGAGATCGCCGCGCCATCGCTAGATTGCAGCCATGGTTTGGCCGCTCTCTCGCGTGAGTGGACCTTGAATTGCAACGAGCCGAAGAGGCCCCGAGATTATGCCAACCATTGCGCTGGTCGACGACGACCGCAACATCCTGACGTCCGTGTCGATCGCTCTCGAGGCCGAGGGCTACCGGATCATGACCTATACCGACGGCGCGTCGGCGCTGGACGGGTTGAAGCAGAACCCGCCGGATCTGGCCATCTTCGACATCAAGATGCCGCGCATGGACGGCATGGAGCTGCTGCGCCGCCTGCGCCAGAAGTCGGATCTGCCGGTGATCTTCCTGACCTCGAAGGACGAGGAGATCGACGAGCTTTTCGGCCTGAAGATGGGCGCCGACGATTTCATCAGGAAGCCGTTCTCGCAGCGCCTGCTGGTCGAGCGCGTCAAGGCGATCCTGCGCCGCGCCGGGGCCAAGGACGCGGCCGCCCCCGCCCGGCCCGAGGACGCCAAGGCGCTCGAGCGCGGCCTGCTCCGCATGGACCCCGAGCGTCACACCTGCACCTGGAAGGGCGAGCCGGTGACGCTGACCGTGACCGAATTCCTGATCCTGCAATCGCTGGCGCAGCGGCCGGGCGTGGTGAAGAGCCGCAACGCTCTGATGGACGCGGCCTATGACGATGAGGTCTATGTCGACGACCGCACCATCGACAGCCACATCAAGCGCCTGCGCAAGAAGTTCAACCAGGTCGACATCGACTTCGACATGATCGAGACCCTGTACGGCGTCGGCTACCGTTTCAAGGAAGGCTGAAACAAAAGGCTTCCGCTTGGCGCAAAAGTGCGCCGTCATCCCGGACAAGCGAAGCGCAGCTCCGGGATCCATCATGGAGCAGGACGGCCCTCTATGATGGATCCCGGCGCAAGGCCGGGATGACGGCCGGGGCTTCATCGGGATACACCGAACACCATGGCCACGATCGAGAGCGAGCGCAGAGCCGAAATCCGCCCGCAGCCGGCCGTTCCGGCCTGGCGCAGGCGGCTGGCCGTCTTCGGACGCAGGTTCCTACGGGCGATCTCGGCGCGCGCGGCCTCCAGCCTGACCCGGCGCATCGTCGTTCTCAACCTCGCCGGCCTCGTCGCGCTGCTGCTCGGCTTCCTCTATCTGAACCAGTTCCGCGAGGGGCTGATCGAATCCCGCGTGCAGAGCCTGCTGACTCAAGGCGAAATCATCGCCGGTGCGATCTCGGCCTCGGCGACGGTCGAGACCGACACGATCACCATCGACCCGGACAAGCTGCTCCAGCTCCAGGCCGGCGAAAGCGCGGGCCTGACCGAGGACCCGCTCGATTTCTCGATCAACCCGGAAAAGGTCGCCCCGCTGCTACGCCGTCTGGTGACGCCGACCAAGACGCGCGCCCGGATCTACGACCGCGAGGGGCTGCTGACGCTCGATTCGCGCAACCTCTATTCGCGCGGCGACGTGTTGCGTCTCGATTTGCCGCGCCCCGGCGCGACCGACGAGCCGCCTCTGCTGGAGCGGACCTGGAACGTGCTGCGCAGCCGGCTGGGCCGCGCCGACCTGCCGATCTATGACGATTTCGCCAACGCCAATGGCCGCGCCTATACCGAGGTGGCGCGCGCTCTGAACGGCATTCCCGCCAGTGTGGTGCGCGTCAACACGCGCGGCCAGACCATCGTCTCGGTCGCCGTGCCGGTGCAGCGCTTCCGCACTGTCAAGGGCGCGCTGCTGCTCTCGACGCAAGGGGGCGACATCGACGCGATCATCGCCTCCGAGCGCTACGCGATCTTCCAGGTCTTCGCGGTCGCCGCCGGCGTCATGATCGTGCTCTCGGTGCTGCTGGCGGGCACCATCGCCGAGCCGATCCGCAAGCTGGCTGACGCTGCACAGCGCGTGCGCAAGGGCGTCAAGTCGCGCGAGATGATCCCTGATTTCGCCAGCCGGCATGACGAGATCGGCCATCTCTCCGGTTCGCTGCGCGACATGACCAAGGCGCTCTACAGCCGCATCGAGGCGATCGAGAGCTTCGCCGCCGACGTGGCCCATGAGCTCAAGAACCCGCTGACCTCGCTGCGCAGCGCGGTCGAGACGCTGCCACTGGCGAAATCCGACGATTCCCGCGCGCGCCTTCTCGCGGTGATCCAGCATGATGTCCGCCGGCTCGACCGGCTGATCTCGGACATCTCCGACGCCTCGCGGCTGGACGCCGAACTCGCCCGAGACGACTCCGCTCCGGTGGACATGGCGCAGGTGCTCGACACCGTCGTCTCGGTCCAGAACGAGACGCGGCGCGAGAACCAGCCGCGTATCGATCTCCAGGTCGAGCGGCGCGGCCAGCGCGCCGCCGGGGCCGGCAGCTTCCTCGTGATCGGGCATGATTCCCGGCTGGGGCAGGTCATCGTCAACCTGATCGACAATGCCCGCTCCTTCTCGGCTCCGGAGAAACCCGTCCGCGTGTTCCTTGCCCGCGAGGGCAACGAGGTGGTCGTCACGGTCGAGGATGACGGGCCGGGCATCGAGACCCATGCGCTGGAGCGCGTCTTCGAGCGCTTCTACACCGACCGCCCCAATGAGGGTTTCGGTCAGAATTCGGGCCTCGGCCTGTCGATCTCGCGCCAGATCGTCGAGGCGCATCGCGGCTCGATCCGCGCCGAGAACCGGCAGGGCCCGCCAGACGCCGATGGCGAGCCGACACGACTGGGCGCGCGCTTCGTCGTGCGCCTGCCAGCCGTGCCGCTGGCGAGCTGAGCCGCATGGATACAGATAGACGGGCGGGGAGGCGACCGCCGCAGGGCGCGACGGGCCACGCCACGACGGTCGCGATTGGCGAGGCCGGTGTCCTGATCAGAGGCGCATCCGGCGCGGGCAAAACATCGCTGGCGCTTGCGTTGATCGCGCTTGCCCGTCAGGCCGGGCGCTTTGCAAGGCTCGTCGCCGACGACCGCACCGCTTTTGTCGCGGCGGGCGGCCGCCTGCTGGCCCGGCCGGTCGCGCCGCTGGAAGGCATCGTCGAACGGCGCGGGCTGGGCCTCACGCCGGAACCTCATCTGCCGGCCGTCGTCGTCCGGCTCGTCATCGATCTTGCCAAGGCCGAGCCGGCGCGGATGCCGGAGCCGGACCATCTGGTCGTCTCGATCGAAGGCGTCGATCTGCCTCGCCTCTCCCTGATGGGCCGGCCGGGCGAGGAGCGGCTGGCGCTGGCTGCGCTCGATCTCTTCCTCGATCATGCGACACTGGATTTCGACAAGTTTTAGGCTCCGCGTCCTGCGCATGTCTTGCGCGCGGCGCGCGCCTGTCCCATAAACCGCGACCTTGTCCGGGCGCCCGCGTGCGCTCTCAGGCGCTGGATTGTATGATCGGACTCGTCCTCGTGACGCATGGGCATCTGGCGACGGAGTTTCGCGCCGCGCTCGAACATGTCGTCGGCCCGCAGAAGAACCTCGCCACCATCGCCATCGCGCCCGATGACGATATGGAGGGCCGCCGCCGCGACATCATCGCCGCAGTCGAGACCGTCGAGACCGGAAAGGGCGTCATCGTCCTGACCGACATGTTCGGCGGCACGCCGTCGAACCTCGCCATCTCGGTAATGGAGCCCGGCCGCATCGACGTCGTCGCCGGCGTCAACCTGCCGATGCTGATCAAGCTCGCCAGCGTGCGCGAGGACAAGACCCTCGACGAGGCCGTGACCAGCGCGCAGGATGCCGGCCGCAAATACATCACCGTCGCCAGCCGCGTGCTGGCGGGCAAATGAGCAGTTTGGTGGACGAGAGTTACGACAGCGACGACTGCCCAGAGGTCGAGGTGCCGGCAGGCGCGATCTATGGCGAGTTCCAGATCGTCAACAAAAAGGGCCTGCACGCCCGCGCCACGGCGAAATTCGTGCAATGCGCCTCGAATTTCGACGCCGACATCACCGTCACCCGCTGCGGCGAGACCGTCGGCGCGACTTCGATCATGGGCATCCTGACGCTGGGCGCCGGCATCGGCTCGACGATCACGGTGGTGGCGAGGGGCCGCGAAGCGAAAGAGGCGCTGAAGGCGCTCGAGACGCTGGTCGCCGATAAGTTCGGCGAGGGCGAGTAGGCTCCCGCGCACCGACCGCCCAAGGACCGCAGATGGTCATTCCCACAGTGGCGACCTATGCCGGCGCCGCGCTGGCCGAAATCGCCGGCTGCTTCGCCTTCTGGGCTTGGCTTCGGCTGGGACGCTCTATTCTGTGGGTTGTCCCTGGGGTTCTGGCGCTCGCGCTTTTCGCGTATTTCCTGACTCTGATCGACAGCGACAAGGCAGGGCGCGCCTTTGCGGCCTATGGCGGCGTCTACATTGCGGCGTCTTTGGTCTGGCTCTGGCTCGTCGAGGGTTCCCGGCCGGATCGCTGGGACCTGATCGGCGCAGCGCTGTGCCTGGCCGGGTCCGCAGTCATCCTCCTCGGTCCACGCTCTGCATAGTCGGCAATCAAAGACATAAAGACATCTTTATATCTTTGATTGCGCTCTTCCGCGCACCCTGCTATGGACCCGCCGTCATTCAAGCGACCAAGCAGGAGCACGCCCCGTGTCGAAGACCGATTACATCGTCAAGGACATCAGCCTCGCGGATTACGGCCGCAAGGAAATCAACATGGCCCAGGACGAGATGCCGGGCCTGATGGCCATCCGCGAGGAGCACAAGGGCAAGTTCCCGCTCAAGGGCGCGCGTATCGCCGGCTGCCTGCACATGACCATCCAGACCGCCGTGCTGATCGAGACGCTGAAGGATCTCGGCGCGGATGTGCGCTGGTCCTCCTGCAACATCTTCTCGACCCAGGATCACGCCGCCGCCGCGATCGCGGCCAGCGGCACCCCGGTCTTCGCCATCAAGGGCGAGACGCTGGAGGAGTACTGGGAATACGTCCTCAAGACCGCGACCTGGGGCGATGGCGGCACGCCCAACATGATCCTCGACGATGGCGGCGACCTGACCATGCTGATCATCCTCGGCGCCGAGGCCGAGGCCGGCAAGGCCGCGTTCCTCGACAAGCCGGGCAATGACGAGGAGACGATCTTCTTCGCGTTGATCAAGCGCGAGCTGAAGGCCAATCCGGGCTGGTTCACGAAGACGCGCGACGCGATCAAGGGCGTCTCGGAGGAGACCACCACGGGCGTCCACCGCCTCTATGAACTGGCCAAGGCCGGCCGCATGCCGTTCCCGGCGATCAACGTCAACGACTCGGTCACCAAGTCGAAGTTCGACAACCTCTATGGCTGCCGTGAATCGCTGGTCGACGCCGTGCGCCGCGGTACCGACGTCATGATGTCGGGCAAGGTCGCGGTCGTCGCCGGCTATGGCGACGTCGGCAAGGGCTCGGCCGCCTCGCTGCGCCAGGCCGGCTGCCGCGTTCTCGTCACCGAGATCGATCCGATCTGCGCGCTGCAGGCGGCGATGGAGGGCTACGAGGTCGTCACCATGGAGGACGCCGCTCCGCGCGCCGACATCTTCGTCACCGCCACCGGCAACCTCGACGTCATCACCGTCGACCATATGCGCGCAATGAAGCACCGCGCCATCGTCTGCAACATCGGCCACTTCGATTCCGAGATTCAGGTCGCCGGCCTGAAGAACTTCAAATGGGACAACGTCAAGCCGCAGGTCGACGAGATCGAGTTCCCCGATGGAAAGCGCATCATCCTGCTCTCGGAGGGCCGCCTGGTGAATCTCGGCAACGCCACCGGCCACCCGTCCTTCGTGATGTCCTGCTCGTTCTCGAACCAGACGCTGGCCCAGATCGAGCTCTGGAACCACCACGCCAAATACGAGAACAAGGTCTACACCCTGCCCAAGCATCTCGACGAGAAGGTCGCGGCGCTGCACCTCGCCAAGGTCGGCGCCAAGCTGACCGTGCTCAACGACGCGCAGGCCAAATATCTCGGCCTGGCCCCGACCGGCCCGTTCAAGCCGGAACTCTACCGCTACTGACATCGCGCACGCCTTGCGCAAGTCGACAGGGGCCCGGCGTCAAGCCGGGCCCCTTTTCGTTTGGGCGAAGCAATACCACTAATAGATGCCCGGCTCGTGCCTGCGTCTATCTGTTGAGGCACGCCCGATTGCGCTGCAACAGCGCTCGAAATCCTCCGCTTTACGACGGATTAAGCACTTCCTGACGGACTCGCGCGACGATTACAGTGGCGGTGATTCGGGTTCGGTCCGGCGCGGCGACGCGCGAGGCGACCTGGGATTGGCGGCTCCTGAGCGTTGGCGTTGTGGCGGGCGTTTCAAGTCGGCTGGCCTTCCTGCCTCACCAGATGATGACGGACTTTGGGAATGATGCGCGCGCGGCGACAGGACACAGGCGTGAGGCGCGGCCTGCTCGCGGGGCTGGCCGCGTCGCAGGTCCCGGCGGCCGCTTTCGCCCAGAGCGAGGCTGTGTCGACGCCGCTGCGCACCGACCTGATCGGCGCCGGCAGCCTCTCGCTCATGCTGGCGGGGCTGGCCGTCTTCGCCGCGACCACCTCGATCTTCTATGTCCGTGAGCGCTCGCGCTGGCAGCGGCGCGAGACGGAACTCGCGACCGAACTCGAGGCCGCGCGCGGTCATCAGGACCGGCTCTCGGCCCTGCTCGCCTCCGATCCGCAGGTCGTGGTGAGCTGGAAGGGGCGCGACGCCTCCCCCGTCTTCGAGGGCGATAGCGGCTTTCTCGGCGCGCCGGGCGCGACGCTGGCGCTGGCCTATGGCGCCTGGGCCCCGCCGGCCGAGGCCAAGAAACTCGAACTCGCGACCGATGCGCTGAAGGAGCGCGGCGAGGCCTTCGGCTTCACTTTGCGCGCCAAGTCGGGCGCGTTCATCGACGCCGAGGGCCGCCCGGTCGCCGGCCGCGCGGTCATCCGCCTGCGCGAGGTCACCGGCGAGCGCGCCAAGGCGCTGACGCTCCAGGGTGAACTGGAGGCACTCGCCTCCGACCATGAGGCGCTTGCGGCGCTTCTGGCCGGCCTGCCACATCCGGCCTGGACGCGCCGCCCCGATGGCCGGCTGAGCTGGGTCAACGCCGCCTATGCGCGCGCGGTCGAAGCCTCCGACGCCGAGGCCGTGGTCAAGAACGGGCTCGAACTCTTCGACCGCGACGAGCGCGAGGCGGCCGCTGCCGCTCGCCGGGACCGCGCCATCTTCAATGCGCGCGCGCCGGCCGTGGTCGCCGGCCAGCGCCGCACGCTCGACATGCTGGAGCTGCCGACGCCGTCTGGCTTCGCCGGTCTCGCCACCGATATGAGCGAGCTGGAGGCGGTGCGCATCGACCTGCAGCGCCAGATGGACGCCCATGTCCGCACGCTCGACCGGCTGAAGACGGCGGTGGCGGTGTTCGACGCCTCGCAGCGGCTGGTCTACGCCAATACCGGCTTCGAGAGCCTGTGGGCCCTCGATCCGGCCTTTCTTGCCGGAAAGCCGAGCGACAGCGAAATCCTCGACCGGCTGCGCGCCGAGCGCCGGCTGCCGGAACTGGGCGACTACCGGAGCTGGAAGGCCGGCGTGCAGGCGGCCTATACCAGCCCGCGCGCCCATGAGGACTGGTGGTACCTGCCCGATGGCCGCACCGTCCATGTCGTGGCCAGCCCCAATCCCCAGGGCGGGGTCACCTATCTCTTCGACGACGTCACCGAGCGCTTCACGCTGGAATCGCGCTTCAACGCGCTGTCGCGCACGCAGCGCGAGACGCTGGACTCGCTGCGCGAGGGCGTCGCCGTGTTTGGCTCGGACGGCAAGCTCAAGCTCTCCAACCCGGCCTTCGCCCAGGCCTGGCGGCTGCAGCCCGACATCGCCACGGCCGCACCTCATATCGACCAGGTCGTGAAGCTCTGTCGGCCGCTCTTCCCGCAGGACGAGGTCTGGAGCGAGCTGCTCAGCACGGTGACCGGAGTGCGCGACGCGCGCGAGGATTACCGCTGCCGCATGGAGCGCCGCGACGGTTCTGTGCTGGACTGCGCCGCGGCTCCCCTGCCGGACGGGGCGACGCTGATCTCGTTTGCCGACGTCACGGCCTCGGTGAATGTCGAGCGCGCTTTGACCGAGAAGAACGAGGCGCTGGAGAAGGTCTCGCGGCTGCGCGAGGATTTCGTCCACCACGTCTCCTACGAACTGCGCTCGCCGCTGACCAACATCATCGGCTTCGCGCAGTTGCTCGGCACCGAGACGGTCGGCGCGCTCAACGAGAAGCAGCGCGACTACGCCTCGCATATCCTGAGTTCGTCGGGCGCGCTGCTCGCCATCATCAACGACATTCTCGACCTCGCCACCATCGACAATGGCGCGCTGGCGCTCGACCTCGCCGAGGTCGATGTCGCCGCGACGATCGCGGAAGCCGCCGCGGGCTTGGGCGACCGGCTGACCGAGAGCCGGCTGACGCTGCAGGTCGATATCGCGCCGCAGACCGGGCCGCTGCGCGCCGACGGCAAGCGTCTGCGGCAGGTGCTGTTCAATCTGCTCTCCAACGCGATCGGCTTTTCGCAGCCGGGCCAGACGATCACCGTCAGCGCCGGCCGGATCGGCCGCGATGTCCGCATCACCGTGGCCGATCAGGGGCGCGGCATTCCGCCCGAGGTCAAGGACAAGGTCTTCGACCGCTTCGAGAGCCATCCGCTCGGTTCGCGCCATCGCGGCGTCGGTCTCGGCCTCTCCATCGTGCGCTCCATCGTCGAGCTGCATGGCGGCCGGGTCGAACTCGACTCCGAGCCGGGTCAGGGCACGCGCGTCACCGCCGTCTTCCCGGCGCAGGGCGTGTCGATGCCGGACGCGGCCGAATGAGCGATTCTGGCGGCAAGCCGGGCGAGCATCGGCTCCTCTGGGACGACGAGGCCGCGACCGGGCGCTTCGCCGCCGATCTCGCGGCGATCCTGAAGCCGGGCGACATCGTCGCGCTGTCGGGCCATCTCGGGGCCGGCAAATCGGCGCTGGCGCGCGCCATCCTGCGCGAGCTCTCGGGCGACCCGGCGCTGGACGCGCCGAGCCCGACCTTCACTTTGGTCCAGAGCTACGACACCCCGCGCGGCCCTGTGCTCCACGCCGATCTCTACCGCCTGCGCAGCCCCGACGAACTCGACGATATCGGGCTCGGCGAAGACCTCGACCGGCTGATCACGCTGGTCGAATGGCCAGACCGCGCCGGTGCGCGCCTGCCCGCCGGCCGCCGGCTCGACATCGTGCTGGAGGTCGATCCGGCCAACCCCGAGACCGGGCGCATCGCCACCGTCTCGGGCGGCGTGCTCTGGCGGCAGCGGCTCGCCATCGCGATCGCCACGCGTCGCCTGCTCGACGAGGCCGGCTGGAGCGCCGCAAGGCGTGATTTCATGCAGGGCGACGCCTCGAGTCGCGCCTATGAGCGCCTGACCCATCCCGACGGCGCAAGCGCCGTGCTGATGATCTCGCCGCCGCGTCCCGACGGCCCGGCGATCCGGCAGGGCAAGCCCTATTCGGCCATCGCCCATCTCGCCGAGACGGTCGACGCCTTCGTGGCGATGGATCGTGGCCTTGCCTCGCTCGGCTATTCCGTGCCGGCGATCCTGGCCCAGGACCTCTCGACCGGGCTGCTGCTGATCGAGGATCTGGGCCATGAGGGCGTCGTCCTCGATGGCGCGCCTATCCCGGAGCGCTACGAGGCGGCGGCCCGGCTGCTGGCCGATCTGCACCGCCATGTTCTCCCCACCATCCTGCCGGTGACGGAAGGGCGCGACCATGTCGTGCCTGATTACGATCGCGGCGCGCTGGCGATCGAGAGCGAGCTGATCCTCGAATGGTATGCGCCCCATATCGCGGGCGTCACGCTGCCGGCGGTGACGCAGGCCGAGTTCGGCCGCATCTGGAACCGCCTCTTCGATGAAATCCTCGACGGCCCGGCGACCTGGACCCTGCGCGAT
Organism: Beijerinckiaceae bacterium; assembly: GCA_019745195.1. Taxonomy (GTDB): domain Bacteria; phylum Pseudomonadota; class Alphaproteobacteria; order Rhizobiales; family Beijerinckiaceae; genus Allobosea. Next base: position 36,057 of record JAIETL010000074.1, read on the forward strand.
GTCCATTCGCCCAACCTGATCTGGCTGCCCGAGCGGCAGGGCCATGCGCAGGTCGGGTTGATCGACTTTCAGGACGCGGTGCTGGGCCACCCGGCCTATGACCTCGTCTCGCTCGGGCAGGATGCGCGCATTGACGTGCCGGCCGCGCTGGAACTGCGCCTGCTGGCGGCCTATGGCGCGGCGCGGCGCAACGACGACCCGGATTTCGATCTCGCGGCCTTCGCCCGCGCCTACGCCATCCTCGGCGCGCAGCGCAACACCAAGATCGCCGGCATCTTCGCCCGCCTCGACAGGCGCGACGGCAAGCCGGCCTATCTGAGACATCTGCCGCGCATCGAAGCCTATCTGCGCCGCAACCTCGAGCATCCCGCGCTGGAGGAGTTGAAGGGCTGGTATCAGGCGCATCTGCCGAAGCTGTTCGAGGGCGTTTGAGCTTTCTCTGGCCTTTCAAAACCCTCCACCGTCATCCCGGACAAGCGGCGCAGCCGCGCAGTTCCGGGATCCATCATAAAGCAGCGACGGCGCTCTATGATGGATCCCGGATCTTCGCTTCGCTCGTCCGGGATGACGGAGCGTGATGGAGACGGTAGGCGATGCTGATAACGTGCGCACGACAGTCAGGGAGATTCGCGTGACGCCAGCCGCCTCGACGCCGATCCGCCGCGCCATGGTTCTGGCGGCGGGGCTCGGCCAGCGCATGCGCCCGATCACCGACACGCTGCCAAAGCCGCTTGTCGCGATCGGCGGCAAGGCGATGCTCGACCATGCGCTCGACCGGCTTGCCGAGGCCGGCGTCGAGGACGCAGTGGTGAACGTCCATCATCTCGCGGGCCTGATCGAGGCGCATCTCGCCGCCCGCGCACAGCCGCGCGTCACGATCTCCGACGAGCGGGCGCAGCTGCTGGAGACCGGCGGCGGCGTCAGGAAGGCCCTGCCGCTGCTCGGCGCGGAGCCGTTCTTCCATGTCAACTCGGACTCGCTCTGGAGCGAAACCGGCACGTCGAACGTCGCCGCGATGGCCGCCGCATGGGATCCGCAAAGCATGGACCTGCTGCTGCTGCTGGCGCCGCGCGAGACCAGCATCGGCTTCGACGGCGCTGGCGACTTCTTTCGCGACGAGACCGGCCGACTGACGCGGCGCGGCAGGGCCGACAGCGCGCCCTACATCTATGCCGGCGTCGCCATCCTGAAGCCGCAACTCTTCGCCGATACGCCCGAGGGGCCGTTCTCGCTCAATCTCCTGTTCGACCGTGCCATCGCGACCGGCCGGCTCCATGGCGTCGTGCTGGAAGGCCAATGGCTGCATGTCGGCACGCCCGAGGCGATCGCGCCGGCGGAAGCGGCCTTCGCTAAAGGCTGTCATGGCTGACCCGAACCTCTTCACGATACCACCGGGCGCGCCCTTCCTCGACGTGCTGGCTCGGGAAATACTGGCGGGGCGCTTCGGCCGGCTCGTCGATCCCGACGACCCAATGGCGCTGGCGCGGGCGACGATCTACCTGCCGACGCGGCGCGCGGCGCGCGCGCTCGTCGCCTGCCTGTCGGAACAGCTCGGGGGACAGCCGCTGCTGCTGCCGCGCATCGTGCCGCTCGGCGACATCGACGAGGCCGAAACGGCGCTGATCGGCGCGGATATCTGGACGCATGGCGCGCTGTCGCCGGTCGATCCGCTCGCGCGCCGCATGCTGCTGACGCGGCTGGTCGACGCCTGGGGCCGCAGCGCCAACCGCAGCCATCTGAAGCTCGATGCGTCCGAGCCTTCGCTGGTGCCCGCCACGCTCGCCGAGGCCTATGGACTGGCGGGCGATCTGGCCGCGCTGCTCGACCAGATGCAGACGGAAGGGATCGCCGTCGAGCGGCTCGCGACGCTCGACGCCAGGCGCTTCGACGCGGTATGGGAACTCAATGCCGATTTTCTGGCGATTCTCGGCAAAAACTGGCCCGCCGTGCTGAGCGAACGCGGCGAATGCGACCCCGCCTCGTTCCGCAACGCCACGCTGGCCGCCGAGCGCGAGCGCCTGCTGGCGAGCCCGCCAAAGGGTCCGATCATCGCGGCCGGTTCAACCGGCACGATCCCCGCTACCGCCGAACTGCTCGCCGTGATCGCGAGGCTGCCGCAGGGCGCGGTCGTGCTGCCGGGGCTCGATCTCGATCTGGCTGAGACGGCCTGGCGCGCCATTGCCGACGAGCCTGCCTCCTCCCATCCGCAGGCGGCGCTGCACCATCTGCTGGGCACGCTTCAGGCGGTACGCGACGACGTGATCAGCCTTGCCGAGCCCGATCCCGCCCGCGCCGCCCGGACCCTGCTGCTGCGAGAGGCGATGCTGCCCGCTTCCGTCACCGAGCTTTGGGCCGGGCTGGCCACGCGCCTCAGCGATGCAGACGCAGCCGCCGCCATGGTCGGTCTGCGCCTCGTCGAGGCCGCGGACGAGCGCGAGGAGGCGCTGAGCGTGGCGCTCGCCCTGCGTGAGGCGCTGGAGGAACCCGGCGCGCAAGCCGCGCTGGTGACGCCCGATCGCGGGCTGGCCGAGCGCGTCGCGGTCGAACTGAAGCGCTGGGGCGTCGCGGTCGATGATTCGGCGGGACTGTCGTTGGCGCGCTGGCCGGCTGGCTCCCTGCTGCGGCTGGCGCTGGATGCGGCGCTGTCGGAACTCGCGCCCGCCAGCCTGATCGACGTCCTGGCGCATCCGCTCTGCCGGCTCGGCCTGCCGCCCGAGCAGGTCAGGCGCGGCGCATCCGCGCTGGAGATCGGCGCGTGGCGCGGCCGGTCGGTTCGTCCGGGCATAGCGGGGCTGCGCGAAAGCCTGGCTGTGATGCGGCCCGGCCCCGGGGAGCGCCATGTGCCGGGTCCGCGCCGCCGGCTAGATGCCGGCGATGAGGCCGCCGCGACCGCGCTGCTCGACGCGCTTGACGGGGCACTGACGCCGCTGCTGCGGGCGCTTGCGGCCGAGCCGGTCGAATTGCCAGCCGTCATCGCCGCCGCCCGCGCGGCCGTGGAGGCGCTGGGCCGGACGCAAGCCGGCGCGGCGCTTGCCTTCATCGGCCCCGATGGCGAGGCGCTGGCCGGGCTGTTCGACGATCTCGCGGCCGCCAAGGCCGACATGCCGGATGGCGGGCGCGCGATCGACGCCGTCGCCATTATCGAGGGCTTGCTCGGTGAGCGCGTCGTGCGCCGGGCCAGCAGCAGCCATCCGCGCGTCAGGATCTGGGGTCTGCTGGAAGCCCGTCTGCTGGAGGCCGACCATGTCGTGCTTGGCGGGCTGAACGAGACGGTCTGGCCACCCGAGACGAAGACCGATTCCTTCCTCAACCGGCCGATGCGGGCTGAACTCGGACTGTCCGCTCCCGAGCGCCGCATCGGTCAGACCGCGCACGACTTCGTTCAGGCCCTGATGGCGCGCAAGGTCACGCTCACCCGCGCCCGCAAGGCGGGCGAGGCCGAGACCATCGCCTCGCGCTTCTGGCAGCGCCTCAAGGCGGTGACCCCGGAGCCGGTCTGGAAGCGCTCGCTTGCGGAGGGCGAGCGGCTGTCTGTGCTGGCCGCGACGCTGAGCGCGCTCGCGCCCGTCAAGCCGATAGAGCGGCCGGCGCCGCTGCCGCCGCGCCGGCTGCAGCCGCTCGCCCTCAGCGTCACCGATGTCGAAACGCTCTACCGCGACCCTTACGTGATCCATGCCCGAAAGATCCTGAAACTCGATGCGCTCGATGCGCTCGTCGAGGACCCGACAGCTCAGGATCGCGGCAACCTGCTCCACGAGATCGTCGCGGAATTCGTCATCGCCAATCCATCGACCATGCCGCCCGACGCACTCGGCCAGATCGTCGCGATCGGACGCAGGCTCTTCGCCGATTACGACGACACGCCGGAGTTGAAAGCCTTCTGGTGGCCGCGCTTTTTGCTGACGGCCGACCATTTCATCGGCTGGGAGCTGCGGCGGCGGTCTGATCTCGCCAGGGTCGCGGTCGAACGCGGCACGGGCGCGAGCTTTCCGCTGCCCGATGGCGCGGAGCTGCGTCTCAGCGGCAAGGCCGACCGCATCGAGCTGACGCGTGACGGCCGACTGCGCATCATCGACTTCAAGACCGGTTCGCCGCCGAGCAAGAAGCAGGTCGAGAAGGGCTTTGCGCCGCAACTGACGCTGGAAGCCGAACTTGCCGCCCGCGCCGGGTTTCGCGATGTCGTTGGCCCGACGCCGGTCGAGGCCGTGCTTTATCTCAAGCTCCACCATGACCCGAAGGGCTGGGCCAAGGACAAGCCGCTCGATTTCGGCGAGGAGACGCTGGCCGATGTCGCGGCGCGCCATCTCGAACGCCTGCTCCAGCACGTCGCGGCCCTGCGCGACGGCCGCGAACCCTACGTTTCGCGCCGCGCGCCCGACTACATCAAGTATTCCAGCCCCTATGACCGGCTCGCCCGCGTCAAGGAATGGGCGGCGGCCGGCGGGGCCGAGGAGGACGAGGCGTGAGGTCCGAGCCGCAGATCCCGCCGCTGACGAAGCAGCGCCAGGCGCAGGCCTCGGAGCCGCGTCTCAGCGCCTGGGTCTCGGCCAATGCCGGCTCGGGCAAGACCTATGTGCTGGTCAACCGGGTGCTCAGGCTGTTGCTGGACGACGTCGCGCCCGGCCGCCTGCTCTGCATCACCTACACCAAGGCCGCCGCCGCCAACATGGCCAACCGGCTGTTTCGCGAGCTGTCGGCCTGGGCGACGCTGCCAGAGGAGAGCCTGCGCAAGGCGCTGGCCGCCCTGACCGGCCGGTCACCCTCGCCGGACGATCTTGCTTCGGCGCGCCGCCTCTTCGCTCAGGCGCTGGAGACGCCGGGCGGTCTCAGGATCGAGACGATCCACGCCTTCTGCACCCGGGTTCTGCAGGCCGCGCCCTTCGAGGCCAATGTCCCGCCGCGCTTCGAGGTCGCAGACGATCTGGCGCAAGGCGAGATGCTGCGCATCGCGCGCCGGGAACTGCTGGCGCAGGTCGCCGCCAATCCGGCAGGCGAACTGGCGGCCGCGCTCGATCTGCTCGCCCGGCATGCGGCGCAGGATACGTTCGACGGCATGATTCAGGAGGCGCTGCGCCAGCGCGCCGTGTTCAGCGACGCCGATGGCCGCGCCCGCGACGCCGGAACGATGCGAGCCGGCATGGCGGCGTTCCTCGGCATCGCGCCGGAGTTGACGCCCGAAGCCGTCACGGCGGATTTCCGGCGCGATCTGGGACGGATCGGCGGGTTGGACAGCCTGATCGCTGCGCTCGACGCCGGGAGCGCGACGCGCCGGACCTTCGCGGCAACGCTGCGCAACCTGTTGGCCGGGCTCGACGGTGGCGACCCGGTCGCCCAGTCCCGCGGCGGCTTCATCACCGAGAAGGGCACGGTCAACGCCAATATCAGGGGCACGAAAGGCTCCGTGCTTCCCGACGAACTGATGGCGGTTCTGGACGACCTCGCCGCCGTGGTGCTGGCCGCCTCCGACCGCCTCGCCGCCATTGCCATCCGTGACCGCAGCCATGCGCTGGCGCTGCTGGTGACGCGGATGCTCGCCTGCTACCGGCGCCAGAAGAGCCAGCGCTCGCTGCTCGACTATGACGACCTGATCGCCAGGACGCGTTCGCTGCTGTCGCGGGTCGAGGCGGCCTGGGTGCTCTACAAGCTCGACGCCGGCATCGACCACATCCTGCTCGACGAGGCGCAGGACACCAGCGACGCGCAATGGTCGATTCTGGGCGCGCTCGCCGCCGAATTCACCAGCACGCAGAAGGTGCTGGCGGCCAGCGGCAAGCCGCGCACGCTGTTCGTCGTCGGCGACGAGAAGCAGTCGATCTACGGCTTCCAGGGCGCGGCGCCCGCCGCCTTCGCCGAGGAAAGGCGACGGCTGGGCCATGCGATCCGGGACGCTGACGGGACATTCGAGGCCGTCAGCCTCAACACCTCCTTCCGCTCGGCTCCCGACATCATGGCGGCGGTCGATGCCGTCTTCGCCTTGCCGGAGCATGCGCGCGGGCTGGTCTTCGACGGTGCGGCCACGCCCGAGCCGCACGACACGGTGCGCCGGGGCGATTCCGGCTGCGTCGATCTCTGGCCGCTCGCCGTCGACGATGCGCGCGAGCCGCCCGACGCCTGGACCGTGCCGGTCGACGCCACGCAGAAGCGCAGCGCGGTCGCCAAGCTCGCGGCCCGGATCGCCGCCGTGCTGGCGCGTTGGAAGAACGCTGGCCGCGACGATCGGGGCCATCCGTTCAAGCCAGGCGATGTGATGATCCTGCTGCGCAATCGCGGCCCGCTGTTCGAGCAGATCGTCAAGGCGCTGAAGGATTCAGGCGTTCCCGTCACCGGCCGCGACCGGCTGTCGCTGGCCGACCACCCCGCGGTCGAGGATCTGGTGGCGCTGGGTCAGGCGCTTCTGCTGCCCGACGACGACCTGACGCTCGCCATCGCGCTGAAGACGCCGCTGATCGGGCTGAACGACGACGACCTGATGCGGCTCGCGCCCGAGCGGAAAGGTTCGCTGCGCGAGGCATTGCGGCAGGCCGGCGAAAGCGAGCCGCGCTATGCTGCCGTCGAGCACAGACTGACGGAGCTGGCGGCGGAAGCGGCGCGCTGCGGGCCGTTCCGCTTCTTCGCCGATCTGCTGGGTCCGGGCGGCGGTCGCAATCTGGCGCTGGCCCGCCTGGGGGCTGAAGCCGGCGACGCGCTCGACGCCTTCCTCAACGCCGCGCTCGACCATGAGCGCAGATATGGTCCGTCGCTGTCGGGCTTCCTGCGCCATATCCAGGGCACGGCTGCCGATGTGAAGCGCGATCTCTCGTCAAGCGCCGGCGAGGTCCGCGTCATGACCGTGCATGGCGCCAAGGGACTGGAGGCGAGGATCGTGATCCTCGCCGATCTCGCGCCCCGGCCGGGCGCCAAACGACTGCCGAAGCTGCTGGTGGTCAAACCGCCGCGCGCGGGAGCCGTGCCGCTCTGGACGCCGTCTGCCGCCGAGGATGCCGACGCGACCGCCGCAGCGAAGGCCGATGTGATCGCGGCGATGGTCGAGGAACATCACCGCCTGCTCTATGTCGCGCTGACCCGCGCCGAGGACCGGCTGATCGTCTGCGCGGCTCAGGCCAAGGGCGAGGCTCCCGAAGGCTCGTGGTATGCGATGGTCGAGGCCGGGCTGACGGCGTCGGTCCCCGGCCTGCAATCCGTGCCGGCCCCGGATGGCGATGGCGAAATCGCCCGTTTCGCGATCTCGCCGCCGGGACCGATGGACGAGCCGGCCGAGGCGTCCGATGCGCCGGCCGTTCCCGCGCCAGCCTGGCTGCGCCAGCCTGCCCCGCGCGAAGCCGAGCCGGCCCCGCCGCTGAAACCTTCCAGCGCGCTCTCGGCCGCCGATGCCGAAGCGCGCCCGACCGACGGGCCGTTTCTCGCCGAGGCGGCCGCCGCCGGCCGGCTCGCGCATCTCCTGCTGCAGGTGCTGCCGGACGTCGCGGCCGCGCGTCGCGCCGATGTCGCACGCGCGCTTGCCGCAGCGCGCGGCAAAGCGGTGAGCCCGGAGCGACGGGAGCGCATCGTCGCCGACGCGCTCGCCCTGCTGGCGCAGCACAGTCTGGCGGCGCTGTTCGCCGGGGGCTCGCTCGCCGAGGCGCCGCTGGCCGGCGAGATCGTGCTGCCGAACGGCCGGCGTCGCGCCGTCTCGGGTCAGATCGACCGGCTCGCGGTCGCAGGCGATACGGTGCTGATCGCCGATTTCAAGACGGCGGCCCGCCCGCCGGCCAGCGCCGCCGATATCCCCCCGGCGACCCTTGCCCAGCTCGCCGCCTATCGCGCGCTGGTCGGCGCGATCTATCCCGGCAAGACGGTCCGGGCGCTGGCGATCTACACCGCCACGCTCGCCTGTCTGGAGCCTGACCCGGCCGCGCTCGACACAGCGCTTGCAGCCATGGCGGGTTAGCCGTGCAAGGATGTGCGGACGGCGCGCCTTGACCCCCGCCATGCCCGTTCATAGGTTCGGGACCGAAGGCGGCGCGGCCGCTATCCCATTGAAAGGCTGCAGGCCATGGCGACGAGCAAGGTGACGGATGCGAGCTTCGAGGCCGACGTCCTCAAATCGGCGGAGCCGGTGGTCGTCGATTTCTGGGCCGAATGGTGCGGCCCCTGCCGTATGATCGGCCCGGCGCTCGAGGAAATCGCCGGCGAAATGGGCGGCAAGGTCAAGATCGTGAAGATGAACGTCGACGAGAACCAGACCATCCCGGCCCAGTTCGGCATCCGCTCGATCCCGACGCTGATGCTGTTCAAGGACGGCAAGCTCGCCTCCCAGAAGGTTGGCGCGGCCCCCAAGAGCGATCTCTCCCGCTGGATCGCCAGCGCGGTCTGATCTCCGCAATCGGCTTCGGCCTGACCCGATCGACCCCGCGCCAGCCGGCGCGGGTTTTTTGTCGTCTGCGGATCAGGTCGCGGCCGAGGCTTAACCGCCCCTTAAAAGCGCCATGTTTCACTCCTGTCTGACGAGAAGGCAGGTTTGCCGGCAACACGGCGACAGGGCTCGAACGGGACAGAATGAACGACCGGGCAAGACGCGGCGAGCGGCGTGAGCCGTCCTTCGAGCGGGCGCGGGCTGACAGCCGCGACGACGGAGACTTTCGCCTGTCCGCTGAGGACCGGCCGGGGCGCGGCTATCGCGCGCCATCGCGCCAGGACGAGCGTCGAGATCCGCCCCGCCGCGACAAGCGTGGCGGTTCTGGCGGCGGCGGTCGCAAACGCGGCCGCAGGGGCCGTTCCCTGCTCGGCGGGCTGTTCTACTGGACGATGGTGCTCGGCCTCTGGTGCGCCATCGGGCTCGTCGGGCTCGTCGCCTATCACGCCGCGCAACTGCCGCCGATCAACCAGCTCACCGTGCCCAAGCGGCCGCCAAACATCGCGATTCTCGCCGCCGACGGCACGCTGCTCGCCAATCGCGGCGAGACCGGCGGTCGGACCATCACCATCGGCGAGGTGCCGCCCTATCTGCCAAAAGCCTTCGTGGCGATCGAGGACCGGCGCTTCTACCAGCATTTCGGCATCGACCCGGTCGGCCTGACTCGCGCCATGGTCAATAATCTGCGCCGCAGCGGCGGCGTGCAGGGCGGTTCGACCCTGACGCAGCAGCTCGCCAAGAACCTGTTCCTGACGCAGGAGCGCACGGCGGCGCGCAAAATCCAGGAAGCAATCCTGGCGCTCTGGCTGGAGCGAACCTATTCCAAGGACCAGATCCTCGAACTCTATCTGAACCGGGTCTATTTCGGCTCGGGCGCCTATGGCGTCGAGGCGGCCGCCCAGCGTTATTTCAACAAATCGGCCCGCTCGGCGACGATCGCCGAGGCCGCGATGCTCGCCGGCTTGGTGCAGGCGCCCTCTCGCCTCGCGCCCAACCGCAATCCCGAAGCGGCGGAAAAGCGCGCCCAACTCGTGATCGCGGCGATGGCCGAGCAGGGGCTCATCTCGCAGGCCTCGGCCAAGACCGCGCTGGTCGCGCCGGCGGAAGCCGCTGAGCGCATCGGTGCGGGCTCGGTCAACTACGCCGCCGACTACGTCATGGACGTGCTCGACGACTTCATCGGCGCGGTCGAGGGCGACGTCACCGTGCTGACCACGATCGATCCCAGGCTGCAGGCGCTGGCGGAGACGACCCTGGTCGAGGCGCTGGCCGCGCAAGGGGGCAAGCTCAACGCCGGACAGGGCGCGATCGTCTCCATGGCTCCCGACGGGGCGCTGCGCGCGCTGATCGGCGGGCGCGACTACACGAAAAGCCAGTTCAACCGCGCCACCGCGGCCAAGCGCCAGCCGGGCTCGGCCTTCAAGCCCTTCGTCTATCTCGCGGCGCTGGAGCAGGGCCTGACGCCCGACACGATCCGCGACGATTCGCTCGTCACCATCAAGGGCTGGACGCCGGAGAACAACTCCCGGACCTATCGCGGGCCGGTGACGCTGCAGACGGCCTTCGCCCATTCGCTCAATACGATCGCGGTCAAGCTCAACCAGGAGGTGACGCCGCGCGAGAGCGTGCGCACAGCCCAGCGGCTCGGCATCTCGTCCGCGCTGCAGGCCAATCCGTCGCTGGCGCTGGGCACGTCCGAGGTGACGCCGATCGAGCTGACGACGGCCTACGCCACTTTCGCCAATGGCGGGCAGGGCGTACTGCCCTATGTCATCCGCGAGGTGAAATCGACCGCCGGCAAGGTGATCTACGCCCGCAAGGGCTCCGGCTTCGGCGCTGTCGTGCAGCCGCAGACGCTCTCGATGATGAACGCCATGTTCCACGAGGTCATGACCAGCGGCACCGGCAGCAAGGTCAATCTGCCGGGCTGGGAGGTCGGCGGTAAATCGGGCACGACGCAGGATTTCCGCGACGCCTGGTTCGTCGGCTTCACCGCGCGGCTGGTTACGGCGGTCTGGCTCGGCAATGACGACAACAGTCAGATGAAGCGTGTCTTCGGCTCGGGCCTGCCGGCCGAGATCTGGGGCAAATACATGAAGGCGGCCCATGTCGGCGCGCAGCCCGCGCCGCTGCCGGGGGGCTTGTGGCGAAGCGGCCCGCGCTCGATCTTCGACAATGGCGCGCCGGTTGCGAGCGCCAGGCCGCCCGCCAATACGCAGACGGCCGACACCGACCGCGCCTGGGTTCCGCCGCCGCCGCAGGAGAAGAACCTGCTCGAGCGGCTGTTCGGCGGATAGGCGCGGCGACTACGCCTTCGCCGCCCGGATGCCGGCGCTCAGGTGGAAGATCGCAAAGGCCGCGACGCCAAGCGCCGACATGACCAGCGGCATCGGCAGGGCCGAGGCGCCGAGCAGCCTGCCGACCAGCAGTCCGACGCAGGCCGAGAGCAGCATCTGGCACAGCCCGTTGAAGGACGAGGCCGCGCCTGCGCGCTCCGGAAACGGCATCATCGCCGAGGCTTGCGCCTGCGGCATGGTCAGCCCGACGCCACAGGCATAGAGCGCCATCGGCACGGTGACGCCGAGATGCCCGCCGAAGCCGGTGGCAACGCAGGCCAGCATGATCAGCCCGCCGCCCGCGAGGCAGGCGACGCCGAGGCCGATGACGCCGTCCATGCCGCGCCGTCCGACGAGACGCTGCGCGATGACCGTGCCCGCGATGAAGCCCAGCACGCCGAAGCTGAAGGACATCCCGTAGGCGACCGGCGACAGCCCGTGAATGCCGATCAGCACGAAGGACGAGCCGGAGATGAAGGCGAAGAGGCCGGCATAGGCGAGCCCCGTCAGCGAGACGTAGACGCGGAAGGCGCGGTTTTGCAGCAGGACGCCGAAACCGCGGAAGATCGAGAGGAAGGAGAGCGGCTGGGCTGAGCGCGCACGCAGCGTCTCCGGCATCACCGTCAGGATCACCACGACGAGCGCCAGCGCGAAGACGAGCGAGGCGAAGAAGGTCGAGCGCCAGCCGAAGGCGTCCTGCAGAACGCCGCCGAGCACCGGGGCGATCGCCGGGACCAGCCCCATGATCATGCCCATCCGGGCGAGCTCGCGCCCGGCGCGCGGCCCCTCATACAGGTCGCGCACCATGGCGCGGCCGAGCACGATCGGCCCCGACGCGCCGAAGGCCTGCAATGCGCGCGCGCCGGTCAGCGCGCCGATCGACGGCGCGAAGGCGCAGGCGAGCGTCGCCGCGATGAAGAGGCTCAAGCCTATCAGCAGCACCGGCCGGCGACCGACCCGGTCGGAAATCGGCCCCCAGACGATCTGCCCGGCGGCGAAGCCGAACAGGAAGACCGACAGAGTCGCCTGCGCGCCGGCGACGTCGCTGTTCATGACGCGGGCTATCTCGGGCAGCGATGGCAGGTAGAAATCGGTCGAGAGCGGACCCAGAGCCGTCAGCATGGCGAGAACGGCGGTCATCGCCAGCGTGTCTGGACGGAGGGTCATGGGGAAGCCGGGAGGGAGACGAAAGGAGGGCCGTTGTGGGGCGTGGCGATGGGGGGATCAAGTGCGAGGCGGCGAGGTGCTGAGATGTATGCAAGCCTAGCGCCCGCAGGCATGACGCGGCGAAACTGAGGTCCGTCAGCCTTGATCGAGCTCCAGCGGAAAGGGTGTAGGTTCGTAGATGGCCTCCAGCCCGTTGCGCTGAATTGTCGCCTGTTCCCAACGATGCAGCAATGCCGCGACACCCGGCTTGTCGTTCGCGAGCAGCAGCGGAGCGAGATCGTCGGTGACCAACGCGTAGGTGCGACGGCGTGGATTTTCAGGAGAGCGGTCGAAGTCCTTGATCGAGTCGTAGATCGCGATCGCGTCCTCGAAGCGCCCGTTCGCGGCGAGGAAATGCATCTGGTAAGGTTCGTACTGCAGCCAGCCGTCATAAGCGGGAGAGCGAAATCTCTCGTCGATCGTGAACATGTCGTCGAATTTCTCGACGCGACGCAGCATCGGCACAACGGCGTTCTCGACCAGGTCGATGAACGCCTCGCGCATGCCGGGCTGAGACCAGCGATTGGGAAGACCGCGCGGGATCTGGAACTGTTCGGCGAAAATACCCCGTCGAGATATCATCGGGTTGAAGGCATGGCCAACCGCCCAGAAGAAGCGCGCGTAGTCGGCCACGCCGGAGCGGTCGATCCAGAGCGTCCGGATAACGTGACGCACCGGCTTGACGACAATGAACGGTGGGCCATGCGGATCGGCCTCGTCCTTGCTAAGTATGAGGCCCCCATCCCGCTCCAGCAGGTGCTTCAGAAGCGCATGGATCTGATTCTTGGTCGTCATGGTCGCGGACGGACCTCGGTGACAATGACGCGCCGGATCGGGCTGAAGCCGAGCGACGCTGCTCGTGCCAGTATCTCCGCTCGGCGATCGGAAAGTCCAGTAACGCCGGTCTTCAGATCATAAACGCAAAGAGTCCCGTCGGGGCGGAACTCGTAGGCAGCGACGCGGATCGATCCGGGGTAGCCGTAGCGACTTTCGGCGTCACTGGTCGCCTCCAAGCGCTCCTTCGAAAACGATCGCTCGGCCCTGAAGAATGGATCGTGAGCGTCCTCGACATAAATCTTGAAGCGGCTGTGAACGCTTGTGCCATAGACCGCCCCGGACGGATACAGGTCCTTCGACCCAGCCGCGTTCGCCGCCCGATCGGCGAAGGATTTGACGTCTGGCCAGCGCAGGCAGGCTCGTTCGACCTCTTCGTTGCTGAGCCTGCCGATATAGCCGAGTTGAGGACGCCCCGCTGCCCCAGTTTCGGGGTTAACCTGCCAGGCGTTGAACCCCATGACGGCCTGGCGGCCGTCGAGGCCGTTTCGCTGGGATTCCCACCCGAACAGGATCGCGCCCGCTGCGCCAACCCCTTGCTGGAGCGGGCGAAGGAGAACCGGCTGCACCGTCGCATCGAGGTCGGGTCCGCTCGGCGTCCAGATCGACCGGCTGACGACCTCGCCATCAGTCCCGCTATAACGGATCGTCTGGACGCGGTCGGTTGTCTCGAACGAGACCTTCTCACCGCTTTCCAACCGCACCGTCTGGCGCTCGTCGAAGCCGGCCTCGCGGGATGCGGCGTATTCCGACTGGATCGTGCTGCCGTCGCGATTGACGATGTCGCGCTCGAAGACCGAGCCGTCCGCGCTCCAGCCCTCGCTGAACGAGGACCAGGAGGCCTCGTCGGTCGGATCGACGAAGAGCCCGCCGCCCATGTCCTCGCCGAGGCCGAGCGCTTCGCCGAAGCCCGCGCCGAATTCGGCCATGCTGCCGCCGAAGCCGCGGCCCGAGCCTCCGCCGCCCCCACCGCTGGTCCATTGCCCGCCATCGGCGTTTCCGGCCGGAACACGCGGCTGGTCGGGGCTGTATTTCCGCTGGCGCAGCCTCTTCGCCGCGATGTCGCGGCGCAGCCGCAGCAATTCGCGGCGGCGATAGACGTCGTGTCGGGCTTGGCTGGACATGAAGGGCTCCCGTTTCGGAAGCCCGCCAATCTAACGATGGAAGCGCCCACGGGATAAGTTGCAGCGCTGTTCCCGCGGGGGATTTCACAGCCGGCCTTTCGCCGTCGCGGCCGGAGCAAGCGGACTTGCTTGATTAAACCTCACCCGAACCCGTGCAGCCCGGCCCCATGCCGCTTCAGCCAGGCTTCTGCCTCTTCCGTCCTCGGGCAGAGCCTGTGCGTCAGCGCCCAGAAGCGGTGTGAGTGGTTCATCTCCTTGAGATGGGCGACCTCATGGGCTGCGAGATAGTCCAGCACCAGCGGCGGGGCCATGATCAGCCGCCACGAGAAATTGAGGTGCCCCTTCGAGGAGCACGAGCCCCAGCGGCTGGTCGTGTCGCGGATCGTGATTTTTCGCGCCGGGATGCCGAGCGTCGCGGTGTGGCGCGCCACGGAAGCCTCCAGATCGACCAAGGCTTGCTTGCGCAAAAAATCCTGTATGCGGCGCGGCACATGCGCCGCCTCGCCGGCGACCGCGATGATCGCTGCCCCGTCGCGGTCGGTCGTGGCATGGGTGAGACCCCGCACCCGCGACCAGTGTACGATCCGGTGCGGCTCGCCGCGAAAGGGGATGCTTTGACCCGGCTCGAACGGAACCGATTGCGGCCGTTTGGCGACGCGCGCCGCGATCCAGCCGCCGTGCTTTTCCGCGAAGATCCGGCCCGCGCCGAAATCGGCCCGCTCGGGCAAGGTCAGCGTGATCTCGCCTGTCGCCTGCGAGACGCGCAGCGTCATCCGGCGCGCCGCCGCGCGCCGCCTGACCATGACGGGATAGAGCATCCCGCCATGGGGAACCTCGATCGTGTCGGGATCGGGCTTTCGCTTGAACAGGGAGAACCGCATCGCTTGGCGAGAGTGCCGGATTCGCGAGCGCTGCGGAAGGGCCTCAGCTCGCGATCTTCAGCGCCTTTCGGGCGTCCACGGCGCTTTCTTCGCGGCGGCCCTTCGCGGCCTCCATGTCGAGGCTGACCATGAAGTCGGAGATACGCGGCGCGATCTCGGACCGGAAGCGCGAGCCGTTGAAGACGCCGTAATGGCCGACCGCCTTCTGCATGTAATGCACGCGCTTGTCGGCCGGGATGTTCACGCAAAGATCGTGCGCGGCCTGGGTCTGGCCGACGCCGGAGATGTCGTCGTTCTCGCCCTCGACCGTCATCAGCGCGACGCGCCGGATCGCGCCGCAATCGACCGGCTTGTCGCGATGCATCATCGTGCCCCTGGGCAGCGCATGATCGACGAAGACGGTCTCGACGGTCTGGAGATAGAATTCTGCCGTGAGGTCCATCACGGCGAGGTACTCGTCGTAGAAGTCGCGGTGCTTCTCGGCCGAATCGCCGTCGCCCCGGACGAGATGCTTGAACATGTCGTAATGGGCCGTGACATGGCGGTCGAGATTCATCGCCATGAAGCCCGAAAGCTGCAGGAAGCCGGGATAGACCTCTCGGAAATAGCCCTGATGCGGAAACGGCACCCGCGTGATGCAGTGGCGCTTGAACCAGTCGATGCCGCGATCTTCCGCGAGCTTGTTGACCTCAGTCGGCGAGCGGCGCGTGTCGATCGGCCCGCCCATCAGCGTCATCGAGCGCGGCGCACAAGGGTCGCCCTCGGCCTCCATCCGGGCGATCGCCGCCAGCACTGGCACGGACGGCTGGCACACGGCCATGACATGGGTGTCGGGGCCGAGCATCTGCAGCATGCCGATGACGTAGTCGATATAGTCGTCGAGATCGAAGCGGCCCGCGCTCATCGGCACGAGGCGGGCATCGACCCAGTCGGTGATGTAGACCTCATGGCCGGGCAGGAAGGCCTCGACCGTGCCGCGCAGCAGCGTGGCGTAATGGCCCGACATCGGCGCGACCAGCAGCACTTTCGGCTGCGGCTTGCGCCTGCCTTGCGTCTTGCGGTCGAAATAGACCAGCTTGCAGAAGGGCCGTTCCCAGACGACGCGCTCCTCGACCGCGACCTTGACGCCGTTGATCGTCGTCTGCGGCAGATCGAAGGCCGGCTTTCCGTAACGCCGCGTCGTGCGCTCGAACAGCTCGGCGGACGCCGCCATGGTGCGGCCGAATGGGGTATAGGTCAGCGGATTGGCGGGGTTCTTGAAGGCGAGATGCAAGGCGTCGGAGAAGCCGCGCGCCGGGCCGACCATCATGTGAACCGCTTCATAGGCGTGATAGGCAAACGACATGGGAGCCCCATACATGCGATCACTGTCCCCGGCTGCACCGCTCACGATTGATGATGCGCCGCAGCAAGGAACGCACCGTAGATCGTCTTTGTTCGTATTCAATCCGGCTAAAGGCTAAGATTTCGCTGAGATGCCGATTTGCCACAGATTCTTGCTTAGGGATTCGTATCGGCCTGGCCTGGGAGCGGCGGCATGACCGGGCTCGACTCGCCGGAGCCGTTTGCCGTGCGCTCCGGCCGGCATCTGCGGCTAGACACGCTGGTTCGGCTGCGCTGGCTCGCCATTGCGGGGCAGAGCTTCGCGGTGGCGGGCGTGCATTTCGGGCTCGGCTTTACGCTGCCCTTCGGCTGGTGCTTCGCCGCCATCGCCGCCTCGGCCTGGCTCAATATCGCGCTGCGCATCCGCTTCCCGATGAGCCATCGCCTGCGGGAGGGCGCGGCGACGGCGCTGCTCGCCTTCGACGTGCTGCAGCTCGCGGCGCTGCTTTATCTGACCGGCGGGTTGCAGAACCCGTTCTCGATCCTGTTCCTCGCTCCCGTCATGATCTCGGCCACGGCGCTCCCGCCACGGCGCACGCTGCTGCTCGGGCTGCTCGCCATCGCGCTGGCCACCGGGCTGAACTTCGCGCATCTGCCGCTGCCCTGGGCCGGCGAGCCCCGCCCGGTCCTGCC
>JAIETL010000032.1 GCA_019745195.1 Beijerinckiaceae bacterium
ATGAAGAGCGCGCTGCCGGTCGGCGGCGAGACGATGCCGAGGCACATGTTGAACACCAGGATGACGCCGAAATGCACCGGATCGACGCCGAGCTGCGTCAGCACGGGCAGGAAGATCGGCGTGAAAATCAGGATGCCGGGCGTAAGATCGAGGAAGGTGCCCATCAGCAGCAGCACGATATTCACCAGCATCAGCGCGACGTATTTGTTGTCGGAGATGGCGGTGATCCAGTCGCCGATCAGTTGGGGAATGCCGGCGAGCGACATCACATAGGCCATGGCGAGCGAGGTGCCGATCATCAGCGAGACCACCGCTGTCGCCTCGATCGTATCGACGACGATGCGGTAGAGGTCACTGAGCCTCAGCTCGCGATAGATGCCCGCCAGCACCAGCGAATAGACGACGGCGATGGCCGAGCCTTCGGTCGCGGTGAAGATTCCGCCGACGATGCCGCCGATCACCAGCACGATCAGGCCGAGGCTCGGCAGCGCGCTGAGGATCGCCGAGACTTTCTCGCGCATCGGCAAAGGCGGCATCGGCAGATAGCCGCGCCTCTTCGCCATGAACCAGACCGGCACCATCACCGAGACGCCCATCAGGATGCCGGGCAGGTAGCCGGCGAGGAACAAAGCCGCGATCGAGGTGCCGCCCGAGACCAGCGAATAGACGATGAACGCGCCCGACGGCGGGATCAGCAGGCCGGTTGGGCACGACGCGATGTTGACGGCAGCCGAGAAGGCCGGGTCGTAGCCGGCCTTGTCCTTGAGCGGCTGCATCGTGCCGCCGATGGCGGACGCCGCTGCCACGGCCGAGCCCGAGACGGTGCCGAACATCATGTTGGCGAGGATGGTGATCTGCGCCAGCGCGCCCGGCATCCAGCCGACGAAGACTTTTGCGCAGTCGATCAGGCGGCGCGCGATGCCGCCGCGATTCATGATCGAGCCCGCCATGAAGAAGAACGGAATCGCCAGCAGGGCAAAGGAGTCGAGCCCGGTCGCGATGCGCTGCGCAGTCACCGAGAGCGCCGGCATGGGCGGCATGATCGACAGGAGCGCCGCGATCGCGGCCAGCCCCGTGGCGTGGCTGATCGGCACGCCGATGGCCATCAGGCCGATGAAGGCGACGGAGAGGATGAGGGCGGGCGATGCTTCCATGACGCTCACTCCCGCTCAGTCGAGCGAGACCTCCTTGGCCGCGATCTCCTGTCCGCTGGCGACTTCGCAGACGACGAGCGTCGCGTAGATGGCGGTCAGGAGGCCAGAGAGCGGGATGATGAGGTAGACATAGGCGACGGGGACCAGCATGGCCGGCGTCACCTGGCCGAGCCGCAGATTGCGCTCGACCAGGAGCCAGCCGCCCCAGCCGAGCACGACCAGCGCGAAGACGATGACGAGCCCGGCGATCAGGATGTCGATGCCGCGCCGCACCCCGCGCGGGGCCATGTCGATCAGCCCGGTGATGGCGATGTGGCCGCGTTTGCCGAGCACATAGGCCGCGCCGAGCAGGCTGACCCAGATGAACAGGAAGCGCGAGAGTTCGTCGGTGAAGGAGGTCGAGGAGTTCAGGAAATAGCGCCCCACCACCTGCCAGACCACACAGGCCAGCATGACCAGCGTCATCGGCACGGCGAGGGTCAGCACGAGGATGTCGAGCGAGCGGTGAATGCGGTGGAGCATGGGGCGACCCGACGGGGAGGGGGCGGGATCTTCCTTCTCCCCTTGCGGGAGAAGGTGGCGCGCAGCGCCGGATGAGGGGTCGCGCTGCGCGTCGGAGATGCTTGTAAAGGCTGTCGCCGATGAGGGCGGTGCGACCCCTCATCCGTCAGCGCTTCGCGCTGCCACCTTCCCCCGCAAGGGGGGAAGGGGAGCCCAGCCCTACTGCACCGCCTGGATCTTCTCGGCCAGCGCCGCCACCGCCGGCACGGCTTTCAGATCGTCATACATCGGCTGCACGGCCTTGCGGAACGCCGGCTTGTCGGCGTCGACGAAGGTCACGCCGAGCTTCACCGCGTCGCCCTCGGCCTTGTCGAGTTCCTTCTGCCAGTTCTCGTTATGCGCCTTGGACGAATCCGTCGCCGCCTGCCGCACCAGCTCCTGCTGGTCGGGCTTGAGCTTGCCGAAGGTCACGCCCGAGGCCAGCACCACGTCGGGCACGCGGGTATGCTCGTTGCGGGAGTAGAACTTCATCACCTCGCCATGCTTGGCCAGCGTCAGCGCGGTGACGTTGTTCTCGGCCCCGTCGACGACGCCCGACTGCAGCGCGGTGTAGAGTTCGCCCCAGGCGAGCGGGGTCGCGGCGGCGCCGAGCAGATTGACCATGCGGGTGGTGATCGGGCCGGGCTGCACGCGGATTTTCAGGCCTTTCAGGTCATCCGGGGTCCTGATTGCCTTCTTGGCGTAGAAGGAACGGGTGCCGTTGTCCTGATAGGACAGGCCGAGCAGCGACTTGGCCTTGCCGGCCTCCAGGATCTCGCGACCGATCGGACCGTCCACGACCTTGAAGAAATGCGCCTTGTCGCGGAACAGGAAGGGCGTGTCGAAGACGCCGAAGGCCGGCTCGAACGCGGCCAGCGGCGAGGCGTTGGCATGGGCGAAGTCGAGCGCGCCGGCCTGTAGCTGCTCCAGCAATTCGCGCTGCTGGCCGAGCTGTCCGGCCGGGAAGACCCTGATTTCGATCTCGCCCTTGGAGCGCTCGGAGACGAGCTTGGCGAAGAGTTCGAGCGAGACGTCGACCGGGTGGCCCTTTGCGAGGCCGTGGCCGAGCCGCATCGTCGTCTTGGCCTGCGCGACGGGCGCCAGCGCCAGGGCGGCTGCGGCGCTCATGCCGGCGATCAGGGTGGTGCGTCGTGTGATGCTCATCATGGTGTCCTCCGCGTTGGGTTGTCTTGTCTTGGCCGGGCGTTTTCGCCTTGGGGCCGCTCGCTCATGGTCCAGCAGGCTTCTGCTGCTGCGCCAGGTCGGAGTAGCGCTCCGACAGGGTGGTGAAGGCCTTCTTCCGCGTCGTCTTGTCGGCCGCGATCAAACCTTTCAGGTTCCAGCCGCGCTGATAGGCGGTCTGCCGCCGCTCGGTGCGGAAGTCGTAGAGAATCCACGGGCAGAAGCCGCGCACATACGGCGCATTCTCGACCAGATCGAGCTGGCGATCGTAAAGGTCGGACTGGTGATTCTCGCCGAAAAGCTCGCCCGGCCGCCCTGAGCGGCCGGCGACCGCATCGGCGCCCGTCTCGGTGATGACGAGGGGTTTGTCGAGGTCGGAGTTGGCGAAGAGCCGCTTCAGCCCGTCGAGCGAAGGCTCGTACCAGCCGAAATACTCGTTCAGCCCGATGATATCGAGCGCCTCGCTCAGCCGGTCCTCGATGCGGAAATGCTCGCGGTTGATCAGGCAGGCGGCCGAAACCAGGCGGGTTAAGTCCATCTCGCGGCAGGAGGCGGCGAGCCCGCTCATGAAGGCGAGCCGCGCATCGGTGTCGGCATTCTCGTTGCCGACACCCCAGATCACGATGCTGGCGCGGTTGCGGTCGCGCCGGATCATCTCGCGGAGCTGGTTGTCGGCGTCCGCAAAGGTGTCGGGGTTGGAAAAGTCGATCGCCCAGTAGACCGGAACCTCTTCCCAGAGCAGCAGCCCGACCTCGTCGGCGATCTGCGCCGCCAGTTCGTGATGCGGGTAATGCGACAGCCGCAGGAAGTTGGCGTTGAGCGCCTTGGCGTCGGCATAGCGGCGGCGGATGTCGGCCTCGGTCGAAACCTTGCCCAGTTCGCGGTCGTCCTCATGGACGCAGATGCCGCGCAGGAAGATGTCCTCGCCATTGAGCAGGATGCGCTGGCCCTCGACCCTGATCTCGCGGAAGCCGATTTTGTCGCTGAGCCGATCCTCGCCGAAGCTGATGCCGACCGAATAGAGCCTAGGGCTGGCCGGGCTCCACAGTTCCGGCGCGGCCTCGAATTCCAGCCGGCCGACGCCGCCGGAGACCGGCACGGCGACATCGCTCGCCAGCCCTTCGATGGAAAGCCGCGCCGTGCCGCTGGTCGGCTCCGACAGCGTCACATCGACGGCGATGCGCTTGCCGGCCAAGCCCGGAACCAGCGCGACGCCGAAATCGCGGATGAACAGGGCCGGCACCCGCACCAGCCCGATTTCGCGATAGATGCCGCCATAATTGAACCAGTCGGTGTGGTTCATCGGCACGCGCTCGGGCCGGCGGCGATTGTCGACATTGATCTGCAGGCGGTTCGCGCCCGTGTTCAGATGCCCCGTCAGTTCGATGAAGAAGGGCGTGGAGCCGCCGCGATGGCTGCCGAGGAAGACGCCGTTGAGAAAGACGCGCGCCTCGTATTGCGCCGCGCCGACGCGCAGGAACACGCGCTCGCCCGCTTTGCGGGGTGCGAAATCGAGATGGCGCGTGTACCAGGCCCCACCCTCGAAATAGGTCCATTCGGGACGCATCACGTTCCAGCAGGAGGGAACGGTCGTGCTCTGCCAGCCGCCATCGTCATAGTCGCGCGGGGTCGTCCAGCCGCCGATCGGATCGGGCGCGTCCTCGAACCAGCGCTGGCGCAGGCCTTCGTCATGCAGATCGAGCACGAAGTTCCACGCACCATCGAGCGATTCGACGGTGCGGCCCGCCACGCTCAGCATCTCGCGCCAGCCGACGCGGCGCTGCCCGAAGGGTGCGGCATAGGCCTCGTCATGGAGATGGTGATAGGGATCGTGCCCCGGCTGGAGCGCATGCTCGCCGGGCCCGCTGGCAGGGCTGTTCTCGACCTTGGCGTCCATCCCGATGACAAGTCTTCTTATGGAGGAAAACGATTTCCCTTATGCTAGACAAGCGCCGCGCTTCTGGCAACCATATGCTGAGCCGCGTCTGCACGGCGAGGCGCGCGTGGGAAGGGCGGCGAAGACGTGAACGAGCACGATCCGCGAAAGGCCGCCGGCGCCCGCCCGGTCTCGATTTCGGCGGTTGCGCGCCGCGCCGGGGTCTCGATCGCGACCGTCTCGCGGGTGATGAACGGCGTCGAGAACAAGGCGACGTCCGAGACCGCCGCCCGCGTCCACGCGGCCGTCGCGGCGCTGGGCTACCGGCCGCAAAGCGTCGGCCGGGCGCTGCGCCAGCGCGAGAGCCGCATCGTCGGCGTGCTCGCCGCCAATCTCGGCAACCCGGCGATGGCGGCGGCCGCCGCCTCGATCGAGCTCGCCTTGCGCGACGCCGGCTTCGTCATGGCGCTCTGCGACACGCATGAGGAGCCCGCGATCCAGGACGAATACCTCGCCGAGATGGAGGCGCAGCTGGCGCGCGGCATCGTGCTGCTGGTGGCAGTGCCCTCGCCGGGCCTCGACCGGTTGCGCGCGGCCGGCCGCCCGCTCGTCTTCGTCAACCGGCGCGATCCCGGCGACGAGGCCTCGCCCTTCGTCGGCATCGACGACCATGCGGCGGGCTGCGCCGTGGCGCGGCACTGGCTGGCGCAGGATAAGCGCGGCCCGTTCGGGCTGCTGCACGCCTCGCTCTCTTTCAGCGCCGGCCAGCGCCGGGCGGCGGGCTTCGTCGCGGGCCTCGTCGCGGACGGCGTCGCCGAAGCGGCCATCCTGCGCGCCACCGGCACTGGCAAAAGCCACCTCGCCATCGGCCATGAAGGGATGGGCGCGCTGCTGGCGGCCCCTATCGTGCCACGCCGCATCCTCTGCCTCAGCGACCTGATCGCCTATGGCGCCTATCGCCGGCTGACCGAGGCGGGCCTGAGCGTGCCGCGCGACGTCGCTTTGTTCGGCTTCGACGACAACCCGCTCAACGCCTGGATCGCGCCCTGGCTCAGCGCGGTCAGAATCCCCTATGACGGTTTCGGCCCGGTCGTGGTGAAGACGCTCGCCGCCCTGCTCGACAAGGGACGGGTCGAGACCGCCTTCCTCGACCACGAACTCGTCATTCGCGGCGGCTGAAGGACGCTTTGCTGACTCTGTCAGGGCCGCGTCGGATCGAAATGCTTGGTCAGCCTGTGGCCATAGGTCCCGTAATCGGCCTGCAAGGCCTCGCTCTGCGCGGCGAAGCGCGTCACCTGTTGCGGAAACCGTGTCTCGAACATGAAGGCCAGCGTGCCTTCCAGCTTGTGCGGCTTGAGCTCGACCCTGCTCGCCTTCTCGAAGGCGTCCATGTCGGGCCCGTGGGGCAGCATGGTGTTGTGAAGCGAGACGCCGCCCGGCACGAAGCCGCCGCCCGTCTTGGCGTCGTACTGGCCGTAGACCAGCCCCATGAACTCGCTCATCACGTTCATGTGGTACCAGGGCGGCCGGAAGGTGTTCTCGGCGACGAGCCAGCGGTCGGAGAAGATGACGAAGTCGATATTGGCGGTGCCGGGCGTCTCGGAGGGCGAGGTCAGCACGGTGAAGATCGACGGGTCGGCATGGTCGAACAGGATCGGGCCGACGGGCGAATATTTCCGCAGGTCGTATTTGTAGGGCGCGTAATTGCCGTGCCAGGCGACGACGTCGAGCGGCGAATGCGCGATATCGGCGGCCCAGAGATTGCCGCCCCATTTGACGAACATCTTGGAAGGCGCGTCGCGGTCCTCATAGGCCGCGACGGGGGTCAGGAAGTCGCGCGGATTGGCGAGGCAGTTGGCGCCGATCGGCCCGCGCTCGGGCAGGGTGAACGCGCCGCCATAATTCTCGCAGAGATAGCCGCGCGCGGGCCCGTCCCGGAGTTCGACGCGCAGCTTCACGCCGCGCGGGATCACCGCGATCTCGCCAGGTTCGATGTCGATGACGCCGAACTCGGTCCAGAGCCTCAGGGACCCCTGCTGCGGCACGAACAGCATCTCGCCATCGGCGTTGTAGACATATTCGTCCACCATCGAGCGCGTGATCAGGTAGACATGCGCGCCCATGCCGGACTGGCTGCCGGCGTCGCCGGCGGTGGTGATGCTGTGCAGGCCTTCGACGAAGGAGATGGGCCGCTCGGGGATCGGGATCGGGCTCCAGCGCATCGGCGCGATCGGCAGGTCGATCTCGCGCGCCGGCGCGGTGCGCCAGAACCCGGCATCGACCTTGCGAAACTGGCCCCAATGCGCGACCGTCGGCCGGATGCGATAGAGCCAGGAGCGCTCGTTGGTGGTGCGCGGCGCCGTGAAGGGCGAGCCGGAAAGCTGCTCGGCATAGAGCCCATAGGCGCAGCGTTGCGGCGAGTTGCGCCCCAGCGGCAGCGCGCCGGGCAGCGCCTCGGTCTCAAAACCGTTGCCGAAGCCGGACATGTAGCCGGTCTGGATCGCGCTCCTGGCCGGGGGGGCCTGTGCGCTCGCCGGAGTCTGGATGTTCATGCCGCGCCCCTCCGCCAGATAGTTTCATCTGTAACAGTTGTGACTGTAACCATCAAGGCGTGGCGGAGCTTCGCCGCAGGCGCTCGCCGGGCAGAACGCCCTTATTGTCTCGACCACCGGGA
This sequence comes from Beijerinckiaceae bacterium, assembly GCA_019745195.1. GTDB lineage: Bacteria > Pseudomonadota > Alphaproteobacteria > Rhizobiales > Beijerinckiaceae > Allobosea. Next base: position 7,427 of record JAIETL010000032.1, read on the forward strand.
ATAAGGCTCCCGCATCGACGTTGAAGGGGGATGACGAGCCGGAACAGGGCGGGACGCCGCATGTGGCGCAACGTGACGATGGACGCGACGACCGCTCCGAGCCGGGCGGACGCAGGCACGCTGCCGGAGAAGCCGGGCACTCGCCATGCCTGGGGACCGCAGATCCGGCGCTTGTCCAGGCCTTGGGTTGCTGTGGCCGTGCTGGCCGTTTCAGGTCTCGCATCGTTGCTCTGGTCGCAGATGATGGGTCCGGCGGCTCCGACCAGACCGGGCTATGTGGGCCAGGCCGCGTTTCGTGGCGATCTTGAGGTTCATGTTTCCGCATCTGGCACTATCGAACCTGTCAGGATCATCGATGTTTCGACCGAACTTTCAGGCACGATCCGCGCTGTTCATGTCGAGGCCAACGACGTCGTCAAAGCCGGCCAGGTGCTGGCGGAGATCGACGGCGGCACGCCGAAGACGCAACTGGCCCGTGCGCGGGCCAGCCTTGATCTCGCGCTGGCGCGACGCAAGGAGGTCAAGGCTGCTTACGAGCAGGCCGAGCGGGATCTGCTGCGCAAGCAGCGGCTCTCCGAGCGCAGGGCGACGAGCGAGCGCGATCTCGACCTCGCCACGGCGGCGGCGGCCAAGGCCGAGGCGGCGTTTGACATCCATGCGGCCGAGATTGCGATTGCCCAGGCGGATGTCTCGCTGGCGGAGGGAAATCTGGCCAAGGCACGCATCGTCGCGCCGATCGATGGCGTGGTGCTGCGACGCAGCGTGGAGCCGGGCCAGACGATCGCGGCCGCGCTGCAGGCCCCCGTGCTGTTTCGCATCGCCGCCAATCTCGACGAAATGCAGGTCAAGGTCGATGTCGACGAAGCCGACGCGCTGTCCGTCGAGGCGGGCCAGGCGGCTTCTTTCAATGCGCAGGCCCTGCGCGACCGGCCGATCGCCGGCGCCGTCCGCAAGATCCAGGTCGGGCCGGAGATCGTTCAGGGCGTGGTCAGCTACAAGGCGCTGATCGGGTTCAGCAATGCCGGGCTCGACCTGCGCCCGGGTATGACCGTCACCGCCGACATTGTCGTGGCGCGCCGATCCGATGCGCTTCTGGTCGCCAACGCCGCCTTCCGCTTCTCGCCGCCAAAGCCCGGCGGCGCCTCGCCGCCGGGCTTCGGGTCGCTGCTGGGCGATCTGACTTCGCCGCCCGCCACCGCGCAGGCGGGGGCTCGACGCGCGGACATCGGCGGTGGACCGCAACGCCGCATCTACAAGCTCGAGCGGGGCGAGTTGCGGCCGGTCACCGTCACGCCGGGGCGGACGGATGGCAGCCACACCGAGATACTGGCCGGCGAGATCAGCGTCGGCGACATGATCGTCACCGATCTTCACGACGCCACGCGATGAGCGCCGGGGTCGCCGCCGGACAGGGCCCGGAACCGGATGCCCCGCTGATCTCCTTCGAGCAGGTCGTGCGTCTGCATGGGACAGGCGCAGCCGCGGTCGCTGCGCTCGACAGGGTCGATCTGTCGATCGAGCCCAGCGAATTCGTCGCGATCATGGGGCCGAGCGGATCGGGAAAATCGACCTGCCTCAACATCATCGGTTGCCTCGACCTGCCCAGTCAGGGTCGCTATCGTTTCAACGGCGTCGATGTCGGCTCCCTGGACGGCATCGGTCGCGCGCGGCTGCGCAGGGCCCATATCGGATTCATCTTCCAGGGCTTCCGGCTGCTCAAACGGACGAGCGCGCTGGAGAATGTCGAAATGCCGCTGCTGTATCGCGGTGTCGACAGGCAGGCGCGGCGCGCCGCAGCCAGCGCCGCTTTGGCTGCGGTGGGGCTCGAAGACCGCCGGTCGCACCTCCCGGAGGAGCTGTCGGGCGGCCAGCAGCAGCGCGTCGCGATCGCCCGGGCCATCGTCACCAAACCCTCCCTCGTGATCGCAGACGAGCCAACGGGCGCGCTCGACTCGGCGGCTGGCGAACAGATCGTCGACCTGTTGCGTCGTCTGAACCAGACGGCCGGCACGACGATCGTGATGGTGACGCATGATGCCGCCGTCGCCGGACAGGCGCGCCGCATCATCCGCTTCCGCGACGGGCGCATCGCGTCGCGCCCGAGCGAACCGGATTGCGACGATGCGCACTGACATTCTGGTTCTGGCCCTGACGGCGCTGCGCCGCAACGCTTTGCGCTCGGCGCTGACGGCGCTTGGCATCGTGATCGGCGTGGCGGCGGTGGTAGCTCTGCTGACGATCGGGCGCGGAACCAGCCTGCGCGTCGCCCACGAGATCGAGCGGCTGGGCACGCGGCTTCTGGTCGTCAAGCTGGGCCTCGACGCACGCGGCGGCAACGGAGCGCAGATCCAGGCGAAGGCGTTCGACTATGCCGATGTCGAGGCGATCCGGGAACAGGTAAGAGGCGGTGGAGCTGTCGCGCCGGTCGCGTCGCTTTCGGCCCGGGTCGTGGCGCGGCGTTCCAACTGGCTGGCGACCGTGATCGGGACGGAGAACGCCTTCCTGGAGGCGCGCGACTGGCGGCTCAGATCGGGGCGGTCCTTCAGCGGCCACGAACTCCAGTCCGGCAAGAGCGTCTGCATCATCGGCGCCACCATCCAGCAAAAGCTCTTCGGCGCCGGCGATGCGCTGGGCGAGATCCTGCGGGTCAGGACCGCCCCCTGCCTGATCGTCGGCGTGCTCGCCGCGCGCGGCCAGTCGGGCCTGTCGGACGATGCGGACAATCTCGTCCTGATGCCGCTTTACGGCTTCCAGCGACGGCTGCAGGGCACGCCAGACCTTCAGTCGATTCTGGTTCTGGCGAGGCCGGAAGCCGATCCGTCGCTGGTCAGGACGCGGGTCGAGGGGCTGCTGCGCGAGCGCCGCGGGCTCGGTCCGCGCGAGACGGAGAACTTCCATGTCCTCGAAATGCGCCAGGTCGCGGAAGCGATGGCCGGGACGGCGCGGACCCTGACGGCCCTGCTCGCCGCGATCGGGGCGGTGAGCCTGCTCGTCGGCGGCATCGGCATCATGAACATCATGCTGGTCGCAGTGACGGAACGCACCGGCGAGATCGGCGTCCGCCTCGCCATCGGCGCCTTGCCGCGGCAGGTTCTCGGGCAGTTTCTGGCGGAGGCGGTCCTGCTGGCGGTCCTGGGCGGGCTGGCGGGCATCGCCGCCGGCTTCGCCATCGCCGCCGCGGCTCGGCTCTGGCTGCCGATTCCGCTGGTCGTCGATCCTGCCATCATCACGCTGGCCTTCGCGGCCTCGGCGCTCGTCGGCATCGTGTTCGGCTATGTGCCGGCGGCCCGGGCTGCGGCGCTCGACCCCGTCGAGGCGCTGCGCCGGGATTAGCCAGGAAACCTGGAATAGAGTTGTCGACCGGCCGTTAAGCTGACGGATGCACATCACGCATCCGGACAACAGGATGGAGACGGTCATGAAGACGATCATCACACTGACGACCCTCGCGGCGGCGACCATGGCGGCCGCGGCGGCTGGCGCTGCCGTTCCGGCGGACGCGAGCAGGACCGAGCTGGCGGCTGCCGCCCCGGCCGGCGGCTGGGTCGAGGCGCAGGCGTTGCGCCGCTCCAGCAACAGCAGCAGCAACTCGTCCTCGAACACGAGCAGCAACACCTCCTCGAACACGGCGTCGAACTCGAGCTCGAATTCCTCCTCGAACTCCAGCTCCAACTCCTCGTCGAACTCGAGCAGCAACACGTCTTCGAACGGCAGCAGCAATTCCTCTTCGAATTCGAGCTCCAACTCGTCGCGCTGAGTTCCGCGACCGTGCCAACGGAAGGGGCGCCTCGCGGCGCCCCTTTTTTGTCTCCCCACCTTGATCGGTGATTGTCAGCGCATGGCGCGGGCGACTTTCCGATACCAGCCTTCCGAGGCCTGGGTCTGCCGCAGGATGCGGGTTTTGAGTTCGGCTTCTGCCGGCGTTTCCGACCGGACCTCGCCGTCGATCTGGGACGCGTCGCGTCGGAACGGGATGACCTGCACCAGCGGCGTCCCGCGCTCCAGCGTGTGGACGCCGTCATCCGCCACCGCGAAGAAGGGGAAGTTGATCAGCGAGCGGTAGCTGTCGGTGTCGACGATCCCGCTGACGATGTCGACGACCCGGTTAGGCCGGTTCAGCAGCGGGACGAAAAGGCAGCTCCAGCCGGGCGGAGTCGCCACGGTCCAGTAGTTGTGGAACTTGCAGGGCGGCCTAGCGCCGGCGGGATGGCCGGCGACCTGATGCGGGCCATGGTTGGACACCATCGTCTGGTCGATGTCCCAGCCGGCATCGACGGTCGCGCCGCCGTCGCGGATGACCAGCCGGACGGTCGCCGCCAGCGGAATGATCCAGCCCGTCGTCATTGCGTCGAGGAACGGCATGCAGCGCTTGACCGTGAGGCCGTTATTGGTGGCGTGCAGGTGTTCGCCATCGACAGCCGGCAGTTTCCGGAACCAGTCGGGAATGACGCTTTTGGCCGGCCTGGGCTCGGCAATGACTCCCTGCAGTTCGGGCTTGCAGGTGAACAGGATCTTCGGCTTCTCGGCTGTCTTCAGCAGTCGCAACATCGCGCTCTCCCATGGTTTCCGCCCTGCAAGCGCAACGTGGCGGCCACGGGTTTATTCCGGCCTGGCGATCACGGTCCCCGTTTCCTGCAGCCCCTCAGCGTGCGATCGACCCCAGCACGAGCAGCAGCATGACGCCGACGCAGAGCGCGACCGCGAGAATCCAGATGCGCACGATCGCGGGCATCTTCTCGCTCATCGGCAGGCCCCCGCCAGCTGCACGAGGCCATGCCCGAAGACGGGGTCGCGTCCCGCCGCGCCGAGATCGAGCGCCGCGCGCTCGAGCCGTTCGATCGGCGAGGGCGCGCCGTCGCGGCCATCGTCGCTGCGCAGGGCGGCGATGGCGGCGGCGATGAAGGGGGCGGCGTACGACGTTCCCGAATGTAGCAGGGGCCGCCCGCGGATATCGAGCAGGCGCAGGCCGACGCCCGGCGCGGCAAGGCGGATGTGCGGTCCGCGCCCGGATCGACGATAGGCCTGGTTGTCGGCGTCGGTCGCGGTGATCGCGATCGCCCATGGGTAGGCGGCCGGATAGGCGGCAGGTCCGTCCGGTCCCTTGTTGCCCGAAGCGGCGACGATCGCGATCTCCCGCGCGCTGATGGCCGCGCCGACCTGATCGAGGACGGCGTTCGCCGGGCCGGCAAGGCTGAGATTGATGACGTCGACATGCCGGCGCGCCAGCAGATCAAGCGCCGCCGCGAGATCGTAGGCGTCGGCCTCGTCGACGTCGCCGCTGCGGTGAAAGGCGTCGACGGCGATCACGGTGGCCCCGGGGGCGAGGCCGGCGAAGACGCCGTCGCCGAGCAGCAGCGAAGCGATGGCGGTGCCGTGGCGTCGGGTTGCGCGAGCCCGCGCCGGGCCGCGGCTGGATTCGACCTGCAGGGATTTGCCGGCAAAGCCGGGATGGCCGTCGTCGACACCGGTGTCGATGACGCCGATCGTTCCGGCGGGCCTGCAGCCAGGCCGCATGGACCAGGCCGTCATGACGAGCGGCGCGTCGAAGCCATTCGCCCGCCGTCCGCCGCTGCTCTGGACGCGATAGTTCTGGCGGTAACGGTGATTGACGTCGATCACCCCTTCCGGCGCGAGCGTTCGGAGACGCGCGAGCGTGCGCGAGGTGGACCCGCGGATCGGCATGCGCACTCTGAGCGCGAACCCCGGAACCGTCAGGAACTCCCGGCTGTCGAGGATCTCGATCCCGGCGTCGCGGATACGATCCACCGATTGCGGCGTCAGCCCGACAGCGGCGATCTCGACCACGGCCACCAGCGGCTCGGCTCGCCTCGGTCGCGGTGCCGGTACGGCCGAGAACCAGCGAAACGGCGACAGCGACGGGCCGCCACGGCCGCGGAAAGGGTTCCATTCCCGTCCGCCGCCGCCGTCTCCGCCCGGTCCGCCGATGCCACCGGAGCCGCCGCCGCCTGATGCGCCGCCGCCGCCACCGTCGCCCCCGGCACCGCCGCCGCCACCGCCATCGTCGCCGCCGCCGCCATCGTCATCGGCGAGAGCCGCCGTCGTGAAGACGTGGCCGATCGGCAAGGGGCGGAGGAACGCGCCCGGCACCGGCGTCAGGATCGTCGCCATGACGGCCAGACAAAGGCATGCGTGAAGGCGCGTCATGGTGCTTCCATTCCGTGCTGGAGCGCCGAAACCGTGCCCCGAGCGGCCGCGCCGCGCTCCGGCCGAGCCGGGCAGCATGTGCAGGCGATCGGGCTTCTGGCCAGTCCCCCAGACAGCCTAGGCTCGTCGCTCCCGGACAGCTCTCCCACGTGCCGTCCGGGATCCATCGCATAGGCCTTTGCAAGGTCCGGGGTGTGATGCCGATGGATCGCCATCGGCGGGTTCTCGGCATCGTTGGACATGCGCTCGGCTCAGAATATGTCGAAGTCGCCGATCTGGAGCGGGCCTGCGCCCATGATCTGGGCAATCAGCGTCGAGGCCGCTCCCCCCGCGCCGTCGGCGTCCCAGAACAGGCGGCCGTCATCCGTGTCGTAGAGGAACGTCCCTTGGCCCGCGATCGCGGATGTCGGCGCGCTCGACGACACCAGGCGCGTCTCGTCGAGCGAACTGCCAGACTGCAGACCGCCGCCGAACAGCGCCGCGTCGATCGCAAGATCATCGGTGCCGAAGGCGAAGTCGCTGATGATGTCGCGATCTGCCGCGCGGTTGGTCAGGACGAAGAAGTCCTGGTCGGCGCCGCCGATCAGGGTGTCGATCCCCGCGCCGCCGATCAGCCTGTCGCTGCCGGCGTCGCCCTGGAGCGTGTCGCGGCCTGCGCCGCCTTCGAGCGTATCGGAATCCTCGCCGCCGAAGAGCCGATCGTTGCCGAAGCCGCCGGCGACGAAGTCATCGCCTTTGCCTCCGTAGACCGTATCGTTGCCGTCGCCGCCGAAGAGCAGGTCCTTGTCCTCGCCGCCGTCGATCAGGTCGTTGCCGAGGCCGCCGTAGATTTCGTCCTCGCCATTTTCTCCGAAGAGCCGGTCGACGCCGTCCCCGCCCTCGATCAGGTCGGCGTCGTCGCCGCCCCTGATGGTGTCGTCGCCGAAGCCGCCGAAAAGCTGATCCGCGCCGGAGCCGCCGACGAGGGTGTCGTTGCCGTCGCCGCCGAAGAGCCTGTCCTCGCCTTCGCCGCCATCGAGCCGGTCATCGCCGAGACCGCCGAAGAGGGTGTCGTTTCCGGCCTCGCCGAAGAGCCGGTCATTGCCGTCCTCGCCCTCCAGAAGATCGTCGCCGTCGCCGCCGAAAAGCTGGTCGTCGCCGTCGCCGCCGAAGGCCTCGTCATTGCCGGAGCCGCCGAGGATGACGTCGTTGCCGCCGTCGCCATAGATCACGTCATTGTCCTCGCCGCCATCGAGCCGGTCGTTGCCGCCGAACCCTTCGAGAACGTCGTTGCCCTTGCCGCCGCTGATCGTATCGGCGAAGTCGGTGCCCAGAAGCCGGTCGTTGAGGTCTGTCCCGGTGATGATCATGATGCTCTCCCTTGTATCGCCCGCGTCGACGACCCCCGCTTTTGCGAGGGAGGACGCTGGCGGCATAACGGAGCGGCGCCGAAACTATTCCGCTCGCCGCGAGCCCGCTTGCGAATTGACGCGGCTGCGGGAATAAGATGGCCATATCGGCGTTCTGATCGGCGAAGCGCATATCGCATATGACGGATTCCTTCGCCGACGAGTTGATCGCCCTGTTGCCCCGGCTGCGTCGTTTCGCATTGTCGCTGACGGGCAAGGGCGCCGACGCCGACGATCTCGTCCAGGCGGCGTGCGAGCGGGCCCTGCGCGCCTGCGACAGCTACGAACCCGGAACGAGACTCGACGCATGGCTCTTTCGCATCATCAAGAATCTCTGGATCGACCAGATTCGTCGCCGCAAGACCGAGAACAGCGTCCCCCTGCCGCCGGACGATCAGGGCTCGCCGAGCGCGGACGGCGTCGTCCTGGCCGAATCCCGGCTCATGCTGGGCAGCGTCGAAGCGGCGTTCGGCAGTTTGCCCGCCGACCAGCGGAATGTCCTGCGGCTGGTCTGCATCGAAGGGCTGAGCTACCAGGAGACGGCGCAGACGCTGGCGATCCCCATCGGCACGGTAATGAGCCGCCTTTCGCGGGCGCGCGCCGCGCTGCTCGAAGCGCTCGGGGAGGACAAGCCGGGCCGGATCGAAGGCATGAGGCTTGAACGATGATCGCGCCTGATCTCGATCTCAAACTGATGGCGCTGGCCGATGGCGAACTCGACGCCGCCGAGGAGGCGGCGCTGCGAACGCTGATCGCCGACGACATCGCCCTGGCCGAGCGCTTCGCGGAGCATGCGGAGGCCAGGGCCTTGCTGGAACCGGCCCCCGTCGCCGCAGCTAAGCCCGACCCGCTCGCCGCAGCGATCCGCCGGCAAGCCGCGGGAACCTGGGCCGAGGCCGGCGCGCGCGGTCCGGGCGTCGTCGTTCCGCTCCCGGCCGCCGCGCAACGGGGGCTCAACCCGGCGTGGCCCGTGCCGCAACCGGCGCGGACCTGGCGTCTGCCGGTCGCCGCCACGATCCTGCTCTGCGCGACCGCTGGTCTGGGATTGGCGATCGGCTACCGGATCGGGTCAGGCCCCGCACCGGCGGCATCGGGACTGCTGGCCGCGCCGGGCGCGCAGGCTGCGTTGCAGGCGGCGCTCGATCGTCTGCCGTCCGGTCAGGCGCGGGACTGGGCCGATCGCGACAGCGCAGGCGTCGTCAAGGTGACGGGCACCTTCCGCATGGCCGGCGCCGGCCTCTGCCGCGAATACGAGATCGCAGCCAGGCGTCCCGCCGCGGAACAGGTCTTCGGTCTGGCCTGCCGCAGCGCCGGCCAGTGGCGCCAGCGCGCCGTCATCTCCGAATTGGCGAGCGAGGGCGCCATCCGCCCGGCGAGCGACCCCAGGGACCTGATCGATGCGGTGCTGCAGAGCTTCGGCGGCGAAGCCCCGATCACCGGCGAGGCGGAATTGACGGCGCTTCGTGAGGCGCTGCGATAGGCCGGGTCATTGCGAGCCCGGGCCTGTGATCGGGCTTGGTTCGGCGATCAGTTCCGGCAGACGAGACCGAAGCAGGCGAAGCCATGCCGGCCGCTGCGATGGCCCGCTGCCGGGAAAGGGCTGGTGCTGCGAGAGAGGATTGAACTCTCGACCTCTCCATTACCAATGGAGTGCTCTACCACTGAGCTACCGCAGCAGGACCGTCTGGCGGGCGTCATGAGCATCACGCGAGGCGATGCGGGCGCTGGCCGCGTTCCGAAGCGGCGTCCTGATGCCACAAGGCCCGTGCCGACGCAACCTGTTGCCCACAGAGAAACGGCGCGGCCTGCAGGGACCGCCTCGACCTCCCCATTGCCGATGCAGCGGTCCAAGCCCCGCTTGCGCCGCTCAATCGGGCAGCAACAGCCGCTCGTCGATGCGGAAGAGGCGGCCGTCGCCGAGGATGTGGGCGCTCACGCCCTCGCGGAAGAGCGGGCGGAAGGCGCGGTCGCGCAGGTTCAGGCCCCCGGCATAGGCGCCCATCGCCGGCATCACGCAGCGGCCGGCCGACAGCGCGAAGCAGCGCCGGCGCAAGGCCCGGCCGCGCATCCTGACTTTTGCCGCCGGGTGGAGATGGCCGGCGATCTCGAAACCAAGCCGGGCTGCGTCGGGCTCGTGGCGTAGCGCTACGCCTGCGATCTCGATCTCGTCGGCGGTCTCGCCGCCAAGCGCCGGGCCGATCTGCGGGTCGTGGTTGCCGGTGATCCAGAGCCAGTCGCGGCCTGCCTGCAGGCTCGCCAGCGCCGCGCGGCAGGCGGGGTCGAGCCTGGCCTGTCCGCCGCGATCGTGAAAGCTGTCGCCGAGCGCGATGACGCGGGCGGGCTGATGGCGCAGGATCGCAGCAGTGAGCACGGACAGCGTCGCGGCCGAATCATAGGGCGGCAGGAAGACCCCGCGCGCCGCAAAGGCCGAGCCCTTTTCCAGATGCAGGTCGGCGACGATCAGCGTGCGCTCGTCGGGCAGGAACAGCGCGCCCGACAGGTCCGGCACGAGCGCCAGCCTGCCCAGCATGAAGGCGGCCTGCGTTCCCGTCGTTTCCAGCGCCAATGCCGTCACGCCATCGCCTCGTCAACCAGCATCGCCTCGGCCTCGGCCAGAATCTCGTCGGCGGCCTCGCCATAGACCGCCTCGCGGCCGATCTCGAGCATCACCGAGACGCCGAGCGGCGAGACACGTTCCAGTGGCTGATGAATGATTCGGCCGCTGATTCGTGTCAGCATCTGTCCCAGCCGCTGGATGTCGAGCAAGCCCGAGGCTGCGTCCTGACGTGCGGCCTTGAGCAGCACATGGTCGGGCTCATGGCTGCGCAGCACATCGTAGACGAGGTCGCTCGACATGGTGACCTGCCGCCGGTTCTTCTCCTGGCCGGGAAAATTCCGCTCGATCAGCCCGGCGATCACGGCGCATTGCCGGAAGGTGCGCTTCATCAGCGCCGACTCGGCGAGCCACTCCTCGAGGTCGTCGCCGAGCATGTCCTGCGCGAAGAGGTCGTTGAGGCTCAAGGCCCCGCGTGCGATGGCGGCGCTCATGTCGCCGAGAGTCCAGCAGGCGATGCCGTAATCGTTGCAGACGAAGCCGAGCGGCCGCATCCGTGCCCGCTCCAGCCGGCGCGTCAGCAGCATGCCGAGCGTCTGATGAGCGAGCCTGCCCTCGAATGGGTAGGCGACGAGGTAGAAGCGCCCGCCGCGCGGAAATGTCTCGACCAGCAGCTCGCCGGGCTTCGGCAGGCGCGATTTCAGGCGCTGGGCGTGCAGCCAGGACGAGACCTCGTCGGGCAGCGTCTGCCACTCCTTCGGGCTTGCCAGGATCGCCCGCACGCGCGCCGCCAAAAAGGTCGAGAGCGGGAACTTGCCGCCCGCATAGGAGGGAATCTTCGGGTCCGTGCCGGGCGCGGCGCGCGAGCAGATCGCCTCGTTGCCGGCGATGCCCTCGAAGCGCAGAACCTCGCCGGCGAAGATGAAGGTGTCGCCGGCGACCATCGTCTCGGCGAAGTATTCCTCGACCTCGCCGAGCACCCGCCCGCCGGTCATGATCCGCGCGGGCTGGCCGGGTTTGCCGCCGCGCGCCCGGCCGAGCCGAACCTTCAGCATGGTCGATTCGACGATGGTGCCGACATTCATGCGGTATTGCTGGATCACGCGGGCGTTGCTGGCGCGCCAGAGGCCGGCCTTGTCCTGCCGCAGCTTGGCGAAGCGCTCATAGCTCCTGAGCGCATAGCCGCCCGTCGCGACGAAGCCGACAACCGCGTCGAAATCGGCCCTCTCCAGCCCGGCATAGGGTGAGGCGGTGCGGACTTCATCGTATAGCGCCTCAGTCTCGAACCCGTCCGAACAGGCGACGCCCAGCACATGTTGGGCCAGCACGTCGAGGCCGCCGAGCCTTGGTTCGGGCGTGTCCTGCGCCGCCTCGGCGACGGCTTCCAGCGCGGCGCGGCACTCCAGCAGTTCGAAGCGGTTGGACGGCACCAGCAGCGCCTGCGAGGGCTCGTCCATGCGGTGGTTGGAGCGCCCGATGCGCTGCATCAGCCGGCTGGCGCCCTTGGGCGCGCCGATATTGACGACGAGATCGACATCGCCCCAGTCGATGCCGAGATCGAGCGTCGCCGTGCAGACGACAGCCTTGAGTTTTCCCGCCGCCATCGCCGCCTCGACCTTGCGGCGTTGGCTCGCATCGAGCGAGCCGTGATGCAGCGCGATCGGCAGGTTCTCCTCGTTGATCGACCACAGCGCCTGGAAGGCGAACTCCGCCTGCATGCGCGTGTTGACGAAGACCAGCGTCAGCTTGTGCTCCCGGATCGCCTTGTAGATGTCGGCCATGGCGTGACCGGTGGTGTGGCCGGCGAGCGGCAGGTGACGCTTGCTGTCGAGGATGCCGATGCGCGCGGCCGCGCCGCCGGTCACGGTGACGAGGCCCGCCGGCGTCTCCGATCCGCCGAGGAAACGCTGCAGGTCGGCGGGCTCCCGCACCGTCGCCGACAGCCCGACGGCGCTGACCTGAGGCGCGAGCGTGCGCAGGCGAGCGAGGCCGAGCGCGAGCAGGTCGCCGCGCTTGGATGTGACGAGCGCGTGCAGTTCGTCGAGAACGATCCGCCGCAGGCTCGCAAAGAAGGGTTTCGCGTCGCGATGCGAAACGAGCAGCGCGAGCTGCTCCGGCGTCGTCAGCAGGATGTCGGGCGGGCGCGCGATTTGGCGCGTGCGCTTGGCGGCCGAGGTGTCGCCTGTGCGGGTCTCGACCTTGATCGGCAGCCCCATCTCGGCGATCGGCATCTCCAGATTGCGGGCGATATCGACCGCGAGCGCCTTCAGCGGCGAGACGTAGAGCGTGTGCAGGCCGTCGCGCTTGCCGTCCTGCTCCGTGAGTTCGACCAGCGAGGGCAGGAAGCCCGCCAGCGTCTTGCCGGCTCCGGTCGGTGCGACGAGCAGCGTCGAGCGCCCGGCGCGGGCTTCCTCCAGCAGCGCGAGCTGGTGTGGGCGGGCGGCCCAGCCGCGCGATGCAAACCAGTCTGAGAAAGCGGCAGGCAAGGAGGGAGAGGCTGGCATGACTGCCAGAGATAATGTCTGGTGGCGTTGAGGGGAATGGCGGGCGTCAGGTCCGGACCATGACCGGGAAGCCCCGGCTCAACCGCGCTCCGCGACCACGATGAGCCCGGGCACCGCAACCCCCCGGTCCTCGCGCGTGCTGGCCGCCTCGACCAGCACTGGCCGCATCCCCGCCGTCCTCAGCCGCTCCCGAAGCCAGCCCTCGCCATGGGCGAAGCGCCGGTCCGCGCCGACCACGACACCTTGGCCGGGATGGCTCTGCACTGTGAAGGCGAGCAGCCCGCCGGGCTTCAGCACGCGGCGGCTCTGCGAAAAGGCCGCTCCCAACTCGCCGAGATAGACGAAGACGTCGGCCGCGATCACGAGATCGGCGGATGCATCCGGCCGGCTCGTCAGGAAACTCGTCAGTCCCGCCACCGCGAGCTTGTCGTAGAGCGGCGCGTCGTCCAGGCCGCGCTTGGCCCGCGCCCGCTCGATCATGCGCGGGGAGAGATCGCAGCCGGCGAGGAAGCCCGCCTCTGCCCGGATCGCCTCGCCCATCAGCCCCGTGCCGCAGCCGAGATCGTAGACCATGTCGAACCGGAACGGCCGTTCGCGCTCCCGGCAGAGGCCGGCGAGTGCCTGTCTCAGAAGGGCAGGGGCGGTATAGCGCAGCGTCTCGACCAGATGGCTGTCGAAGCGCTCGGCGTAGCCGTCGAACAGCACGCCGGAGAAGTTCTCCGAGGTCGCCTCCTCGGCCGACATCGCGCCGATGCGGGCGAGGTCGAGCCTAGCGCCGAAATGGTCGTTGGGGTCGAGCACCAGGCATTGCCGCCAGGCGGTGGCGGCCTCTTCGTTATGGCCGAGCGCCTCCTGCGCCTGCCCGTAAAGGTGCCAGGCGGCGGTGAAGCCGTAGGCCTGCGCCAGCGTCTGGTCGAGGATCTCGACGCAAGCCTGCGCGTCGCCCTCCTTGAGCGCGGCCTGCGCCCAGGCATAGCGCCGGTCGAGGCTCAGGTCGCCGGAACCGGCGGAATGCGCGTTGCTGCCCTTTTCTGTCATGGCGGCCGGTCTATCTGAGGTGGATGACACTGGCCAGACATGGCGCGCAGGCTGTCGCCGCGCCGAAATTCCGCCCGTCGGAGCTTTTGATCCCGACCCCGGCCGGGCTCTACTGCCCGCTGGCCGATATCCATATCGACCCGGTGCGGCCCGTGGCGCGCGCGCTGATCACCCATGGCCATTCCGACCATGCCCGCGCCGGCCATGGCGCGGTGCTGGCGACGCGCGAGACGCTGGCGATCATGGCCCTGCGCTATGGCGAGGGCTTTACGGGCGAGCGCCAGGAGGCCGCGCCGGGCGAGACGACTCGGATCGGCGAGGTCGCGTTTCGCTTCGTGCCGGCGGGCCATGTGCTGGGCTCGGCCCAGATCGTGGTGGAGGCGCGCGGCCTGCGCATCGTCGCCTCGGGCGACTACAAGCGCGAGCGCGACCCGACCTGCGCGGCCTTCGAGCCCGTGCCCTGCGACATCTTCATCACCGAGGCGACCTTCGGCCTGCCGGTGTTTCGCCATCCACCCGCCCATGCGGAAGTCGCCAAGCTGCTGGAATCGGTAAGGCTTTTTCCGGAGCGCACGCATATCGTCGGGGCCTATTCGCTGGGAAAGGCGCAGCGCGTCATGGCCCTGATCCGCGAGGCCGGCTACGACCGGCCGGTCTACGTCCATGGCGCGATGGAGAAACTGACCGAGTTCTATGCGTTGGAGGGCGCGAGGCTCGGCGAGATCAGGAAGGTCGTCGCCGCCGAGCGGAAAAGCCTCGGCGGCGAGATCGTCATCTGCCCGCCGAGCGCCACGCAGGACCTCTGGGCGCGAAAGTTTCCCGATCCGGTCACCGCCTTCGCCTCGGGCTGGATGCGGGTGAGAGCGCGGGCGAGGCAGAAGGGCGTCGAACTGCCGCTGATCGTGTCCGACCACGCCGACTGGGACGATCTGCAGGCGACCATACGCGAGGTCGGAGCCGGCGAAATCTGGGTCACCCATGGCGAGGCCGAGGCGCTGGTGCATTGGTGCGGCACGGTGGGGTTGAGGGCCAAGCCGCTGCATCTCGTCGGCTATGGCGACGAGGGCGAGGCCGAGCCTGACGCGACGCCGGCCGAGGTCACGCCATGAACCGCTTCGCCTGGCTGCTCGACCGGCTGGCCTACGAGCCGCGCCGCAACGCCAAGCTGGCGCTGATCGCGGACTATCTGCGCACGACGCCGGACCCCGATCGCGGGCTGGCGCTGGCGGCGATGACCGGCGGTCTCGTCTTCCCGAACGCCAAGGCCGGGCTGATCCGGACGCTGATATCGGAGCGCACCGATCCGGTGCTGTTTGCGCTGTCCTACGACTATGTCGGAGATCTGTCGGAGACGGTGGCGCTGATGTGGCCCAGCGCAGAGGAAGCCGGACATGGTTCCTCTCTCCCCCCTTGTGGGGGAGAGATGGAGAGGGGGGGTGAACGACCGGGTGAGCCGTCGCCTGCCGAGCGCTCGCCCGGTCGTCCGCCCCCCACCCCTATCCCCTCCCCACGAGGGGGAGGGGAAGAGCCCTATCCTGCCACCGCCGAACCCGGCCACAACCGTCCCCCGCTGACCCTCCCAGACGTCGTTGCCGGCCTGCGCTCCGTCGGCAAGACCGAGCTTCCGCGCCTCGTCGCCTCATGGCTCGATGCGCTCGACGAGACCGGGCGCTGGGCGCTGCTCAAGCTGATCACTGGGGGCCTGCGCATCGGCGTCTCGGCGCGGCTCGCCAAGACGGCGGCCGCGAGCTTCGGCGGCGTTCCCGCCGACGAGGTCGAGCAGGTCTGGCACGGGCTGGAGCCGCCCTATGCGGAGCTGTTCGCCTGGCTGGAGGGCAGGGGCGCGCGGCCGGAGGCGACCGACCCCGCGCCCTTCCGCCCGGTGATGCTCTCGCATCCGCTGGAGGACGGCGACTTCGACAGGCTCGATCCGGCCGAGTTCGTGGCCGAATGGAAATGGGACGGCATTCGCGTGCAGGCCGTCAGCGGCACGAAGGCCGACGGCACGCGGCTGACGCGGCTTTACTCGCGCACGGGCGAGGACATTGCCGGCGCCTTTCCCGATCTCGTCGAGGCGCTGACGCTGGACGGGGCGCTCGATGGCGAGTTGCTGGTGATGCGCGAAGGCGCGGTCCAGAGCTTCAACACGCTGCAGCAGCGGCTCAACCGCAAGACCGTGACGCCAAAAATGCTGACCGAGTTCCCGGCCCATATCCGCGTCTACGACCTGCTCGTCGATGGCGACGAGGACATCCGCCACCTGCCGCTGGATGAGCGCCGCGCCCGGCTGGAGGCGTTCCTGCGCAAGCTTGACGGCGCGCGCTTCGATCTCTCGCCGACCATCCCTTTTGCAAGCTGGGACGACCTCGCCGCTGCCCGCGCCGACCCGGCCTCGGCGGGGGCGGGCGACGATGCCGAGGCCGTCGAGGGCTGCATGATCAAGCGCCGCTCGTCGCCCTATCTGCCGGGCCGGCCCAAGGGCCATTGGTGGAAATGGAAGCGGGAGGCGAGGCTCGTCGACTGCGTGCTGATGTATGCCCAGCGAGGCCACGGCAAGCGCTCCTCCTTCTACTCCGACTATACCTTCGGCGTCTGGCGGCAGGGCGAGGAGGGCGACGATCTGGTGCCGGTCGGAAAGGCCTATTTCGGCTTCACCGACGAGGAACTGGTCGAGATCGACCGCTATGTCCGCAAGCATACGCAAAACCGCTTCGGCCCGGTGCGCGAGGTGACGCACAATGCGCAGAGCGGGCTGGTCTTCGAGGTCGCCTTCGAGGGGCTGCAGCGCTCGACCCGGCATAAATCGGGCCTCGCCATGCGCTTCCCCCGCATCAACCGCATCCGCTGGGACAAGCCGCCGGCCGAGGCAGACCGCATCGAGGCGCTGGAACAGCTTTTGCCGGCTGCGGGTTGAAGCAAGTCCTTGCCCGTCTTTGCGAGCGCAGCGAAGCAATCCAGGAGACGTAGAGCGAGACGCTGGATTGCTTCGCTGCGCTCGCAATGACGATATTGCCGGATGGAGAACCACGCATGACCCCGCTCCGCCTCGCCTTCCTCGCCGCCGCCCTGATCCTCGGAGCGGCCATCGTCTGGGCGGGCGCGACCGCCTCTTTCTCCGCGAGCTTCGCCAAGATCGTCAATGATCCCTGGGGTGTGGTGACGCTGATCGACCTCTATGCCGCCTTTCTCGTCTCGGGCTTCCTGATCTGGCGCTTCGAGGCATCGAAGCCTTTGGCGCTGGCGCTGATCGTCTTGACGCTTGGGCTCGGCAGTCTGGTGCCGCTGCTTTGGCTCGCTTTCCGCGCCGGCCCCGCCCTCGTCACGGCGCGGACACGTTAGGCGGGCAAAAGACCGCCCGTCATCGGCTCGTGGCCACCAAGTCTCGTTCCGCCTGAACCCCCGAGGAGAGCGCCATGTCCTTCATCGAAACCCGCGACGGCATTGAACTGTTCTTCCGCGATCTGGGCGAGGGCAGCCCGGTCGTTCTGATCCATGGCTGGCCGCTCAATGGCGATATGTGGGAGTATCAGGTTCCGGCGCTGATCGCGGCCGGCTACCGGGTCATCACCTATGATCGTCGCGGTTTCGGCCAGTCCGACCAGCCTTTGGACGGCTACGACTACGACACCTTCGCCGACGATCTGTCGGACCTGCTTGAGGAACTCGATCTCGAGGACGTCGCGCTGGTCGGCTTCTCGATGGGCGGCGGCGAGGTCGCCCGTTATCTCGGTCGTTACGGCTCCGAGCGCGTCGCCAAGGCGGTGCTTCTCGGCGCGGTTCCGCCCTTCCTGCTGCAGACGCCGGAGCATCCGGCCGGCGCACCGATGGCGGTTTTCGATGGCATGATCGCCGGCATCAAGGCCGACCGCCCGCAGTTCTTCGCGGAGTTCGGCAAGAATTTCTATGGCATCCCGGCCAATCCGGTGTCGCAGGGCATCCAGGACTGGACCCTGATCCATGCGCTCAAGGCCTCGCCGAAGGGCACCGTCGATTGCGTGACTGCCTTCGGGACGACGGATTTCCGCGAGGATTTGCCGAAGATCGACGTGCCGACGCTGATCCTGCATGGCGACGCCGACGCGATCGTGCCGGTCGAGATCAGCGCGCGCGAGGCGGTGAAGCTGATTCCGGGCGCGACGCTGCAGGAACTCGCGGGCGCACCGCATGGCTTGTTCTTCACCCATAAGGACGCGGTCAATGCCGCGCTGCTGGCCTTTCTCGCCGAGGAGACGGAGTGAGGACGGCTGGCGCCTCGGCAGGGTGCGCGTCAGTCTTTTGCTGCATTGCAATAGGCCTCGTTTGGGAGCAGATGGCGTCCATTATCCCCAGCGTTCATGCGCTGGCGGGGCACAGGCTTGCGCGCCGCTTGAGATCGCGGCCGCGTCTGGGGCAAGATGAGCGGACGGACGAGGACGAGCGCGATGAGTCGGCAGCCTGTGACGCGGATCGTGATCGCGGACGACCACCCCCTGTTCCGGGGCGCGCTCAGGCAGGCCGTTTCCGGCGCTCTCGCCGGAGCGGAGGTCAGCGAAGTCGGCTCGCTCGAGGCGCTGACCGAGGCGCTGGGCTCGGGCGCGGACGCCGATCTCGTACTGCTCGACCTGACCATGCCCGGCGTGCAGGGCTTTTCCGGCCTGCTCTTCCTCCGCGCCGACCACCCCGAAGTGCCCGTCATCGTCGTCTCGGCCAATGACGACCCCGCCGTGATCCGGCGCTGCATCGAGTTCGGGGCGCTCGGCTTCCTGCCGAAGACCGCCGATGTCGCCCAGATGGGCGAGGCGATCCGCGCCGTGCTCGACGGCGGCGTCTGGACGCCACCGGGCATCGACCTGTCGAGCCCCGTCGATGCCGAGGTCGCCGACATGGTGCGCAGGCTCTCGACGCTGACGCCCCAGCAGGTGCGCGTGCTGATGATGCTGTCCGAGGGGCTTTTGAACAAGCAGATCGCTTATGAGCTTGGCGTCTCCGAGGCGACGGTGAAGGCCCATGTCTCGGCGATCCTGACCAAGCTCAATGTCGACAGCCGCACCCAGGCCGTGATCGCCGCCGCCAAGATCGCCGGGACCGCCTGGTCCGGCGTCGGCGCGTCCGCGACGGTGTGACGCTTCGTTCAGGGTCCATTCAACGCAGACGGTTGATTGATTTCATTGCTGACAATAAGGCCGTCATCCCGGACAAGCGGCAAAGCCGCGCCGATCCGGGATCCATTCCCGAACGGTTCCGGAATGGGTCCCGGGTCTTCGCTGCGCGACGCCGGGGACGACGGCTTGCTTGTTTTGCCGATGGATTGAGACCGAGCCAGAGACGGGATCGCGGACATGGCCAATGGCAACATCGAACGCTTTCTCGGCGGCTCGCCGCTCGGCGTGCTCGTCCGGCTGCTGTTCATCTCGCTGCTGGTCGGCGCGGCGATGGCGTTTCTCGGCCTCTCGCCGCAGGCGCTCTATCAGGCGGCGGCCCGCTTCGTGCGGTCGCTCGGCGATCTCGGCTTCGGGGCCGTGCGCGAGGTCGGGCAATGGATCGTCGCCGGCGCGCTGCTGGTGATCCCGCTCTGGCTGTTGTCGCGGCTGTTCGCCTCGCGGCGCTGATTCTCAGGCCTTGCCAGCCGCGAAGTCGTTTGCGTCCCGCCCGGTGAGGGCCGACAGGCGGGTCAGGCCGGCGCGTCTCGCCTCCTCGGCGAGCCCGGCCTTGATGGTCTTCACCAGCCCCGGTCCCTCGAACACCATGGCGGTGTAGAACTGCACGAGATCGGCGCCGGCCCTGATCCGGTCGGACGCGGCGGCCGCCGAATCGATGCCGCCGACGCCGATCAGCGGGAACTGCCGCTCCACCCGTAAAAAAGTCTGCGCCAGCATGCGGGTCGCGGCCGCCCGCAACGGCCGGCCCGACAGTCCGCCGGTTTCCGCCTTCGCCACGCCGCGCAGGCTTGCGGGCCGCGCCAAGGTGGTGTTGGCGACGACCATGCCGTCGATGCCGCGCCGGCGGGCCACCGCGACGATGCCGTCGAGCTCCGGCAAGGTCAGGTCGGGCGCGATCTTGAGCAGCATGGCGGTGCGCCGGCCGGCCACTTGCGCGGCCTCGTCGCGGGCCTCCAGCGCACGCGTGATCAGGTCGTCGAGCGCAGCCTCCCCCTGCAGGTCGCGCAGGCCCGGTGTGTTCGGCGAGGAGACGTTGATCGTCAGGAAATCGGCGACGGGAGCGAGCCGTCGCGTCAGCACGGCATAGTCGGCGGAGCGATCGGCGGAGTCCTTGTTCGCGCCGAGATTGACGCCGACGATCCCGCCGCGCGCCCGTCGTTTGGCCAGCCGCCCGGCGACGATCTCCATGCCCTCGCTGTTGAGGCCGTAGCGGTTGATCACCGCGCCGTCTTCAGGAAGCCGAAACACGCGCGGGCGCGGATTGCCCGGCTGTGGCAGCGGCGTCACGCCGCCAACCTCGACGAAGCCGAAGCCGAGCCCCAGCGCGCCGTCGATGGCCTCGGCATGCTTGTCGAAGCCGGCCGCGAGCCCGACCGGATTGGGGAAACTCAGGCCGAAGGCCTGCGTCGCCAGCACCGGATCGTCGGCTGCCGGCCTGAGCGGCGGGGCGGCGGCGAGCGCCGCCACCGTCAGGCGATGCGCGGTCTCGGCGTCGAGCTTGTGGACTAGCGGGCGGACAAGTTTGAAAAGCTCGCCGATCACGCGACATCCTCCGGGATCAGGTGCCGGCCATCGCCGCCTTGCGCCAGCGGCGCGATCCAGCGCGCCGCCTTCGAATCGAGCGGGCCGTAGAGATGCGGAAACAGCGCCCCGCCGCGCGAGGGCTCGTAGCGCAGCGCCTCGCCGAGGCGGGCATCGTCGAAGGCGATCAGCAGGAGGTCGTGCTGGCCGGCGAAGTGCTTTGCCGCCGTCTCGCGGACCTGCCCGGCCGTCGAGAAATGGATGAAGCCGTCGGCGAGATCGACGCCTGAGCCCTTGAACACGCCTGCTTGCTCGGCCTCGCGCCAGAGCGCTTCGGGACAAATCTTGTAGATGAGTGGCACCGGCTGGTCTCGGACTGTCGGATGATGCGGCGACATAGCGGCAGCAGCCGGCTCAGGGCAAACCTTATCGAGACACCCCCCCAACAAACTGATTGAAGTCTCATACGATAGGGGATATTTCCTATGTCTATCCCCGCCTTTCCGGCAACATCAGGAATGAGGCCTCCGCGGTGCTGTCCCATGACCAGATCTGGAGCGCCATCGACGCGCTCGCCCAGCGCTATGGCTTCACCGCTTCGGGGCTCGCCCGCAAAGCCGGGCTCGACGCCACCACCTTCAACCGCTCCAAGCGCGTGGGTTCCGACGGACGCGAGCGCTGGCCCTCGACCGAATCGATCGCCAAGATACTGCAGGCGACGGGTGCGTCGCTGGACGAGTTCATGGCGGTGGTGATGCGGCGCGGCCCCGCGCCGTCCCGCACCATCCCGCTGATCGGATTCGCTCAGGCCGGCTCCGGCGGCTTCTTCGACGATGGCGGCTTTCCGGTCGGCGCCGGCTGGGAGGAGGTCGCCTTTCCCGGCGTCGCCGACGAGAAGGCCTATGCGCTGGAGATCGCCGGCGATTCGATGCTGCCGCTCTATCGCGACGGAGACACCATCATCGTCTCGCCGACAGCCACAGTGCGGCGCGGCGACCGGGTCGTGGTCAAGACAATCGAGGGCGAGGTGCTGGCCAAGCAGCTCAGGCGTCAGACGGCCAGGACAGTCGAACTCTCCTCGCTCAATCCCGAGCATGCCGAGCGGGTGCTGAATCTGAGCGAGATTGCCTTCATGGCGCGGGTGATCTGGGCGAGCCAATAGGGCTCTCCCGTCTTTGCGAGCATAGCGAAGCAATCCAGCGTTTCGCTCTACGCCCTCCTGGATTGCTTCGCTTCGCTCGCAAAGACGAACAACCTCAATTCCCGTTCTGCCTTGCCGCCGGCAGCGTCACCTTGAACACGGCCCCCATCGGCGATGGCTCCAGCGCGATCATGCCGCCATGCAGCCGCACCAGCTCGGCCGCGATCGCCAGCCCCAGCCCCGTGCCGCCGGGGCTGACCGAGCCGCGAAACGCCTGGAACAGGTTTTCGCGCGCGCGCGGCGGCACGCCGGGGCCGTTATCGGCGACACGCAGCGCAATCTCGCGTTCGCCGCGCTGCGCCTTGACCACGAGCATCGGCTGGCCGCCGCCATCGGCGCCGGCCTGCGTCAGCGCCTGCACCGAATTGCGCATCAGGTTGAGCAGCACGCGCGCCATCTGGTCGGGGTCGCAGGGGGCGATCAGATCGGCCGGCACCTCGTTGGAGAAACCGACGACCTTGCTTTCCGGCAGACCGAGCAATTCCGCCTGATCGGCGACGAGTTGGCGCAAGCTCACGTCGCGCAGCACCGGCGTCGCCTCCGCCGCGCGGCCATAGGCCAAAGTCGCCTGGCAGAAATCGATGGCGCGGCCGAGAGTCGCGATCAGCCGGGGCGCGAAGCGCTTGATCTTGGCGTCGCGGGTGTCGACCAGCCGGTCCGACATAAGCTGCGCGGCCGCCAGCATGTTGCGCAGGTCGTGGTTGATCTTGCTGACGGCCAGTCCCAGCTCGGCGAGGTGCTTCTTGGTGCGCAGTTCGTCGGCCAGCGTCATCTGCATGCGCGCCAGCGCCCGCTCGGCCTCGCCGATCTCGTCGGCGCGCTGTGAAGGCTCGATGATCTTGCGCGGGTTTTCCGGCTCGATCTCGAACTCCATCACATTCGCGGCGAGCCGGCGGATCGGCCCGACAATCATCCAGTTCAGCGCCAGATAGACAGCGACCGCCGTCAGCCCCGAAATCAGCAGCGAGAGCAGCAGAATATTGACCGAAAAACTCAGCATCGCCCGCCGCAGCGGCGCCTCGTCGATCACGAGTTCGACGAAATCGGCTTCGCCCATCGCCTGGCCGATGACGCGGATCGGCTTGTCATGGGGCGGGGTAGCCAGCACCTCGACCGCTTCGCGGATCGCGCTGGCCCAGCCCATCTCGCGCATGTCGACCGTGCGCGCAACCTCGAGCGGCATCGAATCGAGGCTGAGCAGGCGGCGCGCGCCGCCGACGCGGGCCGCGATCGCGCGCGCGCCGACGCCGCCGAGCAGCCGCGCCTCGCTGCCTTCCGGCAAACCCTCCTGCGGCGCGCCCTCCAGCACCAGCACAGCGACCTGCGCCGCCGCCAGCCGGTCGTTCAGCCAGTTGCGCCGGAAGTTCGCGACCGAGGGCAGGTAGATCAGCACTTCCGCCACCATCACGAACAGCACGGTCAGCACGAGCAGCTTGGCCGACAGGCCAAGCCGGGTCGGTCCGCGCGGCACGCTGACGGAGAGGGGCTTCTGTAGGGGCGGTGAGTTCGGCATCGGGCGTGAAGTCTATCCGAAACGGCGCAGAAAGCCGATCAGCTTGCGGATGCCCGGTTTCGCGGCGAGCGGCGCGTAGAACGAGACCGCCGCGCGCTTCGAGACCTCCGAAAAGGTCGGATACGGAAAGACCAGCCCGGCCATGTCCTTGACGCCGAAACCCTTCTGCACCGCCATGCACCAGGGCACGATCATGTCGCCGGCCTGAGCGCCGACGATGGTGACGCCGAGAATGCGGCCCTTCTTCGTCGTAACGACCTTGACGAAGCCTTCCGTCTCGCGCTCGGCCTGGGCGCGGTCGTTCTCGGCATAGGGCCAGCGCAGCACGCGGATCTCACCGGCGGCCTTGCGCGCTTCGTCTTCCGACAGCCCGACGCTGGCGAGTTCGGGATGGCAATAGGTCACGCGCGGGATCGCGTTGGTCGAGACCTTGACCGGCAGCCGGAACAGCGCGCTGCGGAGAACAAGGCCGGCATGGTAGTTCGCGACATGGGTGAACTGCAGCGCGCCGGCCTGCCCGCTGGCGCAGTCGCCGATGGCGTAGATGCGCCGGTTGGCCGTCCGCAGGCCCTTGTCGACGATCACGCCCCTGGCGTCGCTGGAGACGCCGGCGAGATCGAGATCGAGCGCTTCGATGTTCGGTTTGCGACCGGCGGCGACCAGGAGATGCGTGCCGTCGAGAGCGTCCTCGGCGCCCTCAGCGCTGCCGGCGAGCACGAGCCTGACGCCGCCTTTGATCGTCTCGGCGCGCAGCACCGTGGCCTTTTCCTTCAGCGTCACGCCCTCGCGCAGCAGCCTGCGTCGCACGATCGCAGCGGCTTCGGGATCATCGCGCGAGAGCAGTGTCTGCGCCTCGACGATGGTAACCGCGCTGCCGAGCCGCGCCATCGCCTGCGCCAGTTCGACGCCGATCGGCCCGCCGCCCAGCACCAGCAGCCGCGCGGGCAGTTTCGTCAGTTCGAACACGCTCTCATTGGTCAGGTAGGGCACGTCCGAAAGCCCTGGAATTGGCGGAGCGGAAGGTCGCGAGCCGGTGGCGATGACGAAGCGGCGCGCCTTGATCACCTGCTCGCCGACGACCACCGTGCTGCGGCTCGCAAAGCGCGCCTCGCCATTGATCACGGTCACGCCGAGAGCCCCGAATCGCTCGACCGAATCATTGGGCGCGATCGCGCCGATGACCCGCTGCACATGGTCATGGACCTGCGCGTAACTGACCTGCGGCTCGCCGGCGCCGACGCCGAACCGCCCGGCCTCGCGGATGGCCTGAGCCCGTGCGCCGGCCGCGATCAGCGCCTTGGAGGGAACGCAGCCGACATTCAGGCAGTCGCCGCCCATCCTGTCGCGCTCGACCAGAACGACGGAGACGCCGAACATCGCGGCTGCCGCCGCGACGGACAGCCCGCCCGAGCCCGCCCCGATGACGCAGATGTCGGGCGTCAAGGTCTGTGGCGTCGTCGTCGCCTTGGTCTCGCTCACGCCGCCTCTCCCCGGTCGCCCGTCTTCGTCTTGCTGATGCGTCGCCAGATCACGGGAATCAAGGCCACGCAGCCCAGAAGTGCGAAAGCGATCAGAAGTTCCGGCGTCAGGATCGCCTTGAGGTCGAGCCCGCCGGTGCAGTCGCTGCGTCCGGCGGCCTGGCAGGCGGCGCGGGCGCTCTGCTGCGCCGCGATCACCGAATCGAGGCCTGCGCCCGCCACCGCGAAGGCGAGCGTGCCGGGGATGATGCCGACCAGCGTCGTCCAGGCGAAGACGGGCAGGCTGACGCCGCCGAGCGCCGCCGCGAGGTTGACCAGCCAGAACGGAAAGGCCGGCACCAGCCGCAGGAACAGGAGATAGGAGGCGGCGTCGGATTTGAAGCCGTCGAGGATGCGTGCCAGCGCCGGGCCCGCCTTGCGCTGCAGCGCCTCGCCGAAGGCCGAGCGCGCCACCATGAACACGATGACCGCGCCGATCGTCGCCGAGAGCACGATGACCGCGCCGCCGAGCACGCCGCCGAACAGGAAGCCGCCGAGCAGCGTCAGCAGCGCCGCGCCCGGAAAGGACAAAGCGACGGTGAGGATATAGACGCCGGCAAAGCCCAGCAGCGCGACCGGCCGGTTGGCGGCGACGGCTTGCTGGAGCTGCTCGCGGTGTTGCAGCACGGCGTCGAAGCTCAGATAGCGGTGCAGTCCGGCCGCATAGGCTCCGGCCATGGCCAGCGCCAGCAGCGCGACCGGCAGGTATCGGCGCCAGGCTGGCCTGTCGTCACTATGCTCCGGCACCGCCGCGCCCGTCGACATTCCAGGCTCGGTCATGCGCCCATCCACCTTCAGGCCGATCGTTCGGATGGTCAGTTAAGCGAAGCCTGCGGCAAACGCATCGCCCCGTCACCGCATAGTGAGACGGCGTGAGACGGCGGACTGTTTCAGGCGACGTGACGGTTCTTGCCGGGCGTGAAGCTCGACATCGGCTCCGGCCGGCCGAACAGATAGCCCTGCGCCCGCTGTGCGCCGAGCAGTTGCACCGCGATGCGCTGCTGGTCGGTCTCGATGCCTTCGACGACCACTGTCATGGAGAGCCGGCGCGCAAGCTGGCAGACCGCCTCGATGATGGCCTTGGAGGCCTCGTTCTCGGTGACGTTGCGGGTGAAGCTCTGGTCGATCTTCACATGGGCGAAGGGGTAGGTCGAGAGATAGGCCAGCGACGAATAGCCCGTGCCGAAATCGTCGAGCGCGAAGCGCACGCCGAAACTGCGCAACTCGTCGATCACCGCGAGCGTGGTCTTGTTATCCTCGATCAGCAGAGATTCGGTGACCTCCAGCGTCAGCCGGTCTGAGGTCAGGCGCGAGGCCAGCAGCGCCTGCTTCACGGTCTCGACGATGCGTTTGGGCTCGCGGAACTGCAGGGGCGAGATGTTGACCGAGACGCCGATCGAGCTCGGCCAGCTCGCCGCGTCCTTGCAGGCCTGGCGGACGGCCCAGTCGCCCATCGCCGCGATCAGGCCGGACTGTTCGGCGATCGGGATGAACACGCCGGGCGGAACCATGCCGCGCGTCGGATGACGCCAGCGCATCAGCGCCTCGCGCGAGACGATCTCCTGGGTCTTCAGATCGACGATCGGCTGGTAATACAGCTCAAGCGCGCCCTCGTCGCAGGCCTTGCGCAGGTCGACCTCGATCTCGTGCCGGTCGAGCATCTCCTCGGCCATGGCCGGATTGAAGAACATCAGCGTGTTGCGGCCCGCTGCCTTGGCCTTGTAGAGCGCGGTATCGGCATGGCGCAGCAGATCGGCCGGGTCCGCCCCGTCATGGGGGGCCATCGCGATGCCGATGCTCGCGGTGATGTAGACGCTCTTGGTGTCGAGCAGGAAGACCTTCGACATCGCGTCGATCATGCGCTGGGCGATGGTGGTGACGACGGCATGGTCGGCCGAGGGCAGGATCAGCAGGAACTCGTCGCCGCCGAAGCGGGAGAGATGGTCGCCGGCGCGGATCGCGGCCCGCAGCCGGTTGGCTGTCTCGGTGAGCACGCGGTCGCCGATATCGTGGCCGAGGCTGTCATTGACCTGCTTGAAGCCGTCGAGATCGAGATAGAGCAGGGCGAACTGCTCGGCGGTGCGGTCCATCCGCGCGAAGGCCTGCGCCAGCTGCGTATTGAACTCGAAGCGGTTGGCGAGCCCGGTCAGTTCGTCGAAGCGCGCCATCTGCTCGATGCGCGCCTCGGTCGCCTTCCGGTCTGTCGCGTCCTCGGTCAGCATCAGCACGCCGCCCTCGGCGGCAGGCGCGATGCTGATGACCAGAACCCGCCCGCTGCGCGTCTGCAGTTCGCGGGTCAGCGTCGCCTGCGTCTCCTGGACCACGGCGAGCGCTCCGCGCATGTCGCGCACCTGCTCGCCATCCACGACCTGGCGCTCGATCAGGAAGCGCGCGATCGCCGTCAGTGGCGTTCCGGGCAAGGCGAGCGTCTCGGGGATGCCGTAGAGCGACTGGTGCGGCGCGTTGCTGACGGCGAGCTTCAGATCGCGGTCGAACATCGCCAGACCGTGGATCATCGTGTTGAGCGCGGCGTCGAGCGTCAGATTCTGCGAATGCAGCGCGGTCGCCAGGGCCTTGGACTGCTTGGTCGCGTCGCTCAACGCCAGCAGGTTGCGGTGCAGGGAATTGGTGATGGCGATGTTGGCGATCACATACAGGAACGCGAAGTACCCGATATACTGGTAGTAGACATTGTGCGCCTGGATAAGGCCGAAGGCCATCGGTACGCAGAAGGTCAGCAACTGCACCGCGACGAATTTCGGCCGCCCGGCATTGCGCGAGACATAGCCCGAGGCCAGTGCAATCGTCGATGCGACGGATGTGATATGCGCCGCCGAATCGTCGGTCTGCGCCAGGGCGACATAGCAGCTATAGCCGAGCACGGCGCTGAACACGGTCGCGCCGACGAAGTATTCGCGGTCCCAGCGCCGCGTCTCGGCGAAGCTGTCCTCGGAATGGTCGCGCCGGCGATATCTGACCACCGTGATCAGCCTGACGACCACGACGAGCCCAACCAGCACCGTCAGCGTCATGAACAGGCTCATGCCGGTGGAGAGCCAGCAGAGATAGGGCGTCAGGATACCCGCGATGCCGCCGGGCACGATGGAGGCGGGCGATGAGAACAGCGACGAGACCAAAAGGCGATAGCCCGGCAGGTCGTGACCCTCCGCCGGTCTGGCCGTCCCGCCTTTGAGAATACGCCCGAGAGCGCCTGCCATCCGCTCTTGCCTTGTGCCGGCGAGATCGATCGAGCGCACTACGCGCCGCAAACCTCGCCATTCAAAGGGTTTAAGGCAGGAGAGGTAAATGTTTCGTATTTCGTCCGCCGGACCGTGCTGGCCAAATCACGTCCCGCCCCGGCAAATGTTTGCCTTCAATGCGCGCCGCCGACGCCTGCCGGCGCGGGCCGCTGATAGACCCGCGCCAGCATGCGGTCCTGCGTCGCGGCGATCCGCTGCAGCTTCGAGATCGCGGCCGGATTGAGCCGCAGCATGCAGTCGGTCCAGATTTCGCCGAGGCCTTCGAGCTCGCCGCGCAGATCGCCGGCGCGGCGGTTGAAGGCCGAGAACAGCGCCGTCTTGGCGGCATGCATCGGCATGGAATCGCTGGCGTATTTCCGGATCCAGCTCTCTCCCGTTCCAGCAGGCACAACAGCCTCGAGCCCGCCCGCTGCCATGAACTCGGTCGCGCTCATCTCTTCGCCCGAGAGCAGCATCCGCTCGGCGGCGCGCGGACCCATGCGGCGTGACAGGATCGCGACCGCCGTGATCGGGAAATGGTTGAACTTGATCTCGGGATAGACGAACGAGGCCTGCTCCTCGGCGATCATGATGTTGCAGGAGCGCGGCGCGTCGATGCCGCCGCCGATCGCCTTGGCGTGGATCGTCGCCAGCGTGATGACCGCGCCGTTGAGACCGCCTGCGTTCAGCACCGCGCCCTCGATCGAGAGCCTTGCGTATTCCGTCAGCGCCGCACGGTCGTTTTTGGCCAGGCAGTCGAGATAGAAGTCGAGATCGCCGCCGAGCGTGAAGAACGGCCCGGCGCCGCGGAAGGCCAGAAAACGCACCGGCGAGCGATGATACTGCTCGGGCTGGCCCCAGAGCGCGATGATGGCGCGCTGGATCTTTCCGAGGCTGTCGAGCAGTTGCAGCGTGAAGACCGGCTTCAGTTCAGGCTTGATCGTGACCCACAGCGTCTTGATCTCGGCCTCGTAGGCGAGCTGCACCTCGGGCAGGAAGCCGGCCTTGCGCCGCACCGCGTCGATCACCTCGCAGCATTCGATCTGCGTCGCAGGGGTTGTCTCGGTGAACGGGGCAAATGACGCAAACATGCCGCTGATCCCTCTTTCCGCAACGCAACAAAACGCCGGATCAGGGTAGGCGAAGTTAACAGACTGTAAACGAAAAGCCGGGGAAATGGTTAATTTCATTAAGATTTGTTTGCTAACGATTCTGGCGCGAGCGCGCTCTCGGCATCCGGTTTCCGATTGGCGGCCCGCCGGGTTCGCGCCTGCTTCGATGTCGCGATACACGCATGGGTCGTGCCATGCGTGCAGACCGACGTTTGGCCAACCCAGACAGTCGCCAAGCTGATCTGTGTGGTCTATGGCGCGACGCAGCCATGCAGCGATTGAACCATTCCGGCGCAGGCCTTGTCCGATGCTGGCACGCGAGGCGGTTTGGTCATTCCGTATCGCCGCGCTTGTCGAATGCGCCGCACAGGGCTATCGGTTGCGCCGCGAATTCGCCGTGTTCCGGGCGTTGAACCCATCATGCCGAGTTGATTTGCGTGACCCGCCAGCCATCCGCCGACGACGAGAAGCGGGCGCGCCTTGCCGCCGCCCTGCGCGAGAACCTGAAGCGCCGCAAGGCACAGGGCCGCGCCCGCCGTCAGGATGAGGCTAAAGCGCAAGAGCCCGACCAGCCCGTCCAGGCCGAACCTTCCCGGTCCTGACACTCGACAATCTCATGCGCCCGGCCGCCCGCGCCGCCGCGCTCCAGCAGGACTGACGATGGACAAGATCCGCATCACCGGCGGCCAGCCCCTCACTGGCACGATCCCGATCTCGGGCGCCAAGAACGCCGCCTTGCCGCTGATGATCGCGAGCCTTTTGACCGACGAGACGCTGACGCTCGTCAATGTCCCGCGCCTGTCGGACGTGACCGCGCTCTCGCGCATTCTGTCGAACCATGGCGTCGATCGCTCGGTCGCCGGCAAGCGCATCGGCCAGTCGGCCGAGACCGGCCAGACCATCTCGCTGACCGCCCGCCAGATCGTCGATACCTGCGCGCCCTATGAGTTGGTCTCGACCATGCGGGCGAGCTTCTGGGTGATCGCGCCGATCCTGGCGCGGATGGGCGAGGCCAAGGTCTCGCTGCCAGGCGGTTGCGCCATTGGCACCCGGCCGGTCGATCTGCTGCTTATGGCGCTGGAAAAACTCGGGGCCGAGATCACGATCGAGAATGGCTATGCCCTGGCGCGCGCGCCGAAGGGTCTCAAGGGCGCCGAGATCGACTTTCCGAAGGTGACGGTCGGCGGCACGCATACGGCGCTGATGGCGGCCGTGTTGGCGCAGGGCACGACGGTGATCGAGAACGCCGCGCGCGAGCCCGAGGTCGTCGATCTCGCCGCCTGTCTGTCGAAGATGGGCGCGAAGATCGAGGGTGCGGGCACGAGCCGCGTCGTCGTCGATGGCGTCGCGCGGCTGGGCGGGGCCCATCACGCCGTGCTGCCCGACCGGATAGAGACCGGCACCTATGCGATGGCGGTCGCGATGACCGGCGGCGACGTGGTGCTGGAGGGCGCACGTGCCGACCTCCTGCAAGCGGCGCTCGACGCCATCGTCAGGGCGGGCGCGGAGGTGACCTCGACCAATGAGGGCATCCGCGTGCGCCGCAACGGCCATGGCATCAATGCCGTCGATGTTGACACCGACCCCTTCCCCGGTTTCCCGACCGATCTGCAGGCGCAGTTCATGGCGCTGATGACGCGGGCGAAGGGCACCTCGCGCATCCGCGAGACCATTTTCGAGAACCGCTTCATGCATGTGCAGGAACTGGCCCGGCTCGGCGCGAAGATCAGGCTCGACGGCGACGTCGCCCATGTCGAGGGCGTCGCCAAGCTCACCGGCGCGCCGGTGATGGCGACCGATCTGCGTGCCTCGGTCTCGCTGGTCATCGGCGGGCTTGTGGCCGAGGGCGACACCACGATCAACCGCGTCTACCATCTCGATCGCGGTTTCGAGGCGCTGGAGGCCAAGCTGACGCGTTGCGGCGCGCAGGTCGAGCGCATCAGCGGTTGACGTAAAGGGTCGGCGTCGCCAGAACACGGCCATGCCCAAGAACACGGTCATGTCCGACGACGCAGCGGAACCGCTGAAGCTGATCGCGCTCGACGGCGACGATCTCGCGATCGTCTCAGCTCATCTGCAGGACGCCGTCCTGAAGATGAGCGATATCGTGTTTCGACCGGCCGAGCGGCGTTTCGCGCTCGCATTGCGCCGCTTCGACTGGGAAGGCGCGGCGACGGGCGCGCGCCGCCGCCGGCTGACCGCCTTGCATTTCGAACGTGTGACCAGCGCCCGCAGCACCGGCATCGATGCGGCCGCGCCCGATGTCGTGCTCAACCTGCTGGCGATCACATTCGCCGAGCGGGACGCGCCGGCCGGCGACCTGACCCTGCATTTCTCGGATGGCGCGGCGATCAGGCTCGACGTCGAATGCATCGAGTGCCAGATGAAGGACCTCGGGCCCGTCTGGGAAGCGGTGGCGATCCCGGGCCATCCCGACGACGCCTGAACCAATCCTTCGAGCGACCAGCAGGACGAATCCGATGCCGATCAGGCTCGACGACAGGAACGCGCGCTTCGCGGCGGATTTCGCCGCGCTGCTCGGCGCCAAGCGCGAGGTTTCCGAGGAGGTCGATCGCGTCGCCGCCGACATCATCGCGGCCGTGCGCGAGCAGGGCGACGCGGCGGTGATCGACTACACTGCCCGTTTCGACGCCTTGACGCTGACGCCCGACCGCCTGCGCGTCTCGAAGACCGAGATCGAAGCCGCACTCGCCGCCTGCCCGCCGGAGCTGCTGGCAGCGCTGGAGACCGCGCGCGCCCGCATCGAGGCCTATCACCGACGCCAGAAGCCGGCCGATAGCTGGGAGACCGACGCACTCGGCATCGGCAGCGGCTGGCGCTGGAGCGCCATCGAGGCGGTCGGGCTCTATGTGCCCGGCGGCACCGCGAGCTATCCGTCCTCGGTTCTGATGAACGCGATTCCCGCCAAGGTCGCGGGCGTGCCGCGCGTCGTCATGGTAGCCCCGACGCCGCGCGGGGAGACCAATCCACTGGTGCTGGCCGCCGCTCATCTGTCGGGCGTCGACGAGATCTATCGCATCGGCGGCGCGCAGGCCGTGGCCGCGCTGGCCTATGGCACGGCGAGCATCGCCCCGGTGGCCAAGATCGTCGGCCCCGGCAACGCCTATGTCGCCGCCGCCAAGCGCCGCGTTTTCGGCCAGGTCGGCATCGACATGATCGCCGGCCCCTCCGAGGTGCTGGTGATCGCCGACGGCGCGGCCAATCCCGACTGGATCGCCGCCGACCTGCTGGCGCAGGCCGAGCACGACGTCTCGGCCCAGTCGATCCTGATGACGGACGATGCTGGGCTGGCCGCCGAGGTCGAGAAGGCGGTGCTGTCGCAGTTGCGAACGCTGCCGCGCGCCGACATCGCCGGCAGAAGCTGGGCCGATTTCGGCGCGATCCTGCTGGTCGCCGATCTGGAAGCCGCCGTGCCGCTGGTCGACCGGCTGGCGCCCGAGCATCTCGAGATCATGACGGCGCAGCCCGAGCGCCTCTCCGGCATGATCCGCAATGCGGGCGCGATCTTTCTGGGCGGCCATACGCCGGAGGCCATCGGCGACTATGTCGGCGGGCCCAACCACGTTCTGCCGACGGCGCGCTCCGCCCGCTTCTCGTCGGGCCTCAGCGTGATGGATTTCATGAAGCGCACCTCGCTGCTGCAATGCAGCTCCGAGGGCCTGCGCGCTCTGGCCGGCGCGACCGACCTGCTCGCGCAGGCCGAGGGCTTGCAGGCGCATGGCCGTTCCGTGACGATCAGGCTCAATCTCTGACAGGCGCGTCCAGATTCGCGCCCGGAGACCGGAGGCCCGATGTCCGACGAGAAAAAACCCGAGCGCCAATGCCTGGCCGCCGTCACGCTCGACGAGGCTTCGCTGGGCCGCGGCACGCCCGATCAGGAGCATGAGCGTCAGGTCGCGATCTACGATCTGATCGAGCGCAACCATTTCGCGCTGGCAGGCCATGAGGGCGGCCCCTACCACGCCCATCTCGCTCTGGTGGAACGCCGGCTCGTCTTCGAGATCAGGCTGGCCGACGGCGCGCCGGTGATCAGCCACCATCTCTCGCTGACGCCGTTCAAGCGCATCATCAAGGACTACGAGATGGTCTGCGAGAGCTATTACGCCGCCATCCGCACCGCCACGCCCTCGCAGATCGAGGCGATCGACATGGGCCGGCGCGGCCTGCACGACGAGGCCGCGACCGTTCTGGTCGAGCGGCTGGCGAC
The DNA here is from genome assembly GCA_019745195.1 of Beijerinckiaceae bacterium. GTDB lineage: Bacteria > Pseudomonadota > Alphaproteobacteria > Rhizobiales > Beijerinckiaceae > Allobosea. Next base: position 40,545 of record JAIETL010000032.1, read on the forward strand.
CAAGGTCGAGGTCGATCACGACACGGCGCGCCGGCTCTTCACCCTGATCTACGCCCTGCACTGGAAGGGCTGAGGCGGGTGGAGCCGCCGGCCTCCCGCAAGGTCCAGAGCGTGCTGTTCATGTGCGCGCAGAACGCGGTGCGCTCGCCGATGGCGGAGGCGATGGCCAAGCACTTCTTCGGCAAGTCGATCTACGTCCAGTCGGCCGGGGCCCGCAAGGGCGAGCCTGACGGATTCGTGCTGGCGGTGCTCGACGAGATCGGCATCGACGCGCACAAGCACAAGCCGAAATCGATCGAGGAACTGGAGGAGTGGGAGGGGCTGAATTTCGATCTGATCGTCTCGCTCTCGCCGGAAGCTCACCACAAGGCGCTCGACCTGACCCGCACGGTCGCGGCCGATGTCGAATACTGGCCGACCATGGACCCGACCGTTATGCAGGGCTCGCGCGAGCAGATGCTCGACGCCTATCGCGACGTCCGCGACGGGCTGATGAAGCGCATCAAGGACCGGCTGCGGAGTTAAGCTGCCAGGCTGCTTCTTTGAGCGTGGTCCGTATCAGGGAGGCATTCGGCGGACTGGACCTGTCCGACGCCCGTCGCCTCAAGGCTCTGCCAGGCGTGAGCGATCGAACGATGAGCCGGCCGCCAGCGCCTCGCTGTCTTTCAGGCGCTCATGCAGGGCACGCCCGGCGTCGGTCAGACTGTACTCGACCTTGAGAGCCGCGCCGTCATGGACGCGGCGGACGACGAAGCCGTGACTCTCGAGGTCCTTGAGCCGCGTCGACAGCGTCCGCGCGGAAACGGCCCCCGGAAGAGCCCGGCGCAATGCGCCAAACCGCGTCGGGCCCAGTTCGCCGAGCGCCCAGACCACGTGGGTCAACCACTGCCGCGCGAGGAACTGGATCAGCGGATCGACGAGGCAGCCTTCAGTATCTGTCGTGGATCTATTCATGAGCCGGCTCTCAATACTCGGTATCCGTGAGGTTACTACTGGTCGTTCGCGATGCCCTGTCCTAGCTTCCGCAGCGTTCGCAGCCAATCCCCGGGGTATCCTATGCCTGTCGCCGTCGCCAAGCCCAGCCCGTCGCTACTCTCGCCCGCCGACCATACGTTGATCCTGATCGACTTCCAGTCGCAGATGGCCTTCGCGACGAAGTCGATCGACCCGGTGGCTCTGCGCAACAACGCAGCCCTTGTCTCGCAGGCCGCGTCAGGTTTCGGGGTGTCGACGATCCTCACCACGGTGGCCGAGAAGAGCTTTTCTGGACCGATGTTCGACGAGATTGCCACGGCTTTCCCGGGGCAGGCGATGCTCGACCGCACCTCGATGAACACCTGGGAGGACGCCGCCGTCATCGCGAGGGTGAACGCGATCGGCAAGGGGCGGATCGTGCTGGCCGGCCTCTGGACCAGCGTCTGCATCGTCGGCCCGGCGCTCTCGGCGCTCGACCAGGGCTTCGAGGTCTACGTCATCGCCGACGCCTGCGGCGACGTCTCGGACGAGGCCCATCAGCGCGCCATGGAGCGCATGATCCAGGCTGGAGCGCGCCCGATGACGGCGCTGCAATATCTGCTGGAACTGCAGCGTGACTGGGCGCGGGCCGAGACCTACGACCTCACCACCGGCATCGCCAGGAAGGTCGGCGGCGCCTACGGGCTCGGCATCGTCTACGCCAAGCAGATGTTTGGCGCCTCCGAAGGGCATTGAGCGCAACCGGCAGGGAGAGCCGCGATGAAGCCCTATCTGCTCGCGCTCGGCGCCGGCCTGCTCGTCGGCGTCGTCTACAGCCTGCTGAATGTCCGGTCGCCCGCCCCGCCGGTGATCGCGCTGGTCGGACTGCTGGGCATCCTCGTCGGGGAGCAGATCGTGCCGATCGCCAAGCGCCTGTGGGGTGGCGAAAAGCTGACGGTCGGCGTGCTCCGGCGCGATTGCGGCGAGCACGTCTTCGGTCCCCTGCCGGGTCGCGCCGCATCGGCTGATGCCAAAGAGGCGCGATCGGCATGAGCCCGACGCGACGCCAGACCGCGCTGGGCGTCGCCGCCGGCGCGCTTTCCAGCCTCGTCGGCGGCGCGGCCGCCCAGAACCGGGATGCCCGCGCGATGACCGCCGATCTCCTGCTCGTCAATGGCCGCTTCACGACGTTAGACCGCGCCAATCCCAACCCTGACGCCGTTGCGATCGCGCAGGGGCGCATCCTCGCGGTCGGGACCGAAAGCGCGATGCGCGCGCTGACACACCAGACGACGCAGGTGATCGATCTGGGCGGTCGGCGCGCCATTCCGGGGCTGATCGACAGCCACATGCACATCATCCGGGGCGGGCTGAACTACAATCTGGAGCTGCGCTGGGATGGCGTGCGCTCGCTCGCCCAGGCGCTGGAGATGCTGAAAAAGCAGGTTGCCGTGACGCCGCCGCCGCAATGGGTGCGCGTCGTCGGCGGCTTCACCGAGCATCAGTTCGCCGAGAAGCGCCTGCCGACGCTCGACGAGATCAATGCGATCGCGCCCGACACGCCAGTGTTCATCCTGCATCTCTACGACCGGGCGCTGCTGAACGGCGCGGCGCTGCGGGCCGTCGGCTATGGCAGGGATACGCCGGACCCGCCCGGCGGCGAGATCCAGCGCGACGCGGCCGGCAACCCCAGCGGCCTGCTGTTGGCCAGACCCAACGCCACGATCCTCTATGCGACACTGGCCAAGGGGCCGAAGCTGCCGCCCGAATATCAGCTCAACTCCACGCGGCACTTCATGCGCGAGATGAACCGGCTCGGCGTGACGACGGTGATCGACGCCGGCGGCGGCTTCCAGAACTATCCCGACGATTACGCGATCATCGAGAAGCTGCATGCCGAGGGGCAACTCACGCTGCGCATCGCCTACAACCTCTTTACCCAGAAGCCGAAGCAGGAACTCGCCGATTTCGAGAGCTGGTCGAAGCAGGTGAAGCCCGGCCAGGGCGACGATCTCTACCGCCACAACGGCGCCGGCGAGATGCTCGTCTACTCCGCCGCCGACTTCGAGGATTTCCGGGTCGAGCGGCCGGAGATGCCGCCGACCATGGAAGGCGACCTCGAGCCGGTCGTGCGCCTGCTCGCCGAGAATCGCTGGCCATGGCGGCTGCACGCCACCTATGACGAGACGATCTCGCGGGCGCTCGACGTGTTCGAGACGGTCGATCGCGACGTACCGCTACAGGGGCTCAACTGGTTCTTCGACCATTGCGAGACGATCAGCGACCGCAACATCGACCGCATCGCGGCGCTGGGCGGCGGCATCGCCGTGCAGCACCGGATGATGTTCCAGGGCGAGGATTTCGTCGCCCGCTACGGCGCGAAGGCGGCCGAGCGCACGCCGCCCGTCGCGCGCATGCTGGAGGCCGGCGTGCCGGTCGGCGCGGGCACCGACGCGACGCGGGTCGCCAGCTACAACCCCTGGGTCTCGCTGGCCTGGCTCGTCACCGGGCGCACGCTGGGCGGCCTGACGCTCTATCCCGCCCGCAACCGGCTCGACCGCGAGCAGGCGCTGCGGCTGTGGACGCAGGCGAACACCTGGTTCTCGACCGAGCAGGGCAAGAAGGGGCAGATCGTGGCGGGCCAGTTCGCCGATATCGTCGTGCTCGACCGGGACTATTTCGCCGTGCCGGAGGACGAGATCCAGGACATTGCCAGCCTGCTGACGCTGCTCGGCGGCAAGCCGGTCCATGGCGCAGGTCCCTTTGCCGACCTCGCTCCGCCGCTGCCGCCGGCCATGCCGGACTGGTCGCCGGTGCGGACATTCGGCGGCTACCAGAAGCGGGCGGCTGCCGACGAGGCGCGCAGATACGCCTTCGCCGCCGCCTGCGGTTGTGCCAGCGCCTGCGGCGTCCATGGCCACGGCCATGCGGCCGCGCTGGCCGCAGCATCGCCGGCCGGCGACGAGCGCTCCTTCTGGGGCGCGCTCGGCTGCTCCTGCTGGGCGTTCTGAAATGAGCCTCGGCCCGCCGCCGCATCGACCCTTGCCCCCTTCCTGACCAGCCAGCCGGAGCAGCAGCCATGACCAGCCTAAGCGGAAAGCGTATCGTCGTTGCGGGCGGCACGGGAGATGTCGGCGCAGGGATCGTCGAGAGCCTGCTCAAGGCCGGGGCGCGCGTCGTCGTGCCGGTGCGCAGCCGAGCCAAGGGCGAGCGGCTCGCCGGCGATCTTGGCCATCCGGAGGGCCTGATCCTCGCCGATGGCGAATTCGGCCCCGGCGAGCCCTCTGCCGCCTTGATGCGGACGATCCTGGCGGACGGCCCGATCGACGGCGCGGTGGCCAGCCTCGGCGGCTGGTGGCAGGGCGCGCCGCTGACACAGGTTCCGTCAGGCGACTGGGATGGGCTGCTCCGCAACAATCTCACCAGCCATCTCCTGGCCGCCCAGGCGCTGCTGCCGGCGCTGGCCGGGCGCGGACCTTTTGTCCAGATACTCGGCGCCGCCGCCGAGTATCCAATCCCGGGCTCCGGTCCGATCTCGATCACAGCCGCGGCCGTTGGCATGATGGGCCGGGTGCTCGCCGCGGAAGGCGCGCTCGTCCGCCAGGTGATGATCGCGGCCTTCGTCTCGACGCGGACGCGCCGGTCCGACGATCCGGGCTGGATCGGGGTCGAGGAAGTCGGCGCCGCCGTGACCGGCCTGATCGCCGATCCCGGCGAGGCGATGATGCTGACGCTCCCGCCGCGCGGCTGACGTTGCGGACAGCAACGAGCAGCATGGGTTCCGACGGTACGGCGTCGGCCGCCGACGGGGCAGCCGGCGATGTGGTGAGCGTATCCCTGCATCGAGAGGCCGAATTGATTTTCGTCGAGGTCGCTGCGGCCTCGCTAGCGCACCAGCACGGCCCCGCCGCAGCGGACGCCTGTGACCCAGCTATCGGCCTGCCCCAGTCCGAGGCCCAGCGTGCCCAGAACCGCGTTCAGCACTTGGTCGAGCGGCGTCGCCGCGCCCGCGATGACGCCGCTGACAGCGGGGCCGAGTCCCGGTACGCCGAGGCCGAGACCGAGCGCCTGCACCCTGACGTCGAGGTCGCCGACCAGCCGCGAGAGCAGCGTCGCGGTGAAATTCTGCGTCGAGGTGGTGCGCTTGTCGCCGCGCAGGATCTCGGAATAGCCGAAGCTGACCGGCGTCGGCGCGAGATTGGTCATCGTGGCGTGCGCCCGGCCGCTCACCGAGGCGAGTCCGGCGAGGTTGAGCAGGGTGGCGGCTGGCGGGTTTGGCGCGCTGCGGAAATTGGCGAACTCCGCCGTCGAGACCTGCCCGATCCAGGCATCGACGAGGGCTGGCGTCACGGCCAGCGTGACGCGCGCGCTGGCGGCGTCGCTGCCATTGCACTGGATCGATGACAGTTTCGCGGTGGCCGCCGCAAGCTCCAGATACAGCGGCAGGCGCACCAGCGCGGCCGAACCCGACCCCACGAGCTCGACCGTCAGCAGCAGGCGCGTCTGCGCGGTATGGACGCTCGCGCCCATCCTCCCGACGCTGACAAGGCTCGTGCCGACCGGCCGCTCGCCGATGCCGAGCCTGAGCTGGGCCGAAGCGATCCCCGGAACCTGAAGCGCCAGAGAAAGGTCGATCTGACGCGCTCCATTGGCGATCTGGGCTATCGCCGAAACCATATCGAGCGCCGTCAGCGAGGCCGCGATGGGCGCAGGCTCCGACAACGCCTTCTCGCCAAACGTGCCGAAGGCGGCGAGCGCGCGCAGATCGACCGGCCGGGTCGAGCCCGCATGGGCGGTGGCGAGCCGCGACAGCGCGCTCGTCGCGGCGGGCGAGCCGGTGGCGTGGTCGCGCGAGGCTTCCTGCATGGCCGCCAGCACCTCGGGCAGCCTCACATTCGCCTGCAGCACGTCGTCGAAGGTGACGGCGGTCAGGTTGGCCCGCGTCGCCAGCCGCTTCGAGAAATCGAACAGGTCGATCCGCGCTTTCGCCAGCGCCTCGTAGTCCATCACGGACAAGGACAGGCTGCCGCCGAGCAGGCTGCCCAGCAGGCCGTTGAGCACGCCGCCCTCCAGCTTCGCCAGCCGCGAGCCCACAGTGAAGGCGGCCTGCATGTCCTGTGTGGCGATGGCGCTCGATCCGATCGGAACGTCGCCGCTGCTGTAGCTCGCCTGAATTGTCGTCACCGGCGTGCCGGGCGGCGTGGCGGTGAGGCTGGAGGAAGCCGACAGAACGCGGCCGAGCAGCATCGGCGTCACCGCCTTCATCCGCACCCTGACGGCGTTGGCGGTCGCCGCGGGGCCTGGAACGAAGCGCTGCTCGACGGGAAGCCCGGCATCGGCGGTGTAGATGCCGTGCTGAACGGTCTCGACCGTGCCCGGCGCAAAGCCGTTGCGTGTCGCGGTCGCTTCCGCGGCGGCCCGCGCGCGGGGCAGGTCGCCGGCGGCGGCCAGCGCGGCGAGGTCGTTGGCTGTCTGCTGCCGGCGCTTCTCGTAGAAGAAACTGCCGACGTCGACCGCCATGGCGCCGAAGCCGAACAGCACGAAGATGGCGGCCGCGAACATGAGCGTGACGCCGCCGCGCCGGTCCGCCGCGAAGGCGGCGAGCGCTCTCACGAGACCGTGAACAGATGGGGCGATGCGTGCCATCTCAATAGCCTCCGCGCTGGATGACTGCCCGTCTCTCAACCAAAGGTGGTGGCAGCGAGACGAGCGAACTCAGACTGCTGAACAGCGAATCCGACATGTCGTAGACGACGGCGACCTCGAAGACCTGCTGGGGCGCCGGGCTCTGGCTGGTCGTGACCCTGATCCTGGCGGGGTCGATGAAGGCGTAGGAGGAGGCATGCGCGACGACGAAGTCGCGCGCTATTCGCGCCCTTTCAGTGTCGTTCAGGCCAGAAACAGAGGCTCGGGCGGCTTCCGACGCGATCTGCTGGATGCCATGGTAGATCCCGAGCACATAGCCGTAGCCGATGATGCCGAAGGTCATCAGCAGCAGGACCGGCGCCACGAACGCGAATTCGACTGCGCTGGTCGCGGTGCGGTCGCAGATCAGGCGGGAGGCGCGACGCAACATGGGCGGCTCCGGGTTGGACACTCATAGGTTGTAATTCTGGCGGCTTAACAGAAGCCTAACGGCGCTTGGTCGCGCGCCGGGGCAAGCCGTCGACTAAACCCAAATTTTACCCTCGCCCGATACCGGCATCGCATGCTCTCGACACCCCGCCTGCCGCCGCCATCAGAACCTTCGGCAACGGCGTCCGCCCCAGCGCTCTCCAAGGAATCCCCACCGTCCAGCCGTGTCCTTCAGGCTGGCGTGGTCGCGCTCGTCCTGTCGCTGTCCTCTCTCTCGGCGCTTGCCTCCTTGCCGCGAGCGAACCCGGCCGGGACGGAGCCTTTCGCGCTGATCTTTCCGCCATGGACCTCCGCGCAGGCGGCGGCCGGGATCAGTCTTGCCGCCGGCTTCAGGGTGCTTCGCAGCGGTGCCTGGCCTTTCGTCGCGATCGTGACGGGTCCCGATGACGGGAGCCCCGTCGCGTTGCCGGGCACCGTGCTGGCGCTCAGGCTCGCCGGCCTCGCAGGCTGTCTCGACGCTCCCGCCGCGCGCGAGACGACTCCATGATCCTGACGCTAGACGCCATCCGCCACCACACCGCCCGCGCGCTGCTGGGTGTCGCGATCCTTCACGGCACGCTGCTCGCGCTCGCCGGCCCCGTCTTCGATGCGCAGACCGGTATGGCGGCCGTGTCCGCTCTCGCGCTCGCAGGCGCCGCGCTGCTGACGTTCCGGGTCTTCGGCGTCGCCGTCGTGACGCAACTGGTTATAGCAGTCGTTCTGGTGGGCCAGGTCTCGATCATGGTCTACAGCCTGTCAGGCCATCCCTGGCAGCCCGACAGTCACATGTACTACTTTGCAGTGCTGGCGCTGCTCGCCGGTTTCTGCGACTGGCGGCCGATCGCGATGGGGGCGGGGCTGACGGCGCTGCATCACCTCACATTGCAATATGCGCTGCCGGCGGCGGTATTCTATCAGGGCGGCAGCCTGTTGCGCGTCCTGCTCCATGCCGCGGTGCTGATCGTCGAGACGGTCTTCCTGATGGCCTATGCCATGATCATGGCCCGGCTTCTGGCGGCCAACGAGGGCAATCTCAGTCTGGCGCGGGAGACCGCCGAGCGCGAGCGCGAGACCAGCGGCCGCGAGAAGGCGCTGGCGGACGATCTGGCGCGCCGGTCGGGGCTGCTGCGCCAGGAGATCGACGGCTTCAGCCGGCAGATCGCGGCCGCCATGGCCGTGCTCGATGGCGCACGCGAGGCCATGCAGTCGGACGCGCGCGAACTCGCCGATGCCTCGGAGCAGGCGCGCCGCGAAATGACCGTGGTGTCGGACGCGTCAGTGAGCACGACGCAGGGCATCCAGCATCTCACCAGCGCCAGCGGAGAACTCGCGCAGTCGATCGCGGAGATCGGCCGCAACGTCACGCAGTCGGCCGATGGTTCGAAGGCCGCCGCCGAACTGGCGCGGCGCGCCAGCGACGAGATAGGCCAGCTCGCCGCGAACGGCCAGAGCATCGGGGCGGTGGTCGAACTGATCCGCGGCATCGCCTCCCAGACCAATCTGCTGGCGCTCAACGCCACCATCGAGGCGGCCCGCGCCGGCGAAATGGGCCGCGGCTTCGCGGTGGTGGCGAGCGAGGTCAAGGCGCTGGCCTCGCAGACGGCGGCCGCGACAGACGAGGTCTCGGCGCGGATCGGCGTGATGCAGACGGCGTCCGAGCGCTCGCAGGCCGTGATCCGCGAGATCGTCGAGGCGATGTCGAATGTCGAGCGGCTGACCTACGCGATCGCCGTCGCGGTCCATCAGCAGGACATGGCGACGAGCGAGATCGCGAGGCAGGCCCGGTTCTCGTCGGATGGCGCGCAGCGCAGCGCCAGCATGGTCAGCGGCTTCGAGGCCATGACGGTGCGTACCCATGACGCCGCCGGCAGTCTGAAGACGGCCGCCGACACGCTGGCCTCGCAGGCGCAGGACATCCGCCGGCAGGTCGCGGCCTTCTGCGACCGGGTCGCGGCGGCCTAGCGTTTCGCTGCAAGCCAGCAGCGGCCGGGACCGACCGCGCCGACGCCAAGCCATTCGCCAAGCGTCGCGGCGATGTCGGCAAAACTCTCGCGCCGGCCGATCGCGCCCGAAGCGACGCCCGGCCCGAAAGCCAGGATCGGCACATGCTCCCTCGTGTGGTCGGTGCCGGGCCAGCTCGGGTCGTTGCCATGGTCGGCGGTGATCACGGCGAGGTCGCCGGGTTGCAGCGCCGCTTCCAGCCGGGGCAGCATCGCATCGAACGCCTCCAGCGCCGCCGCATAGCCGGGCACGTCGCGGCGATGGCCGAACTCCGTGTCGAAATCGACCAGATTGACGAAGCAGAAACCGCCATCGGCCAGACGCTCCCATGCCTCCAGCGCGGCTTCGAACATCGCTGCGTTGCCGAAGCGCTTGATCTCCTCGCCGGTTGCGCGATGGGCGAAGATATCGCCGATCTTGCCGACCGTGACCACCTCCCGCCCCCGCGCCGTCAGCCGGTCGAGTATGGTCTCGTTCGGCGGAGGGATCGCAAAATCCTTGCGGTTTCCGGTGCGGATAAAGCCGCTCTCTGCGTCGCCGATGAAGGGCCTCGCGATGACGCGGCCGATCCTCAGCGGATCGACCAGCACGCGGACCTTCCGGCAGAGGTCGTAGAGCCGCTCCAGCCCGAAATGCGCCTCATGCGCCGCGATCTGCAGCACGGAATCGACCGAGGTGTAGCAGATCGGCTTGCCGGTCCGGATATGTGCCTCGGCCAACTCGTCGATGATGCCGACGCCTGATGCATGCTTGTCGCCGAGGATGCCAGGCAACTTGCCCTCGCGAATGATCGCGGCGATCAGCTCTGGCGGGAACGAAGCCTCCAGCGCGGTGAAATAGCCCCACTTGAACGGAACCGGGCAACCGGCGATCTCCCAATGGCCCGATGGGGTGTCCTTGCCTTGGCTGATCTCGACGCCGTAGCCATACTGCCCTGACGGAGACGCGGGTCTGGCGACGCCCGCCAGCCCCGCGCCCGTAGACGCCTCGCAGGCATGGCTCAGCCCCAGTCTTGCGAGGTTCGGCAGCTTGAGCGGCCCGGCCCGCAAGCCTGCGTGGTCGCCTTGCCCCTCAGTGCAGGCCTGCGCGATATGGCCGAGCGTGTCGGCGCCGGCGTCGCCATAGGCGGCCGCATCCGCCGCGCCGCCGCAGCCGACCGAATCGAGCACGATCAGGATGGCGCGCGCCATAGGCTAGTCCCGCACGGCGGCGACGCCGACCGGCTCGAGATTCAGCGCGGCCGCCAGCAGCGCCTGCGTATAGGCTTCGCGCGGGCGGGCAAAGATCTCCTCGGCCGGACCTTCCTCGACGACCTTGCCGTTCTGCATCACCACGACCCGGTGGGAGAGCGCACGCACCACCTTGAGATCGTGGCTGATGAAGAGATAGCCGAGTTTGCGCTTGGCCTGCAGGTCGCGCAGCAGTTCGACGATCTGCGCCTGCACCGACATGTCGAGCGCCGAGGTCGGTTCGTCGAGCACGATGAATTTCGGGTTCAGCGCCATGGCGCGCGCGATCGCGATGCGCTGGCGCTGGCCGCCGGAGAACTCATGCGGGTAGCGGTCCATCGCGGCGGGATCGAGCCCGACATCCTTGAGCGCGCCGGCGACGACCTCGCGGCGCTGGGCGTAGGTGAGCGCGCTCTGCTGGACGGTCAGCCCCTCCGCCACGATCTCGGCCACCGACATGCGCGGCGAGAGCGAGCCATAGGGGTCCTGGAAGACGACCTGCAGGTCCTTGCGCTTGGGTCGGACGGCGGAACTCGTAAGCCCGTCGATGCGGTCGCCGAGAAAGACGATCGGACCATCCGAGGAGATCAATCGCAGGATCGCCAGCCCCAGCGTCGTCTTGCCCGAGCCAGATTCGCCGACGACGCCGAGCGTCTCGCCCTCGCGGACCTTGATGGCGATGCCGTCGACCGCCTTCACATGGCCGGTGGTGCGGCGCAGGAAGCCGGTCTTGATCGGGAACCAGATCTTCATCGGCCCGGCTTCGAGCAGCGTCGCGGCTCCGTCGGGCACAGGGGAGGGCCGGCCCTTCGGCTCTGCCGCCAGCAGCCGCTTGGTATAATCGTGCTGCGGATTGCCGAAAATCTCGGCGACCGGGCCTTGCTCGACGATCTTGCCTTTCAGCATCACGCAGACCCTGTCGGCGATGCGCCGCACGATGCCGAGGTCATGCGTGATGAACAGCATCGCCATTCCGAGCCGGCCCTGCAGTTCCTTGAGCAGCGCCAGGATCTGCGCCTGCACGGTGACGTCGAGTGCGGTCGTCGGCTCGTCGGCGATCAGCAGATCGGGCTCGTTGGCGAGCGCCATCGCGATCATCACGCGCTGGCGCTGACCGCCGGAGAGCTGGTGCGGATAGGCGTCGAGCCGGCTTTCCGCATCGCGAATGCCGACGAGCGCCAGCAGTTCGAGCGTCCGCGCGCGCGCCCTGTCGCCGCGCAGGCCCTTGTGCAGCTCCAGGATCTCGCCGATCTGCCGCGAGATCGAATGCAGCGGGTTGAGCGAGGTCATCGGCTCCTGGAACACCATGGTGATGTCGTTGCCGCGAACCTTTCGCAT
>JAIETL010000079.1 GCA_019745195.1 Beijerinckiaceae bacterium
ACCTATCTCGCCGAGTACGGCAAGGGCTCGAAGCTCGCCGACCTGATCCGCTTCATCAACGACATCCTGCTCTCGGCCCCGTCGATCCTGATCGGCCTGTTCGTCTACGTCATCATGGTCGAGCCGCTCGGCGGCTATTCCGGCTGGGCCGGCGGCGTCGCGCTCGGCATCATCGCGATCCCGGTCATCGTGCGCACCACCGAGGACATGCTGCGGCTCGTGCCGGGCCCGCTGCGCGAGGCGGGTTCTGCGCTCGGCGCGCCGACCTCGGTCGTCATCACCTCGATCACCTGGCGGGCCGCGAAGGCCGGCATGGTCACCGGCATCCTGCTGGCGCTCGCGCGCATCGCCGGCGAGACCGCGCCCCTGATCTTCACCGCCCTGAACAACAATTTCTGGTTCTCGCCGACGCTGCAGGGCGGCGTCTCCAACCTGCCGGTGACGATCTACCAGTTCGCCTCGGCCCCTTACGAAAACTGGCAGCAGCTCGCCTGGGCCGGTTCGCTCATCATCACCATGTCGATCCTGCTGCTTTCGATCATCGCCCGCCGTATCGTGCGCGGCTCGAAATGATCGTCGCCAACTGATTTTCGACAGCCATAACCCGTCGCGTCCACCACGCCAAGGAACACGTCGATGCTCTCGACCCTGGAACTCAGCCCCCAATCGCTCGATGCCGATGCGCCGATCCGGATCGCGGTTAAGAACCTCGATTTCTACTACGGCGAGCACAAGGCGCTGAAGAACGTCAATCTCGACTTCCGCGACCGCCATGTCACGGCGCTGATCGGCCCCTCGGGCTGCGGCAAGTCCACCCTGCTGCGCATCTTCAACCGCATCTACTCGCTCTATCCCGAGCAGCGCGCCACCGGCGAGATCATGCTCGACGGCCGCAACGTCATCTCCAACGATGTCGACGTCAACGAACTGCGCTCGCGCATCGGCATGGTCTTCCAGAAGCCGACGCCCTTCCCGATGTCGATCTACGACAACGTGGCCTTCGGCATCCGCCTCTACGAGAAGCCGCCGAAGTCGGAGCTCGACGACCGCGTCGAGGGCGCGCTGCGCCGCGCCGCGCTGTGGGACGAGGTCAAGGACAAGCTCAAGACCTCGGGCATGGGCCTGTCGGGAGGCCAGCAGCAGCGCCTTTGCATCGCGCGTACCATCGCGCAGAAGCCGGAGGTGATCCTGTTCGATGAGCCGACCTCGGCGCTCGACCCGATCTCGACCGGCAAGATCGAGGACCTGCTGGAGCAGCTCAAGACTGATTTCACCATCGTCATCGTCACGCACAACATGCAGCAGGCGGCGCGCATCTCGCAGTACACCGCCTTCATGTATCTCGGCGAGGTGATCGAGTTCGCCCCGACCAACACGATCTTCATGAACCCGGCCAAGAAGCAGACGCAGGACTACGTCACCGGCCGCTTCGGCTAGTCATTTTCAGCCCTCATCCTGAGGAGCCGCGAAGCGGCGTCTCGAAGGATGGTCCATGAGGCTCCGGAAACATCTGGAGCATCCTTCGAGACGCAGGCTCCGCCTGCTCCTCAGGATGAGGGCTGAGAGAATATCGCAGACCAGCTTGAACGGCGCGACGCAGCAGCCGCTCCAAAAGGACCACGCCCATGTCCGACCATATCGTCCGTTCCTACGACGCCGAACTCGAGGCGCTGCGCCGCAGCCTCGCCGAGATGGGCGGCATGTCCGAGCGCATGCTCGGCGACTCGACCGTGGCGCTGGTGCGCCGCGACACCCAGCTCGCCCAGAAGGTGATCAGCGCCGATCAGCGGCTGGACAATCTGCAGCGCGATGTCGAGGAGCGCGCCGTGCTGACGATCGCGCGGCGCCAGCCGCTCGCCAACGACCTGCGCGAGCTGATCTCGGCGATTCGCATTGCCTCGGACATCGAGCGCGTCGGCGATCTCGCCAAGAACATCGCCAAGCGAGCGGTCGCGATCTCGGGCCAGTTCTCGCCGCCGCACCGCGCCGTCGTCGGGCTGGAGCACATGAGCAGGCTCGTCCAGGCCCAGCTCAAGGATGTGCTCGACGCCTACGCCTCCGGCAATGAGCAGAAGGCGATGGAGGTGTGGCACCGCGACGGCGAGATCGACGCGCTCTACACCTCGCTCTTCCGCGAATTGCTGACCTACATGATGGAAGATCCGCGCAACATCACCTTCTGCACGCATCTGCTGTTCTGCGCCAAGAATGTCGAGCGCATCGGCGACCACACCACCAACATCGCCGAGACGATCCACTACCTCGTCACCGGCGAATCGCTCGACATCAACCGGCCCAAACTCGACACCACGAATATCGAGGTCGAGGCGGCGGTGGGGAGCTAGCAGGCGACAATGGTGTGGCTTCCGACAATGAGCGGTTCGCCGCATAGAGCTCCTCCCTTCCCCCTCGTGGGGAAGGGTATGGGGATGAGGGGCGAACGACCGGGCGAGCGCTCACCCGGTCGTTCGTCCCCCATCCCTGCCCCTCCCCACGAGGGGGAGGGGTTCCCCGTGCCTTTCGCCAAAGGAAGCCTTTTCGGAACCGGCCCATGCCCGCACGCATCCTGATCGTCGAGGACGAGGAGCCGCTTACGCTGCTCCTGCGCTACAATCTCGAGGCCGAGGGCTTCGAGGTCGACTCGGTGGCGCGCGGAGACGACGCCGAGCTGCATCTGCGCGACAACACGCCCGATCTCGTCCTGCTCGACTGGATGCTGCCGGGCCTGTCGGGCATCGAGCTCTGCCGCCGCCTGCGGGCGCGCCGGGACACCGAGCGCGTGCCGATCATCATGCTGACGGCGCGCGGCGAGGAGACCGAGCGGGTGAGGGGGCTCGCCACCGGGGCCGACGACTATGTCGTCAAGCCGTTCTCGCTGCCGGAGCTGATCGCGCGCATCCAGGCGCTGCTGCGCCGCGCCAAGCCCGGCCATGTCGCGGGGCTGCTCGCGGCCGGCGACCTCGAACTCGACCGCACGACGCGGCGCGTGCGCCGCTCCGGCGCGGAACTTCATCTCGGCCCGACCGAATTCCGCCTGCTCGAGTTCCTCATGCAGGCCCCGGGCCGGGTCTACTCCCGCGCCCAGCTTCTCGACGCCGTCTGGGGCCGCGACGTCTACATCGACGAACGGACGGTAGACGTTCATGTCGGCCGCCTGCGCAAGGCGATCACGCCCGACAACGCCAAGGATCCGCTGCGCACCGTGCGCGGCGCGGGCTATTCCTTCGACGAGAACTTTGCCGGAGCGGCGGCGCGGTAGGGCTCCTCTCTCCGAGGTATCTGCCCAGTCGTCATTGCGAGCGTGAGCGAAGCAATCCAGCGTCTCGCGCTACGCCCTCCTGGATTGCTTCGCTGCGCTCGCAATGACGATAGGGTCGGCTTCAAAGCCGCTATCGACATCCGGCGCATGCAGCCGCGCCGCCGGCCGCGAAAAGCTCTGCCGCCCGGCCTTGAAGCCCAGCACCGGCTCCGCGATCGCCGCCAGCGCGTCGGTGGCGCTCGCCGCATCCAGAACGACGAGATCGGCCGGGTTGCCGACCGCGATGCCATAGTCGCTGAGATTCATCAGCCGCGCCGGCAGGCCGGTCACGAGGTCGATGCAGGTCGCAAAACCGTCCGGACCGACCTGCGCGGCGTTGGCGTAGAGATTGGCCATGCGCAGCAGCGACGCGTCGCCGAACGGCGTGAACGGGTTCAGCACATTGTTGGTCGCGACCGAGCAGGTGACGCCCGCCGCGACGAGGCGATGCGCTGGGGCAAGCCCGCGCGGCACGGCATGCGTGGCGTCGCGGCCCATCAGATAGAGGTCCGTCGCCGGCAGCACCGTCACCGCCACACCGGCTCTCGCCAGTTTCTCGGCCACCCGCGAAAAGGCGTCCGGCGGCAGCATGGAGAGCTTAGTGACATGGCCGATCGCGACGCGCCCGCCAAGCCTGCGCGCCGCCGTCTCGCGGCAGACCGCATCGAGATGCATCCAGCTCGGGTCGAGATCGAAGTCGAGATGGAAATCGAGATCGACGTCGAAGCGCTCCGCAAGGTCGAACAACCGGCTTATCTGCGTCTCCGGATCGCTGTCGGTATAGGGGCAGCCGCCGAGCGCATCCGCCCCCTGCCGCAGCGCCTCGACCAGCAGCTCTTCCGTGCCCGGATCGTTGGTTAGCCCCTCCTGCGGGAAAACGCACAGCGACACGTCGAGCCCCCAGGCATAGTCGCGCTTCAGCGTCGTGATCGCCTCGAAACTCCGCAACCCTGCGCGCGGATCGACCTCGACATGCGTGCGCATCCGCGTCGTGCCCTTGGCGATCGCCATCTCCAGCACCTGCGCGCCGCGCTGGTAGACATCCTCGACCGTGAAATCGCGCTTCATGGCGGCGACAGCCGCGATGGCGTTCTTCAGACCGCCATGGACATGGCCGCAGCGGCCGAGCAGGCAGGCCTTGTCGAGATGGACATGGCTGTCGACGAAGCCGGGCAGCACGGCGCGTCCGGCGATATCCACCTGCGGGCAATCCGCGATCAGGCGCGGCGCGATCGCCTCGATCCGTCCGGCCCGTACGCCGATATCGAACGGGTCCGGGCGGTCTGCGAGCCTGGCGCGGCGGAAAATCAGGTCGAAGGCGCTGTCGGTCGGCATGTCGGCGATCGCAGGAGGGCAGGGCGGCCGGATGGCGCACGAAAGTGCATGCAGTTTGCGTGCCGCGCCAGCCCTATTCGGCGGCGTCCCGGCGCGCGGAGGGTAGAGTCGCCGGCTTTCGACGAGTCTGAGCCGGGGTCGCGGCGTAGGGCGCGAGGATATCCATGATGTCGCGGCCGCGCGGCTTGGCCTGCGCCACCAGCGCCCGGCCCGCCACCGAATCCAGATGGTCGTGCATCAGCGCCATCGCCGCGTCGACATCGCCGCCGGCAAGCGCCTCGATCAGCAGACGGTGCTCGTTAATGGCGCATTCCGACGAATGCGGCCGGCTGAACAGCGACAGGGTCAGACAGCAGCGATAGGCGATCTCGCTGACATAGCGGATCAGGATCGGGCTCTCGGTCATCGTCGCGAGCAGGATGTGGAACTCGGTCGCGAGCCGGATCGAGACCGCGTCCGGCCCGTTGCGCGCGGCCTCCTCGGCGTCGACATGGGCACCGAGCGCCGCGATCTGCGTCCTGCTCAGCCGTCCCGCGAGCTGGCGCACCACCAGCCGCTCCAGCTCGATGCGGATGTCGAAGGCGTCGCGCGCCTCCTGCCAGCTCGGCGTCGCCACCACCGCGATGCGGTTTCGCCGGAGCTCGACCAGGCCCTCGGCTGCAAGCTGGCCGAGCGCATGGCGCGCGATCGTGCGGCTGACGCCGAAGCGCTCCCCGAGTGCATCCTCGGGCAGCTTGGCGCCGGGCTCCAGCGCCTGCTCGATGATGGCGCGGCGCAAGGCGCGGCAGATCGTCCCGACCTTGTCGGAGCCGGCGCGGCCCTGATCCGCGTCACGCGCCATCGTTGCAGTCCATGCTGGCAATCCGTGCTGGTGGTGTCTCGTCTTATCCCTATCGGCGCGGAGACCGCAATCCATCGCCGGCCCGGCGCGACGCGCGGCCAAACCTGTTTCAGCATACACTATGGCATCGCATTTGCATGCACTTTCGCATGAGCATACAGCCGCCGCCTTTCCCTGCCACAGCCGCGCCGCTCTCGCCCGTGTCGGTTCTTGACGGCGCGTCGGCGCTGGCGATCGAACTGTCGCAGGCGTCCGTCACCTTCGGCGTCGGAGCAAATTCGGTGCCGGCGCTGGCGCAGACCAGCCTGCGCATTCCGGAAGGGGCGTTCGTGGCGCTGGTCGGCCCGTCCGGCTGCGGCAAATCGACGATCCTGCGGCTGGCCAGCGGGCTGGTCCGGCCGACGACGGGCGTCGTCATCGTCGGCGGGCGCGAGGTGTCGGCCAAGGCGCTGCGCATCGGCATGGCCTTCCAGAACCCGACCATGCTGCCCTGGCTGACGATCGAGCGGAACATCATGCTGCCGCTCAAGATCGTCGAGCCCTTTCGCTCGCGCTACGCCCGAGACAAGAAGGGCGCGTTCCGCGACAAGGCGCATGCGCTGCTGGCGCAGGTCGGCCTCAAGGGCTTTGCCTCGAAGTTCCCCTGGCAGCTCTCAGGCGGCATGCTCCAGCGCGCCAATCTCTGCCGCGCTTTGATCCACGAGCCGCGCCTGCTGCTGCTCGACGAGCCCTTCGGTGCTCTGGACCAGTTCACCCGCGAGGAGCTCTGGGCGATCCTGCAGGACCTCTGGCTCGCCCATCGGCCGACCGTGCTGCTCGTCACGCATGATCTGCGCGAGGCCGGGTTTCTGGCGAGCCGCATTTGCGTGATGAGCGCGCGGCCCGGCCGCATCATTGATGACAGCGCCATCGACTTCGCCCGCCCGCGCTCGATTGCGATGACCTTCGAGCCCGGCTTCGTCGCTCTCAACCAGCGCCTGCGCGAACTCATCGTCGATGCGCGCTCGGCCGTGCCGGGGGATCACTGACATGGCCGATCCGCGCCTGAAGCAGCGTCTCTGGTCGGCCGGGCTGATCGCCCTGTTCTTCCTCGGCTGGGAGCTGTTCTGTCTGGTCTCGGGCATGTCGGACCTGATCCTGCCGCGCCCGTCCCAGATCTTCGCGACCATGGTCCAGCGCTTCCCGGTGCTCTGGCCGCACATCCTGCAGACTCTGGCGACGACAATGACGGGCTTTGCGCTGGGCGTCGCGCTCGGCGTCCTGCTCGGCGCGGTCATCGGCGTCTCGCGCACCGCCTATGACACGGTCTATCCGCTGCTGATCGGCTTCTCCTCGATCCCGAAGGTCGCGGTCGTGCCGATCTTCGTGCTCTGGTTTGGCTCCGGCACGGTGCCGGCCGTGCTGACCTCGCTGGCGATCTGCTTCTTTCCCATCGTGGTCAACATCGCCACGGGGCTCGCCACCACCGAGCCGGAGATGGAGGACGTGCTCAAGGCGCTGGGGGCCTCGAAGCTCGACATCCTCTGGAATGTCGGCCTGCCTCGCACCATGCCGTTCTTCTTCGCCTCGCTGAAGGTCGCGGTCACCTACGCTTTTGTGGGCACCGTGCTGGCAGAGACGGTCGCCTCCAATCGCGGCATCGGCAACGTCATGATGTCGGCCTCGTCCAACTTCAACACGCCACTGGTCTTCGCCGGGCTCTTCATCCTCGCGGGGCTGGGCGTGGCGCTCTACGTCGCCTTCTCGCTGATCGAGGCCCGCGTGACCGGCTGGGCGACCCGCAAGAACGACCTTCTCGCCGCCTGATTCGCTTTCTCAACATAGGGGACCAAGATGCTGAAAAGACTCCTCGCCACCACGATCGCCGGCCTCGCCCTGACTGCCTCCGCGTTCGCGCAGGAAACCACCGTCAAGTTCACGCTGGGCTGGAAGACCCAAGGCTCGGACGCCGCCTTCTTCGTCGCCCGCGACAAGGGCTACTACAAGGCCGAGGGCATCAATCTCGTCATCGACCAGGGCGAAGGCTCCGGCGCGACCGTGACCCGCATCATGGGCGGCGCCTATGACGCCGGCTTCGGCGACGTCAACGCCATCATCCAGAACGCCTCGCTGAAGCCCGGCGAGAACCCGGTGATGGTCTACCAGATGTGGAACCGGCCGCCCTTTGCGATCGTCACCAAGAAGAGCGCCAACGTCACCAAGCCCAAAGACCTCGAGGGCAAGAAGCTCGGCGGCGCGCAAGGCACCCCGACGACCCGCCTGCTGCCGGTCTTCGTCCAGAAAAACGGGCTCGACACGGCCAAGATCGCAGTCACCAACATGGCGCCGAACCTGCAGGAGCCGCTGCTGATCAAGGGCGATATCGACGGCGCGCTGGTCTTCAACATCACGAGCTATTTCAACCTCGTGCTGAACCGGCAGGATCCAGACAAGGACTTCAACTGGATGACCTTCGGCGATTACGGGCTCGACCTCTATTCCAACGGGCTGATGGTCTCGCAGAAGCTCCTCAAGGAGAACCCCAAGCTCGTCGCAGGCCTGGTGCGCGCCACCAACAAGGCGATGCTGGAGATCGCGAAGGATCAGAATCTCGGCATGAAGGGCGTGATGGCCTTCGACAATCTCGTCGATGAAAAGGTCGAGAAGCGCCGCATGCAATATTCCTTCAGCGAGCTGATCGTCTCGCCCGAGATGAAGGAGATCGGCGTCGGCGACATCAAGGACGACCGCATGGCCCGCGCCATCGGCATCGTCGTCGAGGGCTACCAGCTCACGCGCACGCCCACCCCGGCCGAAGTCTTCTCGCGGGCATTCCTGCCGCCGAAGGCCGAGCGGGAGCTGGTCTACACGGCGAATTGAGCCGCGCAGGCGGAAACCAGACGTGCCCGACGGGCCGGCGCTTGACTTAAGGTCACTCGAAAGCGCAGTCTTTGCCTAAATTTGCGGCAGGCGCGCCTGCCGCTTTTTCAATCGTTTCAGAAGCGCGCGCAAATCCGGCGGATTTGCCGCGCCTGCCGCGATCGCCGGTCTGGCACGCCGGTTGCTAAACGACATCGCCTTGCGTGCGACCGCCGGGCCAATCACAGGGAGACCACCAGTGTCCAGATCGACGTTTTCGCGTTCCGCCCTTCTCGCGCTTGGCCTTTCGACCGCGCTCGCGACCGGGGCGCTCGCGCAGGAGAAGGTGCTGCGGATCGGCATGACCGCCGCCGACATTCCGCGCACCCATGGCCAGCCGGATCAGGGTTTCGAGGGCAACCGCTTCACCGGCATCCCGATGTATGACGCGCTGACCCATTGGGACCTGTCCTCGGCCGACAAGGCGAGCGTGGTGATCCCGGGGCTGGCCACCGAATGGGCGGTGGACGCGACCGACAAGACCAAATGGACCTTCAAGCTGCGTCCGGGCGTCAAGTTCCAGGACGGCTCGGATTTCACCTCGGCCGCCGTGGTCTGGAATGTCGACAAGGTGCTCAACAAGGAGGCGGCGCATTTCGCCCCCGACCAGATCGGCGTCACCGTCTCGCGCATGCCGACGCTGAAGAGCGCCAGGGCGATCGATCCGCTCACCGTCGAGCTGACGACCTCGGAGCCCGACGCCTTCCTGCCGATCAACCTGACCAATCTGTTCATGGCCTCGCCCGCGCATTGGGCGGCCAAGCTCGCCGCCGTGCCGGCTTCGGTCACGGATGCGGGCGAGCGCGCCAAGCAGGCCTGGGCCGCCTTCTCGGCCGATCCGTCGGGAACCGGCCCGTTCAAGGGCACGCGCCTCGTCCCGCGCGAGCGCTTCGAGATGGTCGCCAACAAGGCCTATTGGGATCCCAAGCGGACGCCGAAGATCGACCGCGTCGTGCTGCTGCCGCTGCCGGAGGCCAATGCCCGCACCGCTGCCCTGCTGTCGAACCAGGTCGACTGGATCGAATCGCCCTCGCCGGACGCGGTGCCGCAGATCAAACAGCGCGGCTTCACGGTCTACACCAATGCCCAGCCGCATGTCTGGCCCTGGCAGCTCTCCTTCGCCGAAGGCTCGGTCTGGCTCGACAAGAAGGTGCGCCACGCCGCCAATCTCTGCGTCAACCGCGAGGAGCTGAAGACCTTGCTCGGCGGGCTGATGGAAATCCCGAAGGGCACGGTGCCGCCCGGCCATCCGTGGTGGGGCAATCCCTCCTTCGACATCAAGTATGATCTGGCCGCCGCCAAGAAGCTCATGACCGAAGCCGGCTTCTCGGCCGCCAAGCCGGCAAAGGTGAAGGTGCTGACCTCCGCCTCGGGTTCGGGCCAGATGCAGCCGCTGCCGATGAACGAGTTCATGCAGCAGGCGCTGAAGGAGTGCTTCTTCGACGTGCAGCTCGAGGTCGGCGAATGGAACGCCGTTTTCACCAACTGGCGCGAGGGCGCGAAAAGCCCCAATGCGCGTGGCGCGAACGCGACCAACGTCACCTTCGCGGCGATGGACCCGTTCTTCGCCATGGTGCGTTTCACCTCGACCAAGACCTTCCCGCCGGTGTCGAACAACTGGGGCTATTTCGGCAATGACGAGTTCGACAAGCTGATCGCCGATGCGCGCACGAGCTTCGACGGCGCGGCCCGCGACGCCGCGCTCGCCAAGCTGCACGCCCGCATCGTCGAGGAGGCCCCGTTCGTCTGGGTGGCCCACGATGTCGGGCCGCGCGCGATGAGCGCCAAGGTCAAGGGCGTGGTCCAGCCGAAGAGCTGGTTCATCGACATCGCGCCGATGTCGGTGGAGTGAGGTTGCAGGGCGCGTGCCCCTTCTCCCCTCGGGGGAGAAGGTGGCCCGGCGAAGCCGGGTCGGATGAGGGCCGGCTCGGCGTAGCCGGGCCGGATAACGGCCGACCGGGTGAGCCATGGTTCCCTTGTCCGCCCCGGCTTCGCCGGGTCGGCCCTCATCCGTGAGCGCTTCGCGCTGCCACCTTCTCCCGCAAGGGGAGAAGGGATCCCCGACTGGCATGTCCCTTGCTGCGCAGGCTGGAACCAATCCAGTCCGGAGAAACCCGATGATCCGCAGCGCTCTCGCCCTTACCTTCGCCGCCGGCGTGTCGTTCGCAACTGTCCCGGCATCAGCCCAGGGCACGCTGCGCATCGGCATGACGGCGTCCGACATTCCGCTGACCACGGGCCAGACCGATCAGGGCGGCGAGGGCATGCGCTTCATGGGCTATACGCTCTACGACGCGCTCATCAACTGGGACCTGAGCAAGGCCGACAAGGCCTCGGACCTCACGCCCGGCCTGGCGACGAGCTGGGCGGTCGATGCGGCCGACAAGACCAAATGGACCTTCGTCCTGCGCGAGGGCGTCAAATTCCATGACGGCTCCGAGTTCACCGCCGACGCCGTGGTCTGGAACCTCGACAAGCTGCTCAAGAACGACAGCCCGCAGTTCGACCAGCGCCAGGCGGCGCAAGGGCGCTCGCGCATTCCCGCCGTCGCGAGCTACAAGGTGATCGACAAATACAAGGTCGAGATCACCACCAGGGCCCCGGACGCGACGCTGCCCTACCAGATCGCCTGGGTGATGATGTCCTCGCCTGCGAACTGGGAAAAACTCGGCAAGAGCTGGGAGGCCTTCGCGAAGACGCCGTCGGGCACCGGCCCGTGGAAGCTCACCGCCTTCCAGCCGCGCGAGCGCGCCGAGCTTTCGCCCAACGCCGACTACTGGGACAAGGCCCGCGTGCCCAGGCTCGACAAGCTCGTGCTGCTGCCGCTGCCCGAGCCGAACGCCCGGGCCGCTGCGCTCCGCGCCGGCCAGATCGACTGGATCGAGGCCCCGTCGCCCGACCTCATCCCCTCGCTGAAGAGCGCCGGCTTCCAGATCGTCACCAACGCCTATCCGCATAACTGGACCTGGCATCTCTCGCGCGCCGAGGGCTCTCCCTGGAACGACATCCGCATCCGCAAGGCCGCCAATCTCGCCGTCGACCGGCAGGGTCTGAAGGAGCTGCTCGGCGGGTTGATGATCCCGGCCGAGGGCTTCTATCCGCCCGGCCACCAATGGTTCGGCAATCCCAAGTTCAAGCTCAAGCTCGATCAGGCCGAGGCGAAGAAGCTGCTTGCGGAGGCCGGCTTCTCGCCCGCCAAGCCGGTCACGACCAAGATCCTGATCGCGCCATCGGGCTCCGGGCAGATGCAGCCGCTGCCGATGAACGAGTTCGTCCAGCAGAATCTCGCCGAAATCGGCATCAAGATCGATTTCGAGGTCGTCGAGTGGAACACGCTGATCAACATCTGGCGCGCCGGCGCCAACCATGAATCGTCGCGCAAGGCGACGGGCATGAACTACACCTATTTCATCCAGGACCCGTTCACCGGCTTCGTTCGCCATCTCCAGTGCAACCTCGTGCCGCCGGCCGGCACGAATTGGGGGATGTATTGCGACCCGGAGATGGACAAGCTGTTCGACCAGATTCGCACGACATTCGACGCAGCCGAGCAGACCAAGGTGCTGCAGAAGGTCCATGAGAAATATGTCGACGAGGCGCTGTTCCTGATGGTCACGCACGACGTCAACCCGCGCGCCATGAGCGCCAGGGTGAAGGGCTTCGTCCAGGCCCAGAACTGGTTCCAGGACTTCTCGCCGATCACGATGGCGCGGTGAGAAGCGGAATGCTCGAGCATCCTACTTTGTCGTTCCGGGGCATCGCGAAGCGATGAACCCGGAACCCACGACCGGGAGAGCCATGTCGTCTTGCTTCAGGGGAATGCCCCGTCGTGGGTTCCGGGTTCGCAGCTGTGCCGCGCCCCGGAATGACAGTGGCGGCGTTGCCGCGCCCGGAAATGACGGGCGCCGCGCACCATGCTGACCTACCTCGCCAAGCGCATCCTCTATGTCCTGCCGGTCGCCTTCGGCGTCAGCCTGTTCTGCTTCCTGCTCGTCCACATCGCGCCGGGCGACCCGCTGACTTCGGTGCTGCCGCCCGACGCCTCGCAGGCGATGCAGGACGAACTGCGCAGGATCTACGGCTTCGACCGGCCGCTGCCGGTGCAGTTCGGGCTCTGGCTGATGAAGGCGCTGCAGGGGGATCTGGGCACTTCGATCGCGACGGGCCGTCCCGTCGCGGCGGAGGTCTGGCGGGCCGTGGGCAACACGCTGCTGATCGCGATCCTGGCCACCATCATCGGCTTCCTGCTCGGCTCGTTCTTCGGCTTCGTCGCCGGCTATTTTCGCGGCTCCTGGCTCGACAAGATGGCGTCGATCGTGGCGGTCCTCGGCGTCTCCGTGCCGCATTACTGGCTCGGGATGGTGATGGTCATCGTCTTCTCGGTGCAGCTCGGCTGGCTGCCGCCGGGCGGGGCGGGGCCGGGCGGCTCGGCCGCCTGGAAATGGGACTGGGAGCATGTCAGCTACATGATCCTGCCCGCCATCACGATGTCGGTGATCCCGATGGGCATCGTCGCGCGCACCGTGCGCGCGCTCGTCGCCGATATCCTCAATCAGGAATTCGTGCCGGCGCTGCGGGCCAAGGGGCTGATGGATTTCGGCGTGTTCAAGCACGTCGTCAAGAACGCCGCGCCGACCGCGCTCGCCGTGATGGGGCTTCAGCTCGGCTATCTGCTGGGCGGCTCGATCCTGATCGAGACGGTGTTCTCCTGGCCGGGCACCGGCTTCCTGCTCGGCAACGCCATCTTCCAGCGCGATCTGCCGCTGCTGCAGGGCACGATCCTGGTGCTGGCGATGTTCTTCGTCACGCTGAACGTGCTCGTCGACATCGTCCAGGGCTTGCTCGATCCCCGCGTCAGGAGGCGCTGAGCCATGAGCGCGATCACCTCCGAGACCACGCCCGCCATCGTCGTCCCGCCGCTGGCGAAATCGCCGGGCTATTGGGCCGGCGTCTGGCGGCGCTTCAAATACGATAAGGTCGCGGTCGCGGCCGGCATCGTCGTGCTGCTGATCATCCTGATGGCGGTCTTCGCCGACTACATCGCGCCGGCCGATCCGACGCGTTCCTCGATGCTGCGTCGCCTGCGCCCCATCGGCACGCCGGGCTACCCGCTGGGGGCCGACGAACTCGGCCGCGACATGCTCTCGCGGCTGATCCATGGCGCGCGGCTCTCGCTGTTCATGGGCGTGGTGCCGGTGTTCGTCGCCTTCTTCCTCGGCTCGATCATCGGCGTC
Source organism: Beijerinckiaceae bacterium (assembly GCA_019745195.1). Taxonomy (GTDB): domain Bacteria; phylum Pseudomonadota; class Alphaproteobacteria; order Rhizobiales; family Beijerinckiaceae; genus Allobosea. Next base: position 13,607 of record JAIETL010000079.1, read on the forward strand.
TCGGCGGGCTTCTTCGGCGGGAAGTTCAACACCATCACCATGCGCACGGTCGATGTGTTTTACGCCTTCCCCTCGGTTCTGCTGGCCATCGCGCTGTCGGGCGCGCTTGGAGCCGGCATCACCAACTCGCTGATCTCGCTGACCATCGTCTTCATCCCGCCGATCGCGCGCATCGCCGAAAGCGTCACCACGCAGGTGCGCTCGATGGACTATGTCGAGGCGGCACGCGCCAGCGGGGCGGGCTCCGGCACCATCATCCGCGTCCATGTGCTCGGCAACGTGCTGGGGCCGATCTTCGTCTATGCGACGAGCCTGATCTCGGTCTCGATGATCCTGGCTTCGGGTCTCTCCTTCCTCGGTCTCGGCACCAAGCCGCCGACGCCCGAATGGGGCCTGATGCTGAACACGCTGCGCACCGCGATCTATGTCCAGCCCTGGGTCGCGGCGCTGCCGGGCGTCGCGATCTTCATCACCTCGATCTCGTTCAACCTGCTCTCCGACGGCCTGCGCTCGGCGATGGATGTGAAGGGCTGACCATGGCGCAAGAAGCCCAACTCCCGACCACGCCCGATCGCGGCGGCGCGGGCACGCCGCTCCTGCAGGCCAAGACGCTCACCAAGCATTTTCCGCTCGGCGGCGGCGCGGTGGTGCGCGCCGTGGACGGCGTCGATTTCGCCGTGCTGAAGGGCGAGACGCTCGGCGTCGTCGGCGAATCCGGCTGCGGCAAGTCGACGACGGCCCGCGTCGTCATGCAGCTCATTCCGCAGGACAAGGGCGAGATGCTGTTCGACGGCGAGATCGTCGGCGGCAGGTCGCTGACCCTGAAGGAGTATCGCCGGCAGGCGCAGATGGTGTTTCAGGACAGCTACGCCTCGCTCAATCCGCGCCTGACCATCGAGGATTCGGTCGCCTTCGGGCCGACCGTGCATGGCGTCTCGAAACCCGCCGCGATCCTCAAGGCGCGCGAGCTTCTCACCAAGGTCGGGCTCGATCCGGCGCGCTTCGCCGCGCGCTATCCCCACGAGCTGTCGGGCGGCCAGCGCCAGCGCGTCAACATTGCGCGTGCGCTCGCGCTCGGCCCGCGCCTCGTCATCCTCGACGAGGCGGTGTCGGCGCTCGACAAATCGGTCGAGGCGCAGGTGCTGAACCTGCTCGCCGACCTGCGCGAGGAGTTCGGCCTGACCTACATCTTCATCTCGCACGACCTCAACGTCGTTCGCTTCATCAGCGACCGCGTCATGGTGATGTATCTCGGCGAGGTGGTGGAGATCGGCCCGGTCGACGAGCTCTATGACGATCCGCGCCACCCCTATACGCGCGCGCTGCTCTCGGCGATGCCGTCGATGGATCCCGACAACCGCACCATGGAAGCTCCGCTCGCGGGCGACCCGCCCAATCCGATCAACCCGCCCGACGGCTGCCGCTTCCATCCGCGCTGCCCCCACGCCCAGACGGTCTGCGCCAAGGTCAAGCCGGTGCTCGCCCGCACCGGCGAGGGCGCGCGCGAGGCGGCCTGCCACATGGAGGTCGCCGGCTCCGGCCACAGCCGCGCGCCAAAGCTGGAGGAAGCCGCGTGACCGCCCCGCTCGTCAGGATGGAGAACGTCACGGTGCGCTTTCGCGGCGCGCAGGTGGTTCATGCGGTCAACGGCGTCTCGCTGACGCTGGAGGCCGGACAGGTGCTGGGCATCCTCGGCGAATCCGGCTCGGGCAAGAGCGTTACGCTGAAGACGCTCCTGCGCCTTTTGCCCGAGAGCCGCACCGATATTGGCGGCGCCGTCGAGGTCGACGGCCGCGACGTGCTGGCGCTGAATCCGCAGGAGCTCGCCGATTATCGCGGCGCGGTCACCTCGATGATCTTCCAGGATCCGGCGCTGGCGCTCGACCCGGTCTACACCGTCGGCGAGCAGATCGCCGAGGCGATCGTCCGGCATGAGAAGGTGTCGCAGAAGGTGGCGATGGCGCGCGCGCTGGAACTGCTCGAACTCGTCCGCATCCCGTCGCCGGCGCGCCGGCTGAAAGCCTATCCGCACGAGATGTCGGGCGGCATGCGCCAGCGCGCCATGATCGCGCTCGCGCTCGCGGCACGGCCAAAGCTCCTGCTGGCCGACGAGCCGACGACGGCGCTCGACGCTACGGTGCAGATCCAGATCCTGCTGCTGCTGCGCCAGCTCCAGCGCGACATGGGCATGGGCATGCTCTTCGTCACGCACGACATCGGCGTCGCGGTCGAGGTCTCGGACCGGCTGGCGGTGATGTATGCCGGCCAGATCGTCGAGACCGGCACGGTGCGCGAATTGCTGCGCGATCCGCAGCACCCCTACACGCGGGGTCTTCTGGCCGCCAATCTGCACGGCGCGAAAAAGGGCGAGCGGCTGGAGGCGATCCCCGGCGCGCCGCCGGCGCTGAACTCGGCCCCGGATTCCTGCTCCTTCGCGCCGCGCTGCAAGCACGCTCAGGAGCGCTGCCGCGCCACACTCCCGCCGGTCGTCGAATTGGGCGAGGGCAGGGTGGTGCGGTGCATTCTGGCGGAAAGTGCGCTGGCGGCGGCGTGATCGGCTCGCTCCGGTCGATCTACCCCTCCGCCGTCATCCCGGACGCAGCGAAGCGGAGCTCCGGGATCCATCATCGAGCACTGTGTCGGCCTATGATGGATCCCGGACCGGCGCGGCTTCGCCGCTTGTCCGGGATGACAGGGAGGGTGTGACCGGTTCAGAACGCGACCTTGTCCGCCCCCTTCAACTGCAGCACCTCGCGCGCATAGGCGGGCGTCGCGACCTCGAGCCCCAGTCCCTCGACGATCATCCGCGCCGCCCTGACCTGATCGGCGTTCGACTTCGCCATCTGGCCCGGCCCGAGCCAGAGCGAATCCTCCAGCCCCACGCGCAGATTGCCGCCCATCGACACAGCCATCGCCGCGATCGGCAGCTGGTGCCGCCCTGCGCCCAGCACCGACCACTGATAGTAGTCGCCGAACAGCCGGTCGGCCGTGCGCTTCATGTGGATCACGTCTTCCGGATGCGGGCCGATGCCGCCCAGAATGCCGAAGACCGACTGGACGAAGAAGGGCGGCTTGACCAGGCCCTTATCGACGAAATGCGCCAGCGTGTAGAGATGGCCGATATCGTAGCACTCGATCTCGAAGCGCGTGCCGTTCTCGGCGCAGGTGACGAGGATGTTCTCGATGTCCTGAAACGTGTTCTTGAAGATGCGGTCCTTCGAGCCTTCGAGATAGGGCCGCTCCCAGTCGTGCTTGAAGTCCTTGAACCGTGCCAGCATCGGATAGAGCCCGAAATTCATCGAGCCCATGTTGAGCGAGGCGACCTCGGGCTTGAAATGGGCGCAAGGCTGCAGCCGTTCCTCGACGCCCATGGTCGGCGCGCCGCCGGTGGTGATGTTGATCACGGCGTCGCAGCGCTGCTTGATCACCTTGAGAAAGGGCTCGAAGGCGGAGGGCGACTGATCGGGCTTGCCGGTAACCGGGTCGCGGGCATGGACATGGACCAGCGCAGCGCCGGCCTCGGCCGCGCCGACGGCGGCGTCGATGATCTCCTGCGGCGTCACCGGCAGATGCGGCGACATTGAGGGCGTATGGATCGCGCCCGTCACCGCGCAGGTGATGATGACTTTGCGGTTCTTGGCCATGGTGGGGTGTCCTTTCAATCAACTGATCTGTCCGGTCTTCCCATCGCCCTCATCCTGAGGAGCGGACTGCAAGTCCGCGTCTCGAAGGATGCTCCAGCGCGCGCTGGACGATCCTTCGAGACGCCGCTTCGCGGCTCCTCAGGATGAGGGAGGTGGGAAGGTCATCGGTCATTCCGGTTTTCGGCTCGCGCCGCGCTTGTGCGCCTGCAACGCCGCCAATCGCGTGTCGCGCCAGTCGCTCAGGCGCTTGACCCGCTCGGCCGATTGCGTGCCCGGCCACTCGCTCATCACGGTCGCGACCGTCGCCGCGTCGAACGGGTTGCCGAGCCCCTCCGATGACCTGACCATGCGGTCGAGCGATTCCGAATAGCGCGCGCAATAGTCGGGTATGCCGCCTGGCGCATTAAGCTCGATCGTCTCGAACGGCCCCATGAAGGACCAGCGCAGGCCCAGCCCATCGCGGATCGTCTTGTCGACATCCTGCGCGCTGGCGACGCCCTCGCCGACAAGACGGAAGGCCTCCGCCAGCAGCACCGCCTGCAGCCGGTTCAGCACGAAGCCCGCCTTCTCCTTGCGCAGCGTGATCGGCACCTGTCCGGCGGCCTCGTAGATCGCCTTGGCCCGCTCGACCACGGCCGGGTCGGTCCAGGGCGCGGGCGCGAGTTCGACGATCGGCACGAGATGGGGCGGGTTGACCGGATGGGCGACGAGGCAGCGCGCTCGGCCGGCCAGCGTCTCACTGAAGACCGAGGCCATGATGAAGGAGGTCGAGGAGGCGAGGACGGTCTCGGGCGATGCGATTTCATCCATCTGCGCAAACAGCGCGCGCTTGGCCTCGACGGTCTCGGGTCCGTTCTCCTGAACGAGGTCGGCGTCTTTCAGCACATCGGCGAGATCGGCTGCGACCCTGATGCGGGCGAGCGAGCCGGTCGGGTCATCGACGAGCCCATGGCCGGCGAGTTCGGTCAGATTCGTCCCGATATGCGCCCGCGCCGCCTCCGCCGCGCCCGGCGCGACGTCATGCAGCGCCACCTGGCAGCCGTGGCTGGCGAAGACAGTGGCCCAGGCGCGGCCGATCAGGCCGGAGCCGACGATGGCGATGCTGGTCATCTCATGTCATCCTCATAGCCAAGTCGTCATTACGAGCGAAGCGAAGCAATCCAGCGTCTCGCGCAGGCCTCTGGATTGCTTCGCTTCGCTCGCAATGACGGATAGGGCAATCCATCCTCACAGCCACAGCACCTGCCGCCGGGGCGCCAGATCCTGGCTCAACGCCCGCGACGGCCCGGTATGCACCACCGCGCCGCGCTCCAGCACGACGGTCCGGTCCGACAGAGCCAGCGCCAGATCGAGGTGGTGGTCGACGATGACGATCGCGATCTCCTGCCTCAGGCGGTCGAAAGCCTCGAACAGTTCCTCGACCACGGCCGGGGCCAGGCCCTCGAAGGGTTCGTCGAGCAGCAGCACGCGGGTGTCGCCCGACAGCGCGCGCGCCACCGCCACCATCTGCTGTTCGCCGCCCGAGAGGTAGTCCGCCGGCGAATGCCAGCGCTGCCTGATGCGCGGGAAGAAGGCGAAGATTTTTTCGTCCTCCCAGCGCAGGCCGTTGCCGGTCCGGCGCTTGAGCCGGCCGAGCTCCATATTGTCCTTGACGCTCATGCCGGCGAACAGCCCGCGGCCCTGCGGCACATAGGCGACGCCGGCCCGCGCGATCGCTGCCGAAGGCTGGCCGGCGATGTCCTGCCCCGCCAGCGTGATCCTGCCCGCCGCCGGCGGTGCGATGCCGGTGATGGTCTTGAGCAGCGTCGACTTCCCCGCGCCGTTGCGGCCGAGCAGCGCCACGATCTCGTTCTCATGCACATCGAGCGAAACCTGCCGCAGGATATGGCTCTTGCCGTAGAAGGTATCGACGCCGTCGAGCCCGAGCAGAACGCCATGACGTGCGGCGCTCTGGCGCTGCTTCTCGGCCAGGGCATGCGCGCCCGAGCCGATATAGACCGCCTGTACCTGCGGCGACGAGCGGGCGTCCTCGACCGTGCCGTCGACCAGCACCGCGCCCTCGTTCATCACCGTGACATGGTCGGCGATGGCGAAGACCCGGTCGATGTCGTGCTCGACCAGCAGCACCGGCAGGTCCTTCGAGATCGACTTGATCAGGTTGCCGACGCGCTCGCGCTCGGCCGCGGCCAACCCCGCCAGCGGCTCGTCGAGCAGCAGCACACGCGGCTTGGTGGCGAGCGCCAGGCTCATGTCGAGCAGGCGCTGGCCGCCATAGCTCAGCGCGCCGGCTTCCGCCGTCTCGATGCCGCGCAGGCCCATCGTCTCGATGACGGTCGTGGTTTGCGCGTTGACCTCGGCGAGCGAGCCGGCCGCGCGCCAGGGGTCGAACCGTTCGGCCGCGCGCGCCTGCACCGCGAGGCGGACATTCTCCGCGACCGAAAGCGTCGGGAACAGGTTGGTGATCTGGAAGGCCCGGCCGATGCCGGCCTGGGTGATCGCCTCTGGAGTCATCCCGCCGATCTGGCGCTCGCGCAGATGAACCGTGCCGCGATCGGGCGGAAACAGTCCCGAGATCAGGTTGAAGGCCGTGGTCTTGCCCGCGCCGTTGGGGCCGATCAGCGCGTGCAGCCGCCGGTCGCGCATCGTGATGTCGACGCCCTCGACCGCCTTGATGCCGCCGAAGCTCTTGGCGAGGCCGGTCGCGGTCAGGATCACGCCCTCGCCGGCATCCGTGGGCTTCATGAAGTCCGGCAGCGTCACCGAGCCTGCCTTGCGGTCGGACATTGCCGCATCGCCCATGACCTTCTTGCGGAATGGGGCCAGCAGGCGCTCAGCGACGCCGACCAGCCCGGTCGGCGAGAACACGATGAAGGCCACGAACAGCAGGCCGAACCAGAACAGCCAGTTCGCGGTCATGCTCGACAGATAATCGCGAAAGATCACGAAGAAGAGCGCGCCCAGTGCCGGCCCAAGAAACGACCGCATGCCGCCGATCACGACCATCGCCAGCAACTCGCCCGAAAACGCGACCGAGATCGGCTCGGCCGAGGTCATGCGGTTGTTGAACAGCAAAAGCGAGCCGGCGAGCCCCGTCAGCGCCGCCGAGAGCGTGAAGGCGATCAGCTTGTAGCGGTCGGTCGCGTAGCCGAGGAAGCGCGCGCGCTGCTCGTTCTCGCGAATCGCGACCAGCACGGTGCCGACAGGCGAGCGGTGGAAGCGCCAGAGCCCGTAGACGACTGCCATGCCGATCGTCGCGACCAGCATGTAGAAGGGCAGGGCGACCTCGAAATCGATGCCGAGAAACAGCGGCCGCTTGATGCCGCCGAGCCCGTCCTCGCCGCCGGTCACCGCCGTCCAGCGGAAGGCGACCGAATAGGTCATCGCCGCCAGCGCCAGCGTCAGCAGCGAGAAATAGACGCCCTTGCGGCGCAGGATCAGCGCCCCGAAGGCGAATGCGATCAGGCCGACGAACAGCACCGCCATCAGGATCGGCAGCGCGAACTGCCCCGGCAGCCAGTTGCGCTGGATCAGCCCGGCCGCATAGGCCGCGAGCCCGAACCAGGCGCCATGGCCGAAGGAGACCAGCCCGGTCGCGCCGACGAGGATGTTCAGCGCCATGCAGGCGATGGCGAAGACGACGACCTCGGTCGCGGACGTGGTGCCGAGCCCGATGACGTTCATCAGGAAAGGCAGGGCGACAAGGCCGGCGGCGGCGATGAGGAGCGGCGCGTGGTCGCGCTGTGACGGGGGCATGGCGCTCACTCGAACCGCTGGATGCGCTCGCCGAACAGCCCGCGCGGGCGGAACAGCAGCACGAGCAGCATCATCAGATAGATCACCGCAGTCGACCATTGCGTGTAGCCGAGCCCGATCGTGATGCCCTTGACCAGACCGACCATCAGCGCCGCGACCACCACGCCCCAGAACGATCCCAGGCCCCCGATGACCACGACGACGAAGGCCGGCGTGATGATCTCCTGCCCCATGGCGGGATGGATCGAGTAGATCGGCGCGAGCAGCACGCCGGCGAGCCCCGCGAGCCCGATGCCGATGCCGGCGACCGCGACCATGTAGGGCTGCAGCGAAATGCCGAGCGCGCCGACCATGTCCGGGTTCTGGACGCCGGCCCTGACGACGCGGCCGAACGCCGTGCGCTGCAGCAGGAACCACAGGCCGATCACACAGGCAGCCGCCACCAGCAGCAGCATCGCCCGGTAGCGTGAATAGATGAAGTCGCCGACGAAAATCTGGCCGCGCAGGGCAGGCGGGATCGAGAAGGAGAGCGGCGGCGCCCCGAAGATCATGCGCAAGGCCTGCTCGGCGACCATGGCGAGGCCGAAGGTCAGGAGCAGCGAGAGGATCGGGTCCGAGCGGTAGAAGCGCTGGAACAGCGAGCGCTCGACCACGATGCCGATCAGCGCGACCAGCACCGGCGAGGCCAACATCGCGCCGCCGAAGCCGATATGGGGCGCGAGCACGATCGTGAGATAGGCCCCGATCGCGTAGAACGCCCCATGCGCCAGGTTGACGATGCCGCCCAGCGAGAAGATCAGCGACAGGCCGAGCGCGATCAGGAGGTAATAAACCCCGTCGAGCAGTCCGTTAAGCACCTGCTGGATGAAGAGGGTGAGCAAGAGGCGGCTTTCGTTAGACGACAAAGCAATGAAACACGCCGTCATCCCGGACGAAGCGAAGCGTAGTTCCGGGATCCATCATAGAGTGGGACGGCGCTCTACGATGGATCCCGGATCTGCGCCGCTACGCGGCTTGTCCGGGATGACGGCGCGGGTGTCACAACGGTAAACCCTCACGCCATCTTGCAGACCGCCTCGTCGCCGGTGGTCGCGATCACCTCCAGGCTCTCGCCCGGCCCCGGCACGGGAGCCGACGAGGTGAAGAGGTCGTAGGGGTTCTTCACCTGCGCCGCCGGCAAAGCGGTGACGGTGTACATCTCATGCATGAACTGGTGGTCGGAGGCGCGGAAATAGCCTTCGCGCGTCTTCATCACGTCGAACTTCGCGCCCTTCTCCCAGTGCTCCATGATCTTGGCCGTGTCGGTCGATTTCAGCTCGTTCATCGACTGGGCCATGATCTTCACGATATTATAGTCGCCCCAGGCCTGGTTCTCCGGCGGCTTGCCGTATTTCTTCGTGAAGGCCGCGACGAATTTCTTCGTGTTCGGCGTGTCGATCAGATGGTGCCAGACCACCGGCCAGACGCCGCCGAAATTGTCCTTGCCTGCCGCCCAGGCGAGCGCCGTGTCGAAGCCGAAGCCGGCGACCGGGAAGGTCAGGCCGAACTCGGAATACTGCTTGAGGAAATTGGTGATCTGGTTGCCGGCGAGGTTGGAGATCACGAGGTCGGGCTTGGCCGCCCTGATTTCCAGCAACAGGGCGGAGAAATCGGTCGCGTCGGTCGGCACCAGCTTGTCGGCCGCGAACTGGCCGCCATTGGCCTCCATGAAGCGCTTGGCGACCTTGAGCAAATCATGGCCGAAGGCGTAGTCGGCCGTCAGCGAGAACCACTTCTTGCCCTTGACCAGTCCCTGCGCCATCAGCGAGCGGCCGCAGGTTTTCACATACATCGAGTTCTGGCTCTCGATGTGGAACATGTATTTGTTGCAGCTCTCGCCGCGCAGCGCGTCGGAATTGCCGCCGGTGTTGACGAACAGCGTCTTGGTGCGGTTCGCGACCTGCGCGATCGTGAGGCACGAGGCCGAAGAAATCTCGCCGAGCAGGCAGGCGACCTTGTCGCGCTCGACCATGCGCTCGGCCTTGGTCGAGGCGGTCTGCGGATTGACCGAGTCCTCCTTCAGCACGTCGAGCTTGCGGCCCATGATGCCGCCGGCCGCATTGATCTCCTCGACCGCGAGATCGACCGCCATCACCGCGAACTCGCCGAGCGGCCCGAGAAACCCGGTTCGCGGCGTCAGATGCCCGAAGCGGATCGCGTCCGGCGTCTGCGCCAGGATCAGCGAGGGGCTGGCGATCAGCCCGGTGGCGGCGCCTGCGCCAAGGCCGGCCAAGGCCTGGCGGCGCGACATGCGGGTCGGCTTGATGATCTCTGACATGACGTTCCTCCCAGAACGGTGCGCCGCGCCTGTGGCGTCGGCTGGTCTTGCGCAGCGGTCTGATGCCGCTTGTCGTGATCTGTGATCACAGTTAGGTTGGCAGACATGATCGCCCGTGTCCAGCCCCTGCCGACGCCGTCCCGCATGCCCGCAAGCGCCCGCGAGACCGGACCGCGCGACCCCTCGGCGCTCGACGATGTCGGCTTTCTGGCGCGCGAGACGCTGGGCGAGCGCGTCACCGCCGAGCTGCGCGCGCTGCTGGTCTCGGGCAGGCTCGCGCCGGGCGAAAAGCTCTCGTTGCGCCGCGTCGCGGAAGCGCTCGGCGTCTCGATGATGCCGGTGCGCGAGGCGGTCAGCCGGCTCGCCGCCGACAAGGCGCTGGAGGTGCTACCGGGGCGGGCGGTGCGGGTGCCGGTCCTGACGCTGGAGCGGTTTCGCGAACTGACGCGCCTGCGCCTCGTGGTCGAGGGTTTTGCGGCCGAGGAGGCCGCGCGCGTAGCGACCGAGGAGCAGGTCGCCCGCGTCGCAGTGCATGAAGCGATCTTCGCCGAGGCCGCGAACGCCGATCCGCCGCGCAGCGCCGACGGCGTCGCCGCCAATCGCGACCTGCATTTCGCCATCTACGAGGCCGCCGGCATGCCCGCTCTGGTCGAGATGATCGAGCGGCTCTGGCTCAAGGCCGGGCCGATCCTCAACATCGATATGCGCCATGAGCCGATCCGGCTGAAGGGCGGCAACGCCGTGCAGGCCCATGCGGCGCTGCTCGACGCCATGCGCCGGCGCGATCCGGCCGCCGCGCGGGCGGCGCTCGAAAGCGACATCAGGGCGGCCGCCGCCCATATCGAAAGCACCGGTCGTCTGGCCGAATAAGCGGAATCGGGAGAGAGACGATGGACCTTCAGATCAAGGGCCTGCGCGTGCTGGTCACGGCCGGCGCGAACGGCATCGGCCGCGCCACGGCGCGCGCCTTCGCGGCCGAGGGCGCGAAGGTCCATATCTGCGATGTCGATACGGCCGCGCTCGCCGAGATGGCCAAAAGCGATCCGGCCATGACGCAGTCGGTCTGCGACGTGTCCGACCGCGAGGCGGTGGCGCGGCTGATGGGTGATGCGCTGGCAGCGCTCGGCGGGCTCGACTGCCTGGTCAACAATGCCGGCATCGCCGGGCCGACCGGCCGCGTCGACGAGATCGATCCGGCCGACTGGGACACATGCGTCGCCATCGACCTGACCGGGCAGTTCAACTGCACGCGGCTCGCGGTCCAGCATCTCAAGCAGTCGAAGAACGCCTCGATCGTCAATCTGTCGAGCCAGGCGGGAAAGCACGGCTTCCCGCTGCGCTCGCCCTATGCGGCGGCGAAATGGGGCGTGATCGGCTTCACCAAGGCGCTCTCGGCCGAGCTCGGCGAGTTTGGAATCCGCGCCAACGCGATCTGCCCCGGGCTGGTCGAGGGGCCTCGCATTCAGAGCGTGATCGCCAACAAGGCCCGCAGCTTCAATGTCTCGCATGAGGAGATGACGCAGCGCCTTTTCGCCGGCGTCTCGATCAAGCAGTTCGTCGATCCCGCCGACATCGCCAGGCAGATCGTCTTCCTGGCCTCGCCCTTCGCCAAGACGATCTCGGGTCAGGAGTTCTCCGTGTGCGGGGACACGCGCATGCTGGCGTGAGGGGGCCGGCAGCCTTTCCGTCTTTGCGAGCGCAGCGAAGCAATCCAGCGTCTCTCTCTACGCCCTCTTGGATTGCTTCGCTGCGCTCGCAATGACGGGATTCACCCCTCCAGCCGCGTCCCCAGCCGCCCGGCAAGGTCCTGGATGTACTGCCAGGCCGTACGGCCCGAGCGCGAGCCGCGTGTCGTCGCCCATTCCAGCGCCTCGCGCCGCAGCTCATCGGGCGCGATCGCGAGCCCGAAATGCCCGACATAGCCGTCGATCATCTCCAGATATTCGTCCTGGCTGCATTTGTGGAAGCCGAGCCAGAGCCCGAAGCGGTCCGACAGCGAGACCTTTTCCTCGACGGCCTCGCCGGGATTGATCGCGGTCGAGCGCTCGTTCTCCATCATCTCGCGCGGCAGCAAATGCCGGCGGTTCGAGGTCGCGTAGAACACGACATTGTCGGGCCGGCCCTCGACGCCGCCGTCGAGCGCCGCCTTCAGCGATTTGTAGGAGGTGTCCTGCCCGTCGAAGGAGAGGTCGTCGCAGAACACGATGGCGCGGTGCGGGTCGGGCCGCAGCAGCCCCATCAGGCTGGGCAGGCTTTCGATATCCTCGCGGTGGATCTCGATCAGCTTGAGCGGCAAAATCCCCGAACCTGAACCCTGCCCAGCCAGCCGCGCATTGGTGTCGGCATGGACCGACTTGACCAGCGACGATTTGCCCATGCCGCGCGCGCCCCAGAGCAGCACGTTGTTCGCCGGCAGCCCGCGCGCAAAGCGCTCGGTGTTCTCCGCCAGCGTGTCGCGGACGCGATCGACGCCGCGCAGCAGCGAGAGCGCGACGCGATTGACCTTGGCGACAGGCGCGAGCTCCGCCCCGGCCGGATGCCAGACGAAGGCGTCGGCGGCGGTAAGGTCGGCGGCCCGGCGCGCAGGCGGCGCGAGGCGCTCCAGCGCGGATGCGATGCGCAGCAGGGTCGCGAGCGTCTGGTCGGAGGCAGAATCGGTCATCTTGAAAGCGCCTTTGGCGAGAGCATCGCATGCCGTACCCGACAGTACGGTTCCGCCGACGGGTAAACTGCACCTGCGCGCAAAGCGCAAGGCCATTGCGCGAATGATGGCAAGCCCATAGGTGAGGGGCGCGGCCGAAAGACCGGCTGCTTCAGATTGATTTCGCGCAGTCCGTGGCTATAGTCCGCGCGATTTTGATAGCTGACCAGCATTTCGCCGCCGACGCGGCCGGTGGCCCCTCGCGCCATCGACACCAAGGAGCCTTTGCGTGATCACCCCTGCTTTTGCCCAAGGCGCCGGCGGCGGCTCCACCGACGTCCTGATGTCGCTGGTCCCCTTCGTGCTGATCTTCGTGATCATGTGGTTCCTGATCATCCGCCCGCAGCAGAAGCGCGTGAAGGCGCATCAGGAGATGATCAAGAACGTCCGGCGCGGCGACACGGTGGTCACCGCCGGCGGCATCATCGCCAAGGTGACCAAGGTCAGCGACGACGCCGAGCTGGAGGCCGAGATCGCCGAAGGCGTCAAGGTCAAGCTCGTGAAGGGCATGATCACGGACGTCCGCGCCAAGGGCGAGCCCGTCAAGACCGCATGATCGTCCCGGCCCGGAGACGGGCCGGCGCGCTGTAAATCAAGGCTGTTCCCGCCAATGCTTCGTTTCCAGGCCCGCAAGGTCATCGTCGTCCTTCTCGTGCTGTTCTTCGGCTGCGGGCTCGCCTTCCCGAACCTGCTCTCGCCCGAGACGCGGACGGCGATCGAGCGCGGCGCGCCGTCCTGGATTCCGAAATTCCTGCTGCCGACCAAGGCGGTCGTGCTGGGTCTCGATCTGCAGGGCGGGTCGCATGTGCTGCTCGAGATCGACCGCGCCGATCTCGTGCGCAGTCAGGTGATCCAGCTTCGCGACGATTTGCGCGCCAGGCTGCGCGAGGACCGGATCTCGTTCCAGGGCGGCATCGGCGTCACGGCGCGCGGCGTTCAGGTCCGGGTGCCGGATGCCGCAGACCGCGCGAAACTCCTGCCGCGTCTTCGCGAGCTCGCCCAGCCGGTCGGCACGCTCGGCGCCTTCGGCCCCTCGGGCAACACCACGATCGAGGTTCTGGAACAGCCCGACGGGCTGATCCAGATGAACGTCACCGAGGCCGGGGCCAATGAGCGCGTCCGCCGCGCCGTCGAGCAGGCGATGGAGGTGCTGCGCCGCCGCGTCGATGCGCTGGGCACGACCGAGCCCAACATCCAGCGCCAGGGGCTGGATCGCATTCTGGTGCAGGTGCCGGGCCTGCAGGATCCGCAGCGGCTGAAGGAGATCCTCGGCCAGACCGCGAAGCTGCAGTTCCGCATGGTCTCCGACAACCAGGGCGGCGATGTCGACATGCTGCCCTCGCAGGACGCCGGCGGCTCGCTGGTGCCCGTCGAGCGCCGCGTCATCGTCGAGGGCGCGGACCTGATCGACGCCCAGCCGGCCTTCGATTCGCGCACCTCGCAGCCGATCGTCAATTTCCGCTTCAACATCCGCGGCGCGCAGCGCTTCGGGCAGGCGACCACCGAGAATCTCGGCCGCCCGCTCGCCATCGTACTCGACAACAGGGTGATCTCCTCGCCGGTCATCCAGTCGCCCATCACCGGCGGCTCGGGCCAGATCTCGGGCAACTTCACCGTCGAATCGGTCAATAACCTCGCCATCCTGCTGCGCGCCGGCGCGCTGCCGGCCAAGATGACGATCGTCGAGGAGCGCACGGTCGGCCCCGGCCTCGGCGCCGACTCGATCCAGGCCGGCAAGATCGCGACCCTGATCGCGACGGTGCTGGTGATCCTCTACATGATCGGGACCTACGGCACCTTCGGGTTCATCGCCTCGATCGCATTGTTGGTCCATGTCTGCCTGATCTTCGGGCTGATGTCGGTGCTGGGCGCGACAATGACCCTGCCGGGCATCGCCGGCATCGTGCTCACCATCGGCACGGCGGTCGACTCCAACGTGCTGATCTATGAGCGCATGCGCGAGGAGTCGCATCAGGGCCGCAGCCTCGTCTCGGCGCTGGAGGCGGGCTTCCAGCGGGCCTTCGCCACCATCATCGACTCCAACGTCACCATGCTGATCGCGGCCGTGGCGCTGTTCTCGCTGGGGTCCGGGCCCGTACGCGGCTTCGCGGTCGTCTTCATCCTCGGCATCCTGACCACGGTCATCACCGCCGTGACGCTGACGCGGATGCTGATCGCGCTCTGGTATCGCTGGGCCAGGCCCAAGGCGCTTCCGTTCTGACGCTGCCAATCTTTCAGGAGACAAGCGCATGCGTCTGCTTCGCATCGTTCCCGACAACACCAAGTTCAAGATCGTCAAGTGGCGACGCCTGAGCTACCCGTTCTCGGCCGCCTACTCGATTCTGGTGCTGGTGCTGTTCCTCACCGTCGGCCTCAATTTCGGCATCGACTTCCGCGGCGGCACGCTGATCGAGATGCAGTCCAAGGCCGGCCGGCCCGACATCGCCCAGATCCGCAGCGCCGCCAACGGGCTAGGCTTCGGCGAGGCCGAGGTCCAGGAATTCGGCAGCGGCGGCGAGGTCTCGATGCGCTTTGCGCTCCAGCCCGGCGGCGAGCCGGCGCAGCAGCAGGTCGTGGTCAAGGCGCGCGAGGCCTTCGCGTCGGCCTATGATTTCCGCCGCGTCGAGACCGTCGGCCCGCGCGTCTCGGGCGAACTCGTCCAGGCCGGCACGCTCGGCGTCGTCCTCGCCATCGTCGGCGTGCTGATCTATCTCTGGTTCCGCTTCGAGATGCAGCTCGCCATCGGCGCGATCGTCGGGACGCTGCACGACATCGTTCTGACGCTGGGTTTCTTCCTGATCACCCAGCTCGAATTCAACCTGACCTCGATCGCGGCGATCCTGACCATCGTCGGCTATTCGCTGAACGAAACCGTCGTGGTGTTCGACCGCACGCGCGAATTGCTGCGCCGCTACAAGACGATGTCGATCCCTGACCTGCTGGACCTCTCGATCAACTCGACGCTCTCGCGCACCGCCATCACCTCGACCACCACTGTGCTGGCGCTCGTTGCGCTGGTGATCTTCGGCGGCACCGCGATCGAGGGCTTCGCGCTGGTGATGCTGTTTGGCGTCATCGTCTGCACCTATTCGGCGATGTTCGTCTCGACCCCCGTCTTGCTCTATCTCGACATTCGCGCCGGCCGGCTCGATCAGGCCGAGGAGAAGGCTCCCGCGGGAGCCAAGGCGAAGGCCTGAGTGGCCCTGTTCGACGGCTTCGTCCCCGGCCGCCACCAGCTCGACGCCTTCGGGGCAGGGGGCTTCCGCTTCGCCGGCATGAGCCATCGCGGCTCGATCCTGGCGACGCCGTCGGGCATCCGCATCTGGCCGGTGGCACGGTTCGCGCAGATCACGCCCGAGAGCCTGCAGCCCGTGCTCGACGAGGCGGGAACGATCGACTTCCTGCTGATCGGCACCGGCGCCGACATCGCTTTCGTCCCGGCCCCGCTGCGCGAGCGCTTGCGCGAGGCCGGCATCACCATCGAGGGCATGGCGACCGGGGCTGCGGCGCGGACCTACAACGTTCTGGTCGCCGAAGACCGCCGCGTCGCGGCCGCGCTGATCGCGGTGGATTGACGACACGCAGGCTCCTGCCGGCCATGCCGATCAGGCGTAGCCAGCGCCGCATCGCTTCGCCTAGACTGCCGCGGGGACGGGGCCGAACCGAAATCATCGCCGAAGGCGCATCGATGCCGCAGACGACCGAGACCGATGACCGCCGCGTCGCCGCGCCGCTCGCGCTGCCCGAGGCCTACGCCCATTGCGCGACGCTGATCCGCGAGCATGACCACGACCGCTGGATCGCCACGCTCTACGCGCCCGAATCGCAGCGCCCGGCGCTGTTTGCGCTCTACGCCTTCAGCCACGAGATCGCCCGCATCCGCGCGCTGGTCAGCGAACCGCTGCCCGGCGAGGTCCGCATGCAGTGGTGGCGCGATCTGCTCGAAGGGGAGGCGAAAGGCGAGCCGCAGTCCCATCCTGTCGCCGCCGCCTTGCTCGACGCGGTCGCGCGCTACCGCCTGCCGATCGCGCCGCTGACCGCGCTGATCGAGGCCCGCATCTTCGATCTCTACGACGACCCGATGCCGCGCCTCTCCGATCTCGAAGGCTATGCCGGCGAAACCGCGAGCGCGCTGATCCGCCTCGCCTGCCTGGTGCTCGCCAATGGCCGCGACCCCGGGGGGGCGGCCGCCTGCGGCCATGCCGGCGTCGCCTATGCGCTGACAGGGCTGATGCGCGCCTTTCCATGGCATTCGGCCGCCGGACAGGTCTACATCCCGGCCGATATTCTCGCCCGCAACGGCGTCACCCGCGACGACATCGTGCGCGGGCGTGGTGGGCCGGGCGTGCATTACTCGCTGAAGGAACTGCGCGAGATCGCCCGCGCGCATCTGAAGAAGTTGCGCGGCCTGCGCGAAACCGTGCCGCCGGCCGTCGCGCCGGCCTTTCTGCCCGTGGCGCTGGTCGAACCCTATCTGCACGCGATGGAGCGGCCGGGCTACGATCCCTACCGCACCATCATCGCCTTGCCGCCCTGGCGGCGGCAATGGACGATCTGGCGCGCGGCGCGGGCGGCGCGCTGAAGCGCTGCCTCAATCGGTCGCCCGGCCCCGGCCGATCACGGGGAACTGCTCGACCTCGTAGATCTGCCCGTTCACCGGCTGGCTGTCCTCCGAGAGCCAGAAGGCGGTATGCGCCGCGACCTCCTCGGGCTGCATGATCCGCCCGGTCGGCGCGAACTCGACTGGAACCTGTGTCTCCCAGCCCGGCTTCTTGCCCTCGCTCTGCTGCGTCGCATCCTCGTTGGCGGTAAACGTCCAGCCGACATTGAGCTGGTTCACGAAGATGCGCTCCGGCCCCAGCGTGTTGGCGAGGTTGCGCGTCATCGTCATCAGCGCGCCCTTCGACATCGAATAGACAGTGAGGTTAGACTGGCCGCACCAGGCGTTGAGCGAGCCGACGGTCACGATCGACCCGCCCGATTTCTGCAGGCGGAAGGCGCGGATGGCGGCCTCCGCGCAGAGCAGGGGCGCGCGGGTGTTGATCGCGAAGATATGGTCGAAGAAGGCCGCCGTGGTCTCCCCGATCACGCCGCGGGGATAGATACCGGCATTGTTGACCAGCCCGTCGATGCGGCCGAAGGCCTGCACCGTGGCGTCGACGATCATTTGCGCGGTCGCGGGCTCGATCAGGTCGCCGGTCGTGCCCGCGCAGCCGCCGCCGAGCATGCGGCAGGCGCTCTCGACCTCGCCGGCGTCGCGGCCGTGGATCATCACCTTCGCGCCCTCGGCGATCAGGCGCTGCGCCATGGCGTAGCCGATGCCGGCGCTGGAGCCGGTGACGAGAATGGCCTTAGCCGCAAGTCCGCGCATGGGTGTCTCCCTTTCGATCGGGCCTTCAATAGCTCGCGTGACCGCTTCCGTCATCCGGAGCCGGTCCTCTCCGTCTTTGCGAGCGAAGCGAAGCAATCCAGCGTCTCGTGCAAACGCCCGGATTGCTTCGCTTCGCTCGCAAAGACGGTAGGGGCCTGTGGAGAAACGCCTCGGGCGCTGGTCGGCTCGCCCGCGCCGCTCTAGCTTGCGCACCATGCCGCTTCACCTGCTCAAACTCTGCGTCGGATCCGACTCGATCGCCGATCTCGAAGAGTGGATCGAGGAGAACATGCTGCTGCGCCGGCGCATGGGCCGTCCGGAGGAGCAGGCGCACACCACCCGGATGGTGCCCAAGCGCCTCGACGAACTGATGGATGGCGGCTCGCTCTACTGGGTGATCAAGGGCCAGGTTTCGGCGCGGCAGGCGCTGCTGGCGGTGCGCCCCTTCACCGACTCGGACGGCATCGGCCGCTGTCATCTCGTTCTGGAACCGGTGGTGGTTCCGGTCGCGCCGCGCCCGTGCCGGCCCTTCCAGGGCTGGCGTTATCTGGCGGACAAGGACAAGCCGGCCGATCTCGGCGCGCGCGGCGAGGATTTCGCGGCAATGCCGGAGGCGCTGCGGCGGGAGCTGGCGGAACTGGGGTTGTTGTAGCGACGACGCGCTGTCATTCCGGGTTCTTCGCTGCGCGAAGCCCCGGAATGACAAACGGCAGGTGACGCCGCCTCACACCCCGATATTGTCGATCAGCCGCGTCCCGCCGAGCCGCGCCGCGACCAGCAGCCGGATCGGCCCGTCGGCCAGCGAGGTCACGAGCGCCAGGGTGTCGGCATGGCGAGCCTCGAGATAGTCGAGCTCGAAGCCGGCCGAGATGATCTGCCCCTGCGCCTCGCCGACCGCGCGGAACAGATCCTCGCGATTGCGGATGCGGACGGCGACCGCCTGCATCACCTCGTGCAGCAGCGGCGCGAGCGCTCGGTCCTCGGCCGACAGGTAGCGGTTGCGCGAGGACATGGCGAGGCCGTCGGGCTCGCGGAACGTCTCCAGCGGGACGATGCGGATGCCGAGGTCGAGATCGGCCGCCATCCGCGTCACCACCTTGAGCTGCTGGTAATCCTTCTCGCCGAAGACCGCGAGATCCGCGCGGCTCTGCGTGAAGAGCTTGCAGCAAACCGTTGCTACGCCTTCGAAATGCGTCGGCCTGAAGCGGTCGTCGAGCCCGACCGCGGCGGGTCCCAGCAGCAGCACGCGGCTGGCGAAGCCCGGCGGATACATCTCCTCGACCGCCGGAAAATAGATCGCATCCGCGCCGGCCGCGATGAGCTGGGCGCGGTCGCCCTCGAAGGTGCGCGGATACTTCTTGAAGTCCTCATGCGGCGCGAACTGCGTCGGGTTGACGAAGATCGAGACGATGACGCGCTTCGCATGGCGCTGGCCTTCGCGCACCAGCGCGATATGGCCCTCATGCAGCGCGCCCATGGTCGGCACGAGCGCGACCTTGTCGCCGGCCGCATGCCAGCCTGCGACAGCCTCGCGCATGGCGGCCACCGTCTCGAAGATTGCGATGTCGGACATTGGATTGCCTCTTCTCTGCCCATTCTTCCTCACGGCCCTCATCCTGAGGAGCCGCGAAGCGGCGTCTCGAAGGATCGTCCAGTGCGGGCTGGAGGCTCCTTCGAGACGAAGCCTGCGGCTTCTCCTCAGGATGAGGGTCGAGGGTGAACGACGCCTTGCGAGGGACGGGTAGCAAATGCGCAGGGAACCGCCAATATCAGGCGCATGAGCGAAAAGACTGACAGGACATTGCAAAAGGCGGCCGGTACCGGCGTCGCGGGCGCATCCGCACCGGGCGAGATCGACCGCTTCCTCGGCGCGGCGAAACAGTTGGCTCCGCTGGCGACGGGGCAGGCGGGGCGGCTGATCTTCGCGCTCGACGCGACGATGAGCCGCCAGCCGACCTGGGACCTCGCCTGTTCGTTGCAGGCGAAAATGTTCGAGGTCGCGGCCGGGACAGGCGGGCTTGCCGTGCAGCTCGTCTATTTCCGCGGGCTGATGGAGTGCCGCGCCTCGGGCTGGATCGGCGAGCCGCAGCGCCTCAACGGTCTCATGCGCAGGATCGCCTGCGAGGGCGGGCAGACGCAGATCCACCGCGTGCTGAAGCATATCCGCGACGAGGCGAAGGCCGTGCCGGTGCGCGCCTTCGTCTTCGTCGGCGATGCGATGGAGGAGGATGTCGATGCCCTCGCGGCGCTTTCCGGCGAACTCGGCCTGCGCGGCATTCGCGGCTTCCTGTTCCAGGAGGGGCGTGAACCCGCCGCCAGCGCGGCCTTCGCGACCATGGCGCGGCTGACCGGCGGCGCGCATGCGCGCTTCGACGTGAATGCGCCCGGATCGCTGCTCGATCTGCTGCGCGGTGCGGCGGCCTATGCCAGCGGCGGGCGCGCGGCGCTGGAAAAGCTCACCGGGTCGAGCCCGGCGGTGAAGGGCCTGCTGACCGCAATGGATGGAGGCCGCCGGTGACGCTGCTCTATGGCCTCGCCGTCCTGATCCTGCTCTGGTGGCTGTCGAAGCTCTTCACCGGCGTCAACCCGAAGCTGATGGCCAAGGCGCTGAAGACTGGAGGGGGCGTGGTTTCGCTCGGCGTCGCGGCGCTGCTGATGATGCGCGGCCGGCTCGACATGGCGGTCTTCGTCGGCGGCATCGGCGCGTGGCTGCTCGGCTGGAGCGCCTATGGGCCGGGCGGGATGCGTTTTCCCTGGGGCGGGCCGGATGCTGCGGAGACGCCGGGCCAGCGCTCGCAGGTCAAATCGGCGCTGCTGGCGATGGAACTCGACCATGACAGCGGCGGCATGACCGGAAAGGTCGTCGCGGGCTCCTTCGCCGGGCGCGATCTCGACACGCTCGGCCCGCAGGAACTCGCCGCGCTGATGCGCGAGTGCCTGTCCGGCGACCCCGACGGCGCGCGCCTGCTAGAGGCTTATCTCGACCGCCGGACGCCCGGATGGCGTGAACACGCTCAGGGAAATTTCGACGCGGGGCAGGGCCGCGCGGCGGGCGCGGGTGCGATGTCGCAGCAGGAGGCCTACGAGATCCTGGGGCTTCAGCCGGGGGCGGGCGAGGAGGCGATCCGCGAGGCCCATCGGAGCCTGATGAAGCGCATCCATCCGGACGCCGGCGGATCGAGCGGGCTTGCCGCCCGCGTCAACCAGGCCAAAGACGCCCTGCTGAAGTGAGGCCGGGTTGGCGGTCTGGACGAGGGACTGGGTGTTCGTCTGGAGCGTCATGATGGCGGTCCTCCTTGTCCGTCAGCCGCGGGTGGCGAAGCAGGCGAAGCCGTCGCGCTTCAGCCTGGCGCAGGCATTGTTGGCGTCTTTCGAATCGTCGAATCCGGCAAAGCGGGCGCGGAACAGCGTGGCGCCGCCCTTCTCGACCTTCTCGGTGAAGCCGGCGACCTCCGACAGCGAACCCGAGGCTTTCCGGGCGCGTGCGATGATCTCCCTGGCCTTGGCCTCGTCGTCGGTCGCGCCGAGCTGGATGATCCATTTGCCGGTGCTGGCCACCGCGGCGGGCGCGGCCTTCGCAGGCTCGGACTTGACGGGCTCGGCCTTGGCGATCGCGCTGCTGCCGGCCTCGTGCTTCTTCTCGGCGACCGGGGCGGGATCGGGCTTGCGAGCCTCCGCGACCTTGGCCGCCGGCTTCTCGTCGGGCTCGGCCACTTTCGCGATTGATGAGGTGACGTCGACATTGGCCGGCGGGCGCAGCACCTTGCCGTCGGCAGCGGGCGCGCCGATCGACCAGCGCATCGCCGACGGCGTCGTGGTCGCGGCGACCGGGCGCATGCCGGAGATCTGCAGCGGCGGGGCGTTGGCGGAGACCGGCCTGACCGGAGCGATCGGCGTGGTGGTGGTCGTCGTCGGCGCATAGGCGCGGGCGGCGGCCGGCAGCGGCGCTTCGGTCTCGAAGCGGGGGCGAGGCACCGGCAGGGGAACGGGCTCGGCCGCGACGGCCGCCTGTTGCACCGGCGCAGGCGCGGCGGCGCGCGGCCGCACGACCTCCGGCTCGTCCTCGGCCTCGGCGACCTGCACCGCGGCGCGGCCGCCGGTCGCGGCCTTGGGCAGCGTGGCGACGACGAGATCGGCCATGATCCGGTCGCGATGTGCGCCGGAGCGGCCGCCGAGCACGATCGAGACGATATGGCGGCCATCGGCCTTGGCCGAGGTCATCAGGTTGAAGCCAGACAGGCGCGTATAGCCGGTCTTGATGCCGTCCACGCCCTCGACGCGGCCGAGCAGCTTGTTGTGGTTGCGGTAGTTGCCGCCGGCGATGCTGGCGCTGCGCGCCGAGAACATCGGGTAGTAGCGCGGGAAGCGCTCCTGGATGGCGCGAGCCAGGATCGTCAGGTCGCGCGCGGTGGTGATGTTGGGCGGGCTGTGGGGCAGGCCGTGGGGATTGTAGAAGGCGGTGCTGCGCATGCCGAGCGAGCGGGCGCGGGCCGTCATCATCCGGGCGAATTCGTCTTCCGAGCCGGCGACGTTCTCGGCGACGGCGACGGCGACGTCGTTGGCCGACTTGGTGATCAGCGCCATGATCGCGTCGCGGACCTCGATGGTCTCGCCAGGACGGAAGCCGATCTTGGAGGGGGCTTGGCGCGCGGCATAGGCCGAGACGGTGAACTCGGAGCCCATGTTGAAGCGGCCGCGCTCGAGCTGCTCGAACAGCAGGTAGAGCGTCATCACCTTGGTGATGGAGGCGGGGATGCGCGGCGCATCCTCGTTGACCGCGTGCAGCGTGCGGCCGGTTTTCGCGTCGACGACCATCGCCGCATAGGGGGGCGAGTAGCCGCCGCCGGCCGGGCGCTTCTTCTTGCGCGCCGCTTCAGCAGGAGAGGCGACGACGCTGAGCGCGATCGCGACGAGACCGATCAGGCCGACGAGCGCACGAAAGCGCACGCGCCGGGAACCAACGCAACCAAAAGCCATGCAACCCGCCTCAACACTCAACTGGTGCCCCACCCCTCGCGGCGCCTGACGGCGTGGCGCGAAGGACACAGTTGAGGAGGTTAGGATGATGCGGTTACGGAGCCGTTAAGCCGGCGAGGCTTGCAACGAGGCGGCTCCTTGGTCGATGGCTGAACGGTCTGCGTTTGATGCAACGCAGCGTGTCCTTGACATTCATGTTGCGCTGCACAATATGAGGATGGTCCCGGCGATGAAGCATCATCTGGCCAAGGGACGAAGATCCTTAGAGCCGTTCCAGGCTCGTCAGCAGAGGCGGCGCAGCGGCGCCGAGGGAAGAAACAATGATGCAGCAGTTCGAAACCATCCAGAAGGCCGGCAAAGAGAACGTCGACGCCGCCCTCAAGGCTTTCGGCGTCACCTCCAAGGGCGTGCAGACCATTGCCGTCGAGACCACCGACTACGCCAAGAAGTCCTTCGAGGCCGGCACCGCGACCATCGAGAAGCTCGCCGCCGTGAAGACCCTCGACAAGGCGATCGAGATCCAGACCGACTACGTCAAGACCGCTTTCGAGGGCGCCGTCGCCCAGATGACGAAGATGGGCGAGCTCTACACCGCCCTGGCCAAGGACGCCTACAAGCCGTTCGAAGGCATCGTCGCCAAGGCCGTTCCGGCCACCAAGTGAGGTGACACCGCGCGCCCTAGGGCAGCGCAGGCTCCTTCAGACGACCACGATCGAGCCCGGCCGAAAGGCCGGGCTTTTTCTTTGGCGCAAGCGGATAGCGTCGGCAGAAACACGGCAGTCTCTTTCAACCGATTGAAAACTGCCTCCGTTGGGCGCATGTCTGTGCGTGTCCGCTGCGGTTGCCCGCAGCCCCGCAGCCAGTGGTCATGGTCCCATGCTCGACACAGTTACGCCCCCTCGCACGCTCCGGCTCAACGCCGCCGACAATGTCGCGATCGCGGTCGATCAGGTCGATCTCGGCGTCACGGCCGCCGGCGTCACCGCGCTGAAGCGCATCCCGCGCGGTCACAAGATGGCGCTGAGCGGGATCGCCAAGGACCAGCCGATCCGCAAATTCGGCCAGATCATCGGCTTCGCGACGACCGACATCCCGCCCGGCGAATGGGTCCATGAGCACAACACCGGCTTCCACGCCTTCGAGCGCGACTATGCCTTCTGCGCCGAGGCCAAGCCCGAATTCGTGCTGCCCGTCGAGCAGCAGGCGACCTTCCAGGGCTTCCGCCGAAAGGACGGCAAGGCCGGCACGCGCAACTATGTCGGCATCCTCACCTCGGTGAACTGCTCGGCCTCGGCCGCGCGCTTCATGGCCGAGGAGGTCAGGCGTTCGGGGCTTCTCGCCGATTATCCCAATGTCGATGGCGTCATCGCGCTCACCCACGGCACCGGCTGCGGCATCGACTACAATGGCGAGAGCTTCGAGGTCCTGAAGCGCACCACCTGGGGCTATGCCTGCAACCCGAATATGGCCGCCGTCCTCGTCGTCGGCCTCGGCTGTGAAGGTTTTCAGATCAAGCGGATGAAGGACGCCTATGGCGTCGAGGAGAGCGACGTTTTCCGCACGCTGACGATCCAGGAGACCGGCGGCACCCGCAAGGCCGTGGCGGCCGGCATCGAGGCGCTGAAGGTGATGTTGCCGATCGCCAACGCCGCCACGCGCGAGACCGTGCCGGCTTCGGAACTGATGCTGGCGCTGCAATGCGGCGGCTCGGACGGCTATTCCGGCATCACCGCCAACCCGGCGCTGGGCGCCGCCGTCGACATCCTGGTCGAGCAGGGCGGCACCGCGATCCTGTCGGAGACGCCCGAGATCTACGGGGCCGAGCATCTGCTGACGCGGCGCGCCGCAACGCGCGAGACGGGCGAGAAGCTCGTCGGCATCATCAAATGGTGGGAGGACTACACCGCCCGCGCCCGCATGGACATGAACAACAACCCGTCGCCCGGCAACAAGGCCGGCGGCTTGACCACCATCCTGGAAAAATCGCTCGGCGCGGCCGCCAAGGGCGGCACCAAGACGCTGGCCGCGGTCTACAATTACGCCGAGCAGGTCAGGTCCAAGGGCTTCGTCTTCATGGACACGCCGGGCTACGATCCGGTCTCGGCGACGGGGCAGGTCGCGGGCGGGGCGAACATCCTCGCCTTCACCACCGGGCGCGGCTCGGCCTATGGCTGCAAGCCGACCCCTTCCGTCAAGCTCGCCACCAACACGCCGATGTATCTCAAGCAGACCGACGACATGGACATCAACTGCGGCGACATCCTCGACGGCGTGAGCCTCGAGGAGAAGGGCAGGGAGATCTTCGACTATCTGCTGCGCGTGGCGTCCGGCGAGCAGTCGAAGTCCGAGCAGATGGGCTATGGCGACGTCGAATTCGTGCCCTGGCAGATCGGCGCGACGATGTGATCGTAGCCCTCCCCCTCGTGGGGAGGGTCCGCCGAGCGCAGCGGAGGCGGGGGTGGGGGGCGAACGACTGGGCTCGACGCGGCTTAGGTTCGCCCGGTCGTTCGCCCCCCCACCCCTATCCCCTCCCCACGAGGGGGAGGGGAAGAGCTAAACCTCGAACCCTCTGAGCCTCTCGCCCAGCCCCGCGATCCGCTCCGCGCTCACATTCGCGATCGCCACTCGCAGATGCCGCTCCTGACCGGGCCCGAAATAAGGACCCGGCAGCGCCAGCACGCCGCGCTCCTGCGCCAGCCTGCGCGCCACCTCGGCTGCGGGCGCATCCGTAAAGGGGTGCGCGACATAGGCGAAATAGGCCCCTGTGGCGAGCACGGTCCAGCCATTGAGCGGGGCGAGCGTCTCGCGAAACAGCGCGCCGCGTGTGTTGATCTCGGTGCGGTTGGCCTCGCGCCAGCCGCGCATGCTGTCGATGCCCCAGGTCAGCGCGACCTGGCCTGCGCGAACCGGGTTGATCTGGATGCAGTCCAGCACCTTGCCGATCTGCGCCAGCATGGCCTCTCCGGCCGTGATCGCGCCCAGCCGCCAGCCGGGAATCGCATAGGCCTTGGAGAAGCTGTAGAGCCCGATCACATTGTCCTGCCAGCCGCTTGCGACGAAGAGTTCATGCGGCCGGCTGACCTCCGCGGGCAGGAAATCGCGGTAGGTCTCGTCGATCACCAGCCAGATGCCGCGCCTCGCGCAGAGCGCTGCAAAAGCCGCGATGGTGGCGGGCGGATAGACCGCGCCGGTCGGGTTGTTGGGGGTGACAAGCACGATGGCGCGGGTGCGCGCGTCGATCAGGCGTTCGGCCTCCTCGACGTCGGGGATGAAGCCGGCCGCCGGATCGCAGGGCAGGGGTCTGGTCTCGACGCCGAGCATGGTCAGCGTCATCTCGTGATTGAAGTACCACGGTGTCGGGATGAGAACATTGTCGCCGGCGCGCACCAGCGCCATCATCGTCGCCGTATAGGCCTGGTTGCAGCCGGCGGTGATGTTGATCTCAGCCGGCGCGATCGTAGCGCCATAGAGCGCCGAGACTTCGGCTGCATAGACCTCGCGCAGGGCGAGATCGCCGTTGATCGTGCCGTAGCGGGCGCAGTCGGGATGCGCCGCCGCCTCCGCCAGCCGCCGCAGCAGCTCCTCGGGCGGCGCGGAACCCGGCGCACCCTGCGACAGGTCGATCAGCGGCCCCGCCGCGCCGCCATAGGCCCGGCCCCAGCCTTGCGCCTCCGGGATAGGCGGCGTGCCGGTGTCGAGCAGGTTCTGGTTCAGCGCGGCGGCGGAGGTTTGCGGCATGATGCCGGAGCTTTGGGACGCAGGCCCGCCGCCGTCAATCGCTCGTCGCGCATGGCCGCGCTTGGACGCCGCAGGGCTCCCGCCCCATATAGGATGTGCGACACCAACCGGGCAGGCGGCATGCGGGACGAGACGGACGACGCGATCGAAGACCTTCACGCCATGCTGGATGCGGCGGCCAGCATCGTCGGCTTCACCGGGGCGGGCATCTCGACGGAATCGGGCGTGCCGGATTTCCGCACGCCGGGCTCGCCCTGGATGGTCAACAAGCCGATCCCGTTCGACGCCTTCGTCGCAAGCCGGGAGGCGCGCGTCGAGGCCTGGCGGCGCAAATTCGCGATGGACGATCATTTCGCGGGCGCCGGCCCCAATCGCGGCCACGCCGCGCTGGCGCGGCTGATCGGAGAGGGGCGCTCGCCAGGCCTGATCACCCAGAACATCGACGGGCTGCATCAGGCTTCGGGCGTCCCCGACGACCGGATCGTCGAACTGCACGGCAACGGCACCTACGCCACCTGCCTGAATTGCGGCTGGCGGCACGAACTCGCCGCGATCCGCCCCGCCTTCGAGGCGACGGGCGAGCCGCCGGCCTGCGTCATGTGCGCCGGGCCGGTGAAATCGGCGACGATCTCGTTCGGCCAGCAGATGCCGCAGCGCGAGATGATGCGGGCGCACGAATTGACGCTCGCGGCGGACCTCTTCCTCGTGCTCGGCTCGTCGCTGGTGGTGTTTCCGGCCGCGACGTTTCCGGTGGTGGCCAAGCGCAACGGCGCAAAACTCGTCATCGTCAACCGCGAGCCGACGGAGCTCGACCCGATCGCCGATCTGGTGGTCAGGGCGGAGATCGGCGCGGCGCTGGGTAGGTTGGCGGGATAGGCCATGAAAATTCTGGCCCTTTCGGGACACCCCAAGTGGTATGACCACGAGACATCCAGATCATCCGCTTGGCAGATTGGCGATCACAAAGATTCCGGCCACGAAACCAACCACACAAAGCCCGGCGAATCCTGCGAAACCGTATCCAAAAGCGGCGAACGGGACTGCTAACGCGACGATCAGCGCCAATAAATAGCGCTTCTGGTTCTTGGGATTTAAGAAAAATTCGGGTATCCAAGCCAGAAGCGATATGCAGACAATAACCAGAATAAGACCCAATAAAAATTCCATATGGCATCTTCCCTGATCGGAAACGCTGTTTCTGATTCCGTCTTGTGCTTCTTATTTGACAATGCGGCTTGCGACCTTTGGCTGAGCCCTCCTTCGCCGCCTTCACTCCCTCCCCGAAACCGCCAGCCTCAGCGCCAATCCCCCGAACACCGCCCCCATCAGCCGCTGCGGCCAGCGCGCCAGATGCGGCCGGCGCGCCAGCGCAGCCCCGATCCGGCCCGCCAGCAGGATGACGACGCCGTTGGCGATCAGGCCCATGACGTTCAGGATCGTCGCCAGCACGATGACCTGCAGCGCGATCGACCCGGCCTCGGGCTTCAGGAACTGCGGCAGCAGCGCCAGCATGAACAGCGCCATCTTCGGGTTGAGCAGATTGGTCAGCGCGCCCTGCAGGAAGATGCGGCGCATCGGGATACGCGAGGCCGCCGCCGTCGGCGCGAAGAGCGGCTCGCTCGCCCGCAGCGTCGTCCAGCACAGCCAGGCGAGATAGGCCGCGCCGAGCCAGCGCAGCACCTCATAGGCCGTCGGCACCAGCAGGAAGAGTTGCGACAGGCCGAAGGCGGCGGCGAATGCCTGCAGATAGCTGCCGGCCGCAATGCCGGCATAGGTCACGAACCCGGCCATGCGGCCCTGTCCGAGGCTGCGCGAGGCGATCAGCAGCATGTCGGGGCCGGGCGTCGCGGTCAGCACGGCGCAGGCGGCGGTGAACAGGGCGAGCGTGGCGAGGTCCGGCATCGGCAGGGTCTCCGCGAATCGTCGGCCGCCTTCCGCTGCGGCCGATGCAGGCTGACTTAACGCAACGGGAGCCGATTTTCCTGCGAAATCCGTCATCGATGATGTGGATGAGCAAGACGGCGCTGTATCGCGACTCCGCAGCGATGTTATCGTCATGTGAACGAATCAAGCCAATCGCGCGGGGGTGAGTGGCACATGTCCGACGAGTTCGGTGAGAGCGGGCGTCCGCCATTGGGGCCGATCCAGTCGCTCAACCGCGTCATGCGGCTCGACGGCGAGGAGGGGCTTGGCCACGAGGCCGGGGTCGAGCTGACCGGCTATGTCAAATGGTTCGACGTCAGCAAGGGCTACGGCTTCGTCGTGCCCGAGGATGGCGGCGCCGACGTCCTCGTCCATGTCACCATTCTGAAGCGCGACGGCTTCAACGCCATCGCCGAGGGTGCGCGCATCGTCCTGGAGGCGATCGAGAAGTCGCGCGGCCGGCAGGCGATCCGCGTGCTTTCGATCGACACCTCCGCTGCCCGCCACCCGGCCGAGATGCCGATGGCGCGCACCAACGTCTCCGTCACGCCGACCAGCGGGCTCGAGCGCATGGTGGTGAAGTGGTTCAACCGGCTGCGCGGCTTCGGCTTCGTCTCGGCCGGCGAGAACGCGCCCGACGTCTTCGTCCATATGGAGACGCTGCGGCGCTACGGCATCGTCGAGCTGATCCCCGGCCAGACCGTGATGGTGCGCTACGGACCCGGCCCCAAGGGGCTGATGGCGGCCGAGATCAGGCTGGAGCAGGGCGGCGTTCCGAGCTCGCACTGAGCCGCGGCGCGCGCAGGCCGCTGATGTACACCGACGAACTGGAGCCCCTGCTGGAGGCCGAACAGGCCTTGCGGCAGACAATCGCGCTGCGCATCGCGCAGGAAGCCGGCGCGCCCGCCCGCGCCGCGCCGACGCAGGACGAGATGGCCGCGGCCGACGAGGCGATCGCGCTTTGGCAGGCCGACGGCGAGGATGACGCGGATCTGCGCGCCTTCCGCCCGCTCGGCCCGCTCCAGGCCCTGCTGATCGACCACGCCATGATCTGCGACCGCATCGCCGACATCCGTGATCGCCGGCTGTCGTGATGGGGCCGTGTAGGTGTGGCTGCCCTTCTCCCCTCGGGGGAGAAGGTGGCATGGCGAAGCCATGACGGATGAGGGCCGCGCCGAGGCGCGGACGCTCCTCCCGATCCCGCTCACCCTGTCTTCCCTCATCCGTCTCGGCTCCGCCGATCCACCTTCTCCCCCGAGGGGAGAAGGGGAGCGCGTCCTGCTGATGTCGGCGCGGAAGGCCGATGCGGAAACGTCTCATGCAAGGGGTTCTTCCAGCGCCAGTCTCGTCATGGTCGTTGGTGCCGGGTTAGGCCTGCGGGCTGCTCCCGAATGACATGGCGCACGGAAAGCCCCGCCGGCTCATCGCCTCGGGGTTCTCCGGTCTTCCGTCTTGCGAATCCAGGGGGATGCGCGGGGTCCGGGCGGCGTCGCAGTCGACGGCTGCGTGCCGATGTCGATGTCGAGTCGAAGTGTCGAGCAGCGTCATCTGCCACTGCCCGGGCCCCGCGCGCGGTTCTTTGCTGCGTCCTCGTCGCTTGAGAGTCCGGCGAAGGACCCGCCCCTGCCTGTTTGGAGCGGACGACGAGAGACGCCTCCATGACCTTCGGCCCGCAACGGCCGCGACCATGAACACCGCCATTCCACCCGGCCGCACGATGCCTCGCGAAGCCCCCTTGGTCGGGTGGAACGCGGTGGTTATGGCATGGGTTCGAGGGGGCGGGGATTTGCGGGGTGGGTGTCCCCATGGGGATTCAAGGCGGGTTCTTCCTTCTCCCCTCGGGGGAGAAGGTGGGCCGGCGAAGCCGGGTCGGATGAGGGCCGACGACGCTCTTACGTCGGCGGATTGCCGGCGTATTTCATCCGACCCGGCTGCGCCGGGTCGGCCCTCATCCGTCAGCGCGCCTCCCCCGCTATGGTAGGGCTTGTCCCGACCATGACGGGGGAGACTGAAGCAGCGACGCGTCCCATTGGAGGGGGGCGTCGAAGCTGGAGGAGGTCCTATCGCTTCTTGCCGCCCTTGTTGGGTGCCTGCGTCAGCGCCGACGCGGCAACGCTTTTCACCGCCGGTGACGTTCTCGGGCTGCTCAACAATTTTGATGCAGCCGACGCGACTGATTTTGATGTCTGCTCGTTCTTGGCCATTGGCTCAAGTTCCTATCTATGGATAACCCATAGACTCCGCTGGACCGTTGAGTGCTGAGCCGCTACCACAGCGATGCCACTCGGGAGCGGTGGCGACTCAGCTACTCTTCCGATGCAGTTGGAACCTCTAGGTTTCCTGTTGCACTCAAACGCCGGGCCTCGCGCCTGGCGTTTGTTTTCCAACCATTTTCAGCGAACCGAATCAGGCGGAAACTCAATTTACCTGTTGCTAAAGCGAATCTGTTCTTCTGATGTTCTCTGTCCACAGAAATTTGATTCTCGTTAGCGCAAGGTTCGGTTCTCTATCTCCTGCCGCGCGGATCGAAGAGGTCGCTCGGGTCGGTACCGATATCGAACGGGGTGTCGTGTTCGTGGCGCATGCATCTGGGCTGGACGAATCTATGATCTGTGGTAAATAGAGATAACTGGTTCTGAGCGCTTAGCTCCTCCGATATTGTGCTATTAGGAGTTTCTTCACGCCTTGCACGGTATTTTCGGGGGAACTTCAAAATCTTGCTCATGATCTCGTTCCTCGGCGGGATGGGATTTTGGCAATGGACACCACGTCACTGCAATGACGTGGTGTCCTTTTTATTTGAGAGGTTGTTCCTCAGTATTCTCTTACTACACGGAAATAGCCCCCTCGGACACCGTCCGAGGGGGCTGTTGAATTTAAGGAGCTACGAACACCCCGTCGTGCTCCCGCACGTATTGCACTTCAAACACGTCCCGTTCCGCACGAGCGTGAAATTCCCGCACTCGCCGCACGAATCCCCGACATAGCCCTTCATGATCGCTTCCGCCCGGCGTTCGGACGCGCTCGGCTGGGCCGCCGGAGCCGCGAAGCCGAGCTTGGCCATCTCCGCCTCGCCATAGGCCTCGGGCTCCTGCTTCAGCGCGGTCGCGCCGGCCGTGGCGAAGGCGGTGACGTTGGAGCCGCCGCGCGCGACCGGCTCGACCGCCAGACCCGCCCCGCCCTGGATGGCGTGGAAGTTCATCGGCTTGCCGCGGCGGAAACCCGTCGAGGCGAGCGGCGAGGTGGTGATCGGCGTCGCGACCGCCGGGCCCTTGTCCTGGTCGACGCCGCCGCCGATCACGTCATGGCCGATTTCGCTCGGATCGACATGGGCGAGCTCGTGCCGGCCGAGATAGCTGATCGCCAGCTCGCGGAAGACGTAGTCGAGGATCGAGGTCGCGTTCTTGATCGACTGGTTGCCCTGCACGAAGCCCGAGGGCTCGAAACGCGTGAAGGTGAAGGCCTCGACATATTCCTCCAGCGGCACGCCATATTGCAGGCCGAGCGACACCGCGATGGCGAAATTGTTCATCATCGCCCGGAAGGCCGCGCCCTCCTTGTGCATGTCGATGAAGATCTCGCCGAGGCGGCCATCGGCATATTCGCCGGTGTGGACATAGACCTTGTGGCCGCCGACCACCGCCTTCTGGATGTAGCCGGTGCGGCGGCTCGGCATCTTCTCGCGCTCGCGCACGACCTTCTCGACGATGCGCTCGACGATCTTTTCGGTGAGCTGCGTGGTGCGCGCCGCCATCGGCATCTGGGCGTGAGCCTCGAGCGCGTCGTCCTCGTCGTCCTCGTCGCTGATGAGGGCCGAGTTCAGCGGCTGCGACAGCTTCGAGCCGTCGCGGTAGAGCGCGTTGGCCTTCAGCGCCAGCTTCCAGGAGAGCATATAGGCGCTCTTGCAGTCCTCGACCGTGGCGTCGTTGGGCATGTTGATGGTCTTCGAGATCGCGCCCGAGATGAAGGGCTGGGCGGCCGCCATCATGCGGATATGGCTCTCGACCGAGAGATAGCGCTTGCCGATGCGCCCGCAGGGGTTGGCGCAGTCGAAGACGTTGTAGTGCTCAGGTCTAAGGTGCGGCGCGCCCTCCAGCGTCATCGCCCCGCAGACATGGACATTGGCGGCCTCGATCTCGGCCTTGCTGAAGCCGAGGAAGGGCAGCAGCTCGAAGCTCGGGTCGGCCAGCTTCTCGGCCGGGACCTTGAGCGTGTTGACCAGAAAGTCCTCGCCCAAGGTCCATTTGTTGAAGACGAACTTGATGTCGAAGGCGGCCTTGAGGTCCTTCTCGACCGCGTCGATCTTGTCCTGCGGGAAGCCCTTGGCCCGCAGACTGCCGTGGTTGACGCCCGGCGCCTGCGCCATCGAGCCGTGGCCGACGGCATAGGCCTCGATCTCGGCGATGTCGGCCTCGCGGTAGCCGAGCGCGCGCAGCGCGTCGGGCACCGCGCCGTTGATGATCTTGAAGTAGCCGCCGCCGGCGAGCTTCTTGAACTTCACCAGCGCGAAATCGGGCTCGATGCCGGTGGTGTCGCAATCCATCACGAGGCCGATCGTGCCGGTGGGCGCGATCACGGTCGCCTGGGCGTTGCGGTAGCCATGGGTTTCGCCCAGCGCCAGCGCCTCGTCCCAGGTCGCTTTCGCGCGCTCCGAGAGCAAAGCGGACGAACCGCCGAGGCGGGCGAGGGTGCCGTGGTCGAGCGGCACGGGGCTGACCTCCAGCCCCTCATAGCCGGTCGCCATGCCATGGGCCGCGACGCGGTGGTTGCGGATGACGCGCAGCATGTGGCTCGCGTTCTTCTTGTAGCCGGGGAAGGGGCCGAGTTCGCCCGCCATCTCGGCCGAGGTCGCGTAGGAGACGCCGGTCATCACGGCGGTCAGCGCGCCCGCCAGAGCGCGGCCTTCGTCCGAATCGTAGCCGAGGCCCATGGTCATGAGGAGGCCGCCGATATTGGCGTAGCCGAGGCCGAGCGTGCGGTACTCGTAGGAGAGTTCGGCGATTTCCTTCGAGGGGAACTGCGCCATCGTCACCGAGATCTCGAGCACGACGGTCCAGAGCCGGCAGAGATGCTCATAGGCCGAAACGTCGAAGGCCTTGGCCTCGCGGTCGTAGAACTGCAGCAGGTTGGCCGAGGCCAGGTTGCAGGCCGTGTCGTCGAGGAACATGTATTCCGAGCAGGGATTCGACGCGCGGATGCGGCCCGACGCCTTGCAGGTGTGCCAGTCGTTCATCGTGGTGTTGAAGTGCAGGCCGGGATCGGCCGAGGCCCAGGCGGCGTAGCCGATCTTCTCCCAGAGGTCGCGGGCCTTCAGCGTCTTCGTCACCTTGCCGGTCGTGCGGCCGACGAGATTCCAGTCGCCGTCGGTCTCGACAGCGCGCAAAAAGTCGTCGGTCAGCGAGACCGAGTTGTTCGAGTTCTGGCCTGAGACGGTGAGATAGGCTTCCGAATCCCAGTCGGTGTCGTAGGTGTCGAACTTGATTTCGGTGTAGCCCTGCCTGGCGAACTGCATCACGCGCTTGATGTAGTTGTCGGGCACCATCGCCTTGCGGGCGAGCTTGACCTCGCGCTTAAGCGCCGGGTTCTTCTCGGGGTCGAAGCAGGCATCGCCTTCGCCCTCGCAGTTCACGCAGGCCTTCATCACGGCCTTCATGTGCTTCTGGACGACCTTGGAGCCGGTGACGAGGGCGGCGACCTTCTGCTCCTCGCGGACCTTCCAGTCGATATAGGTCTCGATGTCGGGGTGGTCGACATCGACCACGACCATCTTGGCGGCGCGGCGTGTGGTGCCGCCCGACTTGATCGCGCCCGCCGCGCGGTCGCCGATCTTGAGGAAGGACATCAGGCCAGACGAGCGGCCGCCGCCGGCAAGCTTCTCGCCTTCGCCGCGCAGCATCGAGAAGTTCGAGCCGGTGCCGGAGCCGTATTTGAACAGGCGCGCCTCGCGGACCCAGAGGTCCATGATGCCGCCCTCGTTGACGAGGTCGTCCTGCACGCCCTGGATGAAGCAGGCATGGGGCTGCGGGTGCTCGTAGCTCGACTTCGACTTGACGAGCTTGCCGGTCTTGAAGTCGACGTAGAAATGGCCCTGGCTCGGCCCGTCGATGCCATAGGCCCAATGCAGGCCGGTGTTGAACCATTGCGGCGAGTTCGGCGCGACCATCTGCATGGCGAGCATGTAGCGAAGCTCGTCATGGAAGGCCTGCGCGTCTTCCTCCGAGGAGAAATAGCCGCCCTTCCAGCCCCAATAGGTCCAGCAGCCGGCGAGCCGGTCGAAGACCTGCTTGGAGGAGATTTCCGAGCCGTAGCGCTCCTTCTCCGGCAGGACAGACAGCGCCGCCTCGTCAGGCACGCAGCGCCACAGGAAGGAGGGAACGTCGTTCTCCTCGACCTTCTTGAGTGCCGCCGGCACGCCGGCCTTGCGGAAATACTTCTGCGCGAGCACGTCGCTGGCGACCTGCGACCAGGCGTCGGGCACCTCGATGCCCTCGAGCCGGAACACGATCGAGCCGTCCGGGTTGCGGATCTCGCTGACGGCGGAGCGGAACGGAATCGCGGCATAAGGCGACTGGCCGGCGGTGGTGTAGCGGCGCTCGATGCGCATGATCTGCAATTCCCTCGCTATGCCGCGGGCGTCATGCCCCGCGCGGCCGGTTGCTCACCGGCTCCTGATGTCAGCCCAACTCGGTTTGGTGCCCCTATGGACGCCAGTGCGGTTCGTGCCGCCCTGTATCGTCCGGTTGCGGCCGCAAAGGTCCGCAGACGATCGCCCGCCGCCGCCGTTGCCGGCGTGCTGCGGTGATGGCCTCGACCCCTTACGGAAACTCTCACGCGGGTGTCGATTGGGCGTCGCCGCCAGCCGTCACGCGATTGACAAAAACTAGTCCCGAATGGGCCGCGACGTCAAGGATTAGTGCGCGCTGATAGCTGTGGACACGACATCTGGTAGGGATGTGTGAGTAGTGGGGATAAGTTTCAAGGCCTCCGCTAAGCCTTGGGAATCGCGCGAGGAATCCCGATCGCTGACAAGGGTGCCACAGGGCCGAGGCACGGAAAGTGGCAAAAATGTCAGCCATCATGGTTTCCGCTCGGTCAAGGCGGGCGACCTAGCGGCAGGTCGTGCAAGCGGAGTCTGCGCCGCAGCAGGCAAGTGGCTGAAAGCGTGCGGTGTTGGTCCGTTCGGCGGCGATTTCGGCGCGTTTCCGAATCGCGGCCGAATCGTGGCGAAAGCGTTGATGGCGACGGCGCAAATGCGCAGGCTCGCACAACCGCGGGTTAAGGCGCGCGTGATAGCGATGGCGTCGCGACCAGAACGGTGAGGTGGCCGCGCGATATCGCAAAAGCCGGGGTTTCGATGAGACTGGGTCCGTGCCTCGCCCTCGTGCTTCTGTTCCTTGCCGGCTGCACGGATCAGGAACCGCTCGCCCCGGCCTTCGCCGGCGAATGGTCACCCCGCAGGATGGGGTGCTCGGGACCCCGCATCACGATAGGCAAGAGCGGCATCTCGGCGCCCGGCATGCCGGTGAACGGTCTGTCTTTCGCGAGCACGACAGTGTCCGGCTCCACCGCCCATGTGGTCATGGAACTCAGCGCATCGGTCAGGCTGATGGCGGGAGCGCCCGATCCGCGCAAGCCGCGCGACATCGACGATCCGCGAAATTTCGAGATTCTGGCGACGCTGATCGCAAATGGCGATATCGTCAGTTCGAGCAATGTCATTTTCAGGGACAGGAAGACCCGTCAGCTCAGGGCGGCCCCGGCCGACGTGCTCGACATTCTCTCGCTCAGGCGCTGCGCGCCGCGCGGCGCTCAGCAGACTTTCAGGGCCATGGCGTCCTAGCAGACTGGACAGCGGGCGCTCCGAAGCGATAGATCGGCCGCAAGCCCGACCGGCGCGGACGAGAGCCATGAAGCAGACCCTGCTGCAGATATTCACCTGGTGGAATGGCCAGACCATCGGCACGCGCTTCCATACCTGGCGCAAGGGCGAGCGTGTCGGCGAGGACGAGTTCGGCAATGTCTACTACCGCACCAGAGGCGGCGAGAAAGACAAGGCGCTCGGCATCCAGCGCCGCTGGGTCGTCTACAATGGCGAGGCGGAGGCCTCGACCGTGCCGCCCGGCTGGAACGGCTGGCTGCATCACACCGTCGACATCGCTCCTTCCGAAGAGCGCTACGAGCCGCGCGAGTGGCAGCAGCCGCACCAGCAGAACTGGACCGGCACGGCGCTGGCCTATCGGCCGCAGGGCTCGACATTGGCGCAGGGCGAGCGCCCGGCCGCGACGGGCGATTACGAAGCCTGGACGCCAGGGCGGTAGGCTCACTCAGGGAATAGGAGCGCGGGGTAATTCCGGGCGCTGTGGATGATGCGGACGATTTCGACCTCGTCCTCACTGACCCAATAGAAGATCAGATATCCCGCATGCAGGCGGCGACGCATGCCCAACGCCTGTCGATGCTGGACGAGAGGCCATATCAACGGACGATCGGCTATTTCGACGCATCTGCGATGAAGCCCATCCACAAAACGCCGCGCCTGTTCTTCGCTGTCGCGAGCGATGTATGCGCCGATTTCGAGAAAGTCCTGCTGCGCTGCAAGCGAGAAATAAAGCGCGAAGCGCTGCTCGCCGGTCATGTCTTGAAAAGGGCTGCGCGGACGTTCCGGAATGCTTCTTCCATCGGGATTCTTCGTCCCGCCTTGAGATCGGCCAGACCGACATCCAGCGCCCTGTCGAGTTCTGCCTGTTGCTGGGCGATATAGCGCTCGCGCAGGGCCTGCTGGACGACGGCGCTGTCGGACGGGAATTCGCCCTTCGAGACCTCCGCGCGCACCATCCGGGCGAGGTCGTCCGGCAAGGTCACGACCATTTCGTCCTCGTGCTTCATCAAAAAGCCTCCAGCCTTTGAGGACAGCGAGGGTAAGCTCGTATCGCGAGCTTGCCTAGCCATGGCCGCATCGCCCTTTTTCCGCTGCCTTTGGCGTGTTACTGCGCAGGCGTCGCGGCCTTGCCGCTCGACGATTCTTGACCGCCGAAGCGAATCGTGAACTCCGCATGCCCTCGTTACGCACCATTTCCATCGCCGCTCTCGCCGGCCTCGGCCTGCTCGCCTTCGCCGGCCCGGCCGCCGCCGACCGCATCCGCAATCCGACCGCCGTCTTCGCCGGGCTCGACAAGATCACCGGGCGCATCATCTCCTTCGAGGTCGCGGTCGACGAGACGGTGCAGTTCGGCGCGCTGCAGTTGACTCCGCGAGTCTGCTGGACGCGGCCGCCGACGGAGGCGCCGCAGACCACGAGCTTCACCGAGGTCGACGAGGTGACGTTCTCGAACGAATACCGCCGCATCTTCACCGGCTGGATGTATGCCGCGAGCCCCGGACTGCACGGCGTCGAGCACGCGATCTACGATGTCTGGCTGACCGACTGCAAAGGCGGCACCGAGCTGGTGGTCGATCCCAAGGAGCCCGAGGCTCCGGTCGCCGAGGAGCCGCGCCGGCCGCGCACGACGCCGATGTTGCCAAGGCGACGTTCGCGCAGATTTCCCTGGCGAGCTACATCG
Organism: Beijerinckiaceae bacterium; assembly: GCA_019745195.1. Taxonomy (GTDB): domain Bacteria; phylum Pseudomonadota; class Alphaproteobacteria; order Rhizobiales; family Beijerinckiaceae; genus Allobosea. Next base: position 51,591 of record JAIETL010000079.1, read on the forward strand.
TCGCGGGCGTCGTCGGGGCCGGGACGCTGACCTATGCGCTGTTCCCCCGCTCTCCCAAGAAGGCTGC
>JAIETL010000068.1 GCA_019745195.1 Beijerinckiaceae bacterium
GGCGACTGGATCCGCTCACGGCACAATCTCCTGATCACCGGCCCCTGCGGCGTCGGCAAGAGCTGGCTCTCCTGCGCGCTGGGCCACAAGGCTTGCCGGGAAGACTTCTCCGTCGCCTATCACCGCGTGCCGCGTCTTCTCGCAGCCCTGGCGCTGGCGCGTGGCGATGGACGCTACGCTCGAATGCTGCGCACCATCGCCCGCCTCGATCTGCTCATCCTCGACGACTGGGGACCCGAGCCGCTCGATGCCGAGCAGCGTCGCGACCTCCTCGAAATCGTCGAGGACCGATACGAGGCGCGATCGATCATCGTGACCAGCCAGCTTCCCGTCGATCGCTGGTACGAGCTCATCGGCAATCCCACCATCGCCGACGCCATCCTCGACCGTCTCGTTCACAACGCCTACCGCATCGACCTCAAGGGCGAGAGCCTGCGAAAAACCAAACAGAGCAGCATCGCTCAGCCTGCCGCTTGACCTTCGACGAACCGCAAAACATCATCCCCTCGACCCATGCGAATGACGCCAAGGGTGGCCGGCTTCAAATCGGAAGACCCGGCCGGCTTGAGATTGGAATGCATGGCCGGCTTCGTCGGTATCCGCACTGCAAAGCCGGATCGGGGCGTTCGGCGTGCGCGTGAGCCAGATCCGGACCGACGACGAGCTGGTAGCGGTCGGCTGCATGCTCTTCGGAATCCAAGCGGTGACGATCGATGGCGTCTGGAATGCCTCCCAGGCGATGACGAAGAAGGAGCGGAGCAAGCGCGCTCGCAAGGCGGCCGCTTCGATCCGTCTGCCCGGACATGCGAGCGCAGATGATCTGGACCCGGAGCGGGAGGAGCGCATTGCGATCGCGAAGGCGCGCGCTTCGGTGAAGCATCTCCCGCAGCAGGATCCGCGGCGTGTCGACCTCGAAGCATTTCTGCGCCGTCCTGCCTGGGGCGGCAATCTGAGCCTTCAGCCTTTGGAGTAGACCTTGGCCAAGCAGGAGCTGTCGGCCTTCTCGCCCCGAGAGACGACCTGAAATCCACCGGTGGCAGCATCGTAGTGGCCGAAGAAGCGGACCGTCCGGTCTACATAGCCGGTGCGGCTCTCGCGGGCCTGGACGCCGCAGACGAACACTCGGCGCGTTCCTGCCTCGCACCGGGCGAAAACGCTGCCGATGATCGTGTTGTTGGGATCCGCGGATGTCGATCGGATGACGCCCTCGACGACGGAGAACGGATAGGTGCGAAGCGAGAACGGGGCATAGTCGCAGTCGCGACCGGTCTGAGCTTGGGCGCCTGCCACCCCTATCGTCCACACAGCGGCCGAGGCCACGAAAAATGCCCTCATGGTCTCGGCCCTCTTTACCCGCGCCCTATGGGGCGGTGCAGACTTTCGACGAGCCCGATGATCTCCACATTTCGCCCATCTTCGTCGCCGTTCCCCGGGTGAACGACGATAGGCTTATGCTTCGGGTTCGGCGATCGGGGCTGCAGCTCGTAGTGATCCTTGAACAGCTTCAGCACCTTGATGGTAGTCTCGATCCGGTGGCCATCGGTCTGTTGAACGACGACAACCTGACCGTCCGACATCCGTCCTTCTAGTGCGATCCATTCGGCGCAAACGACGTAGTCTCCGTCGAATATCTTCAGGTCAACGACTGAATCTCCGGCGACCTTGACCAAGAATCGAGGTATCCCAGGATGAGTTTCTGACATGATGACCGAGAAAGCCTCGGGCTCGTCTTCGTAGATGTCGGCTTCACGCCATGCGCCTGCTTCAGCTATCCACTTGACGTGGAGCCTCTCGACGTTTGCCGGCCGTAGCTCTCCTCCCTCCCCGTTTGTTACAACAGGGCCACCATGGTCTAGTCCAGAAGGTCCGTCACCACTTATTAGCCATGCAAGCGAAATGCGGTACTTCCTCGCATAATCCGCCTTGGTGACGTCCTTGACGCCCCGGGTTCCGTTCTCGTGCTGCTGATAGGTTGAGACAACCCAGCCGTACCGCTCGCAGGCGTCGATCGCGTGCTTGAAGCCGCGCATGATGCGGGCATGCTTTAATCTCTCACCGAACGTGTCCATGACGTAGGGTCTATCGATTCAGTTCGTGCAAGTCCGATTATCGCGCTTGACGGATGAAATGCGTTATGCATGATGCAAATCATGCAAACGTTCAGCGACCTGATCAAAGCACTGGGCGGACCGAAGTCGGTCTCCGCCGCGCTCGAAATGCCGTTCCCGACTGTCCAGTCGTGGGTCGCTCGGGATTCAATCCCGATGTCGGCATGGCCGAAGGTCGCCGATTTGGCAAAGGCGAAGCGCCTGAAGGGCGTCACCGTCGCGTCGCTCACGGCGCTTGCGATCGAGAAGAAGTCGCGTTCCACCGCGCCGTCTCCGGTCTCCCAGGCTTCGTGAGCGTCATGGTGGGCCTCGCGATCTCGTCTCCATGTCCATCTCCTTCGTTTTCGGTGGGAGCGCGCCCTGCAAGGCGCTCTTCCCTGAATTCCTCTGAAGCCCGCTGCCCGTCCAAGGCCGCCGCTCCGTCTGTGTCACCCTTATCGGAGATTCAGATGAGACAGTCCTCCCGCGCTTCCGGACAGTTGTCCGCCAGCAACCGGACCGATGTCGCCGAGCGTCAGGCTAAAGCGGAGCGCATCATCGCGTTCCTGCGGCAGCGTTATCCGTCGAAGACCGCAGAGAACGTCGCAGCCGATATCGGCGGCTCTGCGGAGACTATCCAGAAGATGATCGACCGCTACTCCGCCCCGAGTGCGTGGACATACGGGCGTCTCGTCTGCGCCTACGGACCGGCTTTCCTCTGCGCTGCGTTGGAAAGCCCGCCTGCGTGGATCGTCGCTGCCGCTCACGCCGAGCGCCTGGCGGCGGTCGAGGCTGAATACGCCCGCATCACCGCCGAACTGGCGTCCCTGAAGTCCTGAACAAGAAGGGCCCGCTCCCATGCGAGGTCTCGTCTGCATCCTATTGCTGGGTCTCTCCGCACTGCTCGGCGCGATCGCGTCGCTGTGGATGGCCCCTGCCGCCCCTGTCGTTCGACTGGCCATTTGGCTGTCCGACCGGGCGAAGGCGATCGACCCATCCCTTTCATCGCCAAGCGGAGAATGACCATGGCACGCGGACGTCGACCATCATCGCCAGAGCAGAAGGCCGCGAAGAAAGAACGCGCGGCCGCCGACAAGGCAGAGGCGCTCGCCGGTAATGCCCTGGCGAAGTTGCCGGCCGAGAAGGAGAAGCGCGATGAGCTCTGGCAGGAATTGGACGCGCTGAAGAGCGAGGCGTCCGGCGTCTCTGGTTCGATCTCCGCTCAGAAGAAGCGGATGAACGAGGTCTTCGGCATCACGAAAGCCGCGATGCAGATCAGGGCGATCCTGAACAAGTGCCGCGCCGGCGAATACGAGGCCACGGTCCAGCAAGTTCAGTTGTTCATGGCCGACACCAACCGGCCGTTCCAGCTTTCCATGTCGCTCGAGCCGGGCAAGGGCGTCGCCGACGACCAGGGCAGCGTCTTCGACAAGACCGGGTCTGGCGACAAGGTGGCGGCGGAGCGCGGCGACGATCCCGGCCGTGCCCGCAAGAGCGTCGGCGGCCCGCCGCGAGCTCCCGCCATCCCCACGCCGAACGTCGGCGTCGAGGGCCTCGCGGCTGGCATCAAGCCGCTGGAGGATCCGGAGGCCAAGCGCGCGCGCATCGAGGCCGAGAAGCAGGCCGACGCCGCTGCCTTCGAGAAGCCGGGCGCTGCGAAGGCTGAGGCGCTCGACGCCGAGATGAAGAACATGACGCCGGCGCAGAAGCGGGCGCACGCGAAGAAAATCGCCGAGGAGGTCTTCGCCAAGCAGGGCAATGTCGGCCTCGGCGCCGACGGCATTCACTGAGCCGCACCCATGCCCGCCACCATGATCCTCGCAATCGACGGCGCGACCGTTTCGGGTTTCGCTCTGGGGAAGCCCGGCACGATCCCGAAGGTCGACGTGCACCGGCTGAAGAAGCCGAGCGAGGACACATGGCTCGTCGCGGATGGGGCTGCGCGCTTCGTCCGCGACATCTGCTTCATCGAATCGACCCGGCCCGATCTCATCGCGATCGAGGCGCTCATGCCGAATTTCAACAGCAACGACGATCGTGAAGGCGAGCGCCAGGTCCAGCGCAGCTCGGCGTCGATGCTGGTTCCTCCCCTGATCATGGGAGCGGTGCGGGGGATAGCTGCCTGCTACGGGATCGACGTCGTGCAGGTCTACCCGGCGACATGGCGAAAGCACTATCTCGGCCGGTCGAACTTCGGATCGCGAGACGAGACCAAGCGCCAGACGATCGCGCGCGGCGTGATGCTCGGATACCTGCCGGCCGGCTGCAAGGATGATAACCGCGCAGACGCCGCTGGAATTTTTGATTGGGCCTCTGCCGTCCACGGCCGCGCCGTCCAGCCGCTCGTCCTCTTCGACGAAGGACGCCTCCGCCATGGCTAGAGGCGTGCAGTTCGACACCTACCAGCCGCAGGCACCGAAGCCATCAGGGCAGGGCGTCAAGCCGAAGTTCTCCGGCGACAGCCGCACCGCGCCGGGCCCTGAGCAGCACGAATGCGTGGAGTGCGGAGGCGTCGGCTGCTTCGGCGAAGGCGTCGCACTCAACAGGGGCATTGAGGGCACATGGTTTTGCTCGCGGTGCGCGCCCGCCGATCTCAAATCCCCAGGAAAATCGACACGATGACGAAGCGCAAGATCCGCGACGACCTGATCGCAGAGGCCAATTCCGGCCGCGATCGCTTCGTCCGCACGATGATCCTCGAGATGTATCGCCTGAGCGGGCAGATGTACGCGCTCGCCGAGTTGATGACGAACTACATCGGCGGCGACGCCGAACCCGAGACAGACGAGCACCGACGCGCGCCGCTTGACCCCGCGCCAGCGCCGGCAAGGCCACCAGCCCGCTCGTCTGCAATGGCGTCGCGTGTCCGCGACGTCGCGGCGGCGCCTGCTGGCAACGCCGAGCGGCCGCCCCAGCCCATTCCCCAGTCGGACAGCGCGCCTCCTCCCCGCGCTGTTCCGGCCGGTCCTCCGGCGGTGGAAAGCCCCCCAGCCGCGCCGCCGGAGGATATGCCCATTGCCGAGCCGCCGATTCCGATGAAGGAGCAGGTCGTCCGGCTTTGGTCGACGACTGAGATGACGCGCGAGGAGATCGCCTCTCAGGTCGGATGCAAGCTCGGGTCGGTCGACGCATTCCTCTCGCAGGCGCGGTCCAAGGGCGACCGGCTCGGCTATGCCCGCGCGACGACGACACAGACCTTCAAGGGCGTGCCGGATCGTGATGCGGCCGAAAAGGAGCCCCCGGTCTCCGGACTATCGAAGCCGCCAGCGCCGAAGCCTTTCGACCGGCCAAAGTCCGAACCGCTCAACCCGCGCCCTGGCCGTCTTGCCGGTGTGATCATCACATCGCCCGGCGATGTCGTTTCGATCGACATGGACAACCTCGTCATCGCCTGCCCAGGCGGCGACTGGCAGGTGTCCCGTCCCGTCGCGCTCGTCATGGAGCGCATGCGTAACGGCGAGACCTTCGACCACAAGACGCTCGCCGACATCGGCAGCATGGGGCTGGAGACCTTCAAGTCGAGCATGCCCCGATGGACTGAGCAGCTCGCTGCGCGAGGCGTCGAGTTTGTCTCGACCAAGGGCGTGGGCTGCAAGATCCGCTTGGCGGAGACGGCGTGATGCTTCCCATGCCCCACGCCAATGACGAGCCGCTCAGCCTCGACGACGACCAGACGCTTGATCTGCTGGTCTCCTGCGTCGCTGCATGGGCGCGCGGCGTCGACACCTACGACATGGCGAAGGCCGCTTCGTTCCGGCTCGGCCGCGTCATCCCGGAATCGTTCGTGGCGAACCTGCTGGCCGGCTACTGGAAGGACGAGCGCTGATGACCGTGACGATCATCAACGCTGACTGCCGTGCTGCGCTACGTGAGATCGCGGCCTCGAGCGTCCAGTCCTGCGTGACGAGCCCGCCATACTTCGGCCTACGTGATTATCAAGTCGATGGCCAGATCGGCATGGAGCCGACGCCCGATGAGTTCATTGCGGCGCTTGTCGAGGTGTTCGGCGAGGTCAGGCGCGTGCTGCGCAACGACGGCACTCTCTGGCTCAATCTCGGCGACAGCTATTCCGCCGGTGGGCGCGGCAACTACGACACCAAATCGACTAACAAGGGAAACAGCGCATCGCGCGGGCTCGGTAGGCCGAGCGTCGAAGGATTGAAGCCAAAAGACCTTGTTGGCATCCCTTGGCGCGTCGCGCTCGCACTGCAGGCTGACGGATGGTGGTGGCGGCAGTGGCTCCCGTGGGTGAAGCGCAACCCCATGCCGGAGAGCACGAAGGACCGCCCGACATCGGCCTGCGAGGTCTGGCTGATGTTCACGAAGGCCGAGTCCTACTTCTACGACTACGACGCCGTGCAGCGCGTCATGGCGGAGTCGTCGTTCGGGCGGCTGGCGCAGGACGTAGAAGCGCAGGCCGGCAGCGATCGCGCCAACGGAGGCGCAAAGACGAACGGGCCGATGAAGGCTGTCCAGCGCGAGGACAAGCAGGCAGGGCACGGCCGCCGCCACGCCGGGTTTAATGAGAGATGGGATGCCGCCGAGCGGAAGCGCGGAGTGCCGCCCCGCCATGAAGGGTACGAGTCATCCGACCAGAGCGGGCTCGACGGCGTCGCCCGCGGCACACGGGCTTTCCGCAACAGCGATCTGTTTTTCGAGAGCATCGAAAAGCCCCATGGTGCGGTCTTCGTCGGCGACGAGATGGTGGCGCTCGACGTCGCGACCAAGCCTTTCCGCGGCGCCCATTACGCCACCTTTCCGCCTGACCTGATCGCTCCGCTTATCAAAGCTTCATCCCGGATCGGTGACACCGTGCTTGATCCATTCGGTGGGGCCGGAACAGTCGGCGTCGTCTGCGAAAAGCTCGGCCGTGACAGCATCCTGATCGAGATGAACCCAGATAATGCCGAGATGGCGCGGCAGCGGATCATCGCCGAGACGAGCGGCAGTGCGAACGATCGGGCAAAGGCTAAGGCCGGCTACCTTAAGCCATCCGAAGCGCCGCTCTTCGCCAACATCGAAGGCAGCGCCGCATGACCCTGCTCCTCGTGGACGGCAATCCCCTGATTTACCGGGCGTTCTTCGGCGGCGGAGACGACCCCGGCCTGCGCGCCGACGGCCTGCCCACGGGCGCGGTCGCCGGCTTCTGTTCGCGGCTCTGGGATATGACCCGCGACAAGCTCCGCCAGCACCGCATCTCGCACGCTGCCGTCGTGTTCGACGCGTCAGGCAAGAACTGGCGACACGCCCTGAGCGACAGTTACAAGGCGAACCGCTCGGCGCCGAACGACGACCTGCTGGTCCAGTTGCAGATGGCGCGGCAGTTGGTCCCGCACTTCGGCATGCAGGCGGTAGAGCAGCGCGGCTATGAGGCCGACGATCTGATCGCAACCTATGCCCGGATCAACGCCGAGAGTGGCGGCGAAACGATCGTGGCGACGGGCGACAAAGACCTATTCTGCCTCGTCCAGCCCGGCGTCACGATCTACGACCCGATGGCCGACAAGTGGGTGAACGAGCCAGAGGTCATCGCCAAGTTCGGCGTTCCGCCCCGGCGCGTCGCGGATGTGCAGGGCCTCGCCGGCGACACGGTCGACAACGTCCCGGGCGTCCCGGGCATAGGCTTGAAGACCGCCGCCGAATTGATCAACGCCTATGGCGATCTCGAAACTGTTCTGGCGAACGCCGATCTGATCCGCCAGCCCAAGCGCAGGCAGGCGCTGATCGACTTCGCGGACCAGGCGAGGCTGTCGCGCAGGCTCGTCGAGCTCGACGCCGATGTGCCGCTGCGTGTGCCGCTCGCCGATCTGGAGGTCTATCCCCCGAATGCGCCGGCGCTTCTGTCGGCTCTCGCCGCCCTCGAGATCGTCGGCTTCGCCCGTCGTGTCGCTTGGGCCTTCTCCCTGCGCGCCGACGAAGCGCCACCATGCCCAGCCATGGCCGCCTTCGCCGACGAGATGATGATGTGGCGGGCAGCGTAGATGAGCCAGAACACCTCACATGCCGTCATGGCGCAGCGCGCCGAGCCGCGCGACAGCTTCGATTTCTTTCCGACGCCACTCTGGGCGACACGCGCGCTTTGCGAGTTCATCCTTCAGGCTGATCCGATCCTGAAGACGAAGCGGGTCTGGGAGCCGGCATGCGGCCAAGGGCATATGTCCCGCGCGCTCGGTGATTATTTCGGGCTGGTCTATTCGTCCGATGCCCACGACTACGGGCACGGCGCGGTCCGGGACTTCCTGTTCCCCGGTGATGAGCCCGCTTTCGACTGGATCATCACCAACCCGCCCTTCCGGCTGGCCGAGCAGTTTGTTCACGCGATGATCGACCGCGCCGTAGAGGGCTGCGCCATCCTGGTCCGGACCACGTTCCTCGAAGGCGTCGGTCGCTACCGAACGCTGTTCTCCCAACGCAAGCCGACGGCGATTCTGCAGTTCACCGAGCGCGTCCCCATGCACAAGGGGCGGGTCGAGGAGAACGGCTCCACTGCGACTGCCTATTGCTGGATCGTTTGGGAGTGTCGACCGCATCGTCCGTGCGCATCTGGCGTCCCGGCGATGGTCTGGATACCGCCTTGCCGGCGCAAGCTCGAGCGCCCCGGCGATTACGAGGCGACATCCTGATGGGCGCGCTCGTCAAAATGAACGGCACGCCGCTCGAACAGCGCCCGCTGCCGCACGACATCGATGCGGAGCAAGGGCTGCTCGGCGCGATCCTGCTCGACAATTCCGTCTACACGCGCATCGCGACGCTGCTCGACCCAGACGATTTCTATGACCGGATCCACGCCGAGATATTCGACCTGGTCCAGACCTTCATCGGCGGCGGCCGCCTGGCCAGCCCGATCACGATGAAGAATGTGGTGGGCGAGATGGATTTCGGCGACGGCATGACCGGCCAGCAGTATCTGGCGCGGCTCGCTGGCGCGGCCTTCCCGGCCAGCACGGTCGTCGACTACGCGAAGTTCATCCGGGACACGGCGATCCAGCGGCGGCTGTACGTCCTCTCCGAATCCATGATGCAGCGGGTGCTGGCGTTCAAGCCGACCGACACCGCATCGGCGATGCTCGACGAGATGGAAACCGCGATGGCCGAGATCAGGCCGCGTGGTGCTGCTGGGGCAGGGCAGTTCCAATCGTTCGAGGCGGCTGCGCTGGAGGCCATGGAGATAGCCAACGCGGCCTATGGCAACGGCGGTGTGCTATCCGGGCTTTCGACCGGGTTAGACGGGCTGGACGAAGCGCTGGGCGGCCTGCAGCGATCCGACCTGCTGATCATCGCCGGCCGTCCCGGCTCCGGGAAGACGTCGCTCGCCACCAACATCGCCTTCAACGTCGCGAAAGACCTGCGCGAGAAGCGGATCGATGGCCAGAAGACAGGCGTGGTCGCGTTCTTCTCGCTGGAGATGTCCCGGGCACAGTTGGCTGCGCGCGTCCTATCCGAGCACTGCCGGGTGTCTGGCTGGCGTATCCGCAAGGGCAAGGTCAGCCAGCCTGAGATCGAGTCCTTCGTGAACGCCGGCCGTGATCTCGGCTCGCTTCCGATCCAAATCGACCAGACCGGGGAAATCCCAGTCGCCTCGCTCGCCATGCGTGCCCGGGCCCTGAAGAAGAAGCTCGGCATCGAACTGATCGTCGTCGACTATCTGCAGCTTGTGAAGGCGAGCGCGCGCGGCCGCAATGACAACCGCGTCCAGGAGGTGACGGAAATCACCGGCGCTCTGAAGGGTCTCGCGAAAGAACTCGACGTGCCGGTGATCGCGCTATCGCAGCTTTCCCGGAAGGTTGAGGAGCGCGACGACAAACGACCAATGCTCTCCGACCTGCGCGAATCCGGCTCGATCGAGCAGGACGCCGACGCCGTGATCTTCGTCTATCGCGACGAGTATTACCTGCAGAAGCGGGAGCCGCCGACTGGATCTGAGCGCCACAATGAGTGGAAGCTCCTGATGGACGACGCACACGGCCGCGCCGAACTCATCATCGGTAAGAACCGACACGGGCCCGAGACGACCGTCCATGTTGGCTTCGACAGCAACCTGACCAAGTTCCACAACGATACGCCAGAGAAGCGTTCGCCAGGCGAGGTCGCGAAGGAGAAGCGCGAGCGGCCCAAGAAGCTCACGCTGATCAAGGAGGCGACCGAGGCCTTCGGCATCCTGAAGAACCTCGTCATCACCGCATCGATCGCGAACGATGGCCATGTCGACGCGGCCGGTAAGGGCACCAAGCTCGTCTCCTACACGCTCTGGCGCGAGAAGTGCGCAGAGGCACTGCTCGATCCTGGTCGAGACGAGAAGGCCGCCGTCTCCCTCATGGAAAAGGTCGTGAAAGACCTGCGCGCGCCGTCGAGCGGGCACGCGGCGCTGATCGGCCGCGGCGGCTCGAAATCGGACCCCTTTGTCTGGCTCACGGATGCAAAGACATGACGGAAACCCGCATGGAACTCCGCGTTGATGCGGTTCAAGACGATCGCCGCCGGGGCTGGAAAGGCCTCTACTTCACCGACAATGGCGTGAAGACGGTGACGAGCCGCTGGTGCCCGCGCGTGGCGCTGCTGTTCCCCAGCGAGCAGGAGGCCCGGCTGGCGGCGGCAGAAGCGCTGCTGAAGCATCTCAACAGTTCGCCGCGCCCTCGATCGAGCGGCGCGAAAACCTTTGCGGTGGCGAGGAACGGCCGGAACGTCCGGACGATCTCGCTGCCGCGCACCTGATCTCGGGAGACCGGGATGTCCCGGCCCATGTGGGCCCAAACGGAGAAGACCAGTGACGAAATCAGAATTGATCGCGGCTGTTGCCGCAGAGACCGGCGAGAGCAAGACGAAGGTCGAGGCGTTCTATGCCGCCCAGGCGCTCGTCATGCGCAAGGCGCTGAAGGAAGGCGACGACTTCCCCATGCCGGGCGTCGGCAAGTTCTCCGCCGCCAAGCGCGACGCGCGCGAGGCGCGCAATCCCAGCACCGGCGAGACGATCAAGGTGCCGGCCAAGACCGTCGTGAAGTTCAAGGTCGCGCACGATCTCGCCGTGGCGGTCAACTACCGCGCCGCCTGAGCGAGCGACGCATATCCCCTTCGGCCGGCGCAACTCCGCGCCGGCCGTTGCCGCATCGTAGGAGCCGAGCCCATGTCCGTCGTCGACCAGCCAAAGCAGAGCAGGGAAGAGCGGATCGCTGCGATGCGGGCGCGGTGCGAGGCTGCGGTCGGAGCGCCGTGCTCGGCCGGCTGCACGCGCGGCTGTGCTCGGAACAGGCAGGCGCTCGCTTCGCGAGACCTGCGGATATTCAAAGCGGAGACGAAGCGCCTAGCGCTCACCGCGTCCGTGGAGCGGAGGCAGGCATCGCTCGCCTTGAAGGAATCGGAGCGGCTCGCCGCCTATCGGATCGAGATCAGGACGAAGGCCCCGAAGAACCGGAAGGGCAAGTTCTCGAAGGACGAGACGGCGATCGAGCAGTGGCGGACGACCGTGCTGTTCATCCTTGGCCGGACGAAGGAGCAGATCGCGCTCGAGCTCTACGGCGCGGAAGAGACGCGCGTCGGCGCGGTCAACAAGATTATCACGACGCAGCGGCTGACGGATGTCCGGGCCAAGCGGCCGGTTGATCGGCTGATCGAGCTCGACCGCGCACCTGCCAAGGGCATCGCCGCCGGCGAGGTCGCGCACTACGCGGCGAAGTTCAATCGCCAGATGCTCGACGCCTTCCTGCACCGTCGCGGCATCGTGCCAGAGCATCAGGTCCAGGAAGAGCGCTCGCGCGCCGTGACTCGCCTGGTGAACGTCAATGCGTCGGCGCTGACTGCGGCCGCGCAGTCTGGGGAGATCCGGGAGTGGAACCTCCTCGCCGGCTATAGGCTGCAGCAGGAGCAAGCCAAGGTGCCGGGCGGCTATATCGGCGGCATGAACCTCTCGGGCATCACCGTAGACGGCGGGATCGGGGATGCTCACGCGAAGGCAATGCGGGGCATGGTGGCCGCCGAGAGGATGGCGGAGGCGCGCAAGGCGATCCTCGAAGCCTATCGGATTCAGATGAGCGGCCCCGTGCGGCTGGCACTGGTCGAGCACGTCGTCCTTCGGGATTTACCGCTGGCGACCTTCTTGTTCCCGCCTTGGATGGTCGAGCGGCCGGCGAAGTTCCTGAACGACTCGCTGGAGCCTCTCGCGCATCATTTCAGCCTGACGCCGGCGGGCATCATGCCGGTCAAGCCAACGCGCGAAGACTGGGCGCGATGGGATGCCGCCATGGCGTCGCAGGATGGCCGGCGCAGGCGGCTGTTCGGCGTCTGATCAGGCGGTCTCGCGCAGCATGTGCTCGTCGAGCTGGTTCGCGCGGTCGACCAGCGCCAGCATGAACTCCTCCCGGTCTGCGATCGCGCGCGCCTTGCCGGCAGCGTCGGCTGAGGCGAGCGAGGCGACCTCCCGGAGCAGGGCGACGAGTTGGTCGTTCGCGCGGTAGGCCCGGATCAGCGCGTCCTGGAACTCAGGCCGCCATGCGCGCGGCTGCACGTCCTTGACGAGGATCGTATCGCCGGGCCGCGCGACGCTCTCGACGCGCCAGTTCGCGCCGCCGAAGAAGCCGGGCCGGTTCGCGACGATGGTCTGCGGTGTCCTGGTCTGGTCCGCCTTGGCCTGCGCGGCGTGCAGCGCCTGGCGCATTTCAGTTCCCGTGAGAGACATAGGCGTCCTCCTGTTGCTTGGCGGCATGATGGGCGGCGTAGACCAGCCCTCTCGCTTCGGCCGATTGCAGCGCGATCATCAGCGTGCGCGTCTGCGGCGGGATGTCGGTTTCGCCGCGCATCCATTCGAGCGCACGGTCGGGCCTGATGCCGGTGAAGCGGCAGAACGATTCCAGCGTCCAGCCGGTGCCGTCGAGCGCGTCGCGGAACTCCTGCGGCGTCATCGGCGGGGTGGTGTTGCGGGCGCGCCTCATGACGCGGTCTCAGTCTTCCCGCGCTTGGCTAGAACTAGGTCAATGTATTTCTGACCGTTCTGATTGGTCGGGCGCAGATGGAAGTCGTGGGTGCATATATCGACTTCGCCTTCATGCTGCATCGCAGGGTGGCTATGCGGATACGGAGAATTGCACTTCGGGCAACGCTTGTTCATGGCTGGGCTCCTCAGTTTGGTTCGGTAGGGGATGGGTAGAGGGCGCGCACCTTCACACCGCCGGCCGCGAGCCTCTTCGCGTGGATGGCGTCTACATGCGTCCAGCCGAGGCGCTCGTCATGCCGCTGCCATGCCGCTGGTTCTGCGGACCGGAGTGCTTCGCATCGCATCGCGAGCCCGATCATCAAGTTGGCGGCGACGCGCGGCGCGTGCGGGATATCCTCTGCCAGCTTGGCATGGCCGGTCGCGAGCACTTCCCGAACCTCTTCGTCTGTCGCGGCGTCGATCATCCTGATCTCCTCTCTCGTCCGTGGCGTCCTGGTAGACCGGCCAGCCTGCCCTGATTGGCAAACTGACCGGAGATGCTTGCTCGTCAAGCCGCGAGGCGCTCGACCTCGCCAGCGGGCGGGATGATCTCCCAAGCGCCGGAGACATGGGAGAAGCGGTAGCGGGGCTTCTGGACGGGTGCGGCGGGCGTATCGGCTACATGGGTAGCGGCGACCGTGGCGTCGGGCTCCTGGCGGCTCTCCTGCGGCTCCTGATCCGTCATGGGAGTTCCCATAGCGGGCTCGACCTCGCCAGGCCAAGCGATCAGCGCATCTTCGATATTGGTCCGGCGATCCGACCAGGTTGACGGCGCGAGCCAGCGGCCGAAGGCGTCATCGTCATAGGCGCCGACGATCTCCATCGCCACGAGATAGGCGTCGCCGTCATATGCTGGCGCGTCCGTGTCGTTGTCTGCCATCTCGACGGCCTCGCATGCGGCCTCGACAAGCGCGGCCGGCTCCAGGCAGTCGGCGGCGATCTCGTCATCGGCCGGCGCGTCTGAGGCGTGCGGGGCATACGCCGCTTCCTCCGGATAGGCGTCCCGGTCATCGCCCCAGACGAGCGAGAACAGGGCCTCGCAAGCCGCTGAGCGGCGCGTCTCGAAACCATTCGGGAAAAGCAGCGCCTCGACGCGCGCGGCGGCCTCTCGCGCCAGAATGAAGATGGGCAAGCGGATCAGCCCCATGCGGCCTAGCAGCGCCTGCCGCGCCACGCGCCGGCCATTCTCGTCGCGCTGGACATAGGCCAGCCCGCCGTTGACAAGGTTTTCTTGCGCCCGGTTAAAGGTCCGCCAAAGATCCGGCCCGATATCCTCATGACGGCGCGCGGCGTTAACCTGGCGCGGCTGGACCGGCGACGTTTCGTCAAAGCGGAGCAACGCGGCCGCTTCCGCAAAAGCCTCTTGCTCGTCGGGCTTAAGCGCAATCTGGCGCATATCAGCGGCGCGGCGTTCCGCCTCCGCCGAATCTTCGATAATCCGATATGCGCCTTCGATAACCTGGCCGACGATATCGCCTTTATGCGGAACGCGGATTCCCTGGCATTCGCCAGCGCCGACAATCAAGCCATTGCTGCAAACCATGCGAAACATGCCGGCCATGAGCTGATAGGACGACGTTCCGTCATGCGAGTTAATCAGGATCAGCTCGCGGAACGCATCGCCGCCGACCTGGACGGCCGTCCCGCGCTGGCGCAAGCGAATCATGTGCTTAGTGAAAGCGCGCTTTTCAGCGTCGCCGGTCCCGCCCTGGCGCACCTCGAACGGCTCGAACCCCTCGCGCTGCAAACCATGCAGAACGTCGATTGTCGGAATGTAGGTATAACGCGCCGAGCGCGAGCCGTGCTTATCGCTGGCCATGACAGACGGCGCGACGCGTTCGATCTGCTCGAATGCCAGCGGCTCCGCCTTGCTGCGCAGGATAGCGCCGCCACGGCCGAAACGGGCGATACGGGTGGAGGTGAAAGACGAGATGTGAGAATGAATGGTCATCGTTCAAAGTCCTATGTTGGACGCCGCATCGTGCGGCCGGTTCATCGCCAGCGGCGATGCAGTGACAATGCATAATGCATGATTGCGGCGCAATAGGAAAATGCGATTCGCGCGAAAATAGTTCCGCCCTGGCTCGCATGGCGCTTGATTGCGGCATGCCAATCAAACAATTTTCAAAGCCAGATCGCTCATAGCGCGCAATCTTATGCGGCCGTCTGTTGATTCACTGCATGAGAATGGCGAATCCGCACCGCTTGACACGCAACAATCTGCGATTCATACGTTTCGACCATGCCGCATGCGTTGATCGTGCAAAGAGCACGACGCGCCAGCCGGCCCAAACAATCAAACCGCATCCTGGTCACGCCGCACATGGGACGCTTGCGAGCCGCACCGCCTCGCTCGCGCGCAGCGCCATGACACGCCCAACAGCTCGCGAGCGCGGTTACACCACGGCATGGGACAAGGCACGGGCCGGACATCTCCGCTCGCATCCTCACTGCGTCATGTGCGCCAAGACAGGCCGCACCACGCCCGCAACCCACGTTGACCATGTGAAGCCGCATCGAGGCGATCAAGCCGCGTTCTGGGACCGCGCCAACTGGCAATCCCTATGCGCCTCGCACCACTCGTCTGCAAAGCAGAGAGACGACAACGCGGGACGATCTGTCGCCGTCGATGCTGACGGCTGGCCTATCGACCCCGCGCCCGCAACAAGCCGACGCTGACAGCCGCCAGCCCTCGAACGGGTAGGGGGTATCCAGTCCTTCCGACGATGGGGCCGGGACCGCTTTGGGGCAACAACACGCAGCGTGCCGGTTTAAAATTTGGGCCGATTTCAATGGCACTTAGAGGCAGGAAGCCGACAGCGACTGTCATCAAGCTGGCCCAGGGCACGCTTCGTGAGAACCGGCATGATGTCGAGCGCGAGCCGAAGCCGCAGGGTGCGGTCGAGAAGCCGGCGCGGTTGAGGGGGCGGGCTTCGACGCTGTGGGATCAGTTCATCGCTCGCGCGTTCTGGCTGACATGGGCGGATGGGCCGAAGGCGCTGATCTGGGTTCACCTTCAGGCCGAGTTTGAGAAGTCGCCGGTGAAGATGCAGTCGGCGCGGATCGCCCAGCTTCGCGCTCTTGGGTCTGAGCTCGGGCTTGATCCTTCATCCCGCGCTCGGCTGGGCGCCAATCTGTCGCCTGGCGCGTCGGGCGGAACGGTGACGCCCAGCAATGACGATGCCGTCGCGACCAAGTATTTCTGAGGACGCCGCGACGGCATGGGCCCGCGCGGTTTGCGCCGGGGATGTTGTAGCGGGGCCTCATGTCCGGAACGCCTGCCGGCGCCATCTGGACGACCTGCAGCATGGTGCGGAGCGGGGCTTGCTCTGGGATCGCGCGGCGGCCGAGCGAGTGATGTCGTTCTTTCCGGACGTGCTTCGTCTCGCCGGCGGTAAGTTTGAGGGCCGGCCGTTCGTCCTGCATCCGTCGCAGCAGTTCAAGATCGGCTCAATCTTCGGGTGGAAGAAGGCTGACGGGAAACGTCGGTTCCGCCGCGTCTACATCGAGGAAGGCAAGGGCAACGGCAAGTCGCCGCTGGCGGCTGGGATCGGCATGTATTGCCTTCTGGCGGATGGTGAGGCCCGCGCGGAGGTCTATGCCGCAGCCTCAATCAAGTCTCAGGCCATGGTGCTATTCCGCGACGCGGTAGCGATGTGGCAGCAATCGACGCTCCTGCGGAAGAAGCTGACATCGTCGGGCGGTGTGGTGATCTGGAGCTTGGCGGATCTCGCGACAGGCTCGTTCTTCCGTCCGATCTCGTCAGATGAGGCGCATTCAGGCCCGCGGCCGAGTTGCGCCCTCTGCGACGAGGTCCACGAAATGCCGAGCCGCATCACGATCGAGATGCTCGAGCGCGGTTTCAAGTTCCGGGACCAGCCGCTGCTGGTCATGTCGACCAACTCGGGAAGCGATCGCAACTCGGTCTGCTGGGAAGAGCATCAGCACGCGGTTCGTGTCGCCGCCGGTACGAAGACGCCGGATGCGGAGTTCACCTATGTCGGCGAGGCGATCGACGACGACACCTTCGCGTTCGTCTGCGCACTCGACGTCGGGGATGACCCGCTGACGGACCCGACGTGCTGGCCGAAGGCAAACCCCCTGCTGGGGACCATCCTGAAGCCGGAATATCTCGACGGCGTGGTGAAGCAGGCTCTGGCGCTTCCTGGGCGGCTGAACAACATCCTGCGGCTGCACTTCTGCACATGGACCGACGCTGACACGGCATGGATGTCGCGGCCGGCGCTTGAAGCCGTGCTGCACGATTTCAACCCGGCCGACCATTCGGGCGAGGATGTCTACGCCGGGATCGACCTTTCGGCGACGACTGACCTGACCGCGCTGGCGATCGTGGTGCCGACGGGCCCGGACAAGAACGGGCGACCTACCTTCGATGCGTGGGTTGAGGCTTGGACGCCTGGCGACACGCTGGCCGAGCGCGCGCTGCGGGATCAGGCGCCCTACGATGTGTGGGTGCGCCAGGGATGGCTCAACGAGGTTCCTGGCCGGAAGCTGATCGGCTTCGACTATGTCGCGGCGCGGCTGGCCGAGATCAATTCGGAGCACCCGGTCAAGGAACTGGCCTTCGACGCCTACGGGTTCAAGAAGAACCTCGAGCCGGAGCTCGATGCGCTGGGCCTGACGATCCCACTGGTCGAACATCCGCAGGGCGGAAAAAAGAAGGGCAAGGAGAGCGAGTTGTGGATGCCGGGCTCCAAGATGGCGCTTGAAACGCTGATCTTTGAGCGCCGCATTCGCCTTCGCCGCAGTCCACTGCTGATCTCCGCGATGATGTCGGCGGCCGTCGAAGGCGACGCTTTCGGCAACTTCTGGTTCTCAAAACGCCGCGCGACACAGCGGATCGACCCTCTGATTGCGCTCGCCATGGCCGTTGGCGCTGCCGTGGGGCCGAATGCCGAGGGCGTGTCGGTCTACATGACGTCCGAACGCCCGGACGGCTTTCTGTTCGTCTGAGGTAGCCGATGTCGAAGCGCAGCGCGCGAAGGAACCGGGCGCTCGCGAAGGGCAACCTGGGTTCGACACAGAACCCGAGCGAGCAGTTCACCGCGCTGATGGGCGGGGTTCGGACAGGGGCAGGGGCCGCGGTCTCAGACGCCTCCGCAATGCGGGTCTCGGCGGTCTATTCGTGTGTCCGTGTGATTTCGGAAGACGGAGCCAAGCTGCAGCCGCAGGTCTGGCTTGAGGCTGAGGACGGGACGCGGGCACCGGCGAAAAGCCACGCGCTCTACAGCATCCTGCGCCGGCCGAACCGGCATATGAGCACGGTGAGTTTCATGCTCGCCATGTTCTCTGCATGGGGATTCCGAGGCAATGCGATCGCGGTGATCCTGCGGGATGGCCGCGGGCGCCCGACGGGGCTGTGGCCGGTCCATCCGGGGTCGGCGACGATCTATGAGGCGATGGACGGCACGCTGTTCTACAGCATCTCCCGCCGGACCACGCTTGAGAACGCCATCTTGCGCAACATGCCGGTGATGGTGCCGGACTACGACATCCTGCATGTGCGCGGGATGACCTTCGACGGGATCGTGGGCCTGTCGCCGCTGGCGCAGTTGCGGGAGGCCATCGGCATCGCGATCGCCGGCGAGGGCATGTCGGGCGGGCTGCTGGCCAATGGCGCTCAGCCTGGCGGCGTGCTGACGCACCCGAAGAAGATCGACCTGCCCGTCGCGGAACGCCTACGCGCCAGTTGGAACCAGCGCTACGCCGGTTCGGGGAACGCCGGCAACACGGTGATACTTGAAGACGGGATGGGGTGGACCCCACTCGGCATGACATCGGTCGATGCGCAGTTCCTCGAGCAGCGCAAGCTGACGATCGAGGAGATCGCGCGAGGCTTCCGCGTCCCGCTACACATGATCGGCATGCTCGACCGCATGACGAACAACAACGTCGAGGCGCTGACCCGCGCCTACTACGACCAGACGCTGATGCCGATGTTGGAGGCCTTCGAGTCGGAGTTCGCCCGGGCCTTCAACCTGCCAGAGAACATCTACGTCGAGTTCGATGTCCGCCGCTTGCTGCGCGCCGACTTCAAGACCCGCCAGGAAGGCAACCGGACCATGTTCCAGTCCGGCGCGCTGACGCCGAACGAGTGGCGATACGACGAGGGCTACGATCCGACGCCAGCGGGCAACGTCTTCGCCCGGCCGCTGAACACGGCATACGTCGATCCCGATGGCAACGTCATCGCGATCGCGCCGGCTGGCGGCGATGACCCAGCCGGGGCCGATGGCGACGATACCGCCTCGGATGACGAGGCCGAAGACGCCGACCAAGAGGAAGAGGTCTCCAATGGCTGAGAAGCAGGTCCGCGCGTTCTTTGGCGGTGTCGCGAAAGAGATCGGCGATCGCCAGATCCGCGTCATAGTGTCGACCGGCAGCGTCGATCGTCATGGGGACATCGTCGAGGTGCAGGGCATCGACCTGGGCCCGTACCGGACCAATCCCGTCGTGCTCTACATGCACGATCACCGGCAGCCGATCGCGCGCTGCGCCGACATGGCGGTGAACGGCGGTAAGCTCGAGGCCACGGTTCAGTTCCCGGAAGCCGGCGTTTCGGCGAAAAGCGACGAAATCTACGGCCTGATCAAGGCCGGCATCCTGAGCGCAGCGTCCATCGGCTTCTTGCCGAAGGAATGGTCCTACATCGACGACAAGAACCCGTGGCACGGCCGCAAGTTCACCAAGTCGGAGATGATCGAGTTCAGTTTCGTCAGCGTGCCAGCCAACGCCGAGGCGCTGGTGACGGAGCGCTCAATCGAAGACGAGATCGCCAAGCTGGTCGCCGAGGCGGTCGCGAAGCACCAGAAATCCGGCTCCGATCAGGGTGAAACCGACCCGGAACCTGCCGATATCGACGATGATGAGGGTGAGATTGCCCCTGAATCCCCTGTCGATCTCGCCCTGATCGGTCGCGAGGCCGAAATCCGCTCTTTCGAGATCAATTCGCTCGTCGCCTGACGAGACCCGAGGTTCCGCCAGCCTGGCGGACAACCCTGCCGTGATGCGGCGGGGCGCTTTCCCATGAACAAAGGACGATTGGGATGAAGACCATTCCTGAAATCCGCCAGGCTCTCGCGCTGGCTGTCGACGAGATGAAGGCCGCGAGCGGCAAGATTTCGGAGACGAAGACCCTGCTGACGAAGGCCGACGAGGCCGGGAAGGAAGCCGCCGCCGCTGCGGTGACGGTTGCCGAGAAGGCCTATGCCGATGCCAAGGCCAAGGCCGAGGAGATCAAGGCCGAACTTGATCGCGCGCTGGAGTCCGAAAAGCTCGCGGCCGACGGCGCTGTTCTGCGCACCTCGCCCGAGGGCACGCTGAACAACGTCCCGGCCGAGGCGAAAAACGACGCCGATCGCGAACTGGTCAAGATGGCGCCCGTGCGCCGGATGATGGCCGGCATGATCGAGCAGCACACCGGCGGCCAGATCCGCGCGGCGCAGTTCATCGAACTCGCCTACGGCCCGTCGCAACTCGCCGTGATCAAGGCGACGCATCAGCTTTCCGACTATGCGACCGGCGGCGCGCTGTCGCTGCCGGACTTCGCGGCCACGATCATCGAAGGCCTCGAGAACATGACGGTGGTCCGCCGCATGCAGCCGCAGGTGCTGTCGGTGCCGGGCGCGCTGATCATCCCGAAGGAGACCTCCGCTCCGTCCGGCTCCTGGATGGGTGAGAACGACGCGCCGACGCCCGGCCAGTTCACGTTCGGCGACATTCGGCTCGACCCGAAGCGCCTAGCGGTCGAGGTGGTCATCTCGCGTCGTCTGCTGGACAATGCGGCCCGCGGCGGCGCGGCGGTTCGCAGCCTCGAGGCCTTCGTCGTTCGTCGTCTCCGCGAGCGCATCGCGGTCAACGAGGACATCGGCTTCCTGCGCGGCGCCGGCACCGAGTATGTGCCGCTCGGCATCCGTTCGCAGATCGCCAGCGGCAACATCAAGGCGATCGCCGGCACCACGGCCGCCAACATCGAGACCGATCTGCGCTCGCGCGTGACCGAACTCGAAGAGGCCAATATCATGATCCAGGCCGGCTACTGGCTCATGCCGCCGCGCACCCGCGCCTATCTCGCGGACCTGCGCGACGCGAACGGGAACAAGATCTACCCGTCTGTCGATGGCAACAACACGCTGCTCGGCTATCCGATCCTGCAGACCAATCAGGTTCCGACGAACCTGGGCGGTGGCACGGAGACCGAGATCATGTTCGGCAACGGCCCGAGCATCATCGTCGCCAACGGCACCGATGCCGAGGTCCGCGTCTCGATCGAGGGCTCCTACCAGTCGGGCAGCGCCCACTATTCGCTGATCCAGCGGAACGAGATGCTGATCCACATGGAGCTCTACGCGGACGTCAAGCTGGAGCGCGGCGAAGCGTTCAGCGTCCTGACCGGCGTCACCTACTGAGCCTGATCTGAGGGGCGCTCCGGCGCCCCTTTCCCCATCTCGACATCCCTGTATCAGGAGACACGTCAATGCACGCTTCCATGGCCGATGCGGCCTCTCTCATCGCCGCGCGCTTCGGCGCTGCCGGCATCGATGTCACCGCCGGCGGCTCCGGCGACGCGACCGAGGTCAGCGGCGCGTGGGTCGACCGTCGCGGGTTCTCGTCCGTCAAGGCGGTGATCACCTACACGACCACCCTCGCGGCCGCCGCGACGCTCACCTTCGCCGCCAATCTGCAGGAGGCCAGCGACTCCAGCGGCACCGGCGCGGCGGACTTCGCCGATGCTCTCGCCGCGACCGTCGTCGCGACGGGGCCCGGCGGCGGCGGCACCGTCACCGGCGTCGTCGAACTCGACTTCAAGCTCTACGGCGCGGATCGCTACTTCCGTCTGCAGGCGACTCCGAACCTCTCGGCTGCGAACACCGACGTCTGCGAGTTCGGGATCACCTACATCCTCGCTGGCGCGACCGACAACCCGGTCACGGCCTCGCTGGTCTGATAAGTGCGCGGGGGCTTCGGTCCCCGCTCCCCTTTCCTCTAGCGGAGCGCCGACATGCCCCTGATCAAGTTCAACCGCGGCACGACGCCGTATCTGCCGGGTGAAACCGCGATGTTCGACGACGTGAAGGCGGCGGCGTTCGTCGACGGTGGCCGCGCCGAGTACGTCACCAAGCCCATCGCAGCGGAGACGCCCGGCCTGCCCGCCGTCACCAAGGACGGTGAAGGTGATGCCCCCGATCTTCCTGCTGACTGGCGCGATCTGCACCACGCGACGCAGGTGAAGCTCGCCAAGCAGTTCGACGAGTCGGTCTCCACCAAGGCCGAGGCCCTTGTCGTTCTGGAAGCCGCCGAGAAGACGGCGCAGGCCTGACATGCTTTCCGTCACGACGCCTGCGGCTGATCCGAACCTGTTATCGGTCGAGGAGATGCGCGCGGCTGTCGGCGTGACGGGCTCAGGCTCGGACGCGGCTCTGCTGATCCTGAACGGCCGCGTCTCGCGCGCCATTGCCGCGCACTGCCGCGTCGCCTCTGCCGGAGTCGCCGTCCCGACACTGCGCCAGGAGACGCTGACGGAGATCTTCCGGACCGGGATGTCGCGCGAGAAGATGATCCTGTCGCGCCGGCCGATCGTGTCGGTCACGTCGATTGTCGAGGATGGCGAGACGCTGGCCGGCTCAGACTATGAGATCGACGCCTCCAGCGGCATCCTCACCAGGCTGGAGGATGACGAGCCGGCATGCTGGTCTTGGTCGAAAGTCGTCGTGGTCTATGTCGCCGGCTGGGCGACCGTCCCGGACGACATCAAGCTCGCCGCCAGCAAGCTCGCCAGCGAGATCTACACGGTGGGCACCCGCGATCCGAACCTGAAGAGGGTCGAAGTTGTCGGCGTCGAGGAGCGTGAGTTCTGGGTGTCGCCGTCCAGCGATCCACTGATCTCGGCGGAGGTCGACGCGCTGCTCGCGCCCTACATGAACATTTGGCTCGGCTGATGACGACGCCAGCGGAGATCATCGCGGCGCTGGACACGTCGCTGGCGGAGCACGGCGAAGCGATCCTGCTCAGGCGCCGCGTCGGCACGGGGAGCACCTTCGTTGAAGTCGCCTGCCGGGCGAAGGTAGCGGGGTATGCGAGTGAAGTGCTCGTCCAAGGCATCAAGCAGACGGCTTCGACCTTCATCATCTCGCCAACGGCGATCACCGCAGCCGTCACCGCTGGCACATGGCCGGGCGCTGCAGGTGGAGACACCTGGCCCCGCGTCGGCGACTTCATCCGCCAGACGATCGGCGGAGATCGCCGCATCGAAGCCACCCGGCCTCTCATGCCGGGGGGGCAGGTCGTTCGGATCGAAGCCAAGGTTCTCGGCTGACGTGCGCTGGCTTGGGCTCGCTCTTGCCTGCATCCTCGCCGGCTCGCTCTCCTATGGCCTTGCGCGCGCTGGTGAGCCGTCTTCGGCTTGGTGGTGGTGCAAGGTCTGGGGCGTCTGCTGATGGCGCGGTTCGAGACCTTCGCCAAGGATATTCAACTGGCGACGGCCGATCTGCAGCCCGAGGTCATCAATCGCGAGCTCGCAAAGTTCGCGAAGGAGGAACTGGCGAAGGCCATCGACTCCAAGGAAGGATCGTCGATCTACACGCGCTATGTCGGCGGCCGAGAGGGCGCCCCCGAAGAGAGCGTGAGGGTTCCGGAAGCGGTCGTTTACGAATTTAGTTGGTGGCAGCCGGTCATCGCGTTCGCCCTCGACGCGCTGCGCAAGCGGTCGCCCGTGCTTACCGGCCGCTACCAGAACACGCACGTCGTCATGATCGGTTCGCAGATCGTCTCGCCTGACGTGCAGATCGCCTCGGGTGAAGAGGTGATGATCGTGAATGTGCAGCCTTATGCCAGGGTGCTCGAGGTCGGCAACGTCAAGGTGAGAGCACCTGGCGACGGCATCTATCAAGCGACCCGGATGGTTGTGCAGCGGCAGTTCGGCAAGGCGGTCGATATCCGGTTCCGGATGGTGACGATACCGGGCGGCTATCGTCTGAAGGGCCGGTTCCGTCGCGGCTACAAGCAGTTCGCGCGGACCAAAATCCGCCCCGATACAGCGGCTGGCGCGACCATGACTTATCCGGCCCTCGTGATGAATATGAAGTGACGCGATGGCGAGCAACACCGTCTACGACGCGATCCGCGCGCACCTTGAGGCGTACTGGAGCGCGACGAGCGTCGCTTGGGAGAACGAGCTTTTCGATAGGCCAGAGCCGGCCGCGCCGTGGGTGATGGTCGAGATGGTCGGCGACCTCTACGCGCAGATGTCTATCGGCGCAGGCGTGCAGTCGGAGAACCGATGGGATGAGGAGGGCGTGCTGATGATGCACGTCTTCGCGCCTAGCGGGACCGGCGCCAGTACGGCGCGCGGGTACGCGAAAAGCCTGGCCGACCTGTTCCGCGGCGCTTTGCTGCTCGCCGACAGCCTTGAGTTCCTCGACGCCAGTATCGGCATGGGCCAGCCCGGCGACGATGACGGGCTTTGGTGGCGCATCAGCGTCTCCGTCGACTGGCGTCGGATGGAAGCCTGACCTCAACCATGGAGATCATCATGTTCACTGTTCTGAAGCTGTTTCCGCACCCGAACCGCCGTTTCGCTGTTGGCGACACCGTGACCGAAGCCGATATCGCCGGCTGCGTCATCGACCTCGCCGATCTGAAGAAGCGTCGTTTCATCGCGGGCGCTGAGACCAAGGCTGCAGAGGTCGCGGTCGAGAAGGCTGAAGCCGCCGTCGAGCCGGTCGTCGAGACCACGAAGAGCAAGCCGCGCTTCGGCTGACAGCATTCCCCCTTGCCCGCGCGTGGCCCGCGCCGGCATTCCCGATCTGCACCCTTGGGCAAGGTGAATAGGGCGCTTGTGGCGCCCTTTTTCTTTGGAGAAGCCCCATGACGTCCTCGAATCGCGTCCAGCTTGCCGTAGTCCGGGAGGTCACGCCCGGAACGACGCCGAGCACTCCTCGCATGCGCAAGGCGCGCATCACCGGGGAGAGCCTGTCGTTTGCCCCTGAATATGTGGATCCGGACGAGATCCGCGACGACCGCATGCTCAATGACCCGATCAAGGTCATGCAGGCTTCGACGGGCGGCGTGAACTTCGAGCTCAGCTATCCCGATGACGGGTCGCCGATGTCGGAGTTTTATCGCTCCGGATTCTTCGCGCCATGGGTCAACACGCCAACGTTCGACAACGACGGTACTGCCGACAGTGTCGTCACTGGCGTCACGGACTCGTCGGACACCTTCGCCGTCGCCAGCGGTGGCGCTTCGGTGGTCGCTGGCCATCTGGTCAGAGCGACTGGCTTCACCAATGCCGCCAACAATCAGGTCTTCCGTGCCGCCTCGTCGACGGGCACCACGATCGTGGGCGCGTCGCTTACGCTTACCGACGAAGCGGCTCCGCCGGCGGCCGCCAAGCTGAAGGTGGTTGGTTTCCAGGGCGCCTCTGGCGACATCACCGCGACGAGCACCGGCCTCGGCTCGACAACGCTCGACTTCACCACGCTCGGCATCGCAGTCGGGCAGTGGATCAAGATCGGCGGCACCGCGACCGGCGACAAGTTCGCCACCGCAGCGCTCAACGACTGGGCTCGTATCACCGCGATCGCCGCGACCGCGCTGACGCTCGACCATCTGCCCGCCGCATGGACCACTGACGCCGGCACGGGCAAGACCCTGAAGGTCTGGTTCGGCGATTACATCCGGAACGGTACGACCGTCACCTCGCTCACGCTTGAGCGCGGATTCCTCGGCCAGGCCGTTCCGACCTATATCGTCAACACCGGCATGCAGGTTGGCGAGTTGCAGCACTCGATCACCTCACGCCAGAAGATCACGGGCTCTGTGACCTTCACCGGCATGGGTGGATCGCAGTCGACCACGGCGCTGGACGCATCGCCCGACGCCGTCACGACCGGGCTCGTGATGGCGGCCAACGCCAATGTCGGTCGGCTCTATGAGAACGGTTCGCGGCTCACCTCGCCGAACTGGGCGATGGAGGTCGCGTTCACGATCAACAACAACCTCCGGACGAACGAGTCTGTCGACGAAGCCAGCCCGGTCGCTGTGCGCGAAGGCGAATGCACCGTGACTGGCTCGGTCAACTCCTACTTCGGCGATAACTCGCTGCTGGCAAAGTTCTATGCCGGCACGCCTTCCTCTCTGGCCACGCGGGTCGACAAGAACGGCCAAGCGCTCGTCTTCGCCTTCCCGCGTGTGACTTATCGGAGCGACGGCAACCCGAATGCGTCGGGGAAGAACACTGACGTCATGCTGCCTCTCGGCTGGCAGGCATCGAAAGACACCCTGATCGGGGCGCACGCCACCCTCGACCGTCTCCCGTATTTCGAGTGATCGCAGCGGGCCTCCGGGCCCGCTGTTCTACGCCTACCCTGCGGCCGACACCGCAGGTCCAGAAGCCTAAGTCGATTGGTGTCGACTACGCGGGTCGTGCCCGTGGCGGGATGGATGCGCGCGCACCCTGGCGGCCGGGTTGTCGGACCCGGCCGTCTCCCTCGCAATGGACACCATCGCCATGACCATCAAGATGTCATCCGTACTCGTCGACCGCGCCGCCGAATCCCAAGCTGAATGGGTTGACGGCCGCGCCGCCACTGGCTTCGACGAAGCCCGCTTCAAGGTCTGCGCTCTCACCAAGCAGACCTATCTGATCAAGCGCGGCAAGCTGTTCAAGCGGCTCAGCAAGAACTTCCCCAATCGGACTTTTGAAGAGATCGGCGAGGCGATCACGTCGCCCCTGATCGGCGCACTCATGGCTGACGAGATCCTCCATGGCTGGGAGGGCTTCGACGTCGAGTATAGCGCCGATGTCGCCAAGGAGATTCTGACGAATCCCAACGCCCGTGAACTGATCGCTGAGATCGAATACTGCGCCGGCACGCGCGGCCAGATTCAGGTCGAGTTCGTGGAGGAGGCCTCAAAAAACTCCGGGAAGCCTTCCGCGGGCTCCTCGAAAAGCGCGGGCAAGTCCGAGGTTTCCTCGCAGACCTGATGGCGGAGGAGGAGGACGCTGCGACGTTCTTCTCTCAGGCCGAGCCGCTCGACGAGAGCGAGCAGGCCGAAATGCCGGAGTGGTCCGGCTATCTCATGACGGCGTGGAACCAACTCAGGAACGATCGCCATTGGGGCGACATGGGCGGCTGTAGCGGCATGTTTTACGCCGCCATGAGCGCTTACGCCCGTGATCATGGCCTGATCGGCGAAGAACTCGACGAGTTCCTGATTTTCCTGCGCGTCATGGATGACGAGTACGTCGCCTTCTCGGGAGAGCAGGCGAAGGAAGCCGCCGATCGGGCAAAGTCCGGGAAATCCTGATGACAATCAAGCTCTCCTCTCTGCGGGTAACTGCGGAGATGAACGCCTCGCAGTATCTGCAGGCGGCAAAGCAGATCGGCGCGGCAAGCGACGCCGCGTCCGCGTCTGTCAAGGCGGTTGGGCAATCACTCGCGGCGGTCGACGCTGCCGCGAGCAAGACTGCGCCTGGCGTGGCGTCGCTGTCGCGTGTCTGGATCACCGGTTATGGCGAGGCGGCCAAGTTCGAGGCGGCCGTGCGCCGCGTCGGCAGCGCCATGGATCGCGGCATGGATGCCGGCCGCGCGGCTGCTGCTCTGGACAACGTATACAGGAAGTTCGGCCAGACGGCGGACGCGGCGACCCTCGCCAAGCAGGGTTTCACCGCGCTCGCCCCGGTCGTGTCCGCACTAAACGATCGGTATGAGACGACGGCGGCGATCGCAGATCGCGCGGCCGCATCGACAAAGCGCTTGGCGGATGCCCAGCGCGCACAACAGCAGATCAACTCCAGCCTTGGCGTGCGCGAGATCACGGGCGGCACGGCCCGCTCATCCGCCGACGCCTTCCTCGCCGGGGTCGGCGGACTTGATGGGGCGGCAGCCGCTCAGGCTCGGCAGATCGCCGATTCCTTCAATGCCGAACTGAATGCCCGCCTCGTCGCAGGTACAGGCAAGTCAGCGCGCGACGCGGCTTCGGTCTTCAGCGCCGAGCTCGACCGCCTCGACACGATCGCCAAGCAGAAGGCGGAGCAGGCCGGAGCGGAGTTCGGCCGCGCGCTCAACGCCAGCCTGATCAGAGGGCAGGGCAAGTCGGCATCGGAATCGGCTTCGGTCTTTGTCGAGCAGGAGAACGCCGTCCAGAAGCTCCGCGTCGAATTCGACCAGCTTTCCGTAGCGCAGGAACGCCGCGCGGCATCCGAGGCCCAGATCAACAAGTTCGCTGCCGCCGGACTGGTCGGCGAGCAGCAGCGGATCACGATGCTCGATGCGGTGAACCGCCGCTATGAGGACACGGCCGCCGCGCTGGCGCGGACGCAAGTGCCGCTCGGCAAGTACGTCTCTGGCGTCGGGTTGGCGCGGAACGAACTGATCAACCTGTCCCGCCAGGCGCAGGATGTATTCGTGTCGCTTGCCTCTGGACAATCGCCGCTCACGGTACTGATCCAGCAGGGCACGCAGATCGCAGACGTTTTCGCGGCGTCGCGGGGAAGCATCGGCGGGTTCTTGGTGCAGTTGGGCGCGTGGCTTCTGCCTCTCGCCCCGGCTCTGCTGGCGACGGCCGCAGGCGTCACCGCGCTCTATGCCGCGTTCTCTGTGGCGAGCCAGAAGCAGGAACTGGCGAACTCGCTGCTCGGCATCGGGCGTGCGGCCGGCATCACGGGCGAGGAGTTGAACAAGCTCGCCAAGGAGTCGGCCGCTGCCGGCGAAGTGTCTGTCTCGGCGGCTCGTTCCATGGCGGCCGAGTACACGAAGACGGGCAAGATCGGCCCGGCCGTGATGCGCGACCTGATCCGGGTCAGCAAGGATTATGCGGCGACGACCGGGCAGGACGTGCCCGAGGCCGTCAAGGATTTGGCCGCGTCGTTCGCTGATCCGATCAAGGGCATGGAGACGCTCAACGCCAAGCTCGGGACGCTGGGCCCGGCGACGCAGCGCGCGGTGCGCGACGCGGTCGGGCAGAACGATGCCTACCGCGCTCAGAAGATACTGGTCGACGCCCTCGCCAGCAGCACGGAGCGTGCAGCGAACGCGACCACGTTCTGGGGCAGGGCGTGGGACAAGCTGAAGACCTCCGCCTCCAACGGGATCGACGCCGTCGGCGAGCGGCTGGGCGAGTCGTTCGACCCGTCGAAGCAGCAGCAGTTGAACAAGATCCTCGCCGAACGCGCCGACCTGCAGCGCAGGCTGAGCGCGCCGGGCGGTGTCCCCTTCGCGTCAGGCGGTTCCGCGCAGGGGCTTCGCCAGCAGGATCAGCGCTTGGCTCAGGAGGAAGCCAGCCTGCGCCGCCAGATCGAACTCCAGCAGGAAGCCGCGAAGGCCGCGCAGGAGCGGGTGAAGACGACATCTGACCTAAACGCGGCAGAGGCCAAGTCGAAGGACTACAACGCCGAGAAGAGCAGGATCGACGACCTACGCGAGTCGGTCACGGCGCTGCGCCGCGGCTACGATTCCGCTCTGTCTTCGCTCGACAAGGCCGTGGCGAAGGGCGACGTCAACTTCCTGCAGTCGCAGCAATTCACGGACGAGATCAATCGCGTCGCCGAGTTCAAGAAGAACCTCGACACCGCGACGAAGCAGCTTGGCGAGTTCGCCGGCGCGCAGGCGAAGGGCGGGCTGGAATCCGAGAAGGCCGCTCGCGCGCTCGACATCCAGTCGCAGTTCACCGGCAAGATCTCTGCGGCGCAGCAGGGCGAACTCGCAGCGCAGTTGAAGCTGAATGAGCTCCGCGGGTCTGCCGTGTCGGAGAGCCAGCGCCAGGCCGAAGCGGAGCGCGCTCGCACGGCCGCCCGGCTTGAAGGCATCCGTGCCGATGCTGAGGCATCCGCGTCCGCCAAGTACGGCATCGACACGCTGACCGCACAGACCAAGGCAATCAAGGATCAGGGCCTCGCTGCAGGCGAGACGGCTGAAATCCGCGCGCGCGTTGCCAAGGAGACCGGCGAGACCGGAGGCGACTTTGAGAGGCGGCTCGCCGAAGAGACTGCGGCCGCGCTCGCCCGCGTCGTCAAGGAGCGGACTGAGAACAACGCGAAGCTGCAGGAGGCGGCGGCGCTTGAGCGCAAGCTGAACGCCGACGTCGCGGCCGGTCGCACGACGCTGGCGCAGGCCGCGCAGCAACTGCAGATCAATCAGGCTGTCGAGGAGAACACGCGCAAGCTCCGCGCGCTCGGGGTGAACGACAACAAGGCGATCGCCGCGTCGAACCGCGAGATAACCGCTGCCGTCAGCGCTCGCTTGTCGGTCGAGCAGCAGCGCGCCGCTCTGGGCATCCTCGAAAACCAGAACCAGACAATCCAAGGGCTGGAGCGCGAGATTTCCCTGATCGGGCAGAGCACTGCAGTCCGCCGGATTGAACTGGAAATCCTCCAGGCCAAGCAGCAGTTGCAGCAGCAGGGCATCGCGATCGAGTCTCGCGAAGGGCAGGAGATCGTCGCGCGGGCGCGGCGCATCGGCGAGTTGAACAACCAACTCGACGCGACACGCAAGGCCTATGACGGGATCAAGCAGGCGCAGGACTTCGTCGCGGATGGGTTCAAGGCATTTGCCGAGGAGTTGATCACCGGCACAGAGGGCATCAACGGCGCGCTGAAGACGCTCGGCAAGGGCTTCCTGTCGGCCTCGCTCGACGCCTTGATCAGCGGCAAGGGCCCTCTCGCGGCCAGCGCTGGCCTCGCATCGAACGACAACACGAAGCAGGGCGGCATCATCGGGCTCCTGTCCGGGAATAGCCTCAAGCCGCTCACCGACGCTGTTGCCAAGGGGGCTGAAAAAGGCTCGGAAGCAGGCACGGTCGGCGGCTTCAGCCTTTTCTCTGGCGGATCGGGCAACATCCTCGGGATCGACGGCAAGCAGTTGGCCGGCGGCCTCACTGCGATCGCCGGCCTCGCTGGCGCATACGGCATCGGGCAGAGCGCTGGTAGCGCTGCGCAAGCGGTCGGCGGCGGCGCTATCTCTGGCGGCGTTGCGGGGTTGAGCGCAGCGTCCGCGCTCGGCATGTCGGCATCGGTCCTAGGCCCCATCGGAGCCATCGCTGGCGGCGCGCTGGCCTATTTCGGAAACCAACAGAAGAAGAAAGCGGAGAAGGCGGAGCGCCAGCGCGTCGCGCAGGAGAACTATCAGAACGCGCAGGCCGACATCGCCTCGTTCCGCTCACAGGCGCGCGGGGAGCCGCAAGACACGCTCGCGACCCGCATCCGCGATGCTGAGACCTCAGCGCGGAAGCTAGCCGATGTCGCTTTCCTCGCCGGCAAGGCGTCTGAAGCCACTGCCATCTGGGCTGATGGCCAGACGTACATCATGCGCGGGATCAGTGAGTTCAAAGACGGGTTTGCTGGTCTTGTCGCCAGCCTGACTGATGGCATGGGCCCGTCTGGCCCGTTCGCTACGGCAAAGGGGAATATCAAGTCTCTAGGCGATGAGATGAAGGCCTTCATCGCCAGCACTGCCAAGGCGTTTGGCGATGACGATCCTGCCGTTTCTCAGGCTCGCAACGCCGCCGCCTCCTATGCGCTCACGGTGTTCGAAGGCGCGAAGAGCCTGAGCGCGACAGCTACGCGCATGCAGGAGATTCAGGGCACGGCCGCTGGCCTCAGCAAGGTTCTTCAGGATCTCGGCTGGTCTGCCGACTCCGCCGCTGCCGCAGTCTCGGCTGGGCTCGCCGGCGCCATCGCGCGGCTGAAAGAGAGCTTTGAGGCCGAGTTGGTTGCCAAGACGAATGAAAAGGGCGGCTCTGGCTATCTGAATGACGTCACGCAACTTCTGAGCGAGGTCGCCACGCTGCGCGCCGACGCAGCCTCGCTAGGGACGGATCAGGGGCTCGTCACGAACTACTTCTCCGCCGCCGCGCAGGAGATCGTGAATGGAGCGAACCTGACGGGCCAGGCATTTTCCGATCTCCTCGCTCGGTTCCCCGGGCTGATCGGCTATGTGCGCGAGGCAGGCTTCGTCATCAACGACACGGCCCGCCTGATCGAGGCGGCCGCGCGCCGGATCAGCTACCAAGACCGCATCTTCAACGCGCTCAACGACAACAGCACGCTGGCCGGGCAGCTTGCCGCTTTCGACCGCAACGCTCAGCGCGAGCGCGCCGAGGAGATTCGGCTGGGCGGCGATGCGATCAATGAGCTTGAGGGCGCGCTCGCTGCCGAACGGCTGAAGATTATCACCGACTTCGCCAATAGCGCCGCCGAAGAACAGAAGCGCGCGCTGGAGGAGGCGCAGAACTTCTTCGACACGTTCTCGCGCAACCTGCGCCAGTTCGTTGACGGGCTGCGGTCGGGCTCGGATTCGCCGCTTTCGCCGGAGGCACGTCTGGCTGCGGCGCAGGGCCAGTACAACGCGCAGCTTGCGCTGGCACAGGGCGGCGACCGCGACGCGATCAATGGGCTCACCACCTATGCTTCGGCGCTGCTGGAGGCTGGCGAGGCCTTCTATGCGTCGTCGGCCGGGTATCAGCAGATATTCGACCAGGTGACGACGCAGTTGCTGGCGCTGCCGACACAGGTCTCGGCGGAGCAGTTCATCGTCGACGCGATTGAAAATGCGGCAAACGCGACCATCTCGGCGATCGACACCAATGGCGACGGCTTCATCTCGCTCCAGGAGGCGACCAACGCCAATCTCGGCTCGATCTTCCGGGAACTCGATCTCAACGGCGACGGCCAGATTTCGGCGCTTGAGCTGATCCGCGGCGCGACCCGCGATACAGCGAACTCGGCCAACTATCAGAACACCATCCTCGCTCAGACGCAGAACATCGTCTCGGCAAGTAACAATCTCTTGGCCAGCGCGAACTCGATCGCTTCGGCTCAGGAAAGTCTGCTTGCCCAGATCAGGGCGCTGAACGGAACGCAGCAGTCCACACTCGAAGCGCTGCGGGGGCAGTTCGGGCTCAACAACGTCGTAGGCATCAACGGCCTCACGCTCAACAACAACATGGTCGAGGCTCTCAACAAGATCGTCTTCAACACCGCCAACACGGTGATCGGTCAGAAGGCTGGCGCGGCTTTCACCTACGCTTCGGGCGGCTGGGTCAGCGGGCCGGGTACGGGAACTTCCGACAGCATCGCGGCGCGGCTCTCGAATGGCGAGTTCGTCGTCAATGCGCGGGCAGCCAATGAGAACCGCGACCTGCTCGAGCAGATCAACGGCGGGTCTGGTCGGTTCGACGCCTTGGCTGTGTCGGTTCCGCAGCCGATCGGCTTGCCCGTCTTGTCTTCGGGTGGCGGAAGCGCATCGGAGACCCGCATGCTTCGCGAGGAACTGCGCGCGGTCCGACAGGAACTCTCCGACATCAAGCGCGCGGTCGTCGCCGGTGCCATGCACGTACGCGAGGGTGTCGACGCCGGGACGAGCGTCCAGCGCGAGGCGGTGCGCGAGACCAAGTTCAAGAAGAAGGCGGCCTGATCATGGGTGGCCTCTACCTTCTGGACGTCGATGCCTGGACCGGCGCGGCGGTCGAAACGCTGCGGCTGTCGACCAAGACGTTTACCACCCGGCCGGGGGACACGCCGAGCAACACGGTCTACAGCGGGCGCATCTCCGATAGCGGCCAGCTTGAGCGGTCGCTGTTTGCCGGCGGCGGCATCTCCGGCAGCCCGAGTTCGTCAGCGGGCGCGATTGAGTTCTCCAACGCCGACGGCAGGCTCGACCCGTGGCTCGGCTATGGCTTCGACGGTCGGGCCTTCACTCTGCGCTACCTCGCCAGCGAGAAGCAGGCGATCGCCAGCGCAGTGCTGATCATGCGGGGGACGTGCCTTCGGGTCGAGACGCCCGACGCCACGAAAACAATCAGGCTACTGATCCGCGACCGGCTGGCGGCGCTCGACACGGCGCTTCTGACGACCCGCTATGCCGGCACGACGATCACAGCAGGCGCGACGGCTGAAGGCGACGCGGACCAGAAGGACGAGATCAAGCCGCGCGTCTTCGGAGCGGTCCAGAACATCGCGCCGAAGTTCGTCAACCGCTTCAATCTGATCTACCAGGTCTCGGCAGGCGCGGTGTCGTCGATCGTCGTCTATGACGGCGCAGTTCCGCTCACGCTGGTCGGAGACCATGCCACGCTGGCGGCGCTCACAGCGGCGACGCTTGTGCCGGGAGAATATGCGACTGCGCTGGGCCTAGGCCTGTTCCGGCTCGGCGGCTCGCCTTCTCTGACGATCACCGCAGATGTCGTCGAAGGGGCCCCGCTCGCGCTACGCTCGGCGGCGCGCGTGGCGGGGCGCATGCTCGACGTGCTCGGCATCCCGGCCGGGGACCGGGTGGCCGCGAGTTTCGACGCGGCGCACGCCTTCAACCCCGCTGAGGTCGGTATCTATGTCGACAGCGACGCCTCAGCGATCGAGGTCATCGGGCAGGTTCTGAATTCGGTCGGCTGCGGGCTTCTGCCGAGCGCGACGGGTGAGATCGAACTGTTCAGCCTTGCCGCGCCATCGGGCACGCCGGCGGCCACCTACACCCGCCGCGACCTCATCGCCTCTGGCGGCTCTCTGGCGCTCGTTGGCGGGCCGGACGGGGAAGGGCAGGGCATCCCGGCATGGTCCGTGGTTCTGAACTACGCCCGCGTCTGGCAGACCATGAGCAGCGGCGATGTCGCCGGCGTGGTGACGACGGAGAGGAAGGACTACCTCGCTAAGGCGACACGGCAGGCGACGGCGCAGAACGTCGCTACGCGCACGGCCCGGCTGCTGGCCAGCGAGATCACGATCGACACGCTGATGACGTCGGCAACCGACGCAGCGACAGAAGCGGCTAGGCGTCTTGCGCTCTATGGCGTCCGCCGCGACCGGATGGCCTTCCCCGTTCCAATCGCGCGGGCCGTCGATGTCGGATCGGTGGTGCGCCTGCAGTTCCGCCGCTTCGGGTACGACGCCGGCAAGCTCTTCCGGGTCATCGGCCGAACCGACGACTTCAGCGGTCGATCCGCGACGCTCGACCTCTGGGGCTGACTTATGGGAAAATTCGTCTTCGTCTACGACAACTATGCCGATACCGGCACCTTGTCGGGGGGCAGCTATGTTTCAACCCTGCCGCTCTCCAATGCGCAGGATCAGGACATCGCGCGGGTCGCGCGCACCACGAACCCACTGACGACCTCGACGATCATCCGTGCCGATCTCGGCATCGCCCGCCCGGTCGGCGGGATCATCGTCGGGCCGATCAATGCCTCACCGGGCGCTCAGTACCGCGTGCGAGCCTACGACGCCGCTGGCTGGGATGCTGGCGACATCTCCTATGACAGCGGCCTGAAGAC
The DNA here is from genome assembly GCA_019745195.1 of Beijerinckiaceae bacterium. GTDB lineage: Bacteria > Pseudomonadota > Alphaproteobacteria > Rhizobiales > Beijerinckiaceae > Allobosea. The sequence goes on from JAIETL010000068.1 coordinate 35,335, forward strand.
GATCGCTGGCGTTGTGGTCCCGTCTCTCGACCTTGAATGGGAAGACCCCGGCTTCTGGAACGGCATCGACATCGACACGATCGATGAATTGCCGACCTATCTGATCGAGGTGATCCCAGAGGCATCGCTGCTATCGACCCTGACGCAATGGTTCGCGATCGAGATCATTGATCCGGCTAACAGCGCCGGCTATGCCGAATTTGGCCGGGTGCTGATCGGTCGGGCTTGGCGCCCCAGCATCAACTACGGCTACAGCGGCAACTCATTCGGCATCGATCCGCGCACCGAGATCGTAGAGTCTGAAGGTGGCCTCGAAACATTCGATGAGCGCGGCCAGCGCCGCACGCTCCGGGTCGCCTTCGACAACCTCGCGGAAGACGAAATCTTCGGCGACGTGTTCCGCATCATGAACCGTCAGGGCGTGTCGAAGCAGGGCTTCGTCGTGCCCGATCCCGACGACGAAGAGCATCTGCTTCGCCGGTCCTTCCTCGCCACCTTCAAGCAGGTTCCCGAGATCGCTCAGGTGCTTTTCGCACGGGGCTCGACCGCCTTCGACTTCAAAGAGGTTCTCTGATGCCATTCCCCTATGACGCAGACGATCTTGCGGCCATTGATCGGCTGGAGACCCTCTACAACGGCGATGCCTACAACGCCGACACCAACCCCGGCGGCCTCGCCGTTGGCGGCCATCGTATCAATTTCGAGGATGCGCTGCAGGATGTTGCGACGGCCGGGCAGGCGACTTCGGCGGCAGCGACCGCCGCGGGCACCAGCGCGACCAATGCCGCCACGAGCGAAACGAACGCCGCCGCCAGCGCGGCAAAGCTCTCCGCCACCTCGACGACCAGCCTCGCGATCGGCACGGGCAGCAAGGCCTTCACGACGCAGGATGACAAGTTGTTCCCGGTCGGGTCGTTCGTCATGGCGCGCTCAGCCGCGAACCCGACGCTGAACTACATGACCGGCCAAGTCACGGCCTACACGGGCACGACGCTGACGGTCGATGTCACTGTCGTCGGCGGCTCTGGGACGTTCGCTGACTGGGCAATCGCCATCGCAGGCTCGCCGGGCTCGATCGGCCTCACCGGCGCGACTGGCGCCACCGGCCCGACGCCCAATGTCCAAGTGACGTTCTCGACCGGCACGACCGATTCCGACCCCGGCAACGGCCTTCTGAAATTCAACAACGCCTCGCCCGCCTCGACGACGCAGATCTACGCCGACAACCTTGACCGGAACGGGACCAGCATCACTGCTTGGCTCGACAGCTTCGATGACAGCACCAATACGGCGCTACGCGGCACGATCAAGATCGTGCAGATCAGCGACCCAACGAAGCTCGCGATCTTCAATGTCACGGGCGCAGTCGTCGATGGGACAGGCTATCGCAATATCCCGGTCGCGTATGTCCTGCACAGTTCGGCCTTCACGAACGGCGCGGTGCTGGCGATCGAGTTCGTTCGGACCGGAAACGCCGGGCTCGACGGCGATGGCGCGGGCGATGTCATCGGACCAGCGATCTCGACTGACAACCATGTCGCACTGTTCGACGGCATCACGGGCAAGCTGCTGAAGGGCGGAGGAGCCCTCTCTACCGTTGCACTGAGTGGTGACGCCGACGATGTCGCGTTCACGCCGGCAGGCGCGGTAGCCGCCACCAACGTTCAGGCCGCGATCCAAGAACTCGACACTGAGAAGGCTCCGCTCGCCTCGCCGACGTTCACAGGAACGCCGGCCGCTCCTACTGCGGCGGGCGGGACGAGCACGACACAGATCGCGACCACCGCTTTTGTTGCGGCGGGCTTCCAGCTGCTCGACGCCGATCTGACCGCTATCGCTGCTCTGACGAGCGCTGCAAACAAACTGCCCTATTTCACAGGGTCAGCGACGGCCGCGCTCGCCGATCTCACCGCCGCCGGCCGCGCCCTAATTGGCGGCGCGGATACCGCAGCGCAGCGGACCACGCTCGGGCTGAGCTATGTCACCATCTTCGACCAGATTGTCTCTGGTGCTGCGGCGTCGGCCTTCGATATCGCGCTGGGTTCCTACACCCATTTCGAGATCGATGTGACTTGCAACGTCAATCCCGCCGCTGCGGCCGACGGCAGCCTGTCCTGGCGCATCAGCACCGATGGCGGCTCGACCTATGTTGCCGGCGCGTCCGATTATTCGATCAGCGGCGGGCTCTTTACCAATACGACCAATTATCCGAGCGCGCTCGTCGACAGCGGGCGGCTCAGCGCGCAGGCGTCCAAGACCACCGTCGTCACGCCTGTCATCGTGAAGGCCGAATTTGTGCAGGGCTCCGCTTCGTTGTCCCGCCGCCCGACGATGCAGTCCCGTACGAGCGGATTCGACGGCACCAACGTCTTCAACGCGCTCTATCAAAGCAACCGCGTCGCCAATGTCGCCGCGACGCATCTGCGCATTCTCGCGACGCAGACCTCGTTCTACGACATCGGCAGCCGCGTCATCGTGAGGGCAGCATGAGAATCATCGTCATGAGCGAGAATGGGCCGGTCGAAATGTCGGCCGAGGAGTTCGGGCCGCTACCTTCGCCCTATCCCCCCCGATGTCCCGTCGGCGATCTCCGACCGCCAGTTCGCCCAGCAGCTCGCGATCGAGGGCGTGATCACGCAGGCCGAGGCGCTGGCATGGGCGGCGCGCGGCGAGCTGCCGGCCGCGCTCGAGGCGCTCGTCGCCCAGCTCGGCGAGCAGCAGTTCAGCGCGCGAATGTTGCTCTCGGCCGCCACCGCCTATGAGCGCGGCCACCCGCTGACCGCCACGCTTGGGGGGCTGCTCGGCTACGACGGCGCGCAGCTTGACGCGCTCTGGCAGTCCGCTTCGGTGCTCTAACGCCCGCCACCATCGGAGCCTCACATGAAAGCCGCGCTCCCCGCGCTGGCGCTGCTGGCGCTCGCCTTGTGCGGTGCCGGCGCGCCAGCGCATGCCCATTCCGCGATGTCCGGTTGGACCTATCCGATCGAGTGCTGCGCGATGAACGATTGCGCTGAGGTCGCGCCAGACGCGGTCCAGGAGACGCCGGCGGGCTACATCGTGACGGTCCGACCCGGCACGCACCCGATGTGGCGCGCTGACCGCCCTGCGCCGATCGTCGTCCGAATTCCTTACCGCCAGGCGAAGCCGTCGCCCGATGGCCGCTGGCATGTGTGCCTGAACGGGCAGGGCGATCTGCTCTGTTTCTTCGCCGCTCACGGCGGCTCGTAGCCCTCCCACCATCGGAGATCACCATGGACACGACCGCCGTTCAGACGGCGCTGTCGCGGCTCGGCTATGCGCCTGGCCCGATCGACGGCGCATGGGGAGCGAAAACGAAGGGGGCGGTGGTGTCGTTTCAGGCTGCCAAAGGGCTGACTGCGGACGGTGTGCTCGGGCCGAAGACGATCGCGGCGTTGCAGGCGGCCGTGGCCGAGATGCGGCCGGTGGCGAAGGCTCCAACTCAGGCGGTAGAGGCTCCCGCGAAGGTCCAAGTGGGCGGCATCGTCCCGGCCGACTGGATGCCGGCGGCCCGGATAGAACGGATCATCTTCCACTGGACCGCCGGCAGCCATCGGGCGTCCGGGCTCGACAGGTCGCACTATCACATCCTGATCGAGGTCGACGGCAAGCTGGTCTGCGGCACTCCGTCAATCGCCGCCAACGGCATCGGCGGAACCGGGCCGCGCGCCAGCCACACGCTCAGCTGCAATACCGGCTCGATCGGCGTCTCGCTGTGCTGCATGGCCGGCGCGGTCGAAAGCCCGTTCAGGGCCGGCAGCGCGCCCATGAGCGCGGTCCAGTGGAAGACGTTGGCCGATGTCCTGGCCGATCTCTGCCGGCGCTATGGCGTGCCTGTGACACCCAAGACCGTCCTTTCGCATGCCGAGGTCCAGAGCAATCTGGGCATTCGCCAGCGCGGCAAGTGGGACGTCGCGCGGCTGGCGTTTGACCCGTCGATCGTTGGCGCGAAGGCCTGCGGCGACGCGATGCGCGCCATGGTCGGGGCTCGGCTCTGATGAGCGTCCGTGGCGTTCTCCGCACGCTCGACGGCGGCCGGGTCGGCTTCATGTGCCCAGGCTGCCAAGAGATGCATCAGGTGCGCGTCGAGGGCGATGGTCGTCCGCGATGGGGCTTCAACGGTGACTATGAACGCCCGACTTTCACGCCTTCGGTGCTCGTTCAAGACATGCGATGGGTGCCGCCCGTCACGGCCGAAAACCTGACCGAATGGAAGCGCGCGCCTTGGAAGCAAACCAAGGTCAACCACGTCTGCCACTCCTTCGTGACGGATGGCCAGATCAGCTTCCTGAACGACTGCACGCACGCGCTGGCAGGCCAGGTCGCGCCGATCCCGCGACCCGTCGAATCCTGACCCCTCACCATCGGAGACACGACCATGAACCGCACCCTTGCGACGCTCGTCGTCGCATGCCTCGCCCTGATCGCGCTGGCCGCGAACGCAGAGGCACAGACCGCCGCGCCCGGATGGTTCGACATCGTCCGGCCTTACCTTCTGGAGATCGCCGGCGTCTTCGTGGCGGCCGTCGTCGGATGGCTGGCGACCTGGATCAAGGCGAAGCTGGGGATCGACATCGAGGCCCGCCATCGCGAGGCGCTGCAGGCTGCACTGACGAACGCGGCCGGGCTCGCCATCGCGAAGGCCGGTGACCTCTCGCTGGCGATCCGACTGCCGCAGGGACACGATCTTGTCGAGGACGGGCTCGACTATGTGAGGAAGTCCGCTCCCGACGCCATGAAGCATTTCGGCCTGTCGCCGACCGAGGTTCGCGAAAAGCTGCGGGCGAAGATCGGCGTGCTGGCCGCCGGCGCCCTTCCGGCCGGCAAGGCCTGACACCTGATGGCTGCCCGCCTGCCTCTGTCGGCCGACGAAGCCGACGCCATCGCCCGCCGGACGGCGGAGCATCTGCGGCCCGTGATCGCTGAGATGATCGAGGACGCAGAGGACAAGCTGCTGTCCAAGATCGGGCTGGACCCGGCGAAGCTCGGCGACGTGCAGCGGGACTTCGCCTTCATGCGCAGCCAGCGCGAGTTGAAGGAAGCCGTCATCAAGCAGGGCATCGTCGCGGTGGTGGGGCTGATGATCGTCGGCATCGTCACCGCGCTCGGCTTCTGGGTTCGGGGGGGCATGCCGAAATGATGCGCCGAACCATTGTCGCCGCCGCAATCGTCTGGCCGCTGGCTACGGTCGTCGGTGGCTGGCTGTTCCTTCACACCGGCCCGACCGTCGAATTGCGGCTTGCGCCGGTTCTGGTCGGGCAGTCGATCACCGATGTCACCCGCCAGGGCAACCGCGTCTGCTGGGGCTGGATCTATACCAAGGCGCGCCCGGCCGTTCCGCAGACCTTCGCCTGGTCGTTCACGGTCGGGGGAACGGCGGTGCGCGTGCCGGCCGTTGTGCTGAAAGCGTCAGAGAAATCGCCGATGACGGCCGCCCGCATCCGACCGCCCGGCCGGGGCGACGTCGATCTCTGCGCCACCATCCCCGACGAACTGGAAGACGTGGCCGGGCTATCCATCCCCGGGTGGGCCGAATACGAGACCAATCACAACTTCTGGACGATCTGGCAGGCGATCCCGCCGGTGGTCGTTCCGCCGCCATTGCCGGGCTGAATGTCACACCAGCCCGGCGATCGGGACCGGCCGTCTCCGGTGTAGAGCCCTCCTTGGGCGTTTCCTCCCTAAACTTGGCCCGTCAGCCTCGCGCTGGCGGGCCTTTTTTATTGGAGTTTTGATATGGCCATTTCGCCAAAACTCTTCCGCCGCTTCACGCGCCTTCTTCGGCTTTTCGCCGTCATGGTTGCTACAACGGACGCGCTGCTTCGGCTCGCCGATCGCATGATTTGATCAGCGCCACGCCGTCGCGCCTTCGTGCTTGCTCTCCCATACCTCGACGGCAAGCTGCAGGGTGATCAGCTCGCCTTCCTCGGGCGTGTCTTCCATGCAGCCGGCCAGCGCGGCGATGCGCTCCTTCACGGATTCGTATTGCTCTTCGGTCCAGATCGTCATGACGAGCTCCTTCGCGGCGCTCAACTGTACGATGGCGGTTTCGTTCCGCTGCGCGCCGCCAGCGCGGCCATGTGCTCGACGTGATGAGCCCATCCGTCTGGCCCGAGATGCGCCATCGTGCGATCGAAAGCGTCGCGGAACTCCGCCATGGCGGCCTCTCGCGTGTCGGCCTGTCCCGACTGCCCCGCGAGGCCGTTCCCGTGCCGACCCGCATGAAGCTGGATCGACCAAGACCAAACCGTATCCGCCCCCGCGAGTGTCTGGAGCACGATGGCGCCGACATTCTCGCCCCGGCAGATCACCGACCAGAACTTGTCGCGCTCCCAGTCCGGGATGAAGCGGCTGTCCTGCCGGCGGAGGATCAGTTCGTCAGCCATCTTGATCAAGTTTCCTGCTGCTGACCGAGAGCCTCTGCGATCGCAGCAACCTGCGCGACGGTGACGCGAATGGGCAGATCGCCATCATAGATTTGGGCCATAACCATCTCGCCCAAGATGCGCCGGTCGACGCCCGTGGCTATCGCTAGAACGGCGGCCTTGGCGTTCTTTGATATGCGAGCATCAAGGGCGGGCCTATCATGAAAGCGGGCGATGTAGCGCTTCCTTGCCGCCCTTCGGTCCTGATACCTGGCGCCCGGCGTCTTGCTTTTTTGAAGCATGTAGGCGGCATATTTCTCGGGGTTCTGAGCCGCCCACGATTCAATCCTCTCCCGGTCAAACGAGATGCCTTTGCGTTTGCGGTATGTGCGGTTCCGCGACTTGTTGTATTCGGCATCTCGGGCCTTTGTCTTCTGGCGATAGGCCCGCCGCGTCTCCTTCTCGGCCGCGCGCTGCTCTGCCGTCGCCGACTGCTTTTGCGCCTTGATCCGATCAGGGTAGAGCGCCCGGTAGCGCTTCTGATACTCGCGCCGCGCCTGCTTTTCGGCTTCGCTTCTCATCTCGCCACGCGCTCCACCAGCGCCTCGTCATTGGTCATCGTGGGTTGTCCTTTCGGGCAAGTTCGGGAAGCGTCTTGTCGAGCAATGCGTCCACAGCGGCTTCCGGCATCTCGGGGTGCTCCATCATGAACTCGCCCTTCACCCACGAGCGGCGTTGCGCGATGCGCTCAGCCGGCGTCATGACGTGGTTGCGGGCGCGCTCTAGCAGCGCCTCGTCAATCCGGTTCATCAGGTCACCTACGGTTCGGGGCTCGTTTGGGAAATCGGATTCGCGACGGCTCACGTCGTCTCTCCCTGCGCGAGAGAGCGGGCGCGGCGAAGCATACTCACAGAGACGCCGCCGACTTCGTCGTTATCCGAGGCGGCTGGCGCGTGCTCCTGCAAATAGGCAGCAAGCAAGTCGAACGGCTCCAGCGCCGTCTCCAGCACCGCCACCCGCGCCTTGAGGGCGGTTTCTCGGGCTTCGGCGGCGTCTTGGGCGTGCTTGTTCTGCTTCGACCAAGCTGCCAGAAGGTCGCGCGCCTCGTCCCTCTCAGCCCGCGAGGCGCGGAGAGCGGCAACGGCTTCGCGGACGAATGCCTCCATCGCGTGCCAGTCAGCGGGCCGGACCTTGACGCTGTCCTTGGCGGGCAACGTGCCAGCGCCGTCCATGGCGCGGAGCAGGACCGCCTCGCCCCGCCCCGCCAGTTCATCCGTGTCTGTCATGTCAGCACCGCCCAAAGCAGCCACGCGCTAAGGCTGACGATCAGCGCGGCGGCGGCATAGAACATACCAACGATGCCGTCGCCGATGGAGGCGTATCCAGCGGGCGGCGGCTGCAATGCGCTGCTGACTGCAAGCCAGCCGAACGCCATAAGGGTGACGGCAGCAGGGAAGCCCCACGTTCCAATGGTGAGCGTCATCACTCTTTCCTTTCGTGATCTGCATGGGAGAGGGCGCGGAGCGTCGCGGCGACGACAAGGCGCGGCAATTCATCAATCTGGCCGGGGCGTTGAAGGTTGATGTGCCAGCGGTGCTTCTTGCCGAGCGCGCTCAATGCTTCTCGCAAAATCTCTGCCGAGCGCCCCGGCAGCACGCGCTCTACAAGAGCAACGGCGGCGTCGATCGAAGCGGTGTAGGGTGGCGCGGCGACGAACTGGCCATGGCCGGGGAGCGGCTTCTCGCCTGTCGGCGTCAGGACATAGCCACCATTGCATACCCAAGGCAGCCAACCGTCCGGCCTTGCCGGCAATGTGCGTGCGGCGATCAGCCCATCTGCCGTCCTGTCGCTCCCGCTCCCGGCCTCTATCCGCTCCACAAGCGCGTTGAGGTCAGACATCGGAGGGCTCCTTGGTTTCGAGGTTGGCGAGGGCCTTGTGTGCTTCCTCGATTCCGGAATCGAGGCCACTGGTGCGTGCGCCGGAGGCAAGCAGTCTGTCGCGGGCTTCCAGCATTTCACTCAGGGCCGTCCCCAGCGCCCCCTTCGCCTCTGGGAGCTTGGACTCGGCTAGGAGGGCGCGGGCTTCGGCTTTGCGAGCGCGCTCCGTCAGCGTCGGGTTCTTGATCGTGTAGCCGCAACCGCCGCAGAACGTGTAGCCGCCGGGGTGCGTCATGATTGTGTGCGCGCCGCCGTTGGCCGCATCGCAACCAAGACCCGCCAATGATCGGGCCTCGTCCCGCTCCCCCTCTGCCTTCGCCAAGCTCTCGCGGAGGGAGGCGAGTTCGGCGCGCATGGCCTCGACCTCGCCGACCGAAATCTTGGCGTGGATGAAATCAGGGCGTGTCATGGATGCCTCGCTCCGCAGGGTTGATTCCGGGGCGGAAGGTGGTTTCGCTGCCGGAGAGGTTCCGGTGCCAATTGAGCAGCGCGGCCGCCGTCGATATGGTGTGATGCTTGGCCTTGAAGGCGTCGCCCGCCGCTTGTGCGGAAGCGGCCTTCTGAGCGAGGTAGCCAATCAGCCAGAACCAATCCCAGGGCGTCTTGCCGGCGTCGTGATCCACGCCGTAACGCTCGACCTGATGGGCGGCCTCCAGCCTCGCGCCGGTAAGCCAGTCTTCGGTTTCAGGGCTATTGATCAGAGCCTGCAAGCGCGCGATCTCCGCCCGCAGCCCCTCGATCGTCTCTGCGTCTCCGGTGGGGGTGGTGGTCATGGCGTAGCCTCGCGAAGCGCTCGAACGATTTCAGGGTGCGCGTAAATCACGCCGTTGACGCGGAAGGCGGCGGGCCGGCGCATGTGAACGATGTTCTGCCGGAAGCCCCGTTTCAGCCGACGCTTTGCGCGGGCTGGCGAACGAACGCGCGACCAATCTTCGTATGCCTCGGTCGCGTTCAGGCTCTCGACAATGCCCATCGACGTGAACGGGTTCAGGAGCGGGTTCATCGCTGCCCCTCCCGCTCGGGGGAAAGGGCTTGGCGGCCGGCTGGCTCAAAGTCAGCAGAGACCGGCCCGCGTAAAGCCGCAGCCTGCCGCAGTGCGGCGTTCGTGGCGTCGAGAACTGGCAAGCACATGCCCGGCTTAATCCGGGCGCGCTCGTCAAAAGCGTCGGGCAAAAGCGCGCGCCCGAGAGCGGTTTGCAGAAGGTCGATCCTCACATCTCGGCATGGCCGGCCTATCTCGGCTTCATCTGCAAGAGCGCACCCCTTGGGGAAATTGTCGCCCCACATGCCGGGGACGAACACGCCGCAATTGTTGCACCGACGTGTGGCCCGCTGCGCCTTCGTCAGCCTCTTCCCCGTATCTCCCGTCATGAGGGCTGTCCTTCTGTGGGGGTGGCGAGGGCTGCGCGACCAGCGGCAGAAACCGCAACGCCTGAGAATGAGCGCGACCTGACCGTGCGCAGAACCCGCCGTCGGCCGTCGCGAACGTCTCGCAAGCTCATCAGTGGCCGAACGTGCTCTTCCGGCATATCGACCCACAGATGACCGGACACCGTCCCGGCGAGCCATTCCAGCGAGCGGCGTTGTTCGTCCGTCAGCCTCGTCTCTCTCGTCATGCTCCGCTCCTGTTGGGGTGGGTGGGGGAGGTCATGCGGCCTCCGGCATGTTCGCGGTCAGCCGCTCGCCCAGCCAGCGCATCACGTTCACCGCCATACTATTCCCGTAGGTCTTGTATTGAGGGCCAGCCGGGCATTCCTCCGCAGGGCGGCCTCGCCACGGGATGCGCGAATGCCCGTCGGGAAATCCCTGGAGGCGGGCACACTCGTCTTCCGTAAGTCGGCGCACGGCCCATGTCTCGGCGACATAGGATCGCGACGAGCCGCCGTCCGCCGCGCGGATGTTGGCGGTCTCGTGCGGCCCCTCGAATTGCGCGCCCCCCTCGCGACCGCGCAGGTCATAGGCGACGGCGTTCGGGCGCTTGGCGCGGAGCGTTGGCGACATCTCTGCCGTGATGCCGAGCCCACTGCGCTCGCCTGACGTGCCTCCAGCGCCCTCGCCTTGCCGGTCCAATGCGTCAGCCGTGATGCCGTAGGCGACCGCGACCTGACCGCCGGCATTGGCATGGCTGGCGCTATGTCCCATGGCGCGCAGCGTGGGTGCCAAATCGTCGGCGGCGTCCGCGCCGTGATCCTTGCAGGAGAATGCGATTATGTGGCTGTTCGGGTCCGTGCCGGTCGTCAGCGCATCAACGCGGTCACCGGTCTCCCATGCGCCGCAGTTGCCCGACGTGCGATAGGCCAGCGCAGGAGGGTGAGCAGCGGCCGCCAGCGGATGGCACGGGTCGCCCGCCTTCGGGTTGCTCCGGTTCGCCTTGCTGGTGATCTGCGTGGTGTCGAAGGCTATGGCCTGAACCTGTGTCCGCGCCTCCAGCGTGTACGCCACGTCCTTGCCGACACCCATGCCATCGGGGCCGGCGTTCGGATTCTCACTGACGGCGCGCTCTTGGATAGCGTAAACGGGCACGATCGGCGTGCCCCGCCCCGTGCCGTCCTCGCTGGCGTCGAAGCCCTCGCCGCGCAGGGTGTGCGCGATCAGCATGGTATCGGCGGTCTCTTGCCCCATGCCGGGTTGCCGGTGGCCGCCGGTGCTGTTGGCGCCCGCAGGCAGCGTGCCTGCGACATCGGCAATGAAGGTCTCGACCTCGAAGTCGATCCGCTGCCCCTTGGCGGTCAGCGTGGCGGCGACATCGACGGGTCCGGATCGGTTACCCCCCCCCATAGGCGAGCCTTCCGTCGATTCCGTCCTTGCCGCTACAGCCTCCAGCGCTTGCTGTAACTGTGGCGGCAGCGACTTGCCCCGCTTCTCTGCGCGGCGCAGAATTCCCCTGCAGGCCTTGGGGCTCAAATAGTACCGCTGCGGGATCGGCCCCGTTTCCAAAATCGACGACAACGAACACACGCTCGCGTCGTTGGGCCAGGCCGAAGTATTGAGCGTCGAGAACCCGCCATGCCGCCCGTGCCCGTGGCCCGGCAACCATACCTGCGTCCGGCCACCGCCCGATGCCGGATGGGAGATGCAAGGCATCGTCTGCCCCGACAAGCGCTCCCAAGAAACAGCCGAAGGCGTTGTCGTCGGTCGAGAGGACGCCGGGGACGTTTTCCCAGAGGGCGTTCCGGAGACCATGAGATCCAGCAAGTTCATGTGCGAGCACCGCGAATGCGAGGGTGAGGTTTCCGCGGGCGTCCTCGAGCGAGAGGCGCTTGCCGGCGAAGGAGAAGGCCTGACAGTTATGGACAACGAAGCCATCTGCGACGTAGCTGTTGTCGCCTTCGACCTCGAGATTGAAGACTTCGGCATCGCCGGCGTCTTCGATTGAGCGGACGACGCCCCAGCGATGGATGCCGACCTCTATGGAACTGCGGGCTCGGTCATAGATTTTGACCGTCCAGAACGGTCGTTCCGAGACAGCGCGCCCCTCAATTTGAGTATCGCGCTGCGGCGCATGGCGGGACCGGCTGGCCGAAAAGCCGAGAGAGTGGGCAAGCAGGACGGTGGACAGCGCGAGCGCCTCGCTCACGGTTGTCAGCCGGCGGCCATTGTCGGCTCGGCTTCCATCCGCTGAAAGATACCCATCAAGCAGAGCCGACCGATGCTCCCAACCGAACACCCACGTCGGCATGGTCTTTTCGCCAGCGCCCGAACCAAACTGGCCAGTGAGCCAACGAGCGAAGCTACGGCTCGCGATTTGGAACCGTTCCGTCGTCCGTTCCTGCAACCGGCTAAAGGCCAGCCCCGAGCGCGCGATGGCATCGGCGAGCAGATCGGCTTCATGGCGGCCGCAGCAGATGATCGCATAGCCCCGGCGATCATCGACCCGGCACCACCCGTCACCGAGCCACCGACCGATCACCCAGGCCAGTTCTGCTGACATCTCAGGACACGACTTTTCGCGCCCTTCGGTGTCCATGGCTGGCGGCTGGGATACCGGCCAACTAGCGGGGCTCGCCCACATGCGGCCGCCCATGTGCGCCGCTTCGACCCACTCCGGCTCAGACAGCCGGCTGGCGTAGGAGCCATTCTCGCGCCCCACCCAGACGCTGCTCTTCTTGCGGGAGTAGAACGGGTGTTCAGCGGTCGTGATAAGGCCGTAGCTTTGCCCTTGGCCTTTCAGTCGGATGGTCGGCGCAACCTTTGATCCGGTGGCCAGAACCCGCCGCCACCGACCCTCATGCGTCAGCACTTCATCGCCGACCTTGACTTCGGCAATCTGGATCAGGCCATGCCGGCACGCGATCCGCACGTCGCCTGGGAAGCAGGGCGTGCCGCCGACCAGCAGATCGACGCGGCCCAGCCTGTCGAGCGGGATCGCGGTGAAGTCGCCGAAGTTGGGCGGCGCGTTACCCGGGTAGGGCTGGCCGGGCAGGTTCGACCCGAAGCGCTCCGCCAGAACGGCAGAGGCGAACGGGTCGATCTCGCTGAACCCGACAGGCTCATAGCCCAGACCGGCGCAGGCGACCGACCACGCCTCAATCCCGCTGCACACCGACAGGTAGCGCGCCCCCTCCCTCATAACCCCCGAGCCTCGCGGGAGAGGGGGGTTCCGCGCGCGGGAATCGCATTGGAAGGTTTGCGATCCGGAGCGTAACCCATTGAAACGATTGAGGCCGCTTCGGAAGGTTTGCGAGCGCTAAAGCATTGGCGCGGCTCAATCAGCCGACAACAGCTCTGGGCACCATCTCTCTCCCATCAGATTGCAAACGGTCACGGTCTCATCCCTCGCCTGCAGCAGGGCATGACACGCATGTGGTTCGCCAGGCGCGATCCGCTCGGGCCTTGTCGGGAGGAACCGGCCGCGGCGGTCCGCGTTTTGCAAGGGCTCTCCATCGCCGGGATCCCGACCATGTTTCACGCGACGCCGCATGCCCTGTTCCAGAATTCCGGCTCGATCCCTCATTTCATCGCGATCAGGCGCGACGAGCAGGGCTTCGGCATTCGCTTCGGCTTGAACGACGCAGAGGACCAACTGCTGCAGGGCCCCGTTTTCGAGACGCTGCCGGAGGCGCTGGCGGTCGTGTCCCTGATGGTGGTGTAGCTTCGCGGAGCCACCCCGATGCCGGCTTTGGCCGGGCTGGTCAGGCGGCCA
>JAIETL010000070.1 GCA_019745195.1 Beijerinckiaceae bacterium
ACCACGATCCGCCACCCGCGCGAACTGCGCGCCATCCCCAACAACGCCATCCTCCAGCAGCTCGGCTGGCTCGCCAACAGCATCCACGGCATCGGCCAGGCCGCCGCCCGCGCGCCCGATCTCTACCGCCAGATGCGCGAGCGCTCGGACCGCTTCTCGCGCGCCATCCGGCTGGCCGAGCGCGCCATGGCCCACAGCGATCTCGACGTGCTGCGCGCCTATCTCGACACGCTCGATCCCGGAAGCTGGTTCGACCGGGCGCGGCGGACCCAGCGCGAAGGCAGGCGCGACGAACTCACCGCCGTCGCCGAGGCGCTGGCGCGGCTCGATCTCGCGCCAGCTCTGCGAAAATTGTTCTGGCGGCTCTCATCGGACCGGCTGAAGCTCAACACGGTGACGGCCGAGACGCCGCGCATGCCGGTTTCGCTCGTCGCCTTGCACGCGCTGCGGCTGGCGGCGATGCACCGTATCTGGTTTCTCGCCACGCATATCCCGGATTTCCGGCCCCATGCCGGCGTGACGCGCGAGGGGCTGATCGAGCGCATCCTGCGGCTCGACATCCCGGCCTCGCTGGCGCTGCTCGGAGAAATCTTCCCGCTCGCGCCTGACCCGACGGCGGGGCTCGATTTCGGCGAGCCGCCCGGCCCGCGCGAGGGCGCGGCCTATGAGGGCCTGCACCGCGAGGTGTTCTCGCCGATGCGGGAGAATTTCGCGCTGCTGCGCGAGATTTCCGGCGCGATCCAGCACGAGATCGGGGCTTTTGGCTAAGGTTTGATGATTTCGCTCGGAAACACCGCGTCATCCTGGACAAGCCGCGCAGCGGCGCAGCTCCGGGATCCATCATAAAGCTCTGTCTGCGCTCCAGGATGGATACCGGGACGAGCTTCGCTCGCCCAGGATGACGATGTGTTTCCGAATGAAATCATCTAGCGTCGGTTCTGCGCTGGTTTCATTGCATCGGGCCGCGCAGCGCTTAGGTTGGAACCAGAGGAAACGCCAACCGGAGCCCGAGCCAAACATGGCCGACGCCGAGACCGATCTGCCCGTCTTCGACCCCACTGCGGCGCGCATCAGCCTGTTTCGCGCCCTGCTCGAGGCCTCCGCCCGCCACGGCAAGAGCCGGATCGCGCTTGAGGACCCCGAGCGCAAGCCGCTGAGCTACGGAAACCTCGTGCTCGGCGCGCTGGTGCTCGGCCGCAAGCTCGCCGGACTGACGCAGCAAGGCGAGCGCGTCGGGCTTTTCTTGCCCAATGTGCAGGGGCTGGCGGTGACGCTGTTCGCGCTTAGCGCCTTCGGGCGCATCCCGGCGATGCTGAACTTCACCGCCGGCGTGAAGAATTTGAAGGCGGCCTGTGACCTCGCCGAACTCAAGACGATCGTCACCTCGCGCCGCTTCGCCGACCAGGCCAAGCTCGACGACGAACTCGCCGCAATGGGGGAGGGACGGCGCATCGTCTATCTCGAGGATGTCCGCAAGGAGATCACCAGCCTCGACAAGGTTTTCGGCGTGATGCAGAGCCTCGCAGCCGGTGTGGCGCACAAGCCTTATGAGGCCAAGCCGGACGATGCGGCGGTGGTGCTTTTCACCTCCGGCACCGAGGGCAAACCCAAGGGCGTGGTGCTCTCCCACGCCAATCTCGTCTCGAACGCCCGCCAGATTTTTACGCTCGCCGCCGGCTTCCTCTCCGAGCGCGACGTGGTGATGAACCCGCTGCCGGCCTTCCATTCCTTCGGGCTGACGGCGGCGCTGCTGATGCCGCTTTTCCACGGCATGAAGGTCGTGCTCTATCCGAGCCCGCTGCACTACAAGCAGGTGCCGAAACTGATCGGCGAGACCGGCTGCACTTTCCTGTTCGCGACCGACACCTTCCTGCAGGGCTATGCCCGGGCCGCCGAGCCCGACGATCTGAAGAGCGTGCGCTTCGTCGTCGCCGGGGCCGAGCGGGTGAAGCCCGACACGCGAAGAATGTGGGAGCCTTATGGCACCACGATCCTCGAAGGCTATGGCTGCACCGAATGCTCGCCCGTTCTGGCCTGCAACACGCCGGTGGCGACGCGCGAGGGCAGCGTCGGGCGGCTTCTTCCCGGCATCGAGGCGCGGCTGGAGCCGGTCGAGGGCATCACCGAGGGCGGCAAGCTCTGCGTGCGCGGACCCAACGTCATGGCCGGCTATCTCAGTGCGGACGAGCCCGGCAAGCTGATCCCACCCGAAGGCGGCTGGCACGATACCGGCGACATCGTCGCGATCGACGACGGCTTCATTGTCATCAAGGGCCGCGCCAAGCGCTTCGCCAAGCTCGGCGGCGAGATGGTCTCGCTGGCCGCGGTCGAATCCATGGTCGCCGGCCTTTGGCCGGGCCACAACCACGTCGTGGTCTCGCTGCCCGACCCGCGCAAGGGTGAGCAGCTCGTGCTCGTCAGCGAGAACCCCAACGCCGACCGCGCCGCCCTGCAGGCCGTGGCCAAGGAGCAGGGTTTTCCGGAGCTGTGGGTGCCGCGCGCCATCCTCGTAACGGCCGCGATCCCGGTGCTCGGCAACGGCAAGATCGACTATGGCGCAACGCGAGAACTCGCGGCCTCGCGCCGTTCGCTGCTGTGACGCCATAATCGTCGGTAAGGTTGCGCGCCATGATCACGCTCCCTGCCTCATCGCTCGTCGCGGCCCTGCGCATCGCGACGCTCGCGCCCGTCCTCTCACTGGCCGCCCCGGCCGATCTCGCCGCGCAAGGCGCAGGCGCTGTCTACGAGCGCCGCGACGAATGCATCGAGGCCGGCCTGCTCACGGCGGCGCAATGCGAGTTCGCCTATCGCAACGCCAGGGCCGAATACGAACAGAAGGCGCCGCGCTATGCCAGCCGGGCGCTGTGCGAGCGCAGCCACAAGCGCTGCGGCGCGCAGATCGTCGCGACCGGCGGGTGGGATTCGCTCGGCAAGGGCGGGGCGGCGACCTATGTGCCGCGCTTCACCGGCGTCCGCATCACCGGCGAGGGGGCCGCGCGGCGCGCGCTGCCGGCGGTCGATGGGGCGGGGCGCATCGCCTTCGCAGGCCGGCCGGTCAGCGAACTGCAGGACAAGGTGGCGGGACGGCAGGCCGTGATCGGGCTGGCCGCCGCGCGCGGCCGTGGCCAGGATCCGCAATCGAGCGGCCCCTATATCCGCCGCGGCGACCGCGACGACACCGTGCGCGTGCCGATGGAGCAGAAGAGGATCGGCGCGGACGCCGCGCCGGGCCTCTATGTCGATCCCGACGGGGTGGAATGGTACAAGCCGGCGCGGCGGCGCTGAGGGTCTTTCAGGAGCCGCAGCGCTTGCACGCGGAGCTTGCGCCCGCTACCGCTTCAGACAGGCGGACGTGGCGAAACTGGTAGACGCAAGAGACTTAAAATCTCTCGGCCCGAAAGGCTGTGCGGGTTCGATCCCCGCCGTCCGCACCAAACTCAGATTCTCCCGGCGAAGTTTAGAATTGCTTGCGGAAAAAATTAGCCTGATCCTGAGCTATCTGATCTCTATTCGCAGTCCAGCCGAAGTGATCGAATAACTCCAATATAAGCGGCAGTGAGACGCTATTCGAAGCGCCCGCCAAGTCACTACTGGTCAGGTCACGACTTAGATTGATCGTTTCGGCTTGGGTTTCCTTCTTGTTAAAAAAGCTCATGCGGTTGAATTCGCTAACCCACAGACGGCGGCCCGACGCTCTTTCCAAAGAGATGTGGATCTTAGCGCCGTGCTCGTACAATCCTCCCCGTGCAAGGCGAAACAAGAACTCAGCCATCTCGGTGAGAGAGTAGACGGTTCCGGTCACGTTCAAGACCTTGCCCTCCGGCATGCGGTCGTCTTCGCGCATGTTCTCTCGCAATGAGAGGTAATGCAGGAACTGT
Source organism: Beijerinckiaceae bacterium (assembly GCA_019745195.1). Classification (GTDB taxonomy): domain Bacteria; phylum Pseudomonadota; class Alphaproteobacteria; order Rhizobiales; family Beijerinckiaceae; genus Allobosea. The sequence goes on from JAIETL010000070.1 coordinate 3,879, forward strand.
GAGCTTTTATACATCCGCCAGAACTCCGTGTGACGGTTCCAGTCGCACCAATTCGCCACGAACTCGCCGTACAGACCGCTGCCACCATGGTCATCGGTCCGAGTGCTGACGTGGGGATAATCCCAACCACGCAAGGAAACGCTGGCCTTCTCTACGACCTGCGCACAGCGCTGCAGCGACAATTTCTCCGCCACCGGCACAGCGGGCCGAATGTTGACACGCCAGTGGGTGTCGGCCTGAATTTTTTCGAGAAGTCCTTCTTTCATCACAGTCCACCCAGTTCCTCATCAAGTTCAGCCTCGTGAGGTTGCTCAACTTGGAACCCAAGACGGCGATAACGCTGCATGCGGTTCACCACCGCTAGATCGAGTATTTCGGCCATGTCGAGCGCATTCGAAATGGGCGCACTCTGCGCGCGCCCCCGCATAGGTCGATAGTAGATTCGCCCCTCGTTTACCTCGTGGCCATCCCTAGCGCAGATGACAGGCATGTCATCAAATTGGCGTACGTCGATCACGACGTAGTCCAGCCCGTTGGAATCTGTTGCGCAATCTACGCTGAAGCGGATGTAGGGGTGCGCGAAGGGTCTGACCTGGTCACGCATTAAGTCGATGTTGAACGAGTCAATCTGCCCCTGCGACACGCCCTGTCTGGTCATGTCGTCCGCTACGCCGATTATGATGCGCCCACCGTCTTGAACGTTGGCCATTGCGAGCATGTCTTTGATGAGGCCACGCGCTTCCCAAGCCATCGCCGCCTTGAACTCCAGTTTGGGAGTTTCCTCGGCACCTAAAAGCAGCGCTTCCAACTCGTCAGTCCGCACCGAGTTCATCCTCGTCAGTGGCCGTCAGTTACTGGTCAACGTCAGCCGAACTCGCGTGTGTCCTTGGCCCGCCCGATTCAGCCTACCATTGGATTTTGGGAGGGGGAACGGTCGGTTCGCTCCGTCAGATCGATGGCCAGCCTATTCGATTGAAAGCCGAAGCGTTCGATCGTCAATTCCCGTCCAATTTCCTGAGTACCACGCTCAGATTATTCGCCGGCATCTCGATCACCTGCGCCTCTCCGAAGCCCGCCCCCTTCGCCAGCGCCTCGACCGCATCCAACCCCCGCAGCCCCCATTCCGCATTCCGCTCGCGCAGGCTTTCGTCGAAGGCCGCGTTGCCCGGTTCGAGGTCGCGGCCCGGCCGGCGGAAGGGACCATAAAGATAGAGCGGGCCGCCCACGCGCAGGATGCGGCCGGCATTGCGGAACAGGCCCTCCGTCGCCGCCCAGGGCGCGATGTGGATCATGTTGATGCACAGGATGGCGTCGGCCCGGTCGACCGGCCAGTTGTCGGCCGTCGCATCGATCCGCAGCGGCGGCAGGACGTTCCGCAAGTCCTGATCCCGTGTCCACGCCGCGATGCTGGCCAGCGCCTCCGCGCTCGGGTCGCTCGGCTGGAACGTCAGTCCGGGCAGGGCGGCGGCGACATGGACGATGTGCTCGCCCGAGCCGCTGGCCACCTCCAGAACGAAGCCGCGCGCCGGCAGGATGTCTCGCAACACAGCCAGGATCGCGTCGCGGTTGCGCAATGTCGCCGGCGCGAACAGGCGCGCTTGCCCCGGCTGTTTCCATTCGTCGCCCGCCGTCCAGGGCTGCGGTCCGGTCGTGGATTTGCTTTGCGACATGACGCTGCTTGCTCTCCTGCGAACGAATCTTTGCGATGTCCCATCGCCTCGCTGCGATCTTACGCTATAAGCGAACTGGAAGCGGGCCGCTGGCGAGTGCGGCTTCCGCATGATGCAGGCCAGTTTTGTTAACCGAGATCCTGATTGTCGTGGCCCTGACCGTGATCAACGGTCTGCTCGCCATGTCCGAGCTTGCCGTCGTTTCGTCGCGACCCGCCAGGCTCAGGGTTCTCGGAGACCAGGGCAACAAGGGCGCGCTGACCGCGCTGCGCCTCGCCGAGGATCCCGGCCGCTTTCTCTCCACCGTGCAGATCGGCATCACGCTCGTCGGCGTGCTGTCGGGCGCCTTTTCGGGCGCGACGCTGGGCGCGCGCCTGTCGGACTGGCTGTCCGACCAGGGCCTGTCGCAGGCGATGTCGGACGGTTTTGGCGTCGGCGTCGTCGTGGTGGCGATCACCTATCTCTCGCTGATCATCGGCGAACTCGTGCCCAAGCAGATCGCGCTGCGCGACCCCGAGAAGGTCGCCGCGCGCGTCGCGCCCGCCATGGCGCTGATCGCCACCGTCGGCGCGCCGCTGGTCTTCCTGCTCAGCATATCCGGCAAGGCGGTGCTGGCGCTGCTCGGCCAGAAGGGCGAGCCGGAGGAGACGGTGACCGAGGAGGAGGTCCGCACCATCATCGCGGAAGCCGAGACCGCCGGCGTGCTGGAGCGCGACGAGCGCGAGATGATCTCGGGCGTGATGCGGCTGGCCGACCGCTCGGCAAGGGCCCTGATGACGCCGCGCCGCGAGGTCGAGGTGATCGACCTGACCGATACGGCCGACGAAATCCGCGCGCAGCTTCGCGAGACGCGGCGCTCGCGCCTGCCGGTGCAGGATGGCGAACCGGATTCGATCATCGGCGTCTGCGTCGTCAAGGACATGATCGACCGTCTCTCCGACGGCGAAACCCATGATCTGCGCGACCTGGTGGACGAGGCCCCGGTGGTGATGGACACGGCCAATGCGCTGCGCATCCTGCGCGATATCCGCGCCTCGAAGGTCCATATGGCGCTGGTCTTCGACGAGTACGGCCATTTCGAGGGCATCATCACGCCCGGCGACGTGCTCGAGGCGATCATCGGCGCCTTCCAGGAGGAGGAGGAGAGCGAGCCGCCGATCGTGACGCGCGCCGACGGCTCCTGGCTCGTCGCCGGCTGGATGCAGGTCGACGAGTTCTCGCACGAACTCGGCGTCCATATCCCCAAGGACGCCGACTACCAGACGGTGGCGGGCTTCGTGCTCGCCGAGATGAACCGCCTGCCCAATGTCGGCGAGTTCTTCGAGAAGGGTCATTGGCGCTTCGAGGTCGTCGATCTCGACGGACGGCGCATCGACAAGCTGCTGGTCAGCCGGATCGACTGAGCAGGCCGTGGAGACAGGCGAAGCCTGGTCATTCCGGCTTGCCATATCCCCTCCAGGGGGATAGGTTTCAATATGGATCATCCCGATCGCCATGAGAGCCACCCCGCCATCGCCAAGCGCTTGAAGCGCGCCGAGGGGCACCTGCGCAGCGTCGTCGCGATGATCGAAGCAGGTAAGCCTTGCGTCGAGATCGCGCAGCAACTGCACGCCGTCGAGAAGGCGGTGGGGCAAGCCAAGAAGACGCTGATCCAGGACCATCTCGACCATTGTCTCGATGCGGCGGTCGGCGGGCTGTCGCGGGCGCAACGCCAGCCGATCGACGATTTCAAGGCGATCACCAAGTTCCTCTGAGGTCTCGCGATGCCCTCCTTTTCCGAACTGCTTGGCCAGGGCGCGGCCAACGCCTGGCTGTTCGTGCCGAGCGCGATCCTGCTCGGCGCGCTGCATGGGCTCGAGCCGGGCCACTCCAAGACGATGATGGCGGCCTTCATCGTGGCGGTGCGCGGCACGGTGCGTCAGGCCGTGCTGCTCGGGCTCGCCGCGACGCTTTCCCATACGCTGGTGGTCTGGGCGGTTGCGATCGGCGGCATGTGGCTCTGGCGCGGCGTCGCGCCTGAGGGCGTCGAGCCTTGGCTGCAACTGGTCTCCGGCGCGATCATCGTTGCCATGGCGGGCTGGATGCTCTGGCGCGCGCGCCGCGAATCCGCGCCGCGCCACGACCGCGATCAGCGGCATCACCGCCATGATCATGGCCACCACCATCACGACCACGGCCACGCACATTCCCATGGCCACGACCATGCCGGGCATGGCCATGACGCAGAGACGATGGATGCCCATCAGCGCGCCCATGCCCGCGAAATCGAGCGCCGCTTTTCGGGCGGCTCCGCGACGACGGGTCAGATTCTCGTCTTCGGTCTGACCGGGGGGTTGATCCCCTGTCCAGCCGCGATCACGGTGCTGCTGCTGTGCCTGCAGGTCAGGGAGTTCAGCCTCGGTTTCGCACTGGTGCTGTGTTTTTCCATCGGTCTCGCCATTACGCTGGTCGCGGTCGGCGCGGTCGCGGCGCTCGGTGTCCGCCATGCGGCCGGACGGCTGCCCTGGCTGTCTGCGGCTGTGGCGCGCGCGCCCTACATCTCGGGCCTGCTGATCACGGCGGTCGGCCTCTACATGATCGCGCATGGCTGGGCCGGGCTTGTCCGGCAGGTCTGAACGAGGGCATTGACGCCGCGCCAGCCGTCGTGATTTAAGCGCCGCAAGGGGTTCATTCGCGACGACCCCGTGAGGCCTCGGCCCAAGGCTCGCGTCCAGTTTCCTCGTTTCAGGATGGACGCCCATGTCTTCCAGCACACAGATCAATGCTGCCCAATTGTCGCGGCTCGTCGGCCTGCCCGATGCGCCGACGCTCATCGATGTCCGGATACCGGACGATGTCGCCCTCGACCCGCGCATCCTGCCCAATGCGGGGCAGCGCTCGCACAAGAACGTCGCCGAATGGGCGCGCGACTACACTGGCCAACGCGTGGTCGTCATCTGCCAGCGCGGTCTCAAGCTCAGCGAGGGCGTCGCCGCCTGGCTGCGGCATGAGGGCGTCGCGGCCGAGAGCCTCGAAGGCGGGTTCGAGTCCTGGCGCGATGCGGGCGGCCTGCTGGTCTCGACCGGAAAGCTGCCGCCGCGCGATGCCGCCGGCCGCACGCTCTGGGTGACGCGGGCGCGGCCCAAGGTCGACCGCATCGCCTGCCCCTGGCTGATCCGGCGCTTCGTCGATCCCAGGGCGGTGTTCCTGTTCGTGGCGGCGAGCGAGGTCGCGGCGGTCGCCGACCGCTTTGGGGCTGCCCCCTTCGACATCGACGGCGTATTCTGGAGCCATCGGGGCGAGCGTTGCACCTTCGACATCATGATCGAGGAGTTTGGGCTGGCTTCGCCCGCGCTCGACCGGCTGGCGGAGATCGTGCGCGCGGCCGACACCGCGCGGCTCGATCTCGCGCCGCAGGCGGCCGGCTTTCTCGCCGCATCACTGGGGTTGTCGCGCATGTTCAAGGACGATCTGGCGCAGCTCGATGCCGGCATGCTGCTCTACGACGCGTTCTATCGCTGGTGCCGGGATGCCAGCGAGGAAAGCCATAACTGGCCAGCCGCGACGCCAAAATCCGAAAGCAAGCCACGATGACGGTCGCGACGACGGATGCCGTGCAGGCCGAGCAGCCGCTGCCGACGCTCGCGGAAGCGACGCGGGTCTGGGCGAAGATCGGCCTGCTCTCCTTCGGCGGGCCGGCCGGCCAGATCGCCCTGATGCACAAGGAGCTGGTCGAGGAGCGGCGCTGGATCGGCGAGCAGCGTTTTCTGCATGCGCTGAACTACTGCATGCTGCTGCCCGGCCCCGAGGCGCAGCAACTCGCCGTCTACATCGGCTGGCTGATGCACCGCACCATCGGCGGGCTGATCGCGGGCCTGCTCTTCATCCTGCCCGGCGCGCTGGTGATGCTCGGCCTGAGCATCCTTTATGTGCTCTATCGGCAGGTTCCGGTCGTCGATGGCATCTTCTTCGGCGTCAAGGCGGCGGTGCTGGCGGTCGTGATCGAGGCCGGCCTGCGGATCAGCCGGCGCGCGCTGAAGAACCGGGCGATGATCGCGATCGCGGTCGCGGCCTTCGTCGCGATCTTCCTGTTCAAGACGCCTTTCCCGCTTATCATCTTGGCCGCCGGCTTCATCGGCTGGCTGGGTCATCGCCGTCGTCCGGACCTGTTCGGCGCCGGCGGCGGCCATGGCGCGAGCGGCCCCGATGTCGTCGGCGTCGTCGACGGCATGTTCGCGCGCGGCGAACTGGAGCATGTGCGCCCCTCGACCGGCCGCGCGCTGAAGACGCTCGCAATCTGGCTGCCGCTCTGGCTCGGGCCTGTGGCGCTGCTCTGGCTGACGACCGGCGGTGCGAGCGTCTGGACGCAGGTCGGGACGTTCTTCAGCACGATGGCGGTGGTGACGTTCGGCGGGGCCTATGCGGTGCTGGCCTATGTCGCGCAGGCCGCGGTCGAGACCTATGGCTGGCTCGTCGCCGGCGAGATGGTCGATGGGCTGGGGCTGGCGGAAACCACGCCCGGCCCGCTGATCCTGGTGTTGCAGTTCGTCGGATTCCTCGCCGGCTTCCGTGCGCCCGGCAGCCTGCCGCCGCTGCTGGCGGGCAGTCTCGGGGCGGCGCTGACGATCTGGGTCACGTTCGCGCCCTGCTTCCTCTGGATTTTTCTGGGCGGCCCCTATGTCGAGGCGCTGCGCGGCAACAAGGCGATCTCGGCCGCGCTGGGGGCGATCACGGCCGCCGTCGTCGGCGTGATCACGAACCTCGCACTCTGGTTCGGCCTGCACGTGCTCTTCCGGGAGGTGCGCAGCGTGAGCTTCGTCGGTCTTTCGCCCGATTGGCCGGTGCTGGCGTCGCTCGACTGGCGCGCCGCGCTGCTGTCGGGCGCGGCCATGCTGGCGATGCTGCGCTTCAAGATCGGCATGATCCCGACGCTTGGCGCCTGCGCGGCCGCAGGCGTCCTGCTGACCCGGCTGCCGGCCTGAATCAGCGGCGCGGCGGCTCGCCCGGGTCGATGACGCGGTATTCGGCGTCGATGACATCGACGCGCTCGGCCTGCCGCTGCTGCTGGCCGAACGGGTTGGGTTGACCAAATCCCGCCGCCTTCAGCCGGCTGCGAATGCGCCAGGCCGCGATCGCGCCGACGATCATCACGACCGGGATCAGGATCAGCGCCAGGCTCGCCGCCAGCAGGAACAGCGTTACGCCGACGACCACGCTGGCGGCCATGGCGAGCCAGGTGACCCAGGCCGGCCGGCCCGTAGCGGCCCCACCCAGCCGATGCAGATTGACGCGGATCATGTCGCTTTCGTCCCGGTTGATCGAAGGGTTTCTATTGTTGAGCATGATGTCGCCCGAAAACCGGTTCCCACTTTTCGGCATCATGCTCGAAGATAGGAAGCGAATGCGGCGAAGACGAGATCGGTTCCCGCAGCGGCATCCCGATGGCGCATCAGGCCCGTTCGCGCCAGTCGTAGAGCCAGTCGTGCCGGCGGCGCAGTCCGTCGGGGCCGAGCCGCTTCATCACCAGATCGCGCGCGAAGCTCCACGGCCGGCCGAGATGATAGGCGCGTCCATTGCCGCGGCTTGTCTCCTGCACACGGGCGACGCGCTCGGCGCGCTCCCGCGCATAGGCCGCCATCGCGGCGGGCACGCCGGCTGCGCCGTCACGTTCGAGGTGGTGAGCCAGCAGCCGCGCCAGCACGGCCGCGTCCTCGATCGCAAGCGCCGCGCCCTGCGCCAGGAAGGGCAGGACGGGATGGGCCGCATCGCCCAGAAGCGCGATGCGGCCCTTGGCCATGGCGGCCGGCGGACGGTCATAGAGCGACCAGACCCGCCAGGAGCCGGCGGCCGAGGCGAGCCTGTGCAGGGCCGGCGTCGCGCCGGCGACCTGGCTCGCGAGCAGGGCGCTCTCGCCCTCGCGTGACCAGCCTTCGCGGGCCTCCCGCGCAGCGCGGATGATGACGAGATTGGTCTCGCGCCCGCCGGAGACGGGATAATGAACCGCATGCCGGTCGCGGCCCAGATGCAGGGTGACCTGCGCCTCGCCAGCGCTGGCGCCCGTTACGGGCACCAGCGCGCGCCAGGCCTCGAAGCCCGTGAAGGAGGGGGTGCTCGCGTCGCCGTTGAGTTCGCGCAGCCGCGACCACAACCCGTCCGCGCCGATCAGGCCGAGCGCGGCGACCGTTTCGCACTGGCCGCTCTCGCCGACCAGCGTGGCCATGACGCCGTCTCCGTCCTGCGCGACGGCCTCGACGCCCCGGCCGACGATCAGGCGGATGTTGGGCAGGCTGCGGGCCGCATCGAGCAGCAGCATATGGAGGTCGGCGCGCTTGAGCAGGCGAAACGGGCTCTCGCCTTCGCTCGCGCTCATCGGCATCTCGGAAAGCGCCGCGCCGTCATGCCAGCGCCTGACCACCAGCCGCCGCGCAGTGACGCTGGCGCGCTTGAGCTGCAGGCGCAGATCGAGTGCGTCGAGCACGCGGCCGGCATTGGGCGAAAGCTGGATGCCGGCCCCGCTTTCCGCAAATCCGGTGCGCTTTTCGGCGACGGTGACGGCGATGCCCCGCCGCGCCAGCGCGATGGCGGCCGTCAGACCGCCGATCCCCGCGCCGGCGATCAGGATATGGGGGATTGTCACGGGCTGGTCGTCGCGGCCGATGCGGCGATCAGGCGGCCCGGGCGGTTTCGTGATGGGCGCAGTCGGGCGGCGTGCAGGCTCCGCTCTTCAGCGTGGGATCGTACTTGAACAGCGTGGAGCAATAGGGGCAGACGATCTCGGCGTCGCCGCCCATGTCGAGGAAGACATGGGGATGGTCGAAGGGCGGCTTGGCGCCGATGCACATGAACTCACGCGCGCCGACATGGATGACCGCGACGCCGGGGTCATTGTGGAAATGCGGGATGCCGGTCTCGGCCATGGTCGCTGCTCGTCGGGGAAGAGGGCTTGTGATGTCGGCGCACGCTATCGCGCCGCCGTCCGCCGCGCCAGTGCGCGATTGCCTCAGGGGGCGCGGAAGCAGGCCTGCGTCAGGGCCGTGGTGCGTTCGCGCTCCTGCGCAGTCAGGGCGTTGTCCAGCACTCCGCGCCACAGCCCCTCGCGCTTCAGCGCCGCCACCGTGCAGGCATAGGATTCCGCGCAGGCCGCATCAGGGATTCGCAAGGTCTCGCAGGTGCGCTGATAGGTGATCCGCAGGGCACGTTCCTGCGGCGGTGTCACCGGGAGGATCTGAATCGCCAGCAGGATCGCGCCGATCAGGACGGGCTGGTGGATCAGGTAGAAGGCGAGGCTGCGCCGGCCGCACCAGCGCAGCAGGCGGGCGAGGTGATCATCGGGGTTCCACAATGTCCAGCCGGGGAGTTTCGCGCGCCCCAGCACCGCCCGCGCCAGCGCCATGCCGCCGAGCACGCAGCCGAACCACGGGAAAACCGGTACGAAATCCGCACTGCGCACAGCAATCGGCGAGAGGCCGAGAAAGGCGAGCCATGGCGTGTCGAGCCAGGCTGCGTCCAGCGCGGGGTGATGGACGAGAACGGGCAGGGCGAAGCAGAACAGGGCCGCCACGATCAGGACGATAACCGGCGCGCGGATGAAGGCGAGGCCGAGCACGCTGGCGACCGCGACATGGTGCAGGATGCCGAAGAAGATGTAAGCCTGCGGCATGGCGAACCGCGTCGCGACCGTGACGATCAGGGCCGCGCCCGCCACCATGGCGAGCCGCTTGAGAAAGGCGGCACGGTTCAGCCCGCCTTGCGTCGCCAGCACGAGGCTGATCCCGACCAGCGTCAGGAAGGAGCCGGCGATGATCCGCGCGAACCAGCGCCAGCCCGGCTCGCCCGGCACATCGGTGTCGATCAGCCCGAAATAGGAGAGGTCGTAGGCGAAGTGGAACACCACCATCGCCATCAGCGCGACGCCGCGGGCAAGATCGACGAGCGAAATGCGTGGGGTCGGTATGGGCAGAGCCGGAGGCGAGACGGACTGGTTCATCGCGGCCCTTCATAAGCAAGCCGCATCGCCCCGGCTACCCAAGCTGCGCTGCGCATGGCAGGGAAAGGCAATCGTCCCGCGCAGCCTAGAAGACCGCCCGCCATGCAGCATTTTTCGTCCGATGGCGTAAGCCTCGCCTATATCGATCTGGCGCCGACAACAGAGCCGCGCGGGCAGGCGATCATGCTCGTCCATGGCTTTGGCTCCAGCCACGCCGTCAACTGGGTCAACACGCAGTGGACGAAGACGCTGACCCATGCCGGCTACCGCGTGGTGGCGCTCGACAATCGCGGCCATGGCCAGAGCGAGAAGCTCTACGATCTGGCCGCCTACTCCTCGCAGGTCATGGCCGAGGATGTCCGCCGGCTGATGGACCATCTCGAGATCGGTCGGGCCGCCGTGATGGGTTACTCGATGGGCGCACGCATCTCCGCCCATCTGGCGCTGGCCCATCCCGAGCGGCTGAACGCGCTGATGCTCGGCGGGCTCGGCATCCATCTGGTCGAGGGAGTCGGTCTGCCGCTCGGCATCGCGGACGCAATGGAGGCGCGTTCGCTCGACGACCTCACCGACCCGATGCAGCGCATGTTCCGCGCCTTCGCCGAGGCGACGAAGAGCGACCTCAAGGCGCTGGCCGCCTGTATCCGGGGCTCGCGCCAGACGCTGAGCGCGGCGCAGGTTGGCTCAATCTCGGCGCCGACCCTGGTCAGCGTCGGGACGAAGGACGATGTCGCCGGTTCGGGCCCGGCATTGGCGGCGCTGATCCCTGGCGCATGCGCCTACGACATCGAGGGCCGTGACCACAACCTTGCCGTCGGCGACAAGGGCCACAAGCAGGCGGTGATCGATTTTCTGGCGGGGTTGTGATCTCTCTCGTGGAGAAAATTATTCTCCGCCAAAGGTTTGGCGCGAGGCGCTGCCAAAGAGAGTCCTTTGCCTGAGAGCTTGATTCAGCTAGGAGAGAAGCCATCTGACATTACGGTCGCGCTTTGGCGGCGGCCTGCGGCGTCTGAACTGAGCGGAGAGCTTCCATGCCAATCGGTCGTTCGAGCAGCGAGGCGCGCGATCCCGCAACCGGGCTCGACAGGGTCGATCCGGTCTGGGCGAGGCTTCGGCGCGAGGCCGAGCAGGCTGTCGCTGCAGAGCCTTCGCTCGCCAGCCTGATGATGGCCTCGGTTCTGAACCAGCCGAGTTTCGAGGCGGCGGTGCGCCATCGCGTCGCGATGCGCGTCGCCCATCCCGCGCTCTCCGCTGATCTGGTCGAGCAGGCCTATGACGAGGCGCTCGCCGATGATTCCGAGATCGCCATCGGCATGCGCGCCGACGTGGCGGCCGTGCTCGACCGCGACCCGGCCTGCTACCGCGTTCTGGAGCCGGTGCTCTATTTCAAGGGCTTCCATGCGCTCCAGTGCCACAGGCTGGCGCATTGGCTGTGGCGCAAGGGTCGACGCGATTTCGCGCTCTATCTGCAGAGCCGCTCGTCGGAAGTGTTCCAGACCGACATCAACCCGGCTGCGAAGATCGGCAAGGGTATTTTCCTCGACCATGCGACCGGGCTCGTCGTCGGCGAGACGGCGGTGATCGAGGACGATGTCTCGATGCTGCATTCGGTCACGCTGGGCGGCACCGGCAAGCAGGGCGGCGACCGTCATCCCAAAATCCGCAAGGGCGTGCTGCTCGGCGCGGGCGCGAAGATCCTCGGCAATATCGAGGTCGGGCAGTGCAGCCGCGTCGCCGCAGGCTCGGTCGTGCTGGCGAGCGTACCGCGCAACAAGACGGTGGCGGGCGTGCCGGCGAAGGTCGTCGGCGAGGCCGGCTGCGCCGAGCCTTCGCGTTCGATGGACCAGATCCTCGGCGGCGATTGCGGCGGCTGCATCTGAGGGCTTACGCCGCGTCCAGCCACGCCCTGGCCGGCATGGCCAGCGGATGCCGGTCGCGGGCGGGCGCTTGCGCCAGCGCCATGCGATCCCCGGTCGGCATCTCGAGCTGGAATGGCGCGACCAGCCGGCCATCCGCGAGATGCGTCGAAATCAGGCTCCTGCGGCCCATCAGCACGCCCGAACCCGAGAGCGCGGCGTCCAGCGCGAGGCTGTAGAGCGAAAAGGCCGGGCCGCGCGCCGGATCGACCGTGGCGGGCGCGCCCGCAAAACCGAGCCAGCGCCGCCAGTCCTGCCGCCAGACCGCGTCATGCAGCAGCGTCTGGCCGGCCAGATCGCCGGGCGCCGCAAGCCGCGCCGCGAGCGCCGGTGCGCAGACCGGCTGGATCAGGTCCTGCCCGTCGCCATCGCAAGCCTCGTAGAACAGCGCCAGATCATAGGGTTCGCGACGCGGATCGGGCGGCTGCTCCATGGCCGAGACCGAGACCTGCAGTTCTGGAAAGGCCGCTCGCAGACCCGAAAGCCGCGGCGAGAGCCAGAGCTGAGCGAGGCAGGGCAGCGCCGCGATCGTCAGCGCTCGTCCGCCATGGCCCGCCCGCAGCGCCTCGACGCCGTCGCCCAGCGCTTCGAAGCCCCGGCTCAGGCGCGGCAGCGCGGCGCGTGCGGCATCGGTCAGCGTCACACCTTGCGGCAGGCGGCGGAACAGCGCGAAGCCGAGCCAGGCCTCGAGCTGCCTGATCTGCTGCGTCACGGCGCCGGGCGTTACGGCGAGTTCGTCTGCCGCTTTGGCAAAGCTCTCATGGCGCGCGGCGGCCTCGAACGCGCGCAGGGCGTTCAGCGGCGGCAGGCGCAGGCGAGGCGGCGCGACGGGCATTCTGGCTGACTGGCGGACCTGCTCAAGGCTGAGTTTCTCTCACCCTGCCGGCGAGGATTACTGGTTTGCGCAGGCCGACGCAAATCGCTCATATCGCTCATCTTCCGCAGCAACCGGATCGAGGGTTTCACCATGACGGCTTTGGGCAGGCGCGGCTGGGTTCCTGCCGCGAGCGAGGATTACGTGCTTGCGGTCGCTGGCGAGGTTTCGGGCCAGCCGCTCGACGCGGTCGAGGCCCGGATCGCTGCGCTGACGAGCGAAAACCGCATCATCCACGAGCGCGACTGTTTCAACCTCAACCCCGCCACCAACGTCATGAACCCGAAGGCCGAAGCCGCGCTCTCGGCGGGCCTCGGCGCGCGGCCCTCGCTGGGCTATCCCGGCGACAAATACGAGATGGGGCTGGAGGCGATCGAGCAGATCGAAATCATCGCGGCCGAACTCGCCGCCCAGGTTTTCGGCGCGAAATACGCCGAAATCCGCGTGCCGTCCGGCGCCATCGCCAATCTCTACGCCTTCATGGTCGCGGCTAAGGCCGGCGACTGCATCATCGCGCCGCCGGGCGCGATCGGCGGCCACGTCACCCATCACGGCGCGGGCGCGGCGGGGCTCTACGGCATCGTCACCCATCCCGCCCCCATCGATCCCGTGAACTACACCGTCGATCTGGAGCGCCTGCGCGCCGATGCCCTGCGGCTCAGGCCGAAGCTCATCAGCGTCGGCGGCAGCCTCAACCTGTTTCCCCATCCGATCCGGGAGATCCGCGCCATTGCCGACGAGGTCGGCGCGCTGGTGCTGTTCGACGCCGCCCATATGTCGGGCATGATCGCCGGCCATGCCTGGCAGCAGCCGCTGGAGGAGGGCGCGCATCTGATGACGATGAGCACCTACAAAAGCCTCGGCGGCCCGCCCTCGGGGCTGATCGTCACCAACGACGCAGGAATCGCGGAAAAGCTCGACGCCATCGCCTATCCAGGCCTCACCGCCAATTTCGACGCGGCGAAATCGGCGTCGCTGGCGATCACCCTGCTCGACTGGAAGGAGCACGGCCGCGCCTATGCGCGGATGATGGCGGCCACCGCGAAGGCGCTTGGCGAAGCGCTGGTCGCCCACCAGATTCCGGTCTTCGCCCGCGACCGCGGCATCACTGCGTCGCACCAGTTCGCGATCGAGGCTCACCACTACGGCGGCGGGCAGGCGGCGGCGAAAAAGCTCCGCGCCGTGAACATCCTCTCCTGCGGCATCGGCCTGCCCTTGCCGGAGGTGGCCGGCGACGTGAACGGCCTGCGGCTCGGTACGCCCGAAATCGTCCGCTTCGGCATGACGCCGGCAGACATGCCGGAACTGGGGGGCTACATCGCCGAGGGATTGTCAGGCTCGCGGCCCACTGAGGCGGTAGCGCGGGACGTGACGGCGATGCGGGGACGGTTCCGGGCGCTGCACTTCATGCGGTGAGGGTGCCCCAATCGGTCGTCGCGGGTTGCCCTCGCTGGCGCGCCATGGCATCCGTCGCGCCAACCGATGAGGACCGACACCGTGGACAAGACAGAACTCGCCAAGCTCGAAGCCTATCTCCGCCGCACCTTCGCCAACCATGCGATCAGCGTGCGCGCCCGCATGAAGAAGACCGATTCGGCCGAGGTCTATCTCGCCGACGAGTTCATCGGCATCATCCATGTCGACGACGAGGACGGTGATCGCTCGTTCAATTTCACCATGGCGATCCTCGACGTCGATCTCGAGGATTGAAGCCGTTTGGCCGAGTTCGGCTTATCGGTCTCCTTCGGAAATACTGCGTCGTCCCGGACAAGCGGCATAGCCGCGCCGATCCGGGACCCATTCCGCAACGGTTCAGGCATGGATCCCGGGTCTGCGCTGTGCTTGCCCGGGATGACGGCGGTGTTTCGGTATGGCGGCCGGATAGCTCAGCGCAGCATGCCGTCGATGGTGCGGCGGACGCCGCCGAGCATCAGCTCCCAGTCGGCGATGATCGTGCGCGGGAAGCGGATGTTCACATCGACGCCGCGATGGCGGAAGGTGACGCGGCAGAGTTCGTCGAGCGCTGCGCCCGCGCCCGTATCGAGCGGACAGCGCGCCGCGAAACCCCGGCCGTCGGGCACCGAGACGTAGAGCTCGTCGCCCTCATAGGGCGAGCCCTTGCGGAAGCCGCGCACCACGAGACCGCCGGGGTTCGACCAGACGGTCGGGGTCAGGAAGCGGGCATAGACCGAGAGTTGCGTCGCCGGCTCGTTGACCTTGTCGGGCGGGCCGAGCGTCACGAGCAGCCGGTTGCGTCCATGCAGCGGCGCGGGGCCCAGGCTTGGCCAGTCGAGCCGCAGGCGCACCATGCCGACGAGGCGGCCGGCGTCGTCGGTCTCGGGGCCGATCAGGTTCTGCGGCACGCTGAGCGCGACATCGCCGATGCGGGCCGGCTGTATCTGGACCGTCGCATCGGCATCGGGGAGGCTGGCATGGAGGGCGGCCCCGAAGGCCAGGGCTCCGAGCAGCATGATGCCCAGCGCGGCCTTGGCGAGCGCGCCGTCGGCGCGCGGCAGGGCCGGCGGCGGCCGCTTGAGCTTCGAGCGGATCAGCGTGGCGAGATCGGAGCCCGGAGGGGCGTGGCGGTCTGACGAGAGGGACGCGGTCACGATGTTGACGCCTTGCGAACGGGATGCCCGCAGTGAAGCATTCCCGGCCTTAACGTCCCGTAAACCATAAGCGCCGCCGGCGCGTCGTCAGGCGGAGGCCGGCCTGCTCGTCGCGGCCAGCGTCTCGAAAATGAGGCGCAGCTTTTCGATCGGCTCGCCAAGGAAGGACTGCACGCCGACCGCGACCTGGCCCTGGCCGAGCTGGTCCTGCAGGCTGTGCAGGCCGTGGGTCGCGATATCGGCCTGCGACCAGAAGCTCCGGGCGAGGCCCCAGTCGACCATGGCGTGGCCCGATTGCTCCGGCGTCAGCACCGCGTCGATGAAGCGGCCGTAGATGATGTACTCCGAAAAGCGGCGATGGCGCGCGACCGCACTGACCCAGTCGCGGCCGGTCACGGCCTCGATATGGGCGGTCAGCGCGAGCGCGTTGGCCGAGCGCCAGCTCGCGAGGTGAGTCACGTAGTCGGGCGCGGGCAGCTCCGGCATCGGCCGGTCGATCATCGCCACAGTGGTGCGGTGCCATTGGACATGTTCGGCCATGCCGGCGTCGATCGCGCCCGGAGCACGGAACAGGCGCGTACCTTGCGGGCCGCAGAGCAGGCCCATGGCGAAGGGCTTGAGGAAGATGACGTCGGAATCGGCGAAGAGCAGCACGTCCTCGGGCACATGCCGGGGCAGGGCCATCTTGCGCAATTGCTGGGCATGCCAGCCGCGCAAGGGCGGGACGCCGCGCGCCAGCGCGCCGGGACTCGTCCAGATGCGACGGCGGCCGAGGCTGAGCGGGTCGCTCCAGCTCGACAGCCAGCGCGGCAGCAGCTCGGATTCGACGATGATGCGCCGGCGCGGGCCTTCGAGATGACGGAACAGTTCGGCGTCGCGGTCCTCGATCAGCAGATAGTGCATCGCATGGCCGGTCACGAACCGGTCGATGCTGGCGCAGAGCAGCACGCAGCGCTGCAGATCGCCTGCATAGCTTGGCGTCGCGATTGCGAATGTGTCCGGTTTGTTCATTGGGCGACCTAGGCATGCGGCCGCTGGAAGCGTCCATCTTTACCGAAGGGTAAGGTTAATCGCGTGGTTACTTTCGCGCCCAAGGAACAGGCCCGCCCGCAGGTCGGAAGCACGCGGGTTAACCATCGCTTAAGACTTGTCTTCACCATTCGTAAACCATGCGGCACTGTGGCGACGGTCCAGTTCCGGAGTGCCGTCGTGGTGTCGCTCGAACCTTCCGCCATCGCGGCGCTGCAGTCGCTGTTCATCGGCTTTGCCTTCGCCGGCCTGCTCGCCAGCGCCTTCGAGTTGTTCACCGCCCGCCGTGCCGATTTCAGACTGCTGCAATCGGGCGGCCTCGCCGCGGTGGCGAGTGTTCCGGTCGTGGTCTTCAGCGCGCCGTTCCTGATCCTGCGCAACACGGTGCGCGGCCGGCGCATCGAGGGCAGGCCGTTCGTCTTCGTCATGCTGGCCAGCATGATCGCGGCGCTGTGGAGCATGGCGTGCGGACGCGTCGTGCTCGATCTGCTCCAGTTCCTCGCCGGCGCTTGACGCGAAGCCTTTCGTCTCTGCAATCCTGCTGCGACCGATCAGCGAAGGATTGCCTGCCATGCCGCTTTATTCCCTTGATGGCGTCAGCCCGGAAACGCCGGGCGACGGAGCGTGGTGGCTTGCGCCCGACGCGCATCTGATCGGCAAGGTCAGGATCGCGCCCGACGTCGGGGTCTGGTTCGGCGCGGTCATGCGCGGCGACAATGAGTGGATCGAGATCGGGCAGGGCAGCAATGTCCAGGAGGGCTGCGTGCTCCACACCGATATGGGCTTTCCGCTCAGGGTGGGAGCGGGCTGCACCATCGGCCATCGCGCCATCCTGCATGGCTGCATCATCGGCGACAATTCTCTGATCGGCATGGGCGCGACCGTGCTCAACGGGGCGCGCATCGGCAGGAACAGCCTGGTCGGCGCCAATGCGCTCGTCACCGAGGGCAAGGAGTTCCCCGACAATTCGCTGATCGTCGGCGCGCCGGCCAAGGCCATCCGCACGCTCGACGAGGCGGCGACCGCGGGCATCACCGGCTCGGCAAATAACTATGTCCTGCGCTGGAAGCAGTTCGCCGCCGGCATGAGGCGGCTGGACCGAGCCTGAAAAAGGACGGGCCGGTCTCCCCGGGGAAGGGAAACCGGCCCTATGGCGAAACCCGGCCTGGGGGACGGGTGGGGTGGGGACGTGACCGAGCCTCGCCTTTGGGTTGGAGTTTCGCGAGGCGCCTCAGCCTTGCGTCGTCTCCAAGGGGTCGCCGCAGCCGGTCACGTCCGGCGGCTGCGGCGTTGTCTCGTTGATCTCAGCGCAGCGATGCGACGGTCGGCGTCTGCAGGCCGCCGAGCGAGGTCCAGCCGGTGCGCATCTGCGATTCGCGCTTGACGTAGACGTATCCGGTCTGGCCCCAGGGCAGGATCGCGTTGCGCTTGTTGTCGAGGATGTAGTCGCCGCGATCGGTGCGGATCATCAGCACGGCATGGCCGGCGTTCTCCTCGTCGATCACGACCGTCATCAGCAAGGCGCGGCGCGGGATGCCGGCCTCGGCCAGGCGCTTGCGCTTGAGCAGCGCATAGTCTTCGCAATCGCCCTTGCCGTCGGTCGGCATATCCCAGCGATCGACTACGCCCCAATGATCCTGATCGGTGATGGCTTCGATCTCGCGGTTGGTCTTGCTGTTGATCGCGACGATCGTCTTCCAGAGCTTCGGCGTCATCTCGACGCGCTCGTCCTCGCCGGTGTCGATGCGGCACTCGGCCGGGCTGCGCCGGCACAGGTCGCTCCAGGCATAAGGCGCCCTTGCATCGCCCGATGCCGCGATCGGCAGGCTGGCGACCGGCAGGCCGGCGCTGGACTGGGCCTGGACGGCGGAGCCGGCGGCGGCAGTGATGAGCACGGCGAGCGCCGGGCCGAAGAAACCACGGTGAATGAACTGCATGACGTCCCCTTTCTTGTCCCTGGGGCCGACATTGCGTGGGGCGCGTGGATTTGATTTGAAATGAAAGCGAGCAATTTTATGTATTCGGCTCGTCCAGGCCGACAGTATATAACAGTATAAACCGTCGCCGAATGCGAAGGTAACAAATTTCAGCGCTGCATTTTGATTGCGTTAACCAACGCCGGACGCTGTGATGGTGATGATCCTTTAACGCTGTCGTTCGGCCCGGGCCGGATCAGCGGGGCGTCGCGCGGGGGGCTGGCGCGTCAGCGAGCCAGGCGACGGCGTGGTGCGCTGCAAGCCGGGCGTCGTTGCGGGTCGGGAAGCTCAGCCCGGAATAGAACTGAACCGGCGTCCAGGCGCCGGCGTCCTCGACATCGCGCCGGAACTCCTCGAAGCCGCAGGAGCCGTCCGGTCGCTCGAACAGGTCGACGCAGCGGTCGTGCTGCGCGTTCTCGATGCTGTCGAAGACGAGCCAGGAACGATCGATGCGTCGGGACATGGCTCAGCTCATGCGTGGCGCGCAGCAGCAGGCGTCCGGCGGGGCAGGGCTGTCAATCGGGAGAGGCGCGGCAAGGCGGGGAGACGGCTGCCGGCGCTCAGAGTTCCAGGTTCTCGTCGAGCAGGTCGGCCGAGAGCGGGAAGCGGAACTCGACGGCATAGCCGCCGTCGAAGCGCCTGACGAGCTTGCCCGGTGTCGAGCCGATCCTGACCGGCGTTCCGAGCGGCAGGTCGAGATCGCTGGAGAAGGCGGCGCCCGACAGCGAGATGTCGATGATGCGCACGACATGCTCGGCGCCGTCATCCATTGTCAGGACGCAGCGCGGATTGCGCGGCACGATCCGCTCGTGGCGGCGGTCTTCCGGGAGGCCGAGTTCGTCGCGGTTGGCGAGCCAGGTCAATTGGGCGGTGAATTTCTCGCGCTTGCGGCTGGTCGCGGTGATCGTCATCGCGAAGCCTTCCATCGTGGTGCGCACGGCGACGCCCTCGATGCGGCCGAGATGTTCGAGATAGACGATGACGCGGTCGCCGGGCGCAGCCTTGGCGGGGGCCGCCAGATGCACGCCGCCGGGCGAGATGTCGATGCTCTGGCAGGGATATTCCATGCGGTTGGGCAGCATGTAGCGGCCCAGCAGCACCACTTTCATACGGTGATGCCGCCTGCGCTCGGCAGGGCGGGGGGCCGTACGGGGCGTTTGCAGCGCGCTCAGCATCGAATGATCAGCCTGTGTTCGGTGGCGATCCTAGCGACGCGCTGGTTAACGGTCGGTTAGAAACTCAGACGCGTCCGCCCGGAAGCACCATGAATTTCGGCGGCGCCATTCGCTGCCTTGGCTCGGGCGCAAGCTGAGCCGGCGTGTTGGGCCAGAGCATGCGCAGCGAGATCATCCGCATCGAATCGAGCGTGTCGAGGCCGAGCCAGTCGGGCGTGAGCGCTGGCGACAACGCGCCGAGCACGCGGGCATGGGTGCGGCCGCGGTAACGCAGGGGCAGCAGCAGCAATTCGAGATAGACCGGCGCTCCTGTCCGCGTCTCGCCGGAGAGGCCGGCGACCGCCCCGGCCGTCTCGTCCATGACCGTCTGCACGAGGCGGCGCATGTCCCCTTGCGCTTCGACATCGGGCCAGAGCGCGGTAAAGGCGCGGCCCCTGAGTTCGCTGCCGATCAGTGCGCAAAGCCTCGTGCCGGCAAGGCGGAAGACCGGGCCGATCGGCTCGTTCTCGAGCATGAAGGTGTCAGCCAGCGCGTGGCGCAGCGCGCCCGGCTCGATCTCGCCGCGTTCGGGAGCGGCGCGCTCGCCGCGCAGCGCGTTCCAGTACTCGAAAACCATGCGGGTGCTGGGGTTTTTCATTCCGCGTCCAATGCTGGGTTGGTCCTTCTCCGGCACGCATTGCGTCCTGAAACGGGGCATATGCGTTCGGATGAGACACGGTCGGGTCCACTTGGACAGGTTCGACGCACTCGCCATGCCGTCTTGCCATGAGGCCTGGGCAGGCGGGCGTCGAAGGGCGGGTTAGGGTTAACAAAACCTTGCGATTGTGGATAACCCCTTAAAATGTCATTCAAATCCTAGCGAATTCCCGGAGCGCCCAGCTGGCGTTCCGCGTCCGGAGGGGCGGAGGGGATGTGACCGCGACGCCTGCTTGCCGGGCGTCGGCCACAGCCGGAAAAAGGGGAGCGCCGCAAGGCCGCTCCCCTTTTTTCATCGCCGCGCGTCCCAGGAGCCCGCTGCGGCGCGGCGTCGGCTTGCCTCCGCCCCCGGCATCGGCGAGGTTGCGGCCATGTCCGACCAGCGCTCCGGTCCGTTCGCCCCGCCGGGACGCGAGCCGATCCTCAACCTGCCGTCCGTCGTCGTCTGGCTCAGCCTTTGCCTCGCCCTGATCCAGGGCGGGCGGATGCTCCTGTCGGCGCTTGACGACTACATGCTGATGTCCTGGCTCGCCTTTGTGCCGGCGAGGCTGAGCCTGTGGCTCGCGCCCGACCGCATCGACGAACTGCTCAACGGTCTGACGCAGACTCTGCCGGGACAGGCGCTCGGCGACCGGTTTCAACTCGTGCGGCTGCTGCTCGCCGATGGCGGACCGAAATTGTGGACCGTGCTGACCTACGGCCTGTTGCACGGCTCCTGGCTGCATCTGGCATCCAACCTGCTCTGGCTTGCCGCCTTCGGCAGCCCGGTGGCGCGACGGCTCGGCGCCGCGCGCTTTCTCAATCTTTTGGCTCTGTCGACGATCGGCGGCGCGCTGCTGCACTGGTTTGCGCGCGATCTCGACGTGCTGCCGCTGGTCGGCGCATCGGCCGCCGTCTCGGGGGCGATGGCGGCCGCCGCGCGATTCGTGTTCTCGCCGGGCCTGCGCTTCGGCAGCCTCGGCGACGACCGCGTGGTGAGGTCGATCCCCGCCGAACGCCTCGGCCAGCTCTGGCGCAATTCGCGCGCGCTGATCTTCATCGGCATCTGGTTCGTCACCAATTTTCTGTTCGGGTCAGGGCTCGTCCCGATCCTGGGCGAGGAGACCAGCATCGCCTGGGAGGCGCATGTCGGCGGCTTCGTCGTCGGACTTCTGTTGTTTCCGCTGCTTGACCGGGGCGTGGTGCGGGCCTGATCGTCCGGCGGCGACGATCTCCGGCCCGAGGCGAAGTCAGGACCGAGGCTAAGTCTTGCCTGCGGCATCCTCTTCGCCCACACTCTCGGCCGTGCTGGATGCGAGCCGAGCCCTTGGCGCTATGCATGCCGACCGCCCGATGTCGCTCCGCCCCAATCCGCTCGCCGGTCAACGGCGCAGCCCATGCAGGAGGAACGTGTCCATGAACGTCTCGCAGCTTCTCGGCGACAAGGGACATGAGGTCATCTCGGTGGAGCCGCAGCGGACGCTGGCCGAAGCGGTGAAGGTTCTGGCCGAGCGTCGCATCGGCGCCGTTGCGGTCACGGGCGCGGATGGTGCGCTGGTCGGCATCCTGTCGGAGCGCGACATCATCCGTGCGCTGGGCCAGAACGGCGCAACGGCGCTTGAGAGTCCTGTATCGAGGGCGATGACGGCCAAGGTCGTGACCTGCCGGCCGCAGACCAGCGTCGATGAGTTGATGGAGATCATGACATCGGGCCGATTCCGGCACGTTCCCGTTATCGACAATGGCCGGATCGCTGGCATCGTCTCGATCGGCGACGTGGTGAAGTATCGCGTGGCGGAGATCGAAGCCGAGGGGCGGGCCATGCGCGACTACATCGCGATGGCGTAAGGCTCGGCCGCGTCAGTCGACGCCGACGCTGCTGCTGGCGACCATCGCCGCGATGTCGTCGAGCGAGCGTCTGGCGGCCTGGCGGCCCAGTTCGATGATGTCCTGCGCCCGATGGAAATCGAAGAGGCCGATGCGGCCGAGCTTGGGGCCAACCATCACGTCGGGCGGATCCCCCGCCAACCGCGAGCGCGAGATGCGATCCTGCGTGATGTTGAAGGCGTCGACCATGACGCCGGCGAGCCCTGGCCTGTCATATCCTGATTTGTCCTGCGCCGGGCGGCCGACCATGCCGCGCACGCGCCGCGCCGCGCCCGTGATGCCGCCGAGCCAGCGCGAGGTCGGGCGGACGTCGATCTCGGGCAGGATTTCCGGGTCGGGATCGGCCGGGTGGCTCTGGATCGTGGTGCCGCGACCGGCGAGGTCGCTGTTGAGGTTGACGCAGATCACGACGTCGGCGCCCATGGCGCGCGCGGCGGTGACCGGCACGGGGTTGACCAGCGCGCCGTCCATCAGCCAGCGGCCGCCGAGCTTGACCGGGTCGAACACGCCCGGCAGCGCATAGGAGGCGCGCAGGGCTTCGACCACCGGCCCGCGCGTCAGCCAGATCTCGTGGCCGGTGCCGAGTTCGGTCGCGATCGCCACGAAGCGCTGCGGCAGGTCCTCGATGCGGGTCTGGGCGAGGTCGCGCTCGAGCAGGCGCTTCAGCCTCCCGCCGGCGATCAATCCCGCGCCGCCGATATGGAAATCCATCAGGCCGACGACGCGGCGCTTGGTCAGGGTGGTGGCGAATTCGGCGAGCTGGGGCAGCTTTCCGGCGCAGAAGCAGCCGCCGACCACCGCGCCGATCGAGGTCCCCGCGATGACGTCGGGGCCGTAGCCAGCCTCGGTGAGAACCTCGATCACGCCGATATGGGCCCAGCCGCGCGCTGCGCCGCCGCCGAGCGCGAGCCCGATTCTCGGCCTGCCGGGCCTGGCGTCGGCCTGGGCCGTCATCTCGTCCATCGTTGCTCCACCTCCGCCCAGTCCGAAGGCGCGCCTCGCGATATCATCCCACAACATGGTCCCGGCCCTCCGCGGGAGAGCCAGCATGCCGGGGCGGCAATGAGCGAATCGTGAACCATGCCGAGAATGGCAGGGCGATAGCGGCGACATTTTACGGATTGATGAAATCTTGGTGAAAGCATCGGAAACGCTGCGCCCGGGGCGGTTTCGTCAGCGCTTTGCAAGCGGCAGGCCGGCATCCGCTCCGACGGGCTTGACCCTGTAGAAGCACGACCGGCGCTGCGTGTGGCAGCAGCCGCCATCGCCAGCGACCTGGACCTTGATCCAGATCGCGTCCTGATCGCAATCGACGCGCATCTCGACGATGGTCTGGATCTGACCCGAGGTCGCGCCCTTGTGCCAGAGCTCCCGGCGCGAGCGCGACCAGTACCAAGCCTGCCCGGTCTCGATGCTGCGCGCCAGGGATTCGGCGTTCATATGCGCGACCATCAGGACCTCGCCGGTCTCCGCGTCGGTGGCGACGCAGGTGACGAGCCCGTTGGCGTCGAAGCGTGGCGCGAGGATGTCGCCTTCCTCGAGCTCGGCTTTGGTGTCGATGCTTGGAAACGGGTTCATGGTTGTTCCATCGGTTGACTGTCGCATCGGCCGCCCGGCGCCGCAGGGCGTCGGGCCGCTGTCCCGTCAGGCAGCTTGTGTGGCGGTCGCCGCCTCGAACAGGCTCGGATCGTTCAGCGTGCGGGCCAGAATAAGCGCGCCTTCCAGCCTGGCGAGCATGGCCGCCGGCTCCTCGTTTCGCTCCCCGGCTTTGGGCGCTCGGTCGAGATAGTCGAGGATCAGCCGGAAGAAGTCGGCGACGGCCGCCGCGACCGATGGCGGCAGGGCGTCGCGCTCCGCACCGAAAAGGCCACAAAGGCACATGCGATCGTCGATCAGAAGCGCATCGCGAAACAGGGCGGAGACCCGGGCCGCGCCTTCGCCGGGAGCGAGGCTGTGGGGCTCTCCGAGCCTCTCGGCGGCACGCTTCGTGTAGCGCCGCGCCAGCGCCTCGGCGAGGTCGCCCTTGGTCGGGAAGTGATAGTGGACGCTGGAACTCTTGATCCCGACGTCTTCCGCCAGATCGCGAAAGCTGAAGCCGTGATAGCCGGCCGTCCGCGCCCGCTTTTCGGCGGCGTCGAGGATTTGGTCACGGGCTGGCTGATCGAGCATCGGAGGAGTCTCTCTATCGAGCGATAGATAGAACTTGACGGCGTCATTCTCAACCGTCTATTTCAAACCTATCTATCAGTAGATAGATTTGAAGCGAGGATTGTGATCATGACAGATAAACTCAGCCTCATCGTGGGAGGCTCTTCCGGCATGGGACTTGCGACGGCCCTGCTTCTCGCAGCCGAGGGACGAAAGGTCGTTATTGTTGGCCGCGATCTGGCCAAGCTCGACGCCGCCCGCGCACAGATCGAGGCGGCCGGCGGTGGCGGAGCCGAAGCCATCGTCGCCGATCTGTACGACAAGGCGGCGGTTGACGGGCTGGTCAGCCGGATCGCGGGCGAAGAGCGCCATATCGACCAACTCGTCAACGCCGCCGGCTATTTCTTCCCAAAGCCGTTCCTCGACCATGCGGTAGAGGATTTCGACCGCTATCACGCAATCAACCGGGCGATCTATTTCGCGACCCAGGCCGTGGCGCGCAACATGGCGGCGCATGGGGGCGGGGCGATCGTCACCATCGGTTCGATGTGGGCGCGGCAGGCGGTCAAGGCGACGCCGTCTTCGGCCTATTCGATGGCGAAGGCCGGACTGCACGCCCTGACACAGCATCTGGCCATGGAACTCGCGGACCACCGTATCCGCGTCAACGCGGTTGCTCCCGCTGTGGTCGTGACGCCGATCTATGGCGCCTTCATCGCGCCTGATGCGATCGAGGCGACGCTGACGGGCGGCTTCGACGCCTTCCATCCGATCGGCCGGGTCGGCCGGGCGGACGATGTCGCAGCCCATATCGCTTTCCTGCTGTCGGAGCGGGCAGGGTGGACGACCGGCGCGATCCACGATGTCGATGGCGGCGTCATGGCCGGGCGCAACTAGCGGGGCGTGTGCGAGGGCGCGCGGATTGCCTGCGCGCCCAAGGCTCAAAGCCCCGGCGACTTCACCATCGTGAAGAAGCGGACCTGCTCGGCCGGCTCCTTGAAGACGCCGGTGTATTGCGTCGTCATGGTCGAGGAGCCCTGTTTCTGCACGCCGCGCATCGACATGCACATGTGCTCGGCCTCGATCAGCACGGCGACGCCGCGCGGTTTGAGCGCCCGTTCGATCACCTGCGCGATTTGCGCCGTCATCGTCTCCTGCGTCTGCAGGCGGCGCGCATAAACATCGACGATGCGGGCTAGCTTGGACAGGCCGACCACGCCCTTTGACGGGTAGTAGCCGATATGGGCCTTGCCGACGAAGGGCACCATGTGGTGCTCGCAATGCGAGTAGAACGGGATGTCGCGCACCAGCACCATCTCGCGATAGCCTTCGACCTCCTCGAAGACGCGGTCGAGAATGTCCTCGGCGTCCTCGTCATAGCCCTTGTAGAACTCGCGATAGGCCTTTGCGACGCGGCGCGGCGTCTCCAGCAGCCCTTCTCGCGACGGATCGTCGCCGGCCCAGAGCAGCAGCGTGCGCACGGCCGCCTCGGCTTCTTCCTGAGTCGGCTGCTTGATCAGAAACTTGTCTGCAGAGGGGCTGAGCGCCCGCTCGACGGACAAGGACTTAACCACAGGGCTCATGTGGCGCCTCCCGTTACGGTTTGACCCCATACGCAGCCGGTTCGGCCTTGGACCAGCCGGCGCGAGGCGATCGGACAAGTTTCCCGCCGCATTCATTCAGGTCGGTTCAAGCCCTCCCATATTTTTGCGACGCTTCCTATATTGGTCGTGACGCCGGGCGTTCCAGCCCCGGCGGAGATCACGACATGCTGAGCGACGTCTACAACAAGCGCATCCTCGAACTCGCGGCCGACATCCCGCTGCTGGAGCGGCTGGACCGACCCGACGCCACGGCCAAGGCGCATTCGCGGCTCTGCGGCTCCACCGTGACGGTCGATGTCAGCATGGAGGGCGATGTCGTTACGCGCTTCGGCCATGAGGTGAAGGCCTGCGCGCTCGGCCAGGCGTCGTCCTCGATCATGGCGCGCCATGTCCTCGGCTCGACGGCGCAGGAACTGCGCCATGTCCGCGAGCAGGCCCGCGCAATCCTCAAGGACAGCGCCGAGCCTCCGGACGGCAAATGGGCCGATCTCGCGGTGCTCGTCCCGGTGCGCGACTACAAGGCCCGCCACGCCTCGACGATGCTGACCTTCGACGCGGTGGTCGATGCGATCGGCCAGATCGAGGCGCGGCGGCAGATGGCGGCCGAATAGCTATTTCAGCCCGAACGCCTGCCGGATTTCCGGCCTGGTCTCGTCGAAGCGGGCGCGGAAGGCGCGTTCTGCCAGCAGCGCCTTCGCCACGGCCCGGCCGGCCTTGTCGCCGGCGACGAGATCGGTCGGATAATGGAAACCGCAGACGAGCCTGCTCTGGCCGTAATCCTTGACGCGGGCCTCGAATTTTTCGGCGAACTCCGGCACGACCTCGGTCAGCAATTCGGCATAGAGCGCTGCCGTCGCCGCATGGCCGGACGGGAAGGACGAGCCGTCGGGCCTGCCGCCCGGGCAGGGCTTGACCCGGACCCTGTTCCAGACCGTGAACGGCCTTTGCCGGTTAGTCAGGCGGCGGACGCCGAGCAGGACGATGCCAAGCTCGACCTGAGCCTCGCGGAAGAGCAGCCGCATCTCGCGCTGCGTGTTCTCGACGAAGGCATGGTCGATCCCGTCCAGAAAACGGGCCAGCGTCTGGTACTGGTCGGCGATGGCCTGCTTCTCCCGCTCGGGCGTCCGGGTCGAGCTGATCTGCAGGACCTGCTCGAATTCCGCCCGCTGCTCGGGCGAGTTCTGGGCCGGCGGCAATCCGATGACGCGGGCGATGTCGATCCTGCCGGCATCGAGCCAGAGCAGGCTGGCGCGCTGCTGGCCGAGCGCAGGCAGCGCGGGCAACGCAAGGCCCACTGCCAGCGCCAGCACGGCCGCCATCTGGCGGCGCGGCGCGGTTCGTGGAAGAGGGTGGAGCATGGCGAATCCCGGCTGCGACGACGAGCGCGATGAAAAGGCATCGAGCCTCGCCTTGTCACGTCTTTTTGCCAAGTCGTCCGGTTCAAAGGTCGCCTCGGGTTTGAAGGCTGCGCCGAGGCGTGGCGCGCATTGGCTGATCCGGGGCTACCAGCTCAGCCTGTCGATGCTGATCGGCCGGCAGTGCCGGCACTGGCCGAGCTGTTCGGATTATGCCGACGAAGCGATCCAGCGCTTCGGATTGTGGCGCGGCGGCTGGGTCGGCTTTGCGCGCATCTGCCGCTGCACGCCGCTTGGTACGTCGGGCATCGATCTCGTCTGCGAGGAATTGCCGCATGACGCGCGCTGGTATAGGCCGTTGTCCTATGGGCGCTGGCGCGGCGTGAACGCGCCGCCTGCTCTCGATTCCGACGCGGAACCTGCTGCGGGCGGCGGAACGACCTCTAAGCCGTAGCAGGCCATATCCCTCAGAAATTTTCGCTTACGGGGTTTGTGTCCCCGAGTGAGCAGGAGCTTCAACTCATGACAATCTCCCTGACATTTCCAGACGGCGCGCAGCGCGAGTTTCCCTCCGGCATCACCGGGGCGGCGATCGCAGGCAGCATTTCGCCCTCCCTGCTGAAGCGCACGGTCGCGATGGCGCTCGACGGCGTCGTCGTCGACCTTTCCGACCCGATCGAGAAGGACTCGAAGATCGAGTTCCTGACGCGCGACGATCCGCGCGCGCTGGAACTGATCCGGCACGACTGCGCCCATGTGCTGGCCGAGGCGGTGCAGGCGCTCTGGCCCGGTACGCAGGTGACGATCGGCCCCGTGATCGAGGGCGGCTTTTACTACGATTTCGCCCGCAATGAGCCGTTCACGCCCGAGGACTTCCCGGCGATCGAGGCAAAGATGCGCGAGATCATCGCGAAGGACGCGCCCTTCACCAAGGAGGAATGGAGCCGCGACCGGGCCAAGGCTTTCTTCGCGGAGAAGGGCGAGGCCTACAAGGTCGAGCTGGTCGATGCGATCCCTGCCGACCAGACGCTGAAGATGTATGCGCAAGGCGAGTGGATCGATTTGTGCCGCGGGCCGCACATGACCTCGGTCGGCAAGGTCGGCACCGCGTTCAGGCTGATGAAGGTGGCGGGCGCCTATTGGCGCGGCGACTCGAACAACGCCATGCTGACGCGGCTCTACGGCACGGCCTTCGCCAAGCAGGAGCAGCTCGACGCCCATCTCAAGCAGATCGAGGAGGCGGAGAAGCGCGACCACCGCAAGCTCGGCCGCGAGATGAACCTGTTCCACTTCCAGGAGGAGGGGCCGGGCGTCGTGTTCTGGCACTCCAAGGGCTGGCGGCTGTTCCAGGAAATCCTGACCTATATGCGCCGCCGGCTCGCTGCCGACTACGAGGAGGTCAACGCGCCGCAGATCCTCGACAAGTCGCTCTGGGAGACCTCGGGCCACTGGGGCTGGTATCAGGACAACATGTTCGCGGTGAAGTCGGCGAGCGCGTTCGAGAACCCCAACGACCCGACGCGCGACCAGAAGGTCTTTGCGCTGAAGCCGATGAACTGCCCCGGCCATGTCCAGATCTTCAAGCACGGGCTGAAGAGTTATCGCGACCTGCCGATCCGGCTGGCCGAATTCGGCAATGTCCACCGCTACGAGCCGTCCGGCGCGCTGCACGGGTTGATGCGCGTGCGCGGCTTCACGCAGGACGATGCGCACATCTTCTGCGCGGAAGAGCATCTCGCGGCCGAGTGCCTGAAGATCAACGAGCTGATCCTCTCCGTCTATGCCGATTTCGGCTTCACCGACGATCTCGTCATCAAGCTCTCGACGCGGCCGGAGAAGCGCGTCGGCACCGACGCGATGTGGGACCATGCCGAAGAGGTGATGAGCCGCGTTCTGGAGCAGATCGCGGAACAGTCGGGCGGGCGCATCAAGACCGAGATCAATCCGGGCGAGGGCGCCTTCTACGGGCCGAAATTCGAATACGTCCTGCGCGACGCGATCGGCCGCGACTGGCAGTGCGGCACGACGCAGGTCGACTTCAACCTGCCGGAGCGTTTCGGGGCCTTCTATATCGGCTCGGACGGCGAGAAGAAGACGCCCAGCATGGTCCATCGCGCGATCTGCGGCTCGCTGGAGCGCTTCACCGGCATCCTGATCGAAAATTTTGCCGGCCACTTTCCGCTCTGGCTCGCGCCCGAGCAGATCCTGGTCTGCCCGATCACTTCGGAGGCCGATGCCTACGCCGAGGACGTCACGATCGCCTGCATGAACGCCGGCCTGAGGGCGCGCGCCGATCTTCGCAACGAGAAGATCAGCTACAAGGTGCGCGAGCATTCGCTGGCCAAGGTCCCGGTGATCCTGGCTGTCGGCAAGCGCGAGGCGGAGGAGCGCACGGTGACCGTTCGCCGGCTCGGCAGCCAGGCGCAGACGGTGATGTCGCTCGATGAGATGATCGCCGCGATGACCGACGAGGCGACGCCGCCCGATTTGAAGCGGGTGAAGGCGGCGCGATCTTCCCTTTAAGCGCACTACTGGCGCCAAAAACGCTCCGTCATCCCGGACGCAGCGAAGCGGAGCTCCGGGATCCATCGCAAAGCGCCGAGGCGCCCTATGATGGATCCCGGAGCTACGCCGCTGCGCGGCTTGTCCGGGATGACGGGGTGTTTGAGGTTCGGACCTCTCGCCAAATCCCCACACCACATGCCAGATTGTCGCACATGCTGACCGGCTCCTATCACAAGCGACTCGAAGCCGACCTGACCCGCTGGGTCGGGGAGGGGCTGGTCTCTCCCGCGAGCGCGACCGCCATCCGGCAATCGCTGACGCGCGAGGGCGGCTTTCGGCTGCCGGGGCTGCTGGGGATGTTCGGCGGGCTGCTGATCGCCTCCAGCGTCGCGGCCTTCGTGGCGGCGAACTGGGAGGAGATGCCGAGGCTGCTGAAGCTCGGGATGATCCTCTCAGGCATCGTCGGTGCGCTCGTCATCGCGGCGAGGCTCGAGGCGAAGGGCTCGACGATGGGCGCGAACGCGGCCTCGACCTGCGGCGTGCTGATCTTCGCCGCCGGCGTCGCGCTGGTCGGACAGATGTATCATCTGCCGACGGACTGGCCGGCCGGCGCGTTCCTGATCGTGCTCGGCGCACTCGCGGTAGCCGTTCTGCTGCGCTCGGACGGCGCGCTGATCGTCGCCTTCGTCACCCTTGCGAGCTGGAGCGGCGGCCGTTGGGTCGAGCAGCAGGGTACGCTGCACTGGCCGTTTTTCCTGCTCTTCCTGCCGGCTTTCTGGCTCGCGCTGGGGCGCGAGAGCCGTTTTGTCCATCATGTGGCCGTGCTGTGCCTGGCGGGCTGGCTCGCGCTGGTTCCCGGCGACTGGATCAACGGCAATTTCGACTATGGGCTGATCGCCTATGGGCTCGCCGTCTCCGTCGTCTTCGTCGCGGTGGGGGCGCTGGCGCTCGACCGGGGCCTGCCCGCGCTGCTCACGGCGTTTCTGCCATGGGGGCTGGTCGGCCTGTCTGTCGCGCTCTGCATCGAACTCGTCCGCATTCTCGACACCAGCCTGTCGGGCGCAGGCAAGGGCGGCGTGCCAATCTACCTCGCCTATCTCGCCGCCGTGCCGGCGAGCGCGGGCCTCGCGCTGCTGGCGCGCGAGAAGCGTTTCGCCTGGGCGCTGGCCGGGGCGCTGCTGCTTTCGCTGCTGATCCCGCTCGTGTTCTGGAGCGGCGGCGTCGTGACCTTGCCCGGCAAGGTCGTGGTCGCGAGCCTGATCCTGCTGATCGCCATCGCGCAGGTCGCGGCCGGTGCGGCCGGCGGCCTGCGCCGGGTGACAGGAGCAGGTTCGGGGCTGTTCTTCATCGCGGTCATCATCCTGCTCTGGCAGACCATCGGGACGCTGCTCGACCAGTCGCTGTTCTTCCTGGTCGGCGGCGCGGCCCTGCTGGGCATGGCGTCGCTGACGCGGCGTCTGGTTGCGCGCTTCGGCAAACCCAAAGGCGAAGCGCCACCGGGGGCTCCGACATGATGGCGGTTCCCTCGCTCGACGGCGTGACTGCCCGTGTGCCGGTGCTATGGCGCGCTCTGGCCGCCATGTTCGTGCTCTGCGGGCTGATCCTGCTCGTGGTCGAGAGCCGGGCGCGCATCCTGCGCTCGGGCGTCGAGATCAGGCTGAAGACCGCGCCGGTCGATCCGCGCGACCTGTTTCGCGGCGACTATGTCGTGCTCGGCTACGAGATCGGCACGATCGAACTTGCCGGACTGGATGGCGACAAGGCGTTCCGGCGCGGCGATCCCATCCATGTCCGGCTGGGCGCCGACGCGGAGGGCTTCGCGGTGGTCCGTGGCGCTTTCCGCTCGCGGCCCGCCGGCGCCGGCACCGTGATCGCCGGACGCGTCAGCTCGACCGTCGCCTGCCGCTTCGGCGAGGACGGAGCGTCCGATTGCGGCCAGCCGAACAGCCGCCTGCGGGTCGATTACGGTCTCGAAAGCTATTTCGTGCCCCAGGGCAGCGGGCGCGCGATCGAGCGCACCGAGCGCAAGCGCATCGAGATCGTCGCCGCCGTCTCGTCCTCGGGGGAGGCCGCGATCAAGCGTCTCCTGATCGACGGCAGGCTGGTCCATGCCGAGCCGCCCTACTGACTGCGGATTCGTCTGACCGGCCTTCCTGACCTTCGGGAACACGCGCTTGTGATCGCGCGTTGAATCGCTCGTGATCACGCGTTTATGGCCTCGTCACC
This sequence comes from Beijerinckiaceae bacterium, assembly GCA_019745195.1. Taxonomy (GTDB): domain Bacteria; phylum Pseudomonadota; class Alphaproteobacteria; order Rhizobiales; family Beijerinckiaceae; genus Allobosea. The sequence goes on from JAIETL010000070.1 coordinate 35,494, forward strand.
ATTCCGCCTTATCTGAACGCCAGATGAACGATGCTGTTGGTTTTCGTTCATGTTCGGTCGCAGGCGGTTTCCGCCCAATGTAAGGCTCGGTTCGTGGCGCAGTTGGTCTCCTTCGGCCAGTTTCTCGCATTCGGCGGCGCTCCAGCCGCCCTCGCGGCGCGTCCCGCCCGCGACGCCCGGATCGACGTGATCCGTGGCCTCGCCCTGCTGTTCATCTTCATCAATCACATGCCCGGCAATGTCATCGCCGGCTTCATGCCGCATAATTTCGGGTTTTCGGACGCTGCCGACGCCTTCGTGCTGCTGGCGGGCGTCTCGGCGACGCTGGCCTATGGCGGGCTGATCGATCGTGACGGGGTGCTCGCGGGCGCGCGGAAGGTGGGTCGGCGGGTCTGGACGCTCTATGTCGCTCATGCCGCGGTCTTCCTGCTGGTTTGCGCCATCGTGGCGACCGCCGTGGTCCAGACAAAGAACCCGCTCTATCTCGAAGCGATCAACATCCATTCGCTGTTCAGCCAGCCGGCGCAGGCGATTTTCGACGCCCTGACGCTGCGCTACCAGCCCTATTATCTCGACATCCTGCCGCTCTATATCGTCCTGCTCGGCCTGTTTCCGGCGATCTATGTGGGTATGCGCTTCAGCCCGCTGCTGACGCTCGCCGCCTCCTTTGCGCTCTGGTTCTGCGCCGGAACCTTCGGCCTCAACCTGCCCAATGCCGGCTCGGGCGGCTGGTTCTTCAATCCCTTCGCCTGGCAGTTCATCTTCGTGCTCGGCATTCTCATCGGCCGCGCCGCGCAGCTTGGCCTCAGTGCGCCTCGTCTGCGCCTCGTCGATGCGGCCGCGCTCGCGTTCCTGCTGTTTGCGCTGGCGATCAAGACATCGTCGGGCAATCCGTTCGGCATCGTGGCGCTGAACGACTGGATCGACCAGGTGCAGCTCGGCACCGACAAGACCAATCTCGCCTTTGCGCGGATCGCGCATGTGCTGGCTCTGGCATGGCTCGCGATCCGGTATCTGCCGGCCGGCGGCGCGCTGCTCGCCAGCGGGGCGGGGCGACTGCTCGCTCACGCTGGTCGGCATTCGCTCGAGGTGTTCTGCGTCGGCATCGTGCTTTCGATCGCCGGACAGATCGTGATGGCGGAGACCGGTTTCGCCCTTGGCGTGCAGTTGCTGATTTCGCTGTTCGGCGCTATGGTGTTGCTGGGTCTCGGGGCATTTCTGTCTTGGTTCAAGGCGTCAGACAAAACAGGCAGGGCTTCTTCTGGCCTGCAGGCATCCGGCCTGTCGCCGCAGCGATCCTGATCGCAGGCTTGTTTGCCGGCGAGGCTTTTGCCGGGCCAATGACGCTTGCCGACAAGAGCGATCTGCGCTGCCGCTTCGGCGCGGCCCAGCAACCATTCCAGCCGATGTTGCCGGTCGCCGCGCGGACATTGCGGGACACCGGCGCTCTCACTATCGTTGCACTCGGCTCCTCGACGACTGAAGGATCAGGCGCGAGTTCGAACGACAAGAGCTACCCGGCCGTGCTGGAAGCCGAACTCAAGCGCCGCCTGCCAGACCGCGAGATCAAGGTCGTCAACAAAGGCGTTGGCGGCCAGTCCGCCTATGACATGCTGTTGCGCATGGAGGCCGATGTGATCGAGGCCAAGCCGTCGATCGTGATCTGGCAGACCGTGGTCAATGACGCGATCCGCCATGTCGGCGAGGAGAAGCTCGCCAAGATCCTGACCAAGGGCATCAGGAAGATGCAGGATGCCGGCATCGACATGGTCATGATGGACCTGCAATGGCTGCCGCGCGAAGACCGCTATCCAAAATATGACGATTACCGCAAGGTGCTGATGCGAACCGCCGACGAGCATGGCGTCTCGATCTTCCCGCGCTATGCGATGATGAAGAACTGGGCGCGCTCGAAGCAGTTCACCGATGCCGAACTGGTCGGCATGGATGGGCTGCATATGGTCGATGCCAGCTATCGCTGCCTTGCCGTGCGCGTCGCCGACGGCATCGTCAGCGCGCTGACCGGCGCCAAGCCCGAATTCGCCGAAGCGGCCAAGCCGTCGAACTGACAAGAGTCGTCGAACTGTCCCGGTCAGGCGATTCGGGACGGCCTACTGAGCCAGAACCTCGATATCCCTGTCGAGGCCCGTCTCGACCTTGAAGTCGCGGGAAAAGACGCGGCCTTCCTGCCGCGCAATCAGCACATAGTCGCCCTCGGCCAGGATGACCTGCGGAAACGCGCCGATCGCCTCGCGAATGACGTCACCGCCCGGTGTCAGCACGCTGAAGGCCGTGCCGGCGAAGGCTTCGCCGCCCGGGGCCGCGACAAGCTTGAGCGTCACGCGCGCGGCCCGGTGATGCAGCGTCGCGTCGGTGACCTTGCCGGCCTCGACCTTGACGTCGGCGCGCTGGATTGCGTTCGAATCGCCATAGGTCGAAACGACATGGTAGGTGCCCTCGGGCAGGCGGATGATCTCGCCGGCGCGGGCGTTGCCGACGACGAGACGGCCTTCGGAATTGCCCTGCAGCGGCACGAATACCGAAAAGTTCAGCAGCGCCGCCGAGATCGGGTTGTCGCCGATCGAGCCCGCCAGAGAGAGAGCGCCGGCGCTGATCGCGATCTGGTCGCGGCCGCCCTGCGGGCCCAGCGTGACGCGCTTGGTGCCGCTGGCGAAGCCGTAAGCCGCGTGCAGCAGATAAGTGCCGGGCTCCAGTGCGAATACCGGCTCGGCGTCGTCGGAGCGGGCGACGATGCGCGGGGGCGAGCCATCGGCCGTCTCGGCCAGCACGCGCCAGAGCAGCCCGGAGCGGATCGGCTTGCGGTCGTTGGCGAACTGCGCGCTGAGCCTCAGCGGGACGGTGGCCGTGACCGAGCCTTGCGGGGTTCCCGGCACGATCGCGGCCGGAGGGGGCTGCAGCACCGGCGCTTGCGCCGAGGCGGACTGTGCGGTCAGCAGCGCCGCTGCGAACACCGCGGCCAAGCCAGACCCGCGGGATCGCCAAGCATCCTTTCGGACGCATGGCGATCCAGCTTCCTGGCTTTGCATCAGATTGTTCCGAAAAGTGGAATCCACTTTTCGGTCCGATGCACCGGCGATCCCTGCCGTCATTGCGAATGCGTCCAGTTCAAACATGAGCGTGCCTCGCGCCGCCCCTGCGCCGTGCTCTGAGCAGGCTCGCTTGTCCTCATCATGGCGAAGCACTAGGTCTCAACCAACTCTTCAACCCGGACGCTTCATGACCGATACGCTCGCCCTGCTCAAGCTGCGCCGCTCCGTGCCGCCGCAGTTCCTCGCCGCGCCGGGTCCCGACGCCGCCCAGCTCGACCAGCTCCTGACCATCGCCGCGCGCGTGCCGGACCATGGCAAACTCGCGCCCTGGCGTTTCATTGTCTTCGAGGGCGAGGCGCGCGACAAGGCCGGAGACATCGTGGCTGCGGCCTTCAAGGCCCGCAATCCCGATGCCGATGGCGAGAAGGTTACCTTCGAGCGCAACCGCCTGAGACAGGCTCCGCTGATCGTCGCGGTGGTCTCGAAAGCGGCGACCCACCCCAAGATCCCGATCTGGGAGCAGGAATTGTCGGCCGGCGCGGTCTGTATGACCATGCTGGTCGCGGCCCAGGCGATGGGCTTCGGTGCGTGCTGGCTGACCAACTGGTTTTCCTTCGACACGGCGGTGCTGTCGGCCTTCGGGCTCGGCGCCGACGAGCGCATCGCCGGCTTCATCCATATCGGAACGGCGCAGACAGTGCCGGCCGACCGGGAGCGGCCCGCGCTCGCCGACATCGTCAGCCGGTTCGGAGCCTGAGAGCGATGATCTACTCCACTGCCCTGCAGGATCACGGCCTGCCGCATGATCCGTTCAAGGCGATCGTGACGCCGCGGCCGATCGGGTGGATCACGGCGCTCTCAGCCAAGGGCGAGGTCAACCTCTCGCCCTACAGCTTTTTCAACGCCGTCTCGTCGCGCCCGCACATCGTCATGTTCTCGTCCGAGGACAAGAAGGATGCCGTCGCCTTCGTCGAGGAGACGGGCGAGTTCACCTGCTCGATCGTCAGCAAGGCGCTGGCGCAGCAGATGAACATGACCTCGGCGCCGCTGCCGCGGGGAGCAAGCGAATACGCCCATGCCGGGCTGGAGATGGCGCCGTCCAAATTCGTCAAGCCGCCGCGTGTCGCGGCAAGCCCGGCCGCGCTCGAATGCAAGCTGCTCTCGGTGCAGCAACTCAACGACCTCGACGGAAAGGCGCTGCCGCGCTGGATGGTGCTGGGCCAGGTCGTCGGCATCTACATGGACGATGCCTGCATCCGCGATGGCCGCTTCGACACCGCCGCCGCCAATCCGATCGCGCGTTGCGGCTATGCCGACTACGCCGAGGTCGATAAGCTCTTCTCGATCATTCGCCCGCCCGGAGGGTGAGGAGAGGCGATTTGCGGCAGCCCTACGAGCCCGATGACGACTGGAAGATGACCGTCAACCTGCTGGCGGTCATCGCAGCTCTGCTCGTGCTCGGCGCGGGGGTTTGGCTGATCTTCGAGCTCGACCGGGCGCGCAAGGCGCAGGACTGCCTGTCGTCGACGATGCGCGCCTGCCGGCAGATCAGGATGTGAGCGGCCCGGTCGCCTTCCACTCGCCCATCTTCGCCAGAGCCGCGTTGATCGCGGCGGCGTCGAGCGTAACGCTCTCGGGGAGGGTCAGCCGGGGCGGCTCCAGCGTCACCACCGCGCCGGGCGCGATGGCCGCTACGGCCTTCTGGGCTCGGGAGGCGCAGCCGCCGCAATGCATGCCCTCGATCGCGAAAACCTGAGTCATTGGAATCAGCTCCGACACTCTATTCAGCCAGTTTCTCGGCGCGGGCCTTGAGGCGCTGCGCTCTGACGAGATGGGGACGATCGAGCATTTCGCCATCGAGCCCGATCACGCCCATGCCAGGGTTGGCGGCAAACAGCGCGATGATCGCCTCCGCCTTGGCGAGTTCGGCTGGCGAGGGCGCGAAGACCGCGTTGGCGATCGGCACCTGCGCCGGGTGGATCGCCATCTTGCCGGTGAAGCCGTCGCGCCGCGCCGCGACACATTCGGCGCGGAAGCCCTCGTCGTCGCGAAAATTGGTGAAGACGGTGTCGATCGCATCGACCTGCGCGGCGGCGGCCGCGAACAGCGTCAGCGAGCGGGCGAGACGGTAGGGATCTGCATAGCTGCCGTCGGTGAGGCGGTTGGTCTCCGCGCCGAGATCGGCCGAAAGGTCCTCCGCGCCCCAGGTCAGCGCGGCGAGCCGATGCGTCGCGCCTGCATAGCTGGAGAGGCCGAAGATGCCGCGGCCGGTCTCGGTCGCGATCGGGATGATGCGCGTGCCGCCATCGGGCAGGTTCCCTTCCGCCTCGCGCACCGCGATCTTGGCGGCGAGATGCCCGGCATCGACGCCGCCCTCGGCCTTGGGCAGCATGATGGCGTCAGGCGCGCCCGGCATCACCGCGTCGAGATCGGCCTCCGTCAGCCCGGTCGACAGCGCGTTGATCCGCACGATCAGGAGCGGGCGCTTGGCTTGCGCCCCGACGGCCTTGAGGAATTCGAGCGTAATAGTGCGGGCGTGGGGCTTGGCGTCGAGCGCGACCGAATCCTCGAGATCGAGGATCAGCGCGTCGGCCCCGCAGTCCAGACCCTTCTGCTGCTTCTTCGGGCTGTCGCCCGGCACGAAGAGGAGTGAGCGCATGCCGTTCAGACCGCGATCGTGGCAGGGGCGGGGCGCTTGCGCATGAAGGCCTGGCGGCGGCACTGCGCGACCAGCGTGCCGTCCTGCTTGTAGGCCTTGTGCTCGAACTCGACGATGCCGGCATCGGGGCGCGAGCGCGACTCGCGCTTGGCGACGATCTCGGTGGTGCAGTTGATCGTGTCGCCTTCGAAAAGCGGGGCCGGGAAGGTGACGTCGGTCATGCCGAGATTGCCGATCGTGGTGCCGACCGTGGTGTCGTTGACCGAGATGCCGATCATCAGGCCCAGCGTGAAGAGCGAGTTCATCAGCGGCCTGCCCCATTCGGTCTCGGTCGCGCAGAAATGCGCGTCGATATGAAGGGGTTGAGGATTCAGCGTCATGTTGGAGAACAGCATGTTGTCCATCTGCGTGACGGTGCGGGTCAGCCCGTGTTCGATCACGGAGCCGACGACGAAATCCTCGAAATAGATGCCGCCGCGCTTGTGCCGCTGTCCATCCGCCATGGCCTTGTGTCTCCCTGTGCAGCGGGCATTTCGGCACAGTCCCCGATTCCCGCGTTTAACGGTTCGCTTACCATAATCGGGCCACTCTCCACAGGCGCGCCTATGTCTCTCGACAACGACCTGGCGGCAGTCTCGCGCTCGAGAGTTCCGATGTTCCTGTTCAGCACGCCGCAGACCAAAGAGACAGCCCCCGCCAATCCCGTCGTCAGCGCCATCCGCGACGGCGCGCAGAAGACCGGGGCCGGCTTCGACTATCTGCTGAAGACGGCGCAGCGGGAATCGGCGCTGGAGCCCGACGCCAAAGCGAAGACATCGAGCGCGACCGGCCTGTTCCAGTTCATCGAGCAGACCTGGCTTTCCATGGTCAAGCAGGAGGGGCCGAAGCAGGGCCTGAGCGACTACGCCAATGCGATAAGCGAGGGCGAAAACGGCCGTCTGACGGTGGCCGACCCCGCCGCCCGCGAAAAAATCCTGCAACTGCGCACCGATCCGCAGGTCTCGGCCGTAATGGCCGGTGCGCTGACCCAGAAGAACCGCGATCAGCTCGCCGCGAGCCTCGGCCGCCAGCCGCATGCGGGCGAACTCTATATGGCCCATGTGCTGGGCGCGCGCGGCGCCTCAGATCTCATCCGCACGGCCGGCAGCGATCCCACGCGCAGCGCCGCGAAGGATTTTCCTGAAGCCGCCGCCGCCAACAAGGGCATCTTCTTCGACAAGACCGGCCGCGCCCGCAGCGTGCAGGAGGTCTATGGCGTGCTCGCGGCAAGCCACGCCAACACGCAGCTCGCCGCCGCCACATCGGCCCCGCAGGCCGCGTCCCAGCCGGCCGCCGCTCAGGGTCAGGGCGCCGACCAGCCCGCCCAGATCGCGGCCGCGCTCGCGCCCGGGCGGGCGAGGGGGCTGATCGGGCTGTTCTCGACCGAAGGCTCGCGCGAGCCGGTCTCGAAGGCCGTCGCCAATCTCTGGACCACGCCGCGCAGCGGCGGCACGCGCCTGGCCTCGCTCGACGAGGGCTCGCGCTATTTTCCGCGTCAGGCGCTAAACGACGCATCTCCGGTCGGCGTCGCCGGCTCGGCTGCGGCCCAGCCTGCCATCGCTCCTTCCGCCGTGCCCACGAGCGCGCCGCTGCCGCCCTCACGCCCTGTCGAGCTGACGCAGCCGGCCGCCGCCGCTGCACAGCCGCCGCGCGCCGCAGCCAAGCCACGCCGCGCGCCACTCGACCTCTCCTCCTTCATGATCCAGCGGAGCGGCACATGATCGTCCGCCGCTTCCTGCTCTGGGCCCGCACGGCCAATGCGCAGGCGCGCGCCGAGGGCGCGGCTGCGCTGGCGGGCGCCTATCTGCGCTCGGGCATGGGCGACGAGGACCGGCGGGAAGCAGAGACGGCGCTGATCTCGCTGATCGACGATCCTTCGCCGCTGGTGCGCCGCGCCATCGCCGAGGAGATGGCGACCTCGCCCTACGCGCCGCGGAATCTCGTGCTCGGGCTGATCGCCGACCAGAGCGATGTCGCAGCCCTCATGCTGGCGCATTCGCCCGTGCTAAGCGAGGCCGATCTGGTGGATGCGGCTGCGATCGGCGACGGGCT
>JAIETL010000022.1 GCA_019745195.1 Beijerinckiaceae bacterium
TGGCCGCCTGACCAGCCCGGCCAAAGCCGGCATCGGGGTGGCTCCGCGAAGCTACACCACCATCAGGGACACGACCTGCCGCAGCGAATACGCGACATGCGAGTACGCCCGCCCCGGTCTCCCGGAGCGGGCGTCGCTTTCGGCCGACTGGATCGGCGTGGAGGCTCAGGCAGCCGGCGGCGGGGCGGCGTCGCCTTGCCTGCGATCGGCCATGAACTGGTCGAACTCGGCCTTGTCGCGGGCCATGCGCAGGCGGCCCAAAAAGTCCTGGAACTCGCGCTGCTCGTCCTCGAGACGGCGCAGCGTCTCCTGACGGTATTCGTCGAAGGCGCGGTTGCCGCTCGACGGGCCGCGATGCCAGCCGCCGCCGCCAAAACCGCGCTCGCCGCCTTCGCCGCCAGCCATGCGCTGGCGCAGGCGGTCCATCTTCTCCTGCAGGCGGCTCATCTTGTACTCATGGCGTCCCGCGCCGGCATATCCGCATCCCATGCGTCCGCTCCAGATCACAAAGGCCAGGGTCGCCAGACCCAGAGGCCACCACACGATGAAGCCGAGGACCGCGAAGGCGATCCAGGCCCCTCTCCCAAATTCGTCCAGCTTCGCGACGATCGGCATCGTTCCCTCTCCAGAGTGAATGTAAATCACATTTACATAAATGGATGCGGTGCGATGGCTTGTCAAGATCGCTGGCGCTTCCCGATGGCAATCGCTGCGAATTCCCTTTGCCCTCATCCTGAGGAGCGCCCGCAGGGCGCGTCTCGAAGGATCGTCCAGATGTGTCCGGAGAACGCTGGAGCATCCTTCGAGACGCCGCTCACGCGGCACCTCAGGATGAGGGGGAAGGGGCGGCTCAGCGTTTCTCGCTACCCAGCCCCAGCCCCTGCAGATAGACCAGCATCCCGGCCTCCAGCAGTTCCGCCGCCGACATCGGCAGCGGCCGCCGGCCGCCATCGGCGCGGCCGAACAGCGCCGCCACACCATGCGACATCGCCCAGACATGCAGCGCCATCATCAGCGCCGGCGGACGCTTTCCGGCGGGCAAAAGCGCGATCAGCGCCTCGGAGGCCGAGCGCAGGCCCTGGAAGGCGCGGTCGGCGGCGGCGCGCAACTCGGGGCTGGCGTCAAGCGGGACGCCGGCCTCGAACATCGCCGAATAATAGGCGGGCTCGTCATGGGCGAAGGCGAGATAGGCCCGGCCGAGCCGATGGAACGCCGTCTCCGCATCGGGCCTGCCCTGGTCCCAGGCGCGGGCGAGCGCGGTCTCGAACGCCTGGAAGCCGCGCGTCGCCACATCGGCGATCAGCGCATCCTTGTCGCGGAAATGCCGGTAGGGCGCAGCCGGGCTCACCCCCGCGACGCGCGCGGCTTCGGCGAAGGTGAAGCCATTGGGGCCCTTCTCGCCGATCAGCCCGAGCGCCGCACGGACAAGCTCTTCCTTGAGGTTGCCATGATGATAGCCGCGTGATGGATCGGGGGGCGTGCGCTTCCAGCTCATGTAAGGAGCGCTAACATGGCCGGGCGCAGCCGTCGATGCGTCAATCCGGCAGCATCAGCCGTTGCCGCAACCCGTCGGGAATCCGCCGCGCCCGCCCGCCGCCGACGCAGGCGACCAGCACTTGTGCCGTGACCAGAATCTCCTGCCCGCGCAGGATGCGCTGCTCGACATCCATGGTCGCGCCGCGCGCCGCGAGCGAGCGCGTCTCGACGGTCAGCAGATCGTCCATCACGGCGGGGCGGATGAAGTCGATCGTCATCCTGCGCACCGCAAAGCCCAGCGCCGTGTCGCCGTCGAACAATTCGCGCTGCTCGACGCCGAGCGAGCGGATCAATTCGGTGCGGCCGCGCTCCATGAAGCGCAGATAGGAAGCGTGATAGACGACGCCGGAAAAATCGGTGTCCTCGTAATAGACGCGGACGGGGAGGAAGTGGGAAACGGACAAATCGCCAGCGGCTTTATTCGGCGGCAGCGAGCGTGCGAGTCGGACGCGGCACCTCACGCCCGAGTGAGCTAGCTGCTTCGATCCAGCACAAGATCGCGTCCTGGACGTTGACGATAGCCTCTTCCGGCGTTTCACCATCGGACATGCAGCCCGGCAGATCCGGCACGGTTGCAAAATAGCCGCCGCCGTCTTCTTCAGACAGCGGTTCGATGACGATCCGATAATCGAGTCTGCCGGTCATGATCATGTCCTCGATCGGGAATTTAGCACGACCGAGACGAATTTGACGAGAAGGCGGATAAATTTTGGCTTGATCGGCCTTCGCGCCGGGAGTGTCAGAATGTCTGCGACGCTCTCATAACTGATCTTGAAGTGTGAGCCGCCACCTGACGGGGCGCGGCAGGTGATGTGATAGGCGCGACAAATCTGCTCAATATCGGCGATTTTCCAGTCGCTCACCGGATTGCGCTTCATCCGGTCGAGGAGGTCGCCGCGCGTCACCCGTCGTCCCCATCCCCGAACAGCCCGAACTGCGCTCCCTCCCGGCTCGGCTCAGGCATTCCGAGATGCCTGAAGGCATGGGGCGTCAGCAGGCGACCGCGCGGGGTGCGCTGGATGAAGCCTTGCTGGAGCAGGAAGGGCTCGATGATCTCCTCGATCGCGTCTCGCGGCTCCGACAAGGAGGCGGCGATGGTCTCGATCCCGACCGGCCCGCCGGCGAAATTGATCGCCACGGTGGTGAGGTAGCGCCGGTCCATGGTGTCGAGGCCGATAGCGTCGACATCGAGCAGCGACAAGGCCTTGTCCGCCACGCTGCGCGTCACCACCGGATCGCCATCGACGATGGCGAAGTCGCGCACCCGCCGCAGCAGCCGGCCAGCGATGCGCGGCGTCCCGCGCGAACGCCGCGCGATCTCGTTCGCCCCGTCCTCGGACATGCCGACCCCGAGAACGCGCGCGCCCCGCGCCACAATACTTTGGAGTTCCTCGACCGTGTAGAACTGCAGCCGGATCGGGATGCCGAAGCGGTCGCGCAACGGCGTCGTCAGCAGGCCCTGCCGGGTCGTGGCGCCCACCAGCGTGAACTTCGGCAGGTCGATCTTGACCGAGCGCGCCGCCGGCCCTTCGCCGATGATCAGATCGAGCTGGTAGTCCTCCATCGCCGGATAGAGGATCTCCTCCACCGCCGGGTTGAGCCGATGGATCTCGTCGATGAAGAGCACGTCGCGCTCTTCGAGATTGGTGAGCTGCGCCGCCAGATCGCCGGCCTTGGCGATCACCGGCCCGGAGGTCGAGCGGAAATTGACGCCGAGCTCCCGCGCCACGATCTGCGCCAGCGTGGTCTTGCCGAGCCCCGGCGGGCCGACGAACAGGACATGGTCGAGCGCGTCGCCGCGCGACTTCGCAGCGTTGATGAAGACCTGCAAATTGGCCCGCGCCGCCGCCTGGCCGGTGAAATCGGCGAGCGAAAGCGGTCGCAGCGAGGTCTCGCTGTCGTCGTCGCGGCGCTCGGCCGAGAGCAGTCCGGGGCGGGGATTCGTGCTTGCCATCGCAGCCGGTCCTAACCTGTGCTAGGCTGCAAGTCACGAAGGGAGAGTGGAGCGATGAGCTTCGTCCAGCGGCCGGGTTTCCAGTACATGGACCTCGACGATTTCGAGGAGTACCTCGCCGACAAGCCCGAGCATGAGAAATGGGAGCTGATTGGCGGCCGCGTCGTCAAGCTGATTGTCGGGGCGCAGATTCAGCACCACCGTCTCGTACGCAATCTCGCCTTCGAGTTGGAAGCCAGATTGCGGGCGCGCGGCTCTGATTGCGACGTGTTCAGCGAGACTTTTTGGCTCAAGGAGCGCTTTCTCAGCCTCGCCGTTTTCCCCGACATCATGGTCCAGTGCGGTCTTGCGGAAGACAGCGACGACACCGCGCTAAATGCACCTGTGGTGCTGGTGGAAGTCGTCTCGCCCGGTAGTCGCAACCGCGATTTCGGAGACAAATGGGACCTGTACCGCCGCCTGCCGAGCCTACAGCATTACCTGATGATCGACCGCGACCGCCCGATCGTTGATGTTCTGGATCGGGCCGATTCATCATCCTGGACCGGCCCGCGGCGCGTTGCCGGCATGGACAGCACGATTTCCCTCCCGGCGCTGGCAATCGAAATCCCGATGGCGGCGATCTATCGCCGGACTGCCGCGGCGAAGCGAGAGGGCTGAGTGCAATTGCGCTCGATCGCCCGCCTCACAACGCGATCTCCAGCTCGAGCGCATCCCGCACCGGGATATCCTGGTGCCCCGTCCTGATGATGGTCGGGATCACCGAGCGGTAATGGTCGATCGCCTCGACATAGAGCCCCGAAAAGCGGAAGCCCTGCTTCTGATAGAAGGCCATAGCCGGCAGGTTGTCGTTGGTCACCATGGCGCGCAGCCTTGTCGCACCACCGGCCTTGGCGGCCTGCTTGACGGCGTCCAGCAGAAGAACGGCTGCCCCTTGGCCAGGCTTCAGTGCATGCAGCGCACACAGCAATCCGACGTCGCCGCGCGTCGTCCAGCTTGCCAGAGCCAGCGTTTCGCCCGCTGCGGCGAACAGCCCAAGTGCTTCGATCTCAGCGCAATCATATGTGTTGAGGCCGATCATCATCCTGTGCGAGCCCCAATGCGCCATCATCAGCGCCAGAAGCTCGGACTTGTCGTCCAGGGGTCTAATCCTAAATGATTCTCTGTCGCTCATTGCGCAACCGTTTCGAAAACTGAACCCTGACGAGCGCTCAGCCGCATGCCGCGCAAGATGCGAGTTGTGATGATGCTGGCGAACGCACCCAAGGCCGCGATTGCGACGGCAACGGGCCAGCCCTCTTGCAAGACGAACGGGTTGGGGCCGGTTATCGACGATGCGAGATTCTTCCAGACCGACGCGATCGCGCCGATCGCTCCGGCAAGCACGTAGAGCCGTTTACCGCTGAGACGAACGGAGGCAAGCGCGACCACGCCGCCCGTCACCGCCGCCGCCACGGCGCCATGCATGTAGGAGCCGAAGAGACCAACCGGCAGGAAAAGCAGTAGCGCGTGAAGGAGCTTGGCAGGCTCGACGACGGCATTGCTTCCAGCCTGCGCCAATGGCCCGAGAGAGAACGCCACGGTAAGGACCAGGATCGCGACGGCACACGCTATCAGCGGTCCAATCAATGCGAAACCGATCGCATTGAGGAGCACCCCAACGCAGAAATGGCTCCAGCTTCGGCCATGCGGCGCGCTCACTTCGCCAGTTCCCTTAAGCCCAGCCTGATCAGTTGCGCCGTGCCCGCGCCCTCGCCCGCCGCCCGCGAGGCCGCAGCCACCGCCGCGACCGCCTGAGCCTGCGGGTAACCCAGATTGGCCAATGCGGAGACCGCGTCCGCCACCGGCTGCGGCAGCTTGCGATCCTCCAGCGCGCCGGCGAGTTGCGCCACGCCCGGATCGATATGGCCGAAGGCCGGGGCCTTGTCCTTGAGCTCGGCGCAGATGCGCTGGGCGAGCTTGGGGCCGACGCCGGGCGCGCGCGCAACCGCCGCCTTGTCGTTGGTCGCGATCGCAGTCGCCAATGCGCCCGGCTCCAGCGTCGAGAGGATGGCGAGCGCGACCTTGGCGCCCACCCCCTGGACCATCTGCATCAGCCGGAACCAGTCCCGCTCATTGTCGGAAAGGAAGCCGTAGAGCCGGATCGCGTCCTCGCGGACATGCGTCTCAATGGACAGCGCGGCCGCCTCGCCGGGCTTGGGCAGGCGCTGCAAAGTGCGCGACGAGCACTGCACGACATAGCCGACGCCCTGCACGTCGAGGATGACGAAATCCTCGCCATAGGAATCGATCAGCCCCTTGAGCTTGCCGATCATCGCGCTGCGTGCCCCATCCTCGCCAATCGTATCGCGTCAGGCGCTGGCGCGCATCTGCGCGACAAGCGTCCTGATGCCGCGATGCTGCGCATGGCAGATCGCCACCGCGAGCGCGTCGGCGGCATCCGCGCTCTTCGCCTCGGCCTTGGGCAGCAGCACGCGGATCATCGCCTGCACCTGCTTCTTGTCGGCATGGCCGACGCCGACCACGGTCTTCTTGACGAGGTTTGCGGCATATTCGGCGACGCTCAGCCCCGCCAGCGCCGGCACGACCAGCGCGATTCCGCGCGCCTGACCGAGCTTCAGCGCCGATTGCGGGTCGCGGTTGACGAAGGTCTCCTCGACGGCCGCCTCGTCCGGTGTCCATGCGGCGATCACGGCGTCGAGCCCCTGATGCAGTTGCACCAGTCGCTGCGACAGCGACGATTCCGGATCGCTCTCGATGCAGCCGCAGGCGAGGAACGACAGCTTGCTTCCTTCGCTGACGATGACGCCCCAGCCGGTCTTGCGGAGACCGGGGTCGAGGCCGAGGATGCGAATCGGAGGGTTCATGTCGCGTGACGCTAGCTTGCGGACACGCTTTGTTCCATGCCTCCTCCTAACGATCGATGACCAGCGCGCATCGCTCGCATCACGAGATCGGGGGTTGTCGCCAGCCGCGTCTGCCTGTTGGTGCAATCGACGCCCGCCACCTTCTGCGACATGACCCAGTTTCTCGCCCTCGCCTTTCCGGGCATTCCTCTTTCCGGCATCGCCACGCTGATCGCAGCCACGCTGCTCGGCGGGCTCGTGCGCGGCTTCACGGGCTTTGGCTTTGCGATGGTGTTCATGCCGCTGGCGAGCCTCGTGATCGGCCCCGTCGCGGCGCTCGGGCTGATCTGGTTCATCGACGTGCTGTTTGCCGTGCCGATCGCGGCGCGTGCCGCACGTCGGGCGGAGTGGCGCGAGGTGCTGCCACTGCTGGTGACCGCGAGCCTTGCACTGCCGGTCGGCGTCTGGCTGCTGATCTGGCTGGACCGCGAAACGATGCGCTGGACGCTGGCGGCGCTGGTGCTGACGGCCGTGGCGCTGATGGCCTCGGGCTGGCGCTATCACGGCCGGCCGGGCGTGCCGCTCTCGCTGGGCGTCGGCGTTCTGTCGGGACTGTTCAACGGCATGGCGAGCCTCGGCGGCATGCCGCTGGCGGTGTTCTGGCTCGGCGCGCAGCGCAACGACCGCCACAAGACCCGCGCCAACCTGCTGACCTTCTTCGGCCTATCGACCGTGATCAGCGGCGTGACGCTCTGGCTGACCGGCATCCTGACATGGGCCGCCGCCCTGATGGCGGCGCCGCTGCTGATCGCCTACGGCGCGGGACTATGGGCCGGCACGCACGCCTTCGGCCTTGCGTCGGAGACCACATTCCGGCGCATCGCCTTCCTGGTGATCTTTCTCAGCGCGGTGGTGAGCCTGCCGCTATGGGACGCGCTCGTCGGCCGCTGACCGTGCGGCCTCCCCCAACCGGGCGAGGCCGCGCTCAAGCTCAGGCCGCCTTCTGTGCGCCGAAAGTCGGATCGAGCTCGCCCTTGGCGTAGCGCTTCGCCATTTCGGCGGTGGTCGCGACCCGTTTGATCTTGCTCGCCTGGCCGGCGGTGTTGAACTCCTGCAGGCGCAGCTTGCAGAGCGCCGTCATCGCCTCCATGGCGGGCTTCAGGTATTTGCGCGGGTCGAATTCGCCGGGGCTCTCCGACAGGATCTTCCGGATCTGCCCGGTCATGGCCATGCGGTTGTCGGTGTCGATGTTGATCTTGCGCACGCCATGCTTGATGCCGCGCTGGATCTCGGCGACCGGCACGCCCCAAGTCGGCTTCATCTGCCCGCCATACTGGTTGATGATGTCCTGCAGGTCCTGCGGCACGGAGGAAGAGCCGTGCATCACGAGATGCGTGTTGGGCAGCTTGGCGTGGATTTCCTCGATGACATGCATTGCCAGGATCGCACCGTCGGGCTTGCGGGTGAACTTGTAGGCACCATGCGAGGTGCCCATCGCGATCGCGAGCGCATCGACCTTCGTCTCGGCGACGAACTTCACCGCTTCGTCGGGGTTGGTCAGCAACTGGTCGTGGCTGAGCTTGCCCTCGAAGCCGTGGCCGTCCTCGGCCTCGCCCTCGCCGCTCTCCAGCGAGCCGAGCACACCGAGTTCGCCCTCGACGGAGATGCCGCCGAGATGAGCCATCTCGGTGACCTGCTTCGTCACCGCGACATTGTAGTCCCAGTCGCCCGGCGTCTTGCCGTCGGCCTTCAGCGAGCCGTCCATCATCACCGAGGTGAAGCCCGCCTGGATCGCGGTCATGCAGGTCGCGGCCTCGTTGCCATGGTCGAGATGCACGCAGACGGGGATGTGCGGATAAATCTCGGTGACGGCGTCCATCATGTGCTTGAGCATGATGTCGTTGGCGTAGCTGCGCGCGCCGCGCGAGGCCTGGATGATGACCGGCGCGTCGGTCGCGTCGGCCGCCGCCATGATCGCCAGCGCCTGCTCCATGTTGTTGATGTTGAAGGCGGGCACGCCGTAGTCGTTTTCGGCGGCATGGTCGAGCAACTGGCGAAGCGTGATACGGGCCAAGGTATCCTCCCGGAGTGGCGTCAGGTCGTGGGGAGGATTTAGAGCGGATGCGCGGCGAGCGCAAAGGCAAAGCGGGGCGGCAAACCAATTAGCGCCCTCGGCCCTCTAAGACACTCAACCGCTCTTCAACCGCAGCAAGGTCCTCGGCCAACTGCTCAGACGTGCTTTTGGTCATGATCAGCAGGCCTGCGATATTGCGACGATATTTGCCGAGAATCTCGCGTCCTTCTTCAAAGCGCCTGTCGATCGCATCAAACGCATGTTCGTCTCGACACGAAACGCAGCCATATCGGCCTGAATCCTCTTCAGAACCTCGAACATCGCCGTCTGGACATTTTCAGTCATCGGCGTCTTGTCCTGTCGATCAGCATGTGAAAGCGGTCTCCGAAGCGCACCATGCGATCGAGTTCGGCCGTCGTCACGGCCTCCGTTCCGACACGCTGCATCAGCGCCGCATAAGCCTCCCGTCTTCGTCCGACCGCCAGCCTAAAGGCGTCCGGCGATGGGTCGCGCGCCGCGACACGTTCCCTCAGCGCCTGCCGTCGCGCCGCGAGTTCTTTTCGGATCACCGAGCCGACATCGTCTGGCCGCTGGTTCATGATGAGAACATAGCAGAAACAGATCTTGGCGCAAGTCTCGTCGGAAGCGATTGGTCACCCCTTCCGCAGCGCCTCCACGCCCGGCAGCGGCTTGCCTTCCATCCATTCGAGGAACGCCCCGCCCGCCGTCGAGACATAAGTCAGGTCGTCCGCCACGCCGGCATGGTTCATCGCCGCGACCGTGTCGCCGCCGCCTGCGACCGCGACCAGCTTGCCGGCTTTCACATGCTCGGCGGCTGCCTTCGCGACTGTGACGGTGGCTGTATCGAAGGGCGGCAGCTCGAACGCCCCGAACGGCCCATTCCAGACCAGCGTCTTCACCGCATCGAGCTTCAGCACCACCTCGGCGACGCTGAGCGGCCCGGCGTCAAGGATCATCTCGTCGGCAGCGACCTCGCCGACCGGCACGACGCGATGGCCCGGATTGGCCCTGAACTCGCGCGCGACCAGCGCATCGACCGGCAGCATGATCTCGCAGCCGGCGGCCTTTGCCTTCTGCTCGATCTCGCGGGCGGTGGCGACCAGGTCGTGCTCGCAGAGCGACTTGCCGACATCCACGCCACGTGCGGCGAGGAAGGTGTTGGCCATGCCGCCGCCGATCGCCAGCACATCGACCTTGCGGACGAGGTTGCCGAGCAGGTCGAGCTTGGTCGAGACTTTTGCCCCACCGACGATCGCCATCACCGGACGCGCCGGATTGTCGAGACCGGCCGACAGCGCTTCCAGTTCCGCCTGCATGGTGCGGCCGGCATAGGCCGGCAGCACATGGGCCAGCCCCTCGGTCGAGGCATGGGCGCGGTGCGCGGCCGAAAACGCGTCATTGACGAAGAGATCGCCATTGGCGGCGAGCGACTTCACGAATTCAGGATCGTTCTTCTCGTCGCCGGCGTGGAAGCGGGTGTTCTCCAGCAGCAGCACGTCGCCGGTCTTGGCAGCGGCTATCGCCTTGGCGACATTCTCGCCGATGCAGTCCTCGACGAAGGTGACCGGCTGACCGAGCGCATGCGCCAGCGACGGCACCACCTGCCGCAGGCTGTCCTTGGGGTCGCGGCCCTTCGGGCGGCCGAAATGCGCCAGCAGCACGACCTTGCCGCCCTTGCCCGAAATCTCGCGGATCGTCGGCAGGATGCGGTCGATGCGGGTCGTGTCGGAGACCTCGCCGTCTTCCATCGGCACGTTGAGATCGACCCGGACAAGCGCGCGCTTGCCGGCGAGATCGGCGTCGTCGAGCGTTGCGAACATGGTCACGGCAGCAGCTTCGGCATGATGCCCGGAACGCCGAATTTCAGCACGAGCACGGTGAGGACGACGGTCAGGACGGCAGTCACGATCGCGGTGGTGAACAGCGTCGCGGCTCGCGGCGTAGCGTCGACTCGTTCGCGCAGACCGGCGATCTCGCCGCGGATCGCGGCAAAGTCCATGGTGCCGGCAGCGGCGTCGACCTTGTGGGCGCTGCGCTCCAGCGAGGCTTCGGCGCGGGTCAGCACCGCCTCGTAGCGGGCGAACTTCTCCTCGATGCGCGCGGCCTTCTCCTCGATGCGGGAGAGCTGGTCGAGCTGGCGCGGCTCTCTTGCGACGGGAGGTGTCTCGACGACAGTCGGAATGGCGACTGGTGAGGAGATCGTCTCAGCGGGGCTGGGACGCATTTCGACGACTGGCTCTGTCCGAGCCACCGCTTTGTTGTCTGACATGATTATTTTCCGCCGAAACGAAGGATGGTGAAAACGATCGCAGCCCCGGCAGCCCAGGTGCTGACGACCATGGTGAGCAACTGCCACATCGTCGGAATGTTCGACAGCTTCCCGTCGACACGGGCGACATCCGCCTTCAATGAGGCGTAGTCGGCGGCCTTGGGCAGATGCTTAAGTTCGGCTTCGATCCCGATGAGGCGCTCGTTGATTTTATCGAGCGTCGCGTTGGTTCGCTTTTGGCCTTCTTCCAGAACGATCACACGTTCCAACATGGGATCCTCCGGTCCAGTGCCGCCGCCATCGCCCGATTTGAATGGGACGATTTCACCCATCGATATCGCTCGCTACAGGATCGAGAAAACTCAGTAAAAACTGTTCGACATGACCACAATTCGTGCATGCCAAAGTGACCGCATCCGCCGGCAGGCTGCGGCCCGGGAGGCGATCACCCGGGCCATACAACGGAATTGCCGTTGTGACGCCGCGCTCAGGCTGATCAATCAACGCAAGACGCTGATTGCCGCATCGCACACAGGCTATATTAGGAAACCTGTGAGCTATGAGATCGATCAGCTCTTGCTGACTCTTGCGCGCAGCCGTCATCCAGTCCCCTTGGGCGAACTATATCAGCTTGGCCATCGCAACCGCCGTGTCGCTCATGCGGTTCGAGAAGCCCCACTCATTGTCATACCACGAAAGCACGCGGACGAACTTGTCGTCCATGACCTTGGTCTGGTCGAGCGCGAAGGTCGAGGAGGCGGGGTCGTGGTTGAAGTCCATCGAGACGTTGGGCTGGTCGGTGACGGCGAGGATGCCCTTGAGCGGGCCGCGCTTGCTCGCCTTCAGGATCGCGTCGTTGACCTTCTCGACCGTGGTCTTGCGCCTGGCGATGAACTTGAAGTCGACGACCGAGACGTTCGGGGTCGGCACGCGGATCGAGGTGCCGTCGAGCCGGCCTTTGAGCTCCGGAATGACGAGCCCGATCGCCTTGGCGGCGCCGGTCGAGGTCGGGATCATCGACAGCGCGGCAGCGCGGCCGCGATAGAGGTCCTTGTGCATCGTGTCGAGCGTCGGCTGGTCGCCGGTATAGGCATGGATCGTGGTCATGAAGCCCTTGTCGATGCCGATCGCGTCCTGCAACACCTTCACCACCGGCGCGAGGCAGTTCGTGGTGCAGGATGCGTTCGAGACGACGAGGTGGTCGGCCGTCAGCGCGCTGTGGTTGACGCCATAGACCACGGTCAGGTCGGCCGCGTCGCAGGGGGCCGAGACCAGAACGCGCTTGGCGCCGGCCGCGAGATGGGCGGCCGCCTTGTCGCGGGTCGTGAAGATGCCCGTACATTCGAAGGCGATATCGACGCCCAGCGCCTTGTGCGGCAAATCCTTGGGATCGCGGATCGCGGTGACCTTGATCGGTCCGCGGCCGACATCGATCGTGTCGCCCGACACCGTCACCGTGCCGGGGAAGCGGCCATGCACGCTGTCGAAGCGGAAGAGATGCGCGTTGGTCTCGACAGGGCCGAGATCGTTGATGGCCACGACCTCGATGTCCTTGCGCTTCGACTCGATGATCGCGCGCAGAACATTGCGCCCGATGCGGCCGAAGCCGTTGATCGCCACCTTGACCGTCATCTCGAATCCTCTCCGTCAGCCCGATGCACGGCGCTGCCGCGCCATTCACGGGGGCAAATCGGCCAGAATGGGGCAAAGCGCAAGTGCTTTGCGCGAAAATGACCTGCTTGGCGCGAATATCAGCCGTTATGCCGCTTCATGGCGGCCTCGACGATCGCCTCGGTCGTGATGCCAAAATGCCTGTACACATCCTTGTAGGGACCGCTGGCCCCGAAGGAATCCATGCCGACGAAGCCGCCATCGGGGCCGATCACCGCATCCCAGCCGAAGCGCATCCCGGCCTCGACCGCGATCCTGATCGGCGCGGAGCCGATGATGGCGTCTTTCGTCGCCTCGTCCTGCTCCAGCAGAAGTTCGAGCGAGGGCACCGAGACGACGCGGGCGCGCACCCCCTTTTCGCCCAAGAGCTTGCGGGCGGCGACCGCGAGCTCGACCTCGGAGCCCGAGGCGAAGAGCGAGACCTGCGCCTTGCCGCCCTCGGCCGCGAGCAGCTCGTAGCCGCCGGTCGCGCTGCGGTTCTTCGCGGTCGCGTCGCCGCGCAGTTGTGGCAGGTTCTGGCGCGAGAGCGCGAGCACGGTCGGCCCGTCCAGACGCTCCAGCGCGAGCTGCCAGGCCTCCGCCGTCTCGATCGCGTCGGCAGGGCGGAAGACGCGCATCTTGGGCATCGAGCGCAGCGAGGCGAGATGCTCGACCGGCTGATGCGTCGGCCCGTCCTCGCCCAGCCCGATCGAATCATGGGTCATGACATAGACGACCGGCAGGCCCATCAGCGCCGCAAGCCGCATCGAGGGCCGGGCATAGTCGGCGAAGACCAGGAAGGTGCCGCCGGCCGTGCGGAAGCCGCCATGCAGCGTGATGCCGTTCATGGCGGCGGCCATGCCGTGCTCGCGGATGCCGTAGCGGACATAGCGGCCCCTGGGGGTCTTCGGCGTGAAATCCTCGGCGGCCTTGGTCCGGGTGTTGTTCGAGGGCGTGAGGTCGGCCGAACCCATCACCAGCTCTGGCATCACCGGGATGATCGCCTCCAGCGCCAGCTCCGAGGCCTTGCGCGTCGCGACCGCTTGCGGGGCGGCGATCAGCGCCTTCTTGTGGGCGAGGATCGCCTTGTCGAGT
Organism: Beijerinckiaceae bacterium; assembly: GCA_019745195.1. Taxonomy (GTDB): domain Bacteria; phylum Pseudomonadota; class Alphaproteobacteria; order Rhizobiales; family Beijerinckiaceae; genus Allobosea. The sequence goes on from JAIETL010000022.1 coordinate 13,446, forward strand.
TTCGCCGGCACGCCATGAATCTGGCGGCGCTCGAACTCGGCGCGCTTGCGCTCCGACAGCGCACCGAACCGCGTCTTCCAGTCGGCATGCGCCCCGGCTCCGGCGGCGCCAAAACTGCGCCAGGCCTTGAGCACGTCGGCCGCAACCTCGAACGGCCCGCCCGCGATGCCGAGCTTCTGCTTGGCGGCGGCGAGTTCCTCAGCCCCCAGCGCCTCGCCATGCGCCTTGGATGTGCCCTGCTTTTTAGGCGCGCCGAAGCCGATGATCGTCTTGCAGGCGATCATGGTCGGCTTGTTCGATTTCTGCGCCCGGCGGATCGCGGCCTCGATCGCGTCGGGGTCATGCCCGTCCACGCGCTCGGCGCGCCAGCCGCAGGCCTTGAAGCGCGCCACCTGATCGACCGAATCGGTGATCGTCAGCGGCCCGTCGATCGAGATGCCGTTATCGTCCCAGAGCACGATCAGCTTGTTTAGTTTTTGGTGGCCGGCAAGCGCGATCGCCTCATGGCTGATGCCCTCCATCAGGTCGCCATCGGACGCCAGCACATAGGTGTGGTGGTCGACGATCTTCCTGCCGAATTCGCCGGCGAGCATGCGCTCGGCCATCGCCATACCCACAGCCGTGGCCAGCCCCTGGCCGAGCGGCCCGGTGGTGGTCTCGATGCCGGCGGTCATGAAGTTTTCGGGGTGCCCCGGCGTCTTCGATTCGAGCTGGCGGAATTTCTTCAGGTCGGCCAGCTCCATGCCCGGCGCGCCGGTGAGATAGAGCAGCGCGTAGAGCAGCATCGAGCCATGGCCGGCCGAGAGCACGAAGCGGTCGCGGTCGGGCCAACGCGGGTCGGCCGCATCATACGTCATGACGCGAGTGAACAGCACGGTAGCGACGTCGGCCGCGCCCATCGGCAGCCCCGGATGGCCCGATTTCGCCTGCTCGACGCCGTCCATGGCGAGGCCGCGGATGGCGTTGGCGAGCCTGTCGTGCTGTTTGCGGTCGATCATGGTCATGTCGTTCCGGGCTCCGTCTGGCGGATGGGCAGGTCTGTCGAGCGCGGTCCTGCGCAGGCAGGCCGCCGACTGGTCGGTTCAGGCGGCCGATGCATCGTGGTCGGTCAGGTCGCGCCCGATTAGGCTGCCCCTTCTCCCCGAGTCAATTCGCAAGCCGGCGGCGTGGAGAGGGGCGTCGTCGCGCGCCGCCGCATGCCGCAACTCAGCAATCGCGGCCAAGCCCTTGGCAATCCCTTGGTTTAAGTGCGCTCCTTGGCCATCCGATTCCCGCTTTCGATCAGGATGCGCTAGGCTGCCTCCGAATCGTGTGAGCCGGCTTCGATCGGACAGGGGGAAACGGCCGTGGCGAGCCTGATGCTGGACAATGCGCTGGCGCGACTCGACGGCGCGCTCGGTCAGTTGGAAGCCGCCGCCCGCCGCCGGATCGAGGCCGAGCGCGGCCGCGCCCATCTCGAAACCGAACTCACATTGATGCAGGACGACCGGGCGCGCCTCGCCTCGGAACTCGACGGCGCGATGGCCCGCGTGGCGCAGGTCGAAAACGCGGCGCGCGAGGTCGAGCAGCGGCTCGAACGGGCGATCGGCGTCGTCGGCGCGGTGGTGGCGCGGGCGCAGGGCGAACAGCTCCATGGCGAGCATTGAGCGGAGAACGCGATGCCGCAGGTCAATGTCACGATCGCAGGCAAGGCCTACCGCATGGCCTGCGGCGAGGGCGAGGAGCCGCATCTGGAAGGCCTCGCCCGGCTCTATGACGGCAAGATCGAGGAGATGCGCCAGTCCTTCGGCGAGATCGGCGACATGCGGCTGCATGTCATGGCGGCGCTGATGGTCGCCGACGAGGTGTCCGAACTCAGGCAGCGTGTGGCGGCGCTGGAGACGCGGCTCTCGGACCTGCATGGCGACGCCGGCGCGGCCGACCAGCGCCTCGCCGAGGTCGAGGACCGGGCGGCCCACGCGCTGGTGGCCGCCGCCGAGCGGATCGAGAGCGTGGCCAAGAGCCTGGTCGCAAGCCCTGCCGGCTAAAGTGCCACTGGCGCTTTCCCTACCCTCGGCCTACATAGATCGGGCTGGGCTGCCTGGTGCGTGCGAGAAACTGTATTCCCGGGCCCATACGACTCCCTAGGGAGCTGTCCCTGACCGGGTCCCTGGACCCGGACACACGGCGCCCACCTACTTTAGTAGGTGTCCCGGGATCGAAATCTCCACGGCCGAGGTGGCTCAGCACTTATTCGATGACGACGCCCTCCCCCGACAGTTCGTCCAGCCGCAAATCCGCCCTGCGCGAGGCCGCGCTCGCGCGCCGGGACGCGCTCGAAATCGACGACCGCCTGATCTGGGACGAAGCGATCTGCGAGCGGGCGCTGGCGCTGCTTGATCACATCCTCGGCCCTCATCCTGAGGAGCCGCCCTCGGGTCCGGCCTTTGGCCGGCCCAAGGATAAACTCCGCGGCGTCTCGAAGGATGCTCCAGCCCACTCTGGAGGCTCCTTCGAGACGCGGCCTTTGGCCGCTCCTCAGGTTGAGGGCGTTGGGAGCGGACAAGGCATCCCCATCGTCTCCGGCTACTGGCCGATGCGCTCGGAGGCCGATCCCCGGCCCATCCTCGAAGGGTTGCACGCGCGCGGCGTCCCGCTCTGCCTTCCGGCCATCGTCGACAGGCGGATGATCTTCCGACGCTGGGCGCCCTACGAGCCGATCGTGCCCGGCGGCTTCGGCACGCTCGTCCCGCAGCCCGAGCAGCCGCTCGTGATGCCGACCATCCTGCTCGTACCGCTGGCGGCCTTCGACCGGCGCGGCTACCGCATCGGCTACGGCAAGGGTTATTACGACGCGCTGCTTGCCGCGCTCGCTCCCGTCGTTGCGATCGGCATCGCCTATGGCGCGCAGGAGATCGCAGCCGTGCCCGAAGAGCGACACGACATGCGCCTCGACTGGGTGGTGACCGATGGCGAGACGATTCGCTGCGGTTGATTCCCGACGCCATTCGCGCGACGGAGAGGGGCCTGAAGCCTCCGGACACCTCCCCATGCGCTTTCTCTTCCTCGGCGATGTCGTCGGCCGCCCCGGGCGGCTCGCGGTGCAGGAGCGCTTGCCGGCCCTACGCCAGCGCTGGAACCTCGACTGCGTCGTCATCAACGGCGAGAACGCGGCCGGCGGCTTCGGCATCACCGAGGCGATCTGCGACGAGTTGCTGGCGGCCGGCGCGGACGCCGTGACGCTCGGAAACCACTCATGGGACCAGCGCGAGGCGCTGGTCTTCATCGAGCGGCAGGACCGGCTGATCCGCCCGGCGAATTATCCCTCAGGCACCCCCGGCCGTGGCGCGACGGTCGTCGAGGCCAGGAACGGAGCGCGCGTGCTCGTCGTCAACGTCATGGGCCGCATCTTCATGGATGCGCTGGACGACCCCTTCGCGGCGGTCGAGCGCGAACTGTCGGCCTGCCCGCTCGGCGAGGTCGCCGACGCCGTCATCATCGACGTCCATGCCGAGGCGACCAGCGAGAAGCAGGCGATGGGCTATTTCGTCGATGGCCGCGCCAGCCTCGTCGTCGGCACGCATACGCATACGCCGACAGCCGATGCGCGCATCCTGCCCGGCGGCACCGCCTATCAGTCCGACGCCGGCATGTGCGGCGACTATGATTCGATCCTCGGCATGCAGAAGGAGGAGCCGATCAGGCGCTTCCTGCAGAAGACGCCGGGCGCGCGCATGGAGCCCGCCACCGGCCCGGGCACATTGTCGGGCATCGCCGTCGAGATCGAGGATGCGACGGGTCTGGCGACGGCGGTTTGGCCGGTCCGCATCGGGCCGCATCTCGGCGAGGCTCTGCCCGGCTGGGAGCCGGGCTGAGAAGCCTTACGCTGCGTCGCTCTGGCGCATCAGACTGTCGAAGGCGTCGGTCAGCGCGGAGGCTTGCCCGGCGAGCGCGCTCGCCACTCCGAGCACTTCCGTGACACTCTCTCCCGCCTTCTGGACCATGTCGCTGACGCCGCAGATGGTCTGCGCCACCTCCTGCGTTCCGAGCGCGGCGCGGCTGACGCTCTGGGCGATCTCCTGCGTCGCCGTCCGCTGCTGGGCGATGCCGCCGGCGACGGCGGCCGTGGTCTCGTTCATCTGCTGGACGAAGGCGACGATGTGCTCGATCGCGGTGACCGCCTCGCGGGTCGCCGCCTGCATCGCCGGCACCTGCGCGGCGATGTCGTCGGTCGCCTGCGCAGTGCGCGCCGAGAGTTGCTTGACCTCTGTGGCAACCACCGCGAAGCCGCGCCCGCTTTCGCCGGCGCGGGCGGCCTCGATCGTCGCGTTGAGCGCGAGCATGTTGGTCTGGCTGGCGATGGCGCGGATGATCTCGACCATCGAGCCAATGGTTTCCGCCGAGCGCGCCAGACTTTTGACGATCACACCCGTCTTGATCGCCGCCATGTTGGCGTCCCCTGCCATCTCAGCGGCCTGCGTGACCTCGCGGGCGACCTGATCGAGCGAGATCGACAGCTCCTCTGTCGCGCTGGCGACGCTCTGGACAGAGGTCGAGGCCTCGTCGGACGCATGCGCCGCCACGACAGCCTGTGCGCCGGTGTCCTGCACCACGCCGTTCATCGTCTGCGCCAGCGTTTCGACGGCGCCTGCGCCCGCATTCACGGTGCCAACCACGTCGCGCACCGTGACGGCGAAGGCGGCGATCTCGCCCCGCGTCTGCTCGCGGTTCTGGCGCTGGACTTCGGCATAGGTTTCAAGCAGCAGTTCGAGATCGAACTGGGCCGCCTTGTTCAGCGCGGCGCGCAGCGCGATGCGCCGGATGAACTCCTTGCGCTGCCAGAAGCCGTTCATCTTCTGCAGCGCGTCGCGATCGAGCCCCATCTCCTTGCCGATCCGGTTGCTCACGATGGCGTGGCAGATCGAGACCGCGTAGGCCGGCACGCCATGGCGGTGAAACGCCTGGGCGAGGCGATCGGCCGATTGCGTGAATCCCTCGGTGAGTTCGCCCGACGCGAGCCTGATCCAGTGCGCCAGCCGCAGCTCATGCACCTCGGGCACGGCGAAGGCGCGCCGGATCTCGGGCCAGGGCTCGAACTGCCCGTCGAGCTCAGGCAGAAGCATCGGCAAGCGTGTGCGCGCGAACTCGCCTTGCTTGCGCAGCAAGGCAAGGTCTGTGGGGCCGATCTGGAAAGCGCGAAAGCGCAGTTCCTGGTCCGCGATCGGAGAGTGGGGCAGCGTGTCCATGGAGCCTGGGGGCAGCGTCGCAGCGCCGGGTTCGTCGTCGCCGCCCGAACCTGTCCGAGACTGGCGAACAATGCCTTAACGGCAGGATCACGAATGCGCGGGCATCCAACGCGTTTCGATGGCTCCACCGCCACCGGCCGGGGACGAGGCGATGGCTTGCCTGCCGCCAAACGAGCCGCCTATAAGGCCGCTCCGGCCCGTTCCCGCCAATCGTCGCGGACCTGGCCGACGCGTCGACCGCCACAGCAGAGGCATCCCCATGGCCGGGCATTCCCAGTTCAAGAACATCATGCACCGTAAGGGCAAGCAGGACGCGGTGCGCTCCAAGCTGTTCTCGAAGCTCGGCCGCGAAATCACCGTGGCAGCCAAGATGGGCCTGCCCGATCCGGCGATGAACCCGCGCCTGCGCATGGCGGTGCTGGCGGCGCGCGCCGAAAACATGCCCAAGGACAACATCCAGCGCGCCATCAACAAGGCCGCCGTCGGCGACGGCGACAACTATGACGAGGTCCGCTACGAGGGCTACGGGCCGGGCGGTGCTGCCGTCATCGTCGAGGCGCTGACCGACAACCGCAACCGCACGGCATCCGCCGTCCGCTCCTATTTCACCAAGGCTGGCGGCGCGCTGGGCGAGAGCAATTCCGTCTCGTTCATGTTCTCCCGCGTTGGCGAGATCAGCTATCCGCCGCAGGCAGGCGACGCCGACAAGGTGATGGAGGCCGCGATCGAGGCCGGCGCCGACGACGTGATCTCGGACGAGAACGGCCACGTCATCCTGTGCGCCTTCGATGCGCTGAATGAGGTCTCCAAGGCGCTGGAAGCGGCGCTCGGCCAGCCTTCTTCCGCCAAGCCGGTCTGGCGGCCTTCGACCTCCGCTCCGCTCGACGAAGAAAAGGCGGCCTCGATGATGAAACTGATGGAAGCGCTCGACAATGACGACGACGTCCAGAACGTCTTCGCCAATTTCGAGATCAGCGACGAGATCATGGGCAGGCTCGGCGCGGGCTGAGCCGCGCCGAGCTCAGACCCACCGAGACCTCGCACCGCCTCTGCCGCGCCGGCTGGAGCTTCCTCAAACGCCGATCTTGCCGCCGCCGCGCTTCGTGATCGCCACCACGGACGGCCGCACCGGCATATCGGGCTTGAAGTCCGGCCAGCGCGTCGAGAGGTCCTCGTAATAGGAGCGGCGGCCGAAGGCCGGCCAGTCCGGGCCGTCATCGCCGGGATGCTGGACCGCCACGAACGCGGTCTGGTCGTCGGGCGAGAAGAACGGCCCGCACAGTTCGCCGCCATGGGGCACCCGGTAGAACAGCTTCGAAGTCGCGCGCGCCGCGCCCTCTGTGTCCACCGCCCAGAGCCCGTCGGTGCGGCCGGTGACGTCGAAGCCGTTGCCGTCGGTCGAGACCCAGAGCCGCCCCGCCGAATCGATCACCGAGTTGTCGGGCATGCCGAACCAGCCGTTCCTGGTCGTCTCCGTCGAGAACGTCGCGCCGACGGCGGCGACGGAGGGGTCTCCGCATTTCAGCAGGATTTCCCATTTTCCCTTGGTGGCGGTGAAATCGGCGCCATCCTCGATAATCTCGACGATATGGCCGAAGGCGTTCTTGGCGCGCGGATTGGCGGCGTCCACCTGCGCATCCGTGCGGTTCGTGTTGTTGGTCAGCATCACATAGACCTTGCCGGTGACGGCGTTGGGCGTGATGTCCTCGGGCCGGTCCATCTTGGTGGCGCCGAGCAGGTCGCCAGCGCGGCGGGTCTCAAGCAGCACGTCGGCCTGGCTCTGGAAGCCGTTGGCCGCCGTCAGCGGACCCTGGCCGAAGACCAGCGGCATCCACTCGACAGTGCCGTCGGCCGCGAACTTCGCGACATAGAGCGTGCCGGAATCGTAAAGGTCCATGTTGGCAGCGCGGTTGTTGGGGTCGAACCGACCGGCAGTGACGAATTTGTAGACATAGTCGAAACGCTCGTCGTCGCCGAGATAGGCCACGACGCGGCCATCCTTCGCCACGGCGGCGTCCGCGCCCTCATGCTTGAAGCGGCCGAGCGCGGTGCGCTTCTTCGGGATCGAGGTCGGATCGAGCGGATCGACCTCGACGACCCAGCCGAAGCGGTTCGCCTCATTGGGCTCCTTGGCGAGGTCGAAACGGTCGTGGAAGCGGCCCCAGGCGTAAGGCGCGGACGGGATCGCCATGCGCTTGTAATTGACCTCCTCGCGGTGGCCGTCCGGCAGCTTGCCCGAGAAGTAGCCGTGGACGTTCTCCTCGCCTGTGACGAAGGTGCCCCAGGGCGTCAGCGCGCCGGCGCAGTTGTTGATCGTGCCGAAGACCTTGCGGCCCGTCGCGTCGGCGTTCGTCTTGACGCGATCCGTGCCGGCGACCGGGCCGGTAAGCTGCATCTCGGTCGCGACCGTGATGCGGCGGTTGTATTTCGAATCGCGCACCAGCGCCCATTTGCCGTTGGTCTTGCGGATTTCGGCGACGGTCGCGCCATGCGCCATCATCTCGATCTCGGCGCGCTCCTTGGTGGCGTTCTTCATCACCGCCTTGCCGTCCTTGATCTCGACGACGCCGGGAAACATCAGATGCGGGTTGGTGTATTCGTGGTTGACGAAGAGCAGGCCATGGGCCGAGGGATCGGCCGCGCCCGGCAGCGGCGTGTAGCCGACGAAGTCGTTGTTGTAGCCGAACTGCTTCGCCTGAGCCTCCGGCGTCTGCCTGGCCGGATCGAACTCGGGCGCGTCGGGGAAGAGCGGGTCGCCCCAGCGCAGCAGAATGTCGGCGTCGTAGCCTTCGGCGACGTGGTGGTTCGCATCGACGCCGGCCTCGACTTCCTTGAAAGCGAACGCCGAGCCCTTCGCCTGCGAGGCGTAGACCTGAGCCCTGGCTTCGTCGGCGGCGATCAGCGCCGTCGTTCCGACCGTGGCCGAGATCGCCGAGACCGCGAGCGCGCCCTTGAGCAGGCCGCGGCGCGAGAAGCGCTGGCTGATCAGCTCGCCCATGGTCGGGTTCTGCGTCGGGTTCAGGGGGGTCGCGTCGTCATGCTCCAGCATGCTCGCGCCGAACGTATCTTCGAACTGGCTCTCGAACTGGTTCTCTTGGGTCATGTCCGTGGCTCCCGCTCTGCTCAGGCGACTATGGATTGGAACTGGTCGAATGCTAGGGAGCGCGCTTGACGGCTCCGTGACAAGCGCCGGCCGTATGGCCATCCGCCATGCAGGCGCTTCCGGGCGATGTCGATTTCTGATTGAAGGGCGCTGTCGCCCCCCTTCCCGCCCGCCGCCGCGACACGAGCGCCCATGTCGATCGTCTTTTCCGCGCTGGTTGCGTCCTTCGTCGGCTTCGCCGCGTCCGTTGCCGTCGTGCTGGCGGCCGCGCAGGCCGTCGGCGCGACCCCAGCGCAGACCGTCTCCTGGATCGCGGGCCTTGGCATCGCCAAGGGTTTGTCGAGCCTGTGGCTGTCCTGGCGCTACCGGCTGCCGATCATCTGCGCCTGGTCGACATCGGGAGCCGCGTTGATCGCGGCGACGACGGGCATCGACCTTCCCGCCGCCATCGGCGCCTTCATCGCGGCCGCCGCGCTGACCATGCTGACGGCCGGGTTCGGCCCGCTCGGGCGGCTGACCGAGCGGATTCCGATGAGCATCGCCTCGGCCATGCTGGCGGGCATCATCTTCCGCTTCGTCGTCGCCGTCTTCGACGAGATGCGGCTCTCGCCGGCGCTCGTATTGCCGCTGCTCGCGGTCTTTTTGCTGGCGCGGCTGGTCAACCCGTTCCTGGGCGTCATCGCGGCGCTGCTGGCGGGCATCGCGATCTCCTTTGCGACGGGGCTGGCCGACTGGTCGGCTGTTCCTTCGAGTCTGACGACGCTGGAATGGGTGACGCCGCGCTTCGACGCAGCCGCGATCCTCGGCCTCGGCGTGCCGCTCTATCTGGTGACGATGGCCTCGCAGAACCTGCCGGGCTTCGCCGTGCTGCGCGCCGACGGCTATGCTCCGCCGACCTCGGCCGCGCTCTTCGTCACCGGGCTCATGTCGGCCCTGACCGCGCCCTTCGGCGCGCATATGGTCAACATGGCGGCGATCAGCGCTTCGATCTGCACCGGCCCCGACACCCATCCCGACGCAGGCCAGCGCTGGAAGGCGGGCGTGCTCTACGGGTTCGCGTGGCTCGTCATCGCGGCTTTCGCCGGGCTCCTGCTGGCGCTGATCGTCGCGATGCCGAAGGCGCTCATCGTCGCTGTCGCGGGGCTCGGCCTCGTCGGCTCGCTGACCGGCGCGCTCGGGCAGGCGATGGTCGCCGAGCGGGAGCGTTTCGCGGCTGTCGTGGCCTTCGCGGTCGCGGCCTCCAGCCTGTCGCTGTTCGGCGTCGGCTCGGCCTTCTGGAGCCTGGTCGCGGGACTTGGAGTCTTGACATTGGACGCTCTCGCAGGCCGTTTGCGCGCCAGATCATGACCACGCACGCTCCCCAGACCCGCCTGATGCTGGTGACGCCCATTGTCGCCGACCCCGAGGCGATGGCGTTCCGCCTGATGCAGGCCTTTGCCGGCGGCGATGTCGCGGCCGTGCTGCTGCGTCTGCCTGAAGGCGACGACCGCAGTCGGATCGAGGCGGTCAAGCGGCTGGCTGCGCCAGTTCAGGCGCAGAACGTCGCGCTGATCGTCGAGGCCTCTGCGCTGGTGGCGGCGCGCGGCGGGGCTGACGGCGTCCATCTGACGGACGGTCCCGAGGCCGTCGCCGAGGCGCGCTCCAGCCTGAAGAGCGAGCGCATCATCGGCGCAGGGGCCCTGCGCGCCCGCCACGACGCGATGGATATCGGCGAGGCCGGCGTCGACTACGTCATGTTCGGCGAACCGCGCCGGGACGGCTCGCTGCCGCCGCTGCCGGCCGTGATCGAGCGCGCCGGCTGGTGGGCCGAGATCTTCGAAACCCCTTGCGTCGCCTATGCGCCGGACGCGGAATCGGTCGCCGCGCTGGTCGAGACGCGCGCCGAGTTCGTCGCGCTCGGCGACTGGGCCTTCGACGAGGGGCGCGACATTCGCGCGCTCGTCGAACAGGCCAACGCCGTCATCGCGGCCCACGCCGAACGCGGCAGGGCAGCCGACGCAAGCAAGGTCTCGAGCTGATGGCGCGCTGGCTCAGCCTCGCGCTGGCGGCCGGTATCGTCCTCACCGCCCCATCCGGAACCGGAGCGCAGACGCAAGGGGCCGCCGACCCGGGCGCGCCCTATCAGGACCTCGCCTATGGCGCCTACCAGACCGGGCATTATCGCCGCGCTTTGCAGGAGGCGCTGAAGCGGATCGAGGCCGACAACACCGACGCCGCCGCGATGACGCTGCTCGGCGAGATCTACCGGCAGGGGCTGGGTGTGGCCGAGGACCCGGTCGCGGCGACCGAATGGTATGCGCGGGCCGCCGAGCGCGGCGACATCAATGCGGTCTATTCGCTCGCCATAGCGCTCTTGGGCAATGCCGGCTCCGACAAGGTCAAGGCCGACCCGGCCCGCGCCGGACAGTTGCTGGAGCAGGCCGCCGCCGCCGGCCACGCCGCCGCCAACTACAATCTGGCGCTGGCCCTGCTCGCGACGGGAGAGCCGCAGGACGAGGCCCGCGCCATCGCCTGCCTCGAGATCGCCGCCCGTGCCGACATCGGCGAGGCGCTGCATGCGCTCGGCACGCTGGCGAAGCAGGGCCGCGGCATGCCGCAAAGCGACGAGAAGGCCGCCGGCTGGATGGCCCGCGCCGCCGCCGCCGGCCACCTGCCCGGCGAGGTCGAATACGCCATCATGCTGTTCAACGGGACCGGCGTGGCCAAGGACGAGGCCGCCGCCGCGCGGCTGTTCCTGCGCGCCGCCGGAAAGGGCAATCCGATCGCGCAGAACCGGCTGGCCCGGCTCTACCAGGCCGGACGCGGCATCACGCCCGACTCGATCGAGGCCGCCGCCTGGCATCTCTCGGCTCGTGCGCGCGGTCTCGCCGACCCGCAGCTCGACCGGCTGTTCGACGGCCTTAATCCCGAGCAACAGAACCGCGCGGCGGCTCTGGCCGCGACGCGCATCGAGGGCGCGGCCTTGACGTCGTCAAGCCAGGCGAGCAAGTGACCGGCTCAATTCTTCGGCTGACACCCCCAGCCCTCATCCCGAGGAGCGGACGCAGTCCGCGTCTCGAAGGATGCTCCAGCACGCACTGGAGGCTCCTTCGAGACGAAGCCTTCGGCTTCTCCTCAGGATGAGGGGCTTCGGGAAACGAGGCCGGTTTCAGAGCGGTGCGCCTGCCCGCAAGAGGTACTCATGATCCGCTCCCCCCTGATGACCGTGATGACGGACGCCGTGATGAAGGCGTCCCGCTCGCTGAAGCGCGACTTCGGCGAGATCGAGAACCTGCAGGTGCTGGCCAAGGGCCCGGGCGACTTCGTCTCCAAGGCCGACACCAAGGCCGAGGAGATCATCCGCGCGGCGCTGGAGAAGGCACGCCCCGGCTACGGCTTCGTGATGGAGGAGTCCGGCGTCGTCGCGGGGACCGACGAGAGCAACCGCTGGCACATCGACCCGCTCGACGGCACCCACAACTTCCTGCGCGGTATCCCGCACTGGAACATCTCGGTCGCGCTCGAGCGCGACAACCAGTTCATCGCCGGCGTGGTCTACGACGCCGCCAAGGACGAGATGTTCATGGCCGAGAAGGGCAAGGGCGCCTATGTCAACAACCGCCGCATGCGCGTCTCGGGGCGGCGCGAGCCGGCCGACATGCTGATCGGCATGGGCGTGCCCCATATCGGCAAGGGCGGCCACCCGCTTTTCCTGCGCGAACTCGGCGCGGTCATGCCGCGCTTCGCCAATGTCAGACGGATGGGATCGGCTGCGCTCGACATCGCCTATGTCGCGGCCGGCCGCATGGACGCCTATTGGGAGCGCGGGCTCAACACCTGGGATTTCGCGGCGGCCGCCGTGATGATCCGCGAGGCCGGCGGCACCTTCGGCACGCTCGACGGCAAGCAGCCGACGGCCGCCAAAGACATCATCTGCGGCAACGAGATCGGCGAACAGGCCCTGCGCGCGGCGCTCAAGTCGGCAGGCTGACATATATCTTTGGTCTTTGACGCTTGATCATGGCGGCACGGGAGGCGACAGTCCGGGCCGCGACGAAAAATCCGGATGGACCCAGAAGCATGGCGAATGAGGACATGGCGGCCGGGCCGGCCGCCGTCGCACCGATGCGGGAAGCGACGGGACGGCAGGAGGCCGGGCGGGAGCAGACGAGGTTCTCGCGCCCGCTGCGCTATGCGATCCGCGCGATCCTGTTCCTGGCGCTGATCGGGTTCCTGGGCTTCATCCTCCAGACCGGACTGGTCGCCGCCTTCATGACCAATCCGGGCCTGAACGGCCTTATCCTGGGCGCGCTTGCCGTCGGTTGCCTGATCGCGCTGCGCGAGCTCTGGCGCATCCAGTCCGAGGCCGGCGCGGCCAACCGCCTCGCCGCCGATCCCGCTGGCGCCCGCATCGACCGACGCCAGGTGATCGCGCCGCTCGGCGGCGTGCTGCCGGCGCTGGAGGTCGGCAGCCTCGCGCCTGCGCAGGCGGCGACCCTGCTTGAATCGGTCGCGGTCAGGCTCGACGACGGCCGCGAGGTGCTGCGCTATCTCGGCGGGCTGCTGGTTTTCCTCGGCCTGCTCGGCACCTTCTGGGGCCTGCTCGACACTGTCTCCTCCGTCGGCAACGTGATCAGGAGCCTGCGCACGGGCGCTGAAGCCGGCGTGCTCTTCGACGAACTCAAGGCTGGACTCGCCGCCCCGCTCGCCGGCATGGGCCTGTCCTTCTCCTCCTCGCTCTTCGGCATCGCCGGCTCGCTGATCCTCGGCTTCCTCGAATTGCAGGTGGCCCAAGCCCAGCGCCGCTTCCGCAACGAGATCGAGACCTGGCTCGGCACGCGGACCTCGACCATGGGCACGCCGGCGCTCGCCATGGCCTTCCAGCCGCGCGGCGGCAACGACGGACTGTCCGAGAAACTCGACAAGCTCGGCGCGGCGATCAGCGAGGGCGGCGCCAACAACCGCGCCGCCACGCAGGCGCTGGCCAATCTCGCGGAAGGCATCCAGGGGCTGGTCCAGCACATGCGCGCCGAGCAGCAGTTGATCCGCGACTGGGTCGAGGCGCAGGCCGCGCGCGAAAAGGATCTCAAGCGCCTGATCGAGCGGCTGACGGCCGAACGGATGATGGAGCCTTGATGGCGCCGCATCCCGCTGCTGTCGTGACGACCTGATCCGCTGGAGCCGACCGCATGGCCCTTTCCCGCTCCCACCGCCGCGACGAGACCAATTTCTGGCCTGGCTTCGTCGATGCGCTCTCGACGATGCTGATCGGCATCGTCTTCCTGCTCTCGGTCTTCGTACTCGGCCAGTTCTTCCTCTCGCAGGAACTGACCGGCAAGGACACCGCGCTGGAACGGCTCAACCGCCAGATTTCGGAGCTGACCGATCTTCTGGCGCTGGAGCGCTCGACCAACCGGCAGGCGCAGGAGAACCTCGCTCTGCTGCAATCGACGCTGACCCGCGAGCAGGGCGAGCGCGGCCGCATTCAGGGGCTGCTCGAACAGCAGAACGGCAATGCGCCGGCCCAGTTGGCCGAGGCGCAGAAGGCGATCGAGACCGAACGGCAGCTCTCGGCCCGGGCCCAGGCGACGGTCGAACTGGTCAACCAGCAGATCGTCGCGATGCGCCGGCAGCTCGCCGCGCTCGAGGAGGCGCTGGGCGCATCCGAGGCCAAGGACAGGGAATCGCAGGCGCGCATCTCCGAACTCGGCTCGCGGCTCAACGTCGCGCTCGCCCAGCGCGTGCAGGAGCTGGCGCGCTACCGCTCCGACTTCTTCGGCCGCCTGCGCCAGGTGCTCGGCACGCGCCCCGACATCCGCGTCGTCGGCGACCGCTTCGTCTTCCAGTCGGAGGTCTTCTTCGACGCCAGCCAGGCCGTGCTGAAGCCCGAAGGACGCGGCGAGCTCGACAAGCTGGGTGCGATCATTGCCGATCTCGGCCGCGAGATGCCGCCCGACATCCCATGGATCCTGCGCGTCGACGGCCACACCGACAACCGGCCGATCCGCACGGCGCAGTTCCAGTCGAACTGGAACCTCTCGACGGCGCGCGCCGTCTCCGTCGTCGAATATCTGATCACCAAGGGCATCCCGGCAGACCGCATCGCCGCCACCGGCTTCGGCGAGTTCCAGCCGCTGGACGTCGCCAACAACGACGAGGCCTACAGGCGAAACCGCCGCATCGAGTTCAAGATCACCGAGCGGTGAGGCAGCGCAAAAGCCCTCGGCGGAAGCCGGGGGCTCTATTTTGCGGTGAGCCGATCAGCGGCAGACCGTGCGGTAGCCGACGACGACGCTCTCGCCGTGATAGCGGCTCCAGCGGGTGATCGGCTTTTCGAAGCAGCGGCTTTCCCGGCTGCGGAAGTCATGGCGATAGCGCTCGCCGGGGTAGCGCTGGTCGCGATAGCCGCGGCCGCGATGGCCGGTTTCCGAATAGCCGCCGCGCTGGCCAGCGACGACGGAGCCGGCGATCAGCGCGCCGGTCAGGCCGACGATGGCGGCGGCGGCGGCCCGGCCTTTGCGGCCTTCGCGGGCCGAGGCTTCCGTCGGGGCGGCGAGGGTCGCGCCGGCAAGGGCGACCAGAGCGAGGGCGGTGGTGAAGGTCTTGGCGAACATGGCTTGGTCTCCCTGAGGTGTCCGGCGAACCGTTTCGCCGATGAACAGACCCTAGGGAGCGCTCGGCCCGGCCGCTGTTCCGCGCGGAACAGAACCAAACCGGCCGACGATCAGACCAATCCTGTTACGCCGCCTCCAGCCCGAACTGCAGCGCAGCCAACCGGGCATAAAGCCCGCCGCGCGCCTTCAGTTCGGCATGCGTGCCCTCCTCGACCACCCGGCCTTCGTCCATCACGAGAATGCGATCGGCGGAGAGAATGGTCGCGAGCCGATGCGCCACCACCAACGTCGTGCGCCCCTGCATCAGCGCGTCGAGCGCGTCCTGCACGGCGCGCTCGCTTTCTGAATCGAGCGCGCTCGTGGCCTCGTCGAGCAGCAGGATCGGCGCATCCTTCAGGACGGCGCGCGCGATCGCCAGCCGCTGGCGCTGGCCGCCCGACAGCGTGACGCCGCGCTCGCCGATGATCGTCCCGTAGCCGTCCGGCAAGGCGCGGATGAAGCCGTCGGCGGCCGCCAGCCGCGCAGCCTCCTCGATTTCGGCTTGCGACGCGCCCGGCCTGCCATAGGCGATGTTGTCGCGCACCGAGACGCCGAACACCGTCGGCTCCTGCGGCACCAGCGCGAAGCGCTCGCGCCAGGCTTCCGGATCGGCCTCGGGAGCCGAGACGCCATCGACGACGACGCAGCCGGACGCCGGATCGTAGAAGCGCAGCGCCAGTTGCAGCACCGTGCTCTTGCCGGCTCCCGAAGGCCCGACCAGCGCGACGCGTTCGCCCGGACGGATCGTCAGATTCAGGCCGTTCAGCGCGGAGATGCTGCGGCCGGGATAGGAGAACGAGACGTTCTCGAAAGCGAGTTCGCCGCGCGGGGGCTGCGGCATCGGCCTCGGGTTCGGCGGCGCGGCGATGGCGGGCTTCGTCGCGAGGATTTCGCCCAGCCGGCCGGCAGCACCGGCAGCGGCGGAAATCTCGCCATAGACCTCTGACAACTGGCCGAGCGAACTCGCCGCCAGCACGGCATAGAGGATGAACTGCGACAGCCGGCCGCCGGTCATGCGGCCCTCGAACACCTCGGTCGCCCCGGTCCAGAGCACCCAGACCACGCTGGCGCTGACGAGGAAGATCGCGACGCCAGACAGCAGCGCCCGCGAGGCTGTGGCCGCGCGCGATGCGCCATAGGCGTCGTCCGAGGCCGAGGCGAAGCGCTGCGCCGTCTGCCGCGCCGCCCCGAACGACTGCATTGTGCGGATCGCGCCCACAGCCTCCGAGGCGAAGGCCGACGCGTCGGCGAGCCGGTCCTGCGCGGCCCGCGCGCGCCTGCGCACCGAGCGGCCCGACAGGACCAGCGGCAGCACGATCAGCGGGATCGCGGCGATCACGATCGCCGAAAGCTGCGGGCTGGTGATCACCATCAGCGTCAGCGCGCCGACCACCATGATGCCGTTGCGCAGCGCGATCGAGGCGGTCGAGCCGAAGGTCGACTTGATCTGGGTGGTGTCGGCGGTGAGCCGCGAGACGAGATCGCCCGCGCGGCTCGAATCGAAGAAGGCCGGCTCCAGCTTCGTCAGATGAGCGAAGACGTCGGCACGCAGATCGGCGACGATGCGCTCGCCCACCGTCATGACGAGATAGAACCTGGCCGAACTCGCCAGCGCCAGCACCGCGACCACGCCGATCAGCAGGATGAAATAGCTGTTGGCCATTTGCTGCTCGCCGCCGGAGAAGCCGACATCGATGACGCGGCGCACCGCCAGCGGCAGCACCAACGTCGCCGCCGACGCCGCGACCAGCGCCAGCAGGGCCAGCCCGATGCGGCCCTTCTGCCGAAGGGCATAGGGCCAGAAGGAGGAAAGCGATCGGAAATCCGGGCGCGTCTTGGTCTGCGAACTGTTGAACTCGGCCACGCGTGGTCCTGTCATGCTTGCGCTGCGGCTACGTCTGCGTTATGGGCACGCGACTTCACAGACAGGCTCATACGAACTCTTCGACGGGCCGGCCACCCAAACCTGTCTTCCAAGACATGCCCGCGGATCGTCGCAGGCCCGTTTTTCGCTACTGAGGATTTCGCCATGAAGACCGGCATCCATCCCGACTACCACACCATCAAGGTCGTCATGACCAATGGCACCGAATACTTCACCCGTTCGACGCTCGGCAAGGAGGGCGACACCCTCAACCTCGACATCGACCCGACGACGCACCCGGCCTGGACCGGCGGCTCGCAGACGATGCTCGATCGCGGCGGCCGCGTTTCGCGCTTCAATACGCGTTTTGCCGGCCTCGGCGCTCTCGGCAAGAAGTGAAATCGCCGCGATCGGCTCCGATCGCGCAACGATCGAACAGCAAAAGGCCCGGCCAGCAATGGCCGGGCCTTTTGCTGTCTGGCGGCGTTAGGTCGCGCCGCGAAACGCCTTTCAGCGCCCGAGACCGAGCCGTGCCTGCAGGCTGGCGAGCTGGTCCTGCACCGGGTTGGCCGTCTCGCGGGCGGGCGCGACCCCCGACATCTGGCCCTCGAGATGGCGGATGCGATCCTGCAAGCGCACCGAATGGGCCATCAGGTCGCGCAGGCTCTGCGGCAGTCGGGCGAAATCCTGATGCGCCGGCTGGATCATCGATTCCGAAATCCGGACCTTGTTGTTCTCGGCGCGGGCCTGCTCGGCGGTCATTTCGCCTTCGGCGACGGCGCGCTGCACCAGGAGCCAGGAGGCGATCTGCATCAGCCGCGTGGTCAGGCGCATGCTTTCGGTCGCATAGGTCAGCGAGACCTCGCGCGGCAGCGCCGCCGATTCCTTGCGTCCGTCGCCGTCGAGATAGGACGCCGTCTGCTCGACCAGCCCCATGCCCTCGCGGAAGAGGACCATGAAGGCCTCGGATTTGACGAACCCGCGCGTGAACGAGATCGCGCCCTCGTCCTGTCCACGGTCCAGCATCAGCACATCGTTCATCGCGGTGTCTCCCCTCGGCACGGATGCGTGCGCGTCCGGGACGCGAACACGGCACATGCCGCCAACACAGCAAGGATAGCGCCGATGGGCGACGCCGGCTGCGGTAAGGTTGGGTTAACCTTAACAGCGCTAGGAACGAAAAAAAGAGCCGCCCGAAGGCGGCTCGAAGGTCAACAGGGAGGCGTCAAACAGAGTGGGCAGGAGCCACTCGACATCCAGACAAACTGGATGATGCGATTCATACTTTGGAATCGTTAAGGCCGCGTTAATGCCGCAAGGGCAGCGCCGCTTTTTCAGTCAGGTTTCCGGAAGAAGGCGTCCGCCGCCGAGCGCGAGGCGTCCTTCTTCGCCCGCGCCGCCATCAACCGCTCGATCTCGGCCTGCAGCGCCGCGACCCGCTCGTCGATTTCGCCCAGCGAGAGCATGGACAGATCCTGCCCGATCTCGTGGACCGGTCTGGGCTTGGGGCGGTCATCCTCTGGAAAGATCGACATGGCTGCCTCACAGTCTCTCGCATCTCGCGCATGCATTATTCGTCGGCAAGTCGTATCCCCTTGTTGCCGCCAACTCCACCCGACACACCGACAGGACCAGCCCCAGATGAGCGCTCTGCCGACCACCATGACCGCAATCGGCTTCGACAAGCCGGGCGGCCCCGAAGTCCTGCATCCGCAGACACGGGCCGTGCCTCGGCCAGGGCCCGGCGAAGTGCTGGTCAAGGTCGCGGCCGCCGGCATCAACCGCCCCGACGTGCTGCAGCGCACGGGCGGCTATGCCCCGCCGCCGGGCGCATCCGATGTTCCGGGCCTCGAGATCGCGGGCACGGTCGTGGCGCTGGGCGACGGCGTCAGCCGCTTCGGGCTCGGCGACCAGCTCTGCGGCCTCGTCGCCGGCGGCGGCTATGCGGAATACGCCACCGTCCATGAGAGCAATGCGCTGCCCGTCCCGGCCGGGCTTTCGCTCACCGAAGCGGCCGCGATCCCCGAAACCTATTTCACGGTCTGGACCAACGTCTTCCAGCGCGGTGGCTTGAAGGCCGGCGAGAGCCTGATGGTGCATGGCGGCACGTCGGGCATCGGCACCACGGCCATCCAGCTCGCCAAGGCCTTTGGCGCGACCGTGATCGCAACCGCCGGCTCCGCGGAGAAGTGCCAGGCCTGCCGCGACCTCGGCGCCGACCATGCCATCAACTACCGGAATGAGGATTTCGTCGCCTTGAGCCGCGAGGCGACCGGCGGACGCGGCGTCGATCTCATCCTCGACATGGTCGGCGGCGACTACATCGACCGCAACTACGAAGCCGCCGCCGATAGCGGCCGCATTGTCCAGATCGCCTTCCTCAACGGCCCGAAGGCGCAGGTCGATTTCCGCCGCCTGATGATGAAGCGGCTGACCCATACCGGCTCGACGCTGCGCCCCCGCACCATCGCCGAGAAGGCCGCGATCGCAGACGACCTGCGCGCAAAGGTCTGGCCGCTGATCGAGGCCGGACGTTGCAAGCCTGTGATGTTCAAAACCTTCGCGCTGGCGGAGGCAGCCGCAGCCCACACGCTGATGGAAAGCAACGCCCATATCGGCAAGATCGTGCTGACGGTGTGAGCCATCCTACCCACAGCCCTCATCCTGGGGAGCCGCGAAGAGGCGTCTCGAAGGATGAGGGCGGTGGGTTGCAAGGCACGTGCGGAAAGCGCCTCGACGCTTTCCATGGACAGCCCGCCCGCCCTCGCCTATAAGGCGGCCATCCCACTCATCACCGATGATTTGGATGGCCGGCCGGGGAGGCTGGTCTGCGCCCGAGAGCTATTGTCCGCGACACCGCACCGGTGAGAGACCAGCCTTCGAAATTCAGGAGACGTCCCGTGTCAAATCCCCCGCTGATGCCGAAGGCCACCGCGGTCTGGCTCGTCGAGAACACCTCCCTGACCTTCGAGCAGATCGCCGAATTCTGTAAGCTGCATCCGCTGGAGGTGCGCGGCATCGCCGATGGCGAAGTCGCCGCCGGCATCAAGGGTCTCGACCCGATCAATTCCGGGCAGCTCACCCGCGAGGAGCTAGAGCGCGCCGCCGCCAACCCGGCCCATCACCTCAGGCTCGCCGAACGCAAGGTGAAGGTGCCGGAGATGAAGAAGTCGAAGGGCCCGCGCTACACGCCGGTCTCGAAGCGCCAGGACCGGCCCAACGCCATCCTCTGGCTGCTGCGCAACCACCCCGAGCTCAAGGACGCGCAGATCATCCGCCTGATCGGCACGACGAAATCGACCATCGCCCAGATCCGCGACCGCACCCACTGGAACGCCCAGACGCTCTCGCCGATCGACCCGGTCTCGCTCGGCCTGTGCTCGCAGATCGACCTCGATTTCGAAGTCGGCCGCGCCGCCAAGGACCGCCCCGCCGTCGTGGCGGAGACCGGCTCGATGCTGCTTTCGGCAGAAGAGACGACCGCGCCGGCAGCGCCTGCCCTCAGCCAGACCTTCGCCGACATGGGCAAGCCGAAGCGCGAGGAAGAGACGACGATCGACGTCGACTCGGTCTTCTCCAAGCTCAAGCAGATGAAGCGTCCCGCCGACGAGGACGAGGATTGAGGATCGAAGGGCCGCTCCCTGCAGCGGCCCTTTTCCGTTGGGGCCAGCCCTGATGCCTGACGCGACGCTCGCCTTCACCTTCCTCGGCACCGGCGCGCCGCCCGTCAGCCTGCGCCGCGCCGGGCCGGCCCATCTCGTCGAAGCGGCGGGCTGCAAGCTGCTGATCGATTGCGGCTCCGGCGTCAGCCAGCGGCTCGTCGCGGCGGGAGCGCGCGGGGCCGATATCGACGCGCTGATTGTCACCCATGAGCATTCCGACCATCTGGTCGATTTCTACCAGCTCGTGATCTCCTCCTGGCATCAGGGGCGAGCCAAGCCCTGGCGCGTGCTCGCGCCGGAGCCGGCGCTGGCCAATATGCGCGCCCAATACGAGGCTTTCGCCCGCGAGCGAAGCTTGCGCATCGCCTTCGAGAAGCGGCCCGATGCGACCGGGCTGGAGGTGATCTTCGAGGCGTTGCGCGAGGGTCGCATAGACGGTCTCGGAGACCTCGCGGTCGAGGGTTTCCTGGTCGATCACAGACCCGTCGAGCCGGCTTTCGGGCTGACGCTGTCCTGCGCTGAAAACCGCATCGTCTTCTCCGGCGACACGCGTCTGTGTCCGGCGCTGGAACATGCCGCTCAGGGCTGCGACCTGCTGATCTGCGAGGTTTTCATCGACGCTCAGATGCCGGTCGTCGCCGGCGTCCGCTCGGCGGAGACGGTCGCGTCGGTCGCGAGCTATCACATGACGCCTGCGGTGGTGGCCGGGCTGGCCGTGCGCGCGGCCGCGAAGGCGCTGGCGTTGACCCACCTCGTGCCGCCGGCCGCCGATACCGCAGCGCTTGCCCGCGAGATCAGGGCGGCGGGCTATGGCGGCCCGCTGATCATCGGCGAGGATTTGATGCGGGTGTCGCTGCCTGAGCGGCTGCTGGGCTGGAATGGGGCGACGATCGGGTTTTGAGCGTTGTCATTCCGGGGCTTCGCGAAGCGAAGAACCCGGAACCCACGACACGGTGAGCGCTTCCGGCAACGTTCGGCAATCGGCTCGCCCGGTCGTGGGTTCCGGGTTCACGCCTTTGGCGCGCCCCGGAATGACAACCAATGGCCCCGGAATGACGAGCGGCCTACCCGATCCCCCTGCCCTTCAACGCAACGCCGATCTCGCCCAGCACCGCCGGGTCCTCGATCGTGGCGGGCATCGCGTACTCCTCGCCATCGGCGATCTTCTTCATCGTGGCCCGCAGGATTTTCCCCGAGCGCGTCTTCGGCAGCCGGCCGACCGTCAACGCGAGCTTGAACGCCGCCACGGGGCCGATCCTGTCGCGGACCAGCGCGACGAGCTCTTTCTCGACTTCGGCCGGCTCCTGCGTCACGCCCGATTTCAGCACCACGAAGCCGCAAGGCTGCTCGCCCTTGAGCGCGTCGCGAATGCCGACGACGGCGCATTCGGCCACGGCTGGATGCGAGGCCAGCACCTCCTCCATGCCGCCCGTCGAGAGCCGGTGGCCGGCGACGTTGATGATGTCGTCGGTGCGGCCCATGATGAAGATGTAGCCGTCTTCGTCGATGTAGCCTGCGTCCGAGGTGTTGTAGTAGCCGGGGAAGGCCGTCAGATACGCCTCGCGGAAGCGGGCATCGTCCTGCCACAGCGTCGGCAGCGCGCCGGGTGGCAGCGGCAGCTTCAACACGATAGCGCCCATTGTCCCGGCCGGCACCTGCCTGCCACCCTCGTCGAGGCAGTCTACGGCGAAGCCCGGAAGCGGCACGGTCGGCGAGCCGTGCTTCACCGGCAAGAGCTCCAGCCCCATCGGGTTGCCGGCGATGCAATAGCCCGTCTCGGTCTGCCACCAATGGTCGATGACCGGGACCTTCAGGATGTCCTCCGCCCATTTCAGCGTGTCCGGGTCGGCCCGCTCACCGGCGAGGAACAGCGCCCGAAACTGCGAGAGGTCGTGCCCGGCGAGCAGCTTCGCCTGCGGGTCCTCCTTGCGGATGGCGCGAAAGGCGGTCGGCGCGGTGAACATCACCACCGCCTTGTGCTCGGCGATGACGCGCCAGAACGCGCCGGCGTCGGGCGTGCCGACCGGCTTGCCCTCGTAAAGCACGCTCGTCGCGCCCTGGATCAGCGGGCCGTAGACGATGTAGCTGTGCCCGACGACCCAGCCGACATCGGACGCCGTGAACATCACCTCGCCCGGTTTCACCCCGTAGAGATTGTCCATGGTCCATTTCAGCGCGACCATGTGGCCGCCATTGTCGCGCACCACGCCCTTGGGCCGGCCGGTCGTGCCGGAGGTGTAGAGCACATAGAGCGGGTCCGTCGCCGCGACCGGCACGCAATCCGCCTTGCGACCGTTGGCGCGCGCGGTGGCGACCAGCGTGCGCCAGTTCCTGTCGCGCCGGACATGCATCGAGCAGTCCGCCTGCGGACGCTGCAGCACGATGCAGGTCTCGGGCTTGTGGCTGGCGAGATCGATCGCGGCGTCCAGGAGCGGCTTGTATTCGACCACCCGCGTCGGCTCGATCCCGCAGGTCGCGGTCATGATGACCTTGGGGCGCGCATCGTCGATCCGGGTCGCCAGTTCCTTGGCCGCGAACCCGCCGAACACCACCGAATGCACTGCGCCGATCCGCGCGCAGGCGAGCATGGCGAAGGCCGCTTCGGGCACCATCGGCATGTAGACGATGACGCGGTCGCCCTTGCCGACACCGAGATCGGCAAGCACGGCGGCCAGCGTCGAAACCTCGTCGAGCATCTGCGCATAGGTCCAGGACGCTTTGGTTCCGGTGACCGGACTGTCATGGATCAGCGCCGTCTGTTCCCCCCGGCCATCGCGGACATGCCGGTCGAGCGCGTTGAAGCAGGTGTTGCGGACAGCGTCGGGAAACCAGCGGCCATAGGGGCCGGAATCCGGATCGAAGATCGTCTTCGGTGCCTTGATCCAGTCGAGCCCCTGCGCGACGTCGGCCCAGAAGCCGTGCGGATCGGCCTGCCAGCGCGCATAGGTCTGCGCATAGCTGTTTGCTGCGGTCATCGGCGCCTGCTCCCGTTATCGTTGTTGTCAGTTCATTCCCAGAGACGCGCCGTCACGTCGAGGCAGACTTTCGCACGAAACTTCTTCAGGAATGCGCGGGAGGACAGCTTGCATTGTCGCTTGGCAAGGCCAACTATATCAAGATAACGCCTCGACGATCGCCGGAAGCGGAGCGCCAGCATGGGTCAGCCGGTCAAATTCGAAGGCACGATCGTGAGGATCGAGCGCGACGGCTTTGGCATCGTCGAATTCTCATCCTCGGTCGGTGCGAACACGCACGGGCTGTTTTCGACGACGACCAGCGAGAGCCTCCCGCCCTTGAAGCAGTTGAGAACCGGCTTGTCGGTGACCGGGGTCGCCGAGGCCGGCGGCAACGATCTGGCGAAGGTCAAGATTCTTGACGTCGTGAGCCATTGATCGTCGCGCCCGATGCATGCATCCGGGCGGCGATACCTTGATCCTACAGCCGTCGGAGAAAATTTGGAGCCGGTCTCGGTCACGACATTGCCGAACGGCGTACGCGCCTTCGGATTCGTCCCCGCGATAGAACAACTCCTGCCAGGCGATCTGCTCCTGTTCAGGCCCGTTGCCGGCACGATGACGAGTCGTGGCATCGCCGGAGCCCAGCGGCGGGCAGGCTTCGCTGCCGATCATGCCGCTTGGACACATGCGGCGATCTTTCTGTACGACGACGTCATGGTAGAAGCACTGCCGGTGCGCGGGGTCGTCCAGAGCAGTCTCTATTCGCGGCTTCCCGGCCACTGCATTCTGGTTCGGCGTCGGCCGGAACTGGATGAAAGCATTCGCTACCGGGTAGCCCTTTGGGCGCTGGGACGGATCGGCAAGCGCTACAGTCACCTCGCCGTCGTTGGATTGGGCTGGGATATGCTGAAGGGACTCTGGTCCGACAGCAGCCTGGCGAGTAACCGCCAGGTCGTCATCTGCAGCCAGGTTTTCGCCGACGCGCAAGGCGAGATGGCCGGCAAACGTCTCGCCGGATGTCCCTATTCCGGCGCGACGACGCCCGCTCATCTCAGCGCAACCCCGGATCTGGTCGATGTCGCGATCGGCTGGAAAAAGCTGGTCTGAGCCGACGCCGATGCCGCGATGACCTTCGACATCGCTTTCTTCGCCGCCATGGTGCCGGCCGTCATCCTGATGGGCCTGGCCAAGGGCGGCTTTTCCGGACTCGGCCTGCTCTCGCTGCCGCTGATGGCGCTGGTCGTCTCGCCGGTTCAGGCGGCCGCGATCATGCTGCCGCTGCTGATCGCGCAGGATGTCGTCACCGTCTGGTCCTACCGGCGCGAATTCGACCGGCCCAATCTCGCGATGCTGATGCCGGGCGCTCTGCTCGGCATTCTCGCCGGATATCTGCTGGCGGCGCGCGTCTCCGACGCGGCCGTGGGACTGGCGGTCGGCGTGATCTCGATCGGATTTTCGCTGCGCCGGCTGCTCGGCGCCAATCTGGCGACCGCGCCGGCCAAACCAGCCGCGCTCGCACCGGCGACGTTCTGGGGCGCGATCAGCGGCTTCACCAGCATGATCGCCCATGCCGGCGGCCCGCCCTTCCAGATTTACGTCCTGCCGCAGCGCCTGCCGCCGGCCATCTATGTCGGCACCAACGCGATCTTCTTCGCCGCCATGAACCTGATCAAGGTCGCGCCCTATCTCGCGCTCGGCCAGTTCAGCGCGGCGAACCTCACGGCCTCCGCCGCGCTCTTCCCCATCGCCATCGCGGCGACGCTGGCTGGCGTCTGGCTCGTGCGCCGCGTGCCGCCGGAGCGCTTCTACACGATCATCTACTGGCTGCTGCTCGCGGTCGGCGCCAAGCTCCTGTTCGACGGCATGCGCGGGCTGCTCTGAGCACAGGGCGGTGCCCCTCGGACGATTGCGCCCTCTCGTAAAAAGGGATGGATTACGGGAAAGGCCCGCAATGGCTATGGCCTGCGCGCCGAAGAGGGGAAACGACGCCGCCATGACCAGCGCCTATGACCGCGACCTCGACCGCAACCCGGCGAACTTTCAGCCGCTGACCCCGCTGACCTTTCTGGAGCGGGCAGCGGGCGTCTATCCGGACCGCATCGCGATCGTCCACGGCCCGCTGCGGCGCTCCTACGCCGAATTCTACGCCCGCTCCCGCCGCCTCGCCTCGGCGCTGGCGAGGCACGGCATCGGCAAGAACGACACGGTCGCGGCCATGTTGCCCAACACGCCGGCCATGCTCGAATGCCATTATGGCGTGCCGATGTGCGGCGCAGTTCTGAACACGCTGAACACGCGGCTCGACGCCACCATCATCGCCTTCTCGCTCGACCATGGCGAAGCGAAGGTCGTGATCGTCGACCGCGAGTTCTCGCAGACCATGCGCGACGCGCTGGCGTTGTGCAACGCAAAGCCGCTGGTCATCGACTATGACGACCCGGTCTATGACGGGCCCGGCGAGCGGCTGGGCAGTGTCGAGTACGAGGACTTCCTCGTGCAGGGCGACGCCGGTTACGCCTGGGAGATGCCGGGCGACGAGTGGGATGCGATCTCGCTGAACTACACCTCCGGCACGACCGGCGATCCCAAGGGCGTGGTCTATCACCATCGCGGCGCGAGCCTGCTCGCAACCTCCAACGTCGTCACCTGCGGCATGGCCAAGCATCCGGTCTATCTCTGGACGCTACCGATGTTCCACTGCAATGGCTGGTGTTTCCCCTGGTCGATCTCGATTCTGGCCGGCACCCATGTCTGCCTGCGCCAGGTCCGTGCCAGGGCGATGTTTGAGGCGCTCGCAGACCATGGCGTGACCCACATGTGCGGCGCGCCGATCGTGATGTCGACGCTGCTGAACGCGAAGCCCGAGGAGAGGCGCGAGTTCTCGCAGAAGGTCTCGTTCTTCACCGCCGCCGCCCCGCCGCCGGAAGCCGTGCTGGCCGCGATGGCCAAGGCCGGCTTCGAGGTGACGCATCTCTACGGCCTGACCGAGATCTACGGGCCCGCCGTGGTCAACGACTGGAACAGCGACTGGAATGCCCTTCCGGCGGCCGAGCAGGCGGCTCTGAAAGCAAGGCAGGGCGTGCGTTATCCGGCGCTGGAAGAGCTCGAGGTGCTCGATCGCGACACGCTCGCCCCTGTCCCGCGCGACGGCGTCAGCATGGGCGAGGTGATGATGCGCGGCAATGTCGTGATGAAGGGTTATCTCAAGAATCCGAAGGCGACGCAGGCCGCCTTCGCCGGCGGCTGGTTCCATTCCGGCGATCTCGGCGTGCGCTACGCGGACGGTTACATCCAGCTCAAGGACCGCTCCAAGGACATCATCATCTCGGGCGGCGAGAACATCTCTTCGATCGAGGTCGAGGACGCGCTCTACAAGCACCCGGCCGTGCAGGCCGCCGCCGTCGTGGCGCGGCCCGACGAGAAATGGGGCGAGACGCCCTGCGCCTTCGTCGAGTTGAAGCCGGGCGCGACGGCTACCGAGGCCGAGATCGTGGCGTGGTGCAAGGGGCTGCTGGCCTCGTTCAAATGCCCGCGCACGGTGGTGTTCGGCGAGGTGCCGAAGACCTCGACGGGCAAGATCCAGAAGTTCAGGTTGAGGGAGATGGCGAGGGCGCTTTAGCAGCGTTGCGACACGGCGCCGGACATATCTCGGTGGCGCGAAGATTGCGGTGAAGAGGCCAGTGCAACCCTGGATGGCCTCAAATGACACAGATTGACCCGAAACAGAACGCGCCCTCCCCCGCGACCCAGACCGGTTCCGTGTTAGCGCGGCTCGCCCTTGCCATCGCGGGCGGCGCGAGCGCATACGCTCTCTCGGTTCCGCTGGCGACGCCCGACGCGGCGGCAGACTGGCGCGTCACGTCCCAGTACTATCCGGGAGGCTCGATCCGGACCTATCGCAGGATCGGCCCCGGCGGCGGCATGATCTCGCACCTGAAGGACCCTGCTCCGGGTAACGATTGCCGGCTCCCTGCCTTCGAGGTGCTGAACCCGAAGGAGGACGAGGCGCGCTGCGTCGGAACGGTCGTCCCGCATTGGTCTCGCTGAGGCGCGGCGCGCATCCGCAACCTGCCTGCCTGCCCGCCCGGTCACCCGACGCGCGAGCGGCAGGTCGGCGCGGGCGTCACAGGCGGCGTTGGCCGGCGCCCCCGCCAGCCAGGTCGAGCACAGCCCTCACTGCCACCGCATATCCTTGCGCGCCAAGTCCCGCGATCACCGCCGTCGCCGCCTGCGACATCAGCGACTTGTGGTAGATCGGCTCGCGGCGATGGATGTTGGAAATATGCAGTTCGATGATGGGGCCGGGAAACATCTTCAGCGCGTCGAGGATCGCCATCGATGTGAACGTGAACGCGGCCGGATTGATCACGATGGCGCTGCCCTGGTCGATCGCTTCGTGAATCCAGTCGATCAGCTCGTATTCGCGGTTTGACTGCCGGAACTCCAGCGGCTCCCCGCCGGCGGCCTCGCGGCAGATCGCCTCGATCTGCGCCAGCGTGGTGCTGCCGTAGATCTGCGGCTCGCGCGTGCCGAGCCGGTTGAGATTTGGGCCGTTGAGGACGTAGATCAGCTTGGTCACGGGGTTTACCTGTCGCTGTGATCGGGAGATCGCCGCCAAGCCTCAGCCCTGATAGCCGAGCAGGCGCGGCAGCCATAGGGTCAGGTCCGGAACCAGCGTGATCAGCGCCAGAGCGACGATCATCGCGCCGAGGAACGGCATGCATTCGCGCACGATATCGCGCAAAGGCACGCCGGTGATGTTGGTCATGATGAAGAGCAGCAGCCCATAGGGCGGCGTGATCAGGCCCATCATGATGTTGACCACGACGATGACGCCGAAATGCACCATGTCGATGCCGAGCGCCTTCGCCGTCGGGATCAGCACCGGCACGACGATCAGCAGGATCGCGGTTCCCTCCAGCAGGCAGCCGAGCACGAGCAGGATCAGGTTGACCAGCAGCAGGAAGGTCAGCGGCGTCAGGTTCCAGCCTGAGAGCAGGGCCTTCACCGTCTCGGGGATGTTCTCGATCGTGACGACATAGTTGAACACCAGCGCACCGGCGATCAGCATGCCGATCGAGGCCGTGGTGCGGGCGCTGTAGGCGAGCGAGGCATAGAGCGCCGGCAGCGTGACGCTGCGATAGAGCAGGGCCGAGACCGCCAGCGCATAGGCCGCAGCGACGGCGGCGGCCTCCGTCGGGGTCGTCGCGCCGCCATAGATGCCGCCGAGCAGCACGACCGGCATCATCAGCGCCGGAAAGGCCCGCCAGGTGATGCCCGGCAATTGCCGCAGCGGAATCGGCGGCTCGACCGGGAAGTTCCGCCGCCGCGCGGCCTGGGCGACGATGATCATCTGCGCGCCTGCCATCAGCAGGCCGGGGATCACGCCGCCGAGGAACAGGAACCCGATCGAGGCGTCGGAGACCAGCGCATAGAGCACCATCGGGATCGAGGGCGGGATGATCGGCCCGATTACGGAGGAGACGGCGGTCAGCGCCGCGGCGAAGCTCGGCGGGTACTTGCCGTCCTTGGTCATCATCGCCTGCATCATCC
Source organism: Beijerinckiaceae bacterium (assembly GCA_019745195.1). Lineage (GTDB taxonomy): Bacteria > Pseudomonadota > Alphaproteobacteria > Rhizobiales > Beijerinckiaceae > Allobosea. Next base: position 42,442 of record JAIETL010000022.1, read on the forward strand.
GGCCGGTGCCGGCCGCATCCGCGATGGCCGAGCCCGACATGCCGGCGAAGATGACGCTCTGGACGATGTTGACCTGCGCCAGCCCGCCCCGGAAACGCCCGACCAGCGCGTCGCAGAAGCGCAGCAGCCGCTCAGTCATGCTGCCGATGTTCATCAGCTCGGCGGCCAGGATGAACAGCGGCACGGCGAGGATGACGTAGTTGGTGTACATGCCGTTGAGCAGTTGCTCGGCGGCGATGCTGAG
>JAIETL010000091.1 GCA_019745195.1 Beijerinckiaceae bacterium
ACATCGCCAGCATCCGCATGCTCACGCGCCGCATCGCAAGATACTGCCAACACACATGAACTTCTGAATCGGGCTCTTAGAGGGCGTGGTCATCCCGCACGCGCTGCAGCATGCAATGCTGCTGCGCAGATGCGGGACCGTCCTCGGACGAGCTTCTTGTCGTCATACGGTCCCGTGTCTTCGCAACGGCGCTCCGCGCCGCAGCGCGCACGGGATGACAGTTGCCCCGCCGCTTCGATCTCGCCTATCGTCACCGCCAACGCGCTCCGAAGAAGCGCGACATCGCTCAACCGGAGGAACACTCATGACGATCTCACGCCGCACTGCGCTGGCCGCGCTCGCCTTGTCCACCGCGCTCGGCTTTTCGCCCCAAAGTGCGCTCGCCCAGAACGCCGAGAAGCCCAAGGTCACGCTCGGCGTCGGCGGCAAGCTGCTGCTGTATTACCTGCCGCTGACGGTCGCGGAGAAGAAGGGCTTCTTCAAGGAGCAGGGGCTCGATGTCGAGATCAACGATTTCGGCGGCGGCGCGAAGTCGCTGCAGGCGCTGATCGGCGGCTCGGTCGATGTCGTCACGGGAGCCTATGAGCACACCATCCGCATGCAGGCCAAGGGCCAGGATGTGCGCGCCGTGGTCGAGCTCGGCCGCTTCCCCGGCATCACCATTTCCGTCCGCAAGGACCTCGCCGACAAGGTCAAGTCGGCAGCCGATTTCAAGGGCCTGAAGATCGGCGTCACCGCGCCGGGCTCCTCGACCTCGCTGACGGCGCAATACGCCATGGTCAAGGCCGGGCTGAAGGCCACGGATGCGGCCATCATCGGGGTCGGCGCGGGCGCAAGCGCGGTCGCGGCGATGAAGAACAAGCAGGTCGACATCATCTCGCATCTCGACCCCGTCACCTCCAAGCTCGAGGCCGACGGCGATGTCGTGGCGCTGATCGACACCCGCACCGAGGCCGGTACGCGCGCCGTGTTCGGCGGCTCCAACCCCGCGGCCGTGCTGTATCTCAAGGGCGATTTCGCCGAGAAGAACCCGATCACCACGCAGAAGCTGGTCAACGCCTTCGTCAAGTCGCTGAAGTGGCTGGAGACGGCCAAGCCCGAGGACGTCGCCGATCTGGTGCCGGCCGAATACCATCTCGGCGACAAGCCGCTCTATCTCCAGGCTGTGAAGAACTCGCTGGAAAGCTATTCGCGCACCGGCGTCTCGACGCCCGAAGCGCAGCAGAGCATGTATGATGCGCTGAAGCTGCTCGATCCGGAACTGGCGACGTCGAAGGTCGATCTGAAGACGACGTTCATCGACACGTTCGCGAAGAAGGCGGCGGCGGGGTCGTAGGGACGTTTTGCCTTCTCCCCTCGTGGGAGAAGGTGGCCCGGCGCAGCCGGGTCGGATGAGGGCCGTGCCGACGCATGACCCTCGTCTCGATCCGGCTCACCCGGTCGACCCTCATCCGTCAGCCCTTCGGGCTGCCACCTTCTCCCCCGAGGGGAGAAGGGAGGGGGGGCGCTTGATCGCTCGCATCACCGCTTTCGATTTGCGGTCATGCTGCGCCTGCGGTTAGAGCTTGGGCTCCCGCCGCGAAGCCGATCCCCATGAACATCCTCTCCATCCAGTCGCATGTCGCCTATGGCCATGTCGGCAACGCCTCGGCCGTCTTCCCCATGCAAAGGCTCGGCGTCGAGGTCTGGCCGATCCATACGGTGCAGTTCTCGAACCACACCGGCTATGGCGCCTGGAAGGGCCGCGTCTTCGAGGGCGGCATGATCGACGAGGTGATGGAGGGCATCGCGGAACGCGGCGTGCTGCCCTCCTGCGACGGCGTGCTGTCGGGCTATATGGGCTCGGCCGATATCGGGCACGCCATCCTGTCTGCGGTCGAGCGCGTGCGCGCGGCCAATCCGAAGGCGGTCTATTGCTGCGATCCCGTCATCGGCGATGTCGGGCGCGGGGTGTTCGTGCGGCCGGGCATCCCCGAATTCATGCGCGAGCAAGCCGTGCCGGCGGCCGACATCGTGACGCCCAACCAGTTCGAGCTCGAACTGCTCACCGACATCCAGATCAGGACGATCGCTGACGCGCACCGCGCCGTCGAGGCGCTGCGCGATGCGGGGCCGAAGGTGGTGCTGGTGACATCGCTCGTCACCGAGGAGACGCCCGAGGATGCGATCGACCTAATGGCCGCCGACGGGCAGGGCGCATGGCGCGTGCGGACGCCAAAACTCGATGTCAGCGTCAATGGCGCGGGCGACGCGATCGCGGCGCTGTTCTTCGTGCATCATCTGCGCGAGCAGTCCGCCGCGGCCGCGCTCGCGAAGGCCGCGGCCTCGATCTACGGGCTGCTGAAGCGGACGAAGGAGGCAGGCTCGCGCGAGATCCTGACGGTGGCGGCGCAGGACGAGTTCGTGACGCCGTCGCACCAGTTCACGCCCGAGCCGATCTGAGCCTTTTCCCGCAGGAACGCACGCCATGAAGCGCCGCTTCGTCACGCTCGACGTCTTCACGACGCAACGCCATGCCGGCAATCCGCTGGCCGTGGTGCTCGATTCAGACGGACTCGACACCGCCGCGATGCAGGCGATCGCGCGCGAGTTCAATCTGTCGGAGACGGTATTCGTCTCGGCCCCGGTTGATGCACGTCATCGCGCGGCGCTTCGCATCTTTACGCCGGGGCAGGAACTGCCTTTCGCCGGTCACCCGACCGTCGGCACGGCGGTGCTTCTGGCGCTGAGCGACCATGCCGAAGGCCGCGGCGTCGACATCGTCACGCTGGAGGAAAAGGTCGGGCTCGTGCCCTGCGCCGTCGCGGTGACCGACGCGATCTCGGGGCGGGCGGTGTTCACGCTGCCCAAGCTGCCGGAGCGGCTGGCGCAGGCGATCGCCCGCGCCGATCTGGCGCGCGGACTTGGGCTCGATGAGGCCGATATCGGCTTCGAGGGACATGAGCCCAGCGCCTTCTCCGGCGGTGTCGCCTATACGCTCGTGCCCGTCGCGGACCGCGACGCCGTGGCGAAAGCTCGCCCGGCGGGCGAGGCCTTCGAGCGCGCCTTTGCCGCGGCGCCCTTTCCGAACGCCTTCGTCTATTGCCGACAGACGCAGGAGGCCGGGCATCATTATCATGCCCGCATGTTCTGGCCCGGCGCAGGCGTGATCGAGGACCCGGCGACGGGCTCGGCGGTTGCGGCTTTCGCCGGCGCGGTGATGGCGTTCGACAGGCCGGGCGATGGCGAACATCGGTTCGTGATCGAGCAGGGCTACGAAATGGGGCGCCCTTCCCAGATCGTCCTGGAGCTCAGCGTCGCTGGCGACGCGCTGACCTCGGCCCAGATCGGCGGCGGGGCCGTCTTGGTCAGCGAGGGCGTGCTGCTGTGAGCGGCGTCGTCGATGGGACGATCGTGACGCTGTCGCGGATCGAGGCCAGGGTCGAGCCCTATGACTGGGTTTTTGCCCGGCAGCAGGCTGCCGAGATCGACGCATACTGGGCCAGGATCAGCGCCGGCAAGCCCGCCATGTTCAACGGACGGGTGATGCTGCAGCACCGCGCCGCGATCGCGGACGGGGTGTTCCGGGCCGGCTATTTCGAGACCGACTACGCCGCCTTCATGAGCTGGCGCGATTTCGGCCATCCCGGTCCTGTCGTGCGGAACGGCTTCGCGATGGCGGCGCTGCGGGCGGCGGACGGGGCTTTTCTCTGCGGACGCATGGGCGAGCATACGGCCAACCCCGGAAAAGTCTATTTCGCGGCCGGCACGCCAGACCGCAGCGATGTGCGGCCCGGCGGCGCGCTCGATCTCGCCGGCAGCGTCACCCGCGAACTCTGCGAGGAGACCGGGCTGACGAGCGAAGAGATCGCGGTCGAGGAGAGCTGGACGGCGGTGATCCTGGCCGGGCGCATCGCCTTCATGCGGCCGGTGTCGGTGCCGCTCGACGCCGAGACCGCGCGGGCGCTGATGCTGGCGCGGATCGCCGAGCAGGACGAGCCCGAGCTGTCGGACATCGTGGTCATCCGCGGCCTGGCCGATTGCGACCGCTACGACATGCCGCCTTTCATGCGGCCCTATCTGGCCCATATCTACGGGCAGGACTGACCGCTCTTCGTTCCGGAACCCGATCCCATGACGCTCGCTCTCGAGACCTTGCCGCTGCCGGCCGACAATCCGTTCGCCGCGCGCTGGGAGACGCCCTTCGGCCTGCCGCCTTTTTCCGCGATCACGCCCGACCATATCCGCGCGGCGTTCGAGGCTGGCTTTGCGCGGCACCGCGAAGAGATCGACGCCATCGTCGCCGATCCTGCCCCGCCCGACTTCGCCAATACGATCGAGGCGCTGGAGCGGGCTGGGAGGGGCCTCTCCCGGATCGGCGGCGTGTTTTACAATCTGGCCGGGGCGGATACGAACCCGGCGCTGCAGGCGATCGAGCGCGAGATGTCGCCTGTCGCCTCGCGCCACTGGTCGGCGATCATGATGGATCCCGGCCTGTTCGCGCGCGTCGATGCGGTCTTCGCCAAGCGTGACGAACTCGGCCTCGACGCCGAGCAGATGCGGCTACTCGAGCGTACGCATCGCGGCTTCATCCGTTCGGGCGCGCAGCTCGACGCCGACGCCAAGGCGCAGCTGGCGGCAATCAACGAGAGGCTGGCCGAACTCGGCACCAAATTCGGCCAGAACCTGCTCAAGGACGAGGCCGATTATGCGCTGGTGCTCGAAGGCGAAAGCGGGCTCGCCGGCCTGCCGGACTTCGTCAAGGCGGCGATGGCGCGGGCCGCGACCGATCGCGGACACGACGGCAAGCACGCCGTGACGCTCTCGCGCTCGGTCATCGAGCCCTTCCTGACCTTTTCGACGCGGCGCGACCTGCGCGAGGAGGCCTTTGCAGCTTGGAGCCGGCGCGGCGAGATGGGCGGCGCCAGCGACAACCGCGCCATCGTCGCCGAAATGGTGAAACTGCGGGCCGAGAAGGCCAGGCTGCTCGGCTTTGCCACCTTCGCCCATTTCAAGCTCGACGACACCATGGCCAAGACGCCCGAGAACGTCCGCGGCCTGCTCGAACTGGTTTGGGCTCCGGCCAAGGCGCGCGCCGCGCAGGAGGCCTCCAATCTTGCTGCGCTCGCCCAGAGCGAGGGCGAGAACGGTCCGATCCGCCCCTGCGACTGGCGTCACTATGCCGAGAAGGTGCGGCAGCGGACCTATGCGCTCGATGAGGCTGTGCTGAAGCCCTACCTCCAGCTCGACCGCATCATCGCGGCCGCCTTTGACGTGGCCGGCAAGCTGTTCGGTCTCACTTTCGCCGAGCGGCGCGAACTCGCCGGTTACCATCCCGATGTGCGCATTTTCGAGGTGAGCGAAGCGGGGAGCGGCCGGCATATCGGCCTGTTCCTCGGCGATTATTTCGCGCGGCCGTCAAAGCGCTCGGGCGCGTGGATGAGCGCCTTTCGCGGCCAGCGCAATTTCGATGGCGAGCGGCGGCCGATCATCGTCAATGTCTGCAATTTCGCCAAGCCGGCCGATGGCGAGACGGCGCTGCTCTCGATCGACGATGCGCGCACGCTGTTCCACGAATTCGGCCATGCGCTGCACGGGCTGCTGTCGGATGTGCATTACGGTTCGCTGGCCGGCACCTCGGTCGCGCGCGATTTCGTCGAACTGCCCTCGCAGCTCTACGAGCACTGGTTCCTGACGAAGCAGGTGATGCAGGAATACTGCCTCCATGCCGAAACGGGTGAGCCGATCCCCGACGCGCTGATCGACAAGATCAAAGCCGCGCAGACCTTCAATCAGGGTTTCGCCACTGTGGAATACACCTCTTCGGCGCTGGTCGACCTCGCCTTTCATTCGCTGGAGGAACCGGGCGAAATCGACCCGCTGGCGTTCGAGGCGGCTGAACTTGCGCGGCTCGGCATGCCGGCGCAGATCACCATGCGCCACCGCACCCCGCATTTCGCCCATGTGTTCTCGGGCGACGGCTATTCGGCCGGTTATTACAGCTATCTCTGGTCGGAGGTGATGGACGCCGACGCCTTCAACGCCTTCCTCGAGGCGGGCGACATCTATGCGCCGGAGCTCGCGAACAGGCTGAAGCGCTACATCTACGCGGCCGGCGACACGCGCGACGCGGCCGAGGCCTATACGCTGTTCCGCGGCCGGATGCCGACACCGGACGCCCTGCTGGAGAAGCGCGGGCTGGCGGCGTAGCGGCCTTGCGCCGGCTTCCGAAATCGGCAGCATGGTCTCCGCCGGGCGGTACTCGCCCGCGATAGGGGGATACCATGCTGAAGGCCTGCATTGCCGCGCTTTTCGCGGCCGCCACACTCATGCCCTCGGTCGCGTCCGCCGACGTTATGACCTGGCAGTTGCGCAGCTTCTCGAAGAATCAGATCGAGATCGCGTTCTATTCTCAGAACCGACGCAACGAGTGGCCGGGCGGCGGCAAGGTCTATGTCAACAAGACCTACGATACGGTGAAATACCCGCTCACCTGCATCAAGGGCGAGAAGATCTGCTACGGAGCCTGGCTCAAGGGCAATGCGACACGCTACTGGGGCCTGGGCCAGGGCGGGAAGCAGAAATGCGCCGATTGCTGCTACACCTGCGGCGGCAACACGGTCACCAAGGTCCACAACCTGAACGAAAGGTGACGCGCTGGCGCGTCACCGATCACAGCGACGGATAGCCGAACTTCGTCTTCGTCGCCCTGATCTGGCCGATCGCGCCGCCTTCGTTGCCGGCGGCGCAGCTTTTCCGCGCCGCGTCGATTTCGGCGGATACCCGCGTATGGACGCCCTTCGTCGTGTGGCCAGTGGCGAGGTCATTGTCCATCACGGCCTGGAAGCGCTCGACCTCGCCATTGCAGCCCGTGCCGGTGGGGAGCCGGAAGGTGTTGGGCGTCACGCCGGTGGCGGCCTGCTCGGGCGAGGGCGCAGGCGGCGTAGCCGAGGGCGTCTGGCAGGCGGCGAGCGCGAGCGCGCATGCGGTGAGAATGATCGTGGCGCGCATGGCGGACTCCGACGCTTGCAGACAGGGACGCTTTGACGGACGAGCATGACCGATTCCCCGCGCCGGGCAAACGGCGTATGTTCAGGTCAACCACCGAGCCCGAGGAGCCGGCCGCCCGCGATGCAGACCGCCGACACGCTGACGCTTTCGGTCTTCGCCGACTATTTCCAGTTCTATCTGATGGACGAATCCGTCGACGAGGATTTCGGCGCGCTCTGGGACGACGAGGCCGTCGAGCGTCTGCTGGCGGTCGGGCGCTCCAGCATCGGCGTCGGGACCGCGCGCAACATGGCGGTGCCGGTTGCGGTCTCGCTGTTCGATGGTGCGCCCGACCTCGATCCCGATGCGTGGGACATGGTCAACGAGTGCTCGCTGTCGCTGCGTTCGGGCCGGCTCGTCATCCTCGGCGGCACGGATTACCTGCCCGACGCGCCGCGCCTGCCGGTCGCGCCGGGCGATTATCGCGTGCGCATTTCCTATGCGGGGCTCGATACGCTGAGCGAGGACGGTCTCGACGGCGACGACTTCTACCGGATCGACCTGTGGACGGCGCCGCCGGGCCCGCTGGTCATTCGCAAGGCGCGCGCCGGGTCGAGCCGATAGAGGCGGCCCGCCGGTCAGTCGATCTCGTGCGGCAAGGTCAGCGAACCCAGCGCCAGCACCGCGCAGAAGCCCGCGGAGAGCCAGATCGCGGCGCTGCCGAACGCGCCATAGGCGAGCGCTCCTGCGACCGAGCCGATGGCAAGGCCGAGCCAGAGCGTGAAATTGCGCAGCCAGACCCAGCGCGGGCCGCCGGTCAGCGCATTGGCGATCTGCTGGCCCATCTTGACCAATGTGCCGGTCATGTAGGTGACGCCGATCGTGACCTCGCCATTGCGCTGGAAGACGCAGTTGGAGGCCGCCATCGCCAGCACCAGCGCCGCTGTGCTGGCCGGCTGGTTGCCGACGCTCTCAAGCGCCGCCGCCGAAGCGAGACAGAGCGTGACCCAGTTCAGCACCGCGACGCGCCGCCAGCGCCCAGCCGCTTTCGCGACCAGAGCGCCGATCACCACGCCGCCGACGAAGGTCGCGAGCAGGCCGCCGGCGATGGCGATGCCGGTCGGATCGACGCGGGCGATCTCGACGCCGAAGCGCGTCGTGTTGCCGGTCATGAACGAGACAAAGAAGCCGCCGAGGCTGATGAAGCCGATGGCGTCGATATAGCCCGCCAGCGCCGACAGGGCGGAGGCCAGGCCGATGGTGCGGCGTCGATAGGCTGCCAAAACGGCGCTCCGGTGATGCGGTATCCCGCATTGCAGGCTGGGGACGGCGACGGCAAGCGCCTGCTTGCGTCGCCCCCCTGCAATCAGTTATGCAAGATTCAGTCGAAGAGGAACGCCCGTGGCCGCATCCGCCACCCATGCCCTGAGCCAGAACCGCGCTGTCGCGCGGCCGGTCGGCATGTGCGTCTCAGATCTGCGCGCCTCCTTCGGTCTTGGTCTGCTTCTTCTCCTTAGCCGCCCCTGAGGGCCGGCCGGGCATGCATGCCTGGGCGCTCAGGGGAGTGACGAGAACCGCCTTCAGACAGTTCAGCGCCAGCCTCACATCGCAGCGCGGCGTAAGCCCCCAGGATGACGACCATGACCGACCAGACCAATATCGCCTCGCCCAAGGACCGTGTGCTGATCTTCGACACGACTTTGCGCGATGGCGAGCAGTGCCCCGGCGCCACCATGACCTTCGAGGAAAAGCTCGAGGTCGCCGATTTCCTCGACGCGATGGGCGTCGACATCATCGAGGCGGGCTTCCCGATCGCGTCCGACGGCGATTTCGAGGCCGTCTCGGCCGTGGCCCGGCGCATAAAGCGCGCGACCGTGGCCGGGCTGGCGCGCGCCGGCCAGAAGGACATCGACCGGGCCGGCGAGGCGGTGAAGCATGCGGTGAAGCCGCGCATCCACACCTTCCTGTCGACCTCGCCCGTCCATATGAAATACAAGCTGCAGAAATCGCCCGAGGAGGTGCTGGAGCTGGTGAAATCCTCGGTGACGCGGGCGCGGAACTGGGTCGACGACGTCGAGTGGTCGGCCGAAGATGGCACCCGCACCGAGATGGATTTCCTCTGCGCCTGCGTCGAGACCGCGATCAAGGCCGGCGCGACGACGATCAACATCCCCGACACTGTCGGCTACACCACGCCCGACGAGTATCGTCAGTTGTTCAGGACGGTGCGCGAGCGCGTGCCCAATTCCGACAAGGCGATCTTCTCGGTGCATTGCCACAACGATCTCGGCATGGCGGTGGCCAACACGCTGGCGGGGCTGGAGGGCGGCGCCCGGCAGGTCGAATGCACCATCAACGGTATCGGCGAGCGGGCCGGCAACGCGGCTCTGGAAGAGATCGTGATGGCGATCAGGACCCGCTCCGACGTGCTGCCCTACGAGACCGGCATCGAGGCGACGATGCTGAACCGCGCCTCCAAGCTGGTCGCGACCGCGACCTCGTTTCCGGTGCAGTACAACAAGGCGATCGTCGGCCGGAACGCCTTCGCCCATGAGAGCGGCATCCACCAGGACGGCATGCTCAAGCACACCCAGACCTACGAGATCATGACGCCTGAATCGGTCGGCGTATCGAAGACCTCGCTGGTGATGGGGAAGCATTCGGGCCGCGCCGCCTTCCGCTCCAAGCTGAAGGAGATGGGCTACGATCTCGGCGACAACCAGCTCGAAGACGCGTTCACCCGCTTCAAGACGCTGACCGACCGCAAGAAGCACGTCTATGACGAGGACATCGAGGCACTGGTCGACGAGAACATCGCCTCGGCTCATGACCGCGTTAAGCTCGTCTCTCTGACCGTGATCTGCGGCACGCGGGGCCCACAGCGCGCCACGATGAAGCTCGAGGTCGAGGGCCGGGTCGTCACCGAGGAGGCCGAGGGCAACGGGCCGGTCGATGCGGTGTTCAACGCGATCAAGGCGATCGTTCCGCATGAGGCTGTGCTGGAGCTCTACCAGGTCCATGCCGTCACCGAAGGCACCGACGCGCAGGCCGAGGTCTCGGTCAGGCTGTCGCAGGAGGGCTCGTCCGTGACCGGGCGCGGGGCCGATCCCGACACGCTGGTCTCATCGGCCAAGGCCTATCTGGTGGCGCTGAACAAGCTCGTCGCCAAGGGCGGCAGGCTGCATTCGCAGGCGGCGGCGGAATAGGACGCAGACGCGCGAGCCCCCCTTGGGGCTGGTGACGCAGCGTTAATGATGATTGCGTATCGTCGCCGGCAATGATGACGCCCGACGACCAGACTCAGGATCCGGCCGCCTCGTTGCGGTCAGGCTCGCCGCAATCGCGCTTCCCGGTGATGGGAATCGATGCGGCGACGCTGCGGCTCGTGCGCAGCCTCGGCGAGGTGGTCAAGCCTGCTGTGGCGCCCGGCGTCAGGCTGCATTTTGATCGTCTCGGTCAGCATGAGCGCATGAGCGATGCTGCGCAACGTTATCGCGACGTGCTCGAACAGGCCTTGTCGAGCCATGCCGCGCGGGTCTTCGAGGCGCAGTTCGACGACGCCTATCTGCGCTCGCTGGGCGAGGTGGTGACGACGGAGGCGACGACGCCGTTCGGTGCGCGCGCCCATGCGGTAATGATCCTGTCGGCGGTCCGCGCCGCCTTTCCCGAAATCGGCCGGCGCAACCGCTTCTCGGGGCGCGCATCCGCCGACGCGTGCAAGCGGGTCGTCGAACTGCTGATGGTCGATCTCGCCTGCGCTATGGAAATCGTCAGCCAGAAGCAGGAGGCGCAGGCCGTCAGGCGCGGCACCGAGATCGAGGCGTTGACTGAGGGCTTCCGCCACAAGGTCGGCGAGGTGTCGGAGGCGGCGACGCAGGCGTCGGGCACGCTCACCAAGGTTGCGGTGAACTGCGCCCATGTCTCTCGCAGCGCCGGCCAGAGCATGACGGAGAGTCGCGAGAGCCTCGGGCGCGTGCGCCAGGTTGTCTCGCAGACGGTGGTTTCGACGGAGCAGCTCCGGCAGTCGATCGGCGAGATCGACCGGCGCACCCGTGACGGCGCCGCCATCGCGCAGGAGGCCGTCATGGCCGCCGGCGAGGCGCAGGAGACGATCGAAAGCCTTGCCGGTCTCGTCGGCGAGATCGGTTCGGTCGTCAGCCTGATCTCCGACATCGCCGCGCAGACCAATCTGCTGGCACTCAACGCCACCATCGAGGCCGCCCGCGCGGGCGAGGCCGGGCGCGGCTTCGCCGTTGTCGCCAGCGAGGTCAAAAATCTCTCGGCCCAGACAACGAGCGCGACCGGCACGATAGCGGCGCGTATCGACGCCATCCGCGAGGCGACGCAGCGCTGCGTCGGCTCCATCGCCCGGATCGACGATGCGGTGAAGGGTATGGCGGACGTGTCGTCCGCCATCGCAGGTGCGCTCGGGGAGCAGCTTTCCGTGACGCAAGGCATGGCACGGGATGCGCAGAGCACGTCGGGCGAGGTCGAGAGCGCACTCGAGCTTGTCGCCCAGACCTTCAGCGCCGTGCAGCGGGTCGGCTCCTCGGTCGAGGAAATGAACGCGCGCTCCGCCTCAGTGGGCAACGTCGCCGACGACCTGGCGCTCAGCCTCAACGATTTCGCGGCATCGGTGGCGCAGCGGCTGGCGAGCTGAGCCTGTCGGCAGGCACGGGCGGGCACATTTCGCGGCGCGCAGTTTTCTTTCCCGCATGGGTGGACAGGGCAGGGGGCGTTTGCTACATCGCCGGCCTGCCTGACGCGGCCTTCGCAGCGAAACGGCGTGCGCTTCGTGGCGTATGGGTGATTAGCTCAGTTGGTAGAGCAGCTGACTCTTAATCAGCGGGTCGTAGGTTCGAGCCCTACATCACCCACCACGGATTCCCAAATTCAGACGTGACGGCGGGCGAGCGGCGCAGCGCGCATCCCGCCGGGATATCCGAAGCGGTTCCGTCCATGCCGTGTGACAGATCGAACCCCGGGCAGGCTTCTTCGCTGCGCCGGGGCTCTTCAACCTCAATCGGTTACTGCACGCCGCCGCGCTTGGGGCCGAAGCCCGGGATGTCGCAGCGGCAGTTCGAGCCGCGCGGCAGCGAGGTTGGGCAATTGCCGCGCGACGTCACGCAGATGCCGCCCCGCGAGCGCTGCGGCCGATAACTGCGATCGTCATCGTAGCGCGGTCGGCGACGTTCGTCGTCGTAGCGGGGGCGACGATAGCCGTCGTCGAAGTCGCGCCTGGGTCCGCGCTCATAATACTCGCCCCGCGGCGGGCCGCGATAAGGGTCGTAATACTGCGCGCCGGCGGGCAGCGAGCCGAGCAGGGTGACGCCGGCGAGCGCGACGAGCGAAAGACGTTTGAGCATGGAAGACCCCAATGGTTAATGACCGCGACTCTTCCATATCACCGATGAACGGATCATGAGCGGGCTGCGGCCAAGCTCGCTCCGATTCTGGTGGCCCCGCTCAATTCTCGTTTCGTCAAAACCTCGATTTTCGTGAACCTTGGCGAAGGCGCCGCGTTGACCGGGCAGGAGGATCATCGTCATGACACGTTCCGTCGCCGCCGCGCCCGGCTCGCCAGCCAGCCCGAACCCGATGCCGGAAGCTCCGCCGCGGCAGCCGACGACCGTGCCGCCGGCGCCGCCGGTCGAGGCACCGCCCGACGCCGAGCCAGTCGGCATCCCCGCAGGTCCGCCGCCCGAGCAGCCGCCGAACAGCCCGCCCGAGGTTCCGCCGGCTCCGCCTCTTGAGCTGCCGCCGAACCCGCAACAGATGCCGCCCGCGACCGCCTGAGACCCGCGGTCAAAGCGGCGGCGTCCCGCCGTCGCCGAGATCCCAATAGAGGCCCGCCATCAAGCCGAGCGCCTCGCGGGCGATCGCCGTCGGGAGATGTTCGTCGGGCGCATGCTGCGAGCAGCCGGGATAGGAATGGGGCACCCAGATCGTACGCAGCCCGAGGATGTCGGCGAAGATGTCGTTCGGCAGCGAGCCGCCGAGATTGGGCAGAAGCGCTGGCGTCTTGTTGGTCGAGCGGGCGATCGAGGCCACCGCCCATTGCACCCAGGAATCGTCAGGGTCGAGGCGGGTCGCGTTGAAGATTTCGTCGCGTGCGAGCGTGACCTCCACCATGCCGAGGCCCTGACGCTGGAGATGACGACGCAGAGCCGGAATGACCTCGTGCGGGTCGATGCCGACGACGAAGCGAAGCTGGCAGCGCGCCCAGGCGCTCGGCGGGACGGCGTTGACCGGCGTCTCCGGTACGCCGGACTTCATCGCAAGCACGTCGAAGGAGCACCAGCCGAAGACCTGCTCGGCGGGCGACAGGCCGGGCTCGCCCCAATCCGGGTCTATCATCGGACCGTTGGGTCCGCCGTCGATCTCGCAGTCGGCCAACGCCTTGCGCACAGCCGGCGGCAGCTCCCGCGGCACCCATTCATGGATGCGAATCTGCCCGCTGGGGGAGGCGATCGAGGCGATGGCGTGGGCGAGCTGGATCGCGGGATCGGAGAGAATGCCGCCCCAATTGCCGGAATGGTGGCCGCCCTCGCGAGCGACGATCGAGAGATCGAAGGTGACGCCGCCGCGCGTGCCGAGGAAGACGGTCGGGCGCTCGGCGTTGAGGCGCGGGCCATCGGAGCCGATCAGCACGTCCGATCTGAACAGCGCCTTCTCCTCCTCGCAGAGTTCGCGCAGACCCGGCGAGCCGCACTCCTCGCCCATCTCGATCAGGTATTTGGCGTTGAAGCCGAGTTTTCCGCGCGATTCAAGAACGGAGCGCAAAGCATTGATATTAATGACGTGCTGGCCTTTGTTGTCGACCACGCCTCGGCCATACCAGCGGTCGCCCCGCTCGGTCAGCGTCCAGGGCGAGAGGCCCTCGCTCCATTGCGCATCGAGGCCCCGAATGACGTCGCCATGGCCGTAGCCGAAGATCGTCGGCAGGTTCTCGCCCTCGATGCGCTGGGCAAACAGGAACGGCCCCTTGGCGCGGGGGTGGCGCAGGATGCGGCATTCGAAGCCGAGGCTTTCCAGCAAGGGGCGCATCTCGGTCTCTAGATAGGCCGCCAGCACCGGCGCGCGCTCGGGGTTCTGGCTCTCGGTCGGCATCGCGACGAGGCGGGCGAGGTCGTCCTTGAACCGGCCGGAGTCGAAATAGTCCTGCGCATGCGCGATGGCCGCGGTGCGTGTCATGGTCGGTGTCTCCAGTGCGACGGTCGGCGAGGTGGCGGCGACTTTGCCCAGCCAGTGCCGCTCCTGCCAGCGCAAAGATCGCCTGCCATGCTGCGCGTCTCGCAATGCGGCCGACAAGGCGATACAGGATTGCCATGCCTGAGCCGATGCAGACGCGCGCCGACCAGTTCCTCTTCAGGCCGCACCCGCACCAGTTGACCGCGCGCGACGCCATCCTGGCGGCACGCGCGGCGGGGGCCGCCGGATTTCTGCTCGGCGATCTGACCGGGCTCGGCAAGACGCTGTCGGCGTGGCTCGCGCTTTCGGCCATGCCGGAGGACGAGGTGCTGGTGATCTGCCCCAAGGGCGCGATCCCGCAATGGCGGCGGACGATGGCGCTGTCGGGTCTACCGGCCAAGCGCGTCACGCTGATGAATTTCGAGAAGACGAAGTCGCTGCTGGCTCCTCCGGTCGATAGCAAGAAGCGGTCGACGCGGGCGAAGAACAACGAACTGGCCAAGCTCGGCAGGCCGAAGCGTCTCTGGCCGCTCGTCGTGATCGACGAGGCGCATCGCATCCGAAACCCGAACTCGCAGCAGGGGCTGGTCTGCCGGCAGATGGCGGCGGCCGCTCGCTTTACGATCTATATGAGCGCGACCGCCGGACAGTCGCCGCATGAACTCTCCTATCTCGGGCCGCTGCTGGCGCGCGCCGCCGACATGGCGAGCGCCGATCTCGACGGGTTTCGGGCGCTGATGAAGCGGCTGAAGATCGGCCGGGCCAAGGGGCGCTGGAAGAACTGGAGCTGGGAGCCCAACGAGAGCGACCGCAAGGTGATGGCCGATCTGCTCTATCGCGGCGCTCGTGCCATCGGCCTGCGCAGGCGGCCTGAGGAGATCGCAGGTTGGCCCGAGGTTCAGCGTGAGCTTGCGCCCGTTGCGCTCGATGCCGCTGCGCGAAAACTCTACGACGCGACCTGGCGCGAGTTCCGCAAGGAGCTGGGGCTGGCTGGCGGCTCGACGCGCAAGCCGCAGGGCTGGGCCGCCGATCTGCGTTTCCGCCAGAAGGCGAGCCTGCTGCGCATCCC
This sequence comes from Beijerinckiaceae bacterium, assembly GCA_019745195.1. Taxonomy (GTDB): domain Bacteria; phylum Pseudomonadota; class Alphaproteobacteria; order Rhizobiales; family Beijerinckiaceae; genus Allobosea. Next base: position 15,230 of record JAIETL010000091.1, read on the forward strand.
CGGAACGGTCGATTTCTGCGACGACCTGCTCGGCAATGACGAACAGGTCGCGGTATCGGTCGCGTTCCTGGAGACCAGCGCGATGCTGGCGGACGCATTGCGCGGGCGCGGCTGGCGCGTGGCTGAGATCAATGGCGAGCGCTCGGGCGTCGTCAATGAGCAGACGCGTATCGTCTTCCAGACCGGCGGACTCGACGCCGTGATCTTCACCGTGACGGAATCGATCTCGCTTCATCGCGGCGAGATGCCGGGCGGGGAGCGCGAGCGCTCGCTCGTCGTCCACGACATGCGACATTCCGCGATCCAGCTTCAGCAGATCGAGGGCCGCTGCCATCGCGACGGCCAGCATGCGACGATCTTCTACGCCTATGCCGAGGACACGGTGGAGGAGGCGGTTGCTGCGACCGTGATCGCACGGATGGCGGCGATGGAGGGGCTGGCGGGCGACGACACACGTTTGCTGGAGGAGATCGCCGGCGTGGTCGAGGCGCGCGCGGCGGCCTGAGCCGGCGGGAACAAGCGCAGGCCTCTCCGGTTCAGTCTCGCGGCCCGCCTCGCGGCCGCCAGCCTGAAAGCTCCACGATGCCGGATGCGCCGCAGCGCCCTTCGACCCCTGTTCTCGCGACGCCGCGCGCGACCTATCGCCTGCAGTTCCATAAGGGCTTTCCGTTCTCGGCCGGGCGCGACCTTGCGGGCTATCTCGCGGAACTCGGCGTCAGCCATGTCTATTCCTCGCCGATCCTGACGGCGCGGGCGGGTTCGCAGCACGGCTACGACGTCGTGAGCTATGACGCGGTCAATCCCGAACTCGGGGGGGAGGACGGCTTTCGCGAGATGGCTGCGGCGCTGCGCGAGCACGGCGTCGGCATCATCCTCGACATCGTGCCCAACCATGTCGCTGTCGGCGGGGCGGACAATCCGATGTGGCTCGACCTGCTCAGGCATGGCCGCGCCAGCAGCTATGCGGCATGGTTCGACGTGGATTTCGACACGCCGGACGAAGAACTGGCCGGCAAGGTCCATGCGCCTTTCCTCGGCGAGCCATATCGCAATGTGCTGGAGGCAGGTGGCCTCTCGCTGATCGCGCGCGACGAAGGAGGTTTCGCGGTCTCCTATGGCGAACATCTGTTCCCGATCCGGCCGGAAGACGAAGCCGAGATCAAGGATGCCGGTATCGACGCCTACGCCGATCCGGTGAAGCTCCACGCCCTGATCTCCAAACAGAACTACCTGCTCGACTGGTGGCGCAATGCCGGCGACCGGATCAACTGGCGGCGCTTCTTCGACATCACGCAGCTCGCCGCGATCCGGATGGAGGAGCCGGCCGCCTTCGCCGCAAAGCACGCGCTGGCGCTGCGGCTCTACGCCGAGGGCGTCATCGATGGCCTGCGGATCGACCATGTCGATGGGCTTGGCGATCCGGCCGGCTACTGCAGAAAGCTGAGGTCTGAACTCGATGCGCGGCAGGGAGAGCGGCCAGTGGGAGCCGCGCAGGGCCGGGCGTGGCTCGTCGTCGAGAAGATATTGGCCTCGGGCGAGCACATCCCGGCCGGTTGGGACGTCGATGGATCGACGGGCTACGATTTCATGGATCAGGTCTCGGCCTTGCAGCACAGGCCCGATGCCGCCGGCCCGCTCTCGGCGCATTGGGCGGTAATCAGCGGGCGGCCGCGCGACTTTCATGGCGAGGAGGAGATCGCCCGCCACGAGATCCTGTCCCACAGCTTCGACGGGCAGCGCGAGCGGCTGATCGATGCGCTGGAGGAGGCCGGCGCCGAGCGTCGCGATGGCGAGGGCATCACGCGTGCGGCGCTGCGCCGGGCGGTCACCAGCCTGATCGCGCAGATGCGGGCCTATCGGAGCTACGCGACGGGGCAGGATGACGGCGTCGGCGCGGGAGAGCGGCTGCAGGCTGCTCTCGACGCCGCCATGGCCGCGCCGCTAAGCGATCCTCCGGCGCTGCGCTTCGTCGCTTCGGTCATGGCCGGGCAGGGCGAGGAGGGCTTGCGGCCTTGCCGCATCACCGCGATCCGGCGCTTCAACCAGCTCACCGCGCCGCTCGCGGCCAAGGCGGTCGAGGATACGGCGTTCTATCGCTATGGCCGCCTGCTCTCGCGCAACGATGTCGGTTTCGATGCGGGCATGCTGGGCCTCGATGTCGAGAACTTCCACGCGCTGATGGCTTCGCGGGCGGTGCATCTGCCGCGCTCGCAGCTTGCGACCGCAACCCATGACCACAAGCGCGGCGAGGATGTCCGGGCGCGGCTGGCCGTGATCAGCGAGTTGCCGGAGGTCTGGATCGAGGCGAGCGAGCGCTGGAGCGTGTTCAACGCTGGGATCAGGCCAAGCGGGTTCGACCGCGCCGATGAGTACATGATCTACCAGATGATGGTCGGCGCCTGGCCGCTGACTCTTGCCGCCGAGGACGCCGCCGGGCTGTATGCTTTCGCCGACCGTCTGGCGGCCTGGTCGCAAAAGGCGCTGCGCGAGGGCAAGCTGCGCTCGGGATGGGCAGCGCCCAACGAGGTCTACGAGGAGCAGACCAAGGCCTTCATCCATGCGGTGCTGACGCCGTCGCGGAGCGAGGGCTTTCTCGCGGAGATCGCGGCCTTCGTGGCGCGCATCGCGCGGCCAGGCGCGCTGAACGGCCTGGTTCAGACGGCTCTGCGCTGCCTCGCGCCCGGCCTGCCCGATACCTATCAAGGCACGGAGTTCTGGGATTTCAGCCTGGTCGATCCCGACAACCGCCGCCCGGTCGATTTCGGAGCGCGCCGGATCGCGCTGGCGCAGCGCCTGACGCTCGATCTGCTGGCGGAAAGCTGGCGCGACGGGCGGATCAAGCAGACCCTGCTGCGCAAGCTGCTGGCTTTTCGCCAGAGCGAGCCGAGCCTTTTCGGGGAGGGAAGCTACGAGCCGCTGGCGGTCGAAGGAGAGCGGGCGGAGAATGCGATGGCGTTCCTGCGCCGTTCGGGAGAGCGGGCAGCGCTCGTCGTGGTCGCTCGCTGTTGCGCCGGCGGCATGGTCGAGGGCGATGCGATCGTGCCCGATCGCGCCTGGTGGGGCGACACGCGGGTGGTTCTGCCTGATAGTGAGGCGGGCTGGGATGCGGTCGTCGGGCCGGAGCTCGCCGCCACGGGCGAACCGTCGCTGGCCAATGCGCTGCCGGTGGTGCCGGTCGGCGTCTGGTCGTTGCGCGGGAGCGGTTAACTCCCGCCCTCACGGGCTGGACCGAGATGGCTGAGCCGGGCCTGCACGGCCTCGCCATCGAGCAGCGCGCCCGCGTCGCCGTCGAGCCGGTGCCGCCAGTTCGGCTTCTCGGTCGTGGTGCCCGGCACATTGGGCTGGACGCGCAGAGCCAGCGCGTCCTCGATGGCGATCAGCTTCAGCGTGCAGGGTGTCTTCGCGACGTAGCGGATCGCCGCGTCGACGACCGGGTCCGTGTCCTCGGGCGCGGGTCGTTCGCCCTGCACCAATCCGGCCTGCTCGAACGAGCCCCAGAGCAGGCCGCGGTTCCAGGCGCGGATATCCTGCGCTTCCCCGTGGTCGGCGGGCTCGATGTCGGCGCCGGCCCACCAGCCGGCTGTAGCGATCAGGTCGTGCGTCGTGGTCAGGGCCGCCGCGGCCGGGTCCCAATGCTGCGGCTGGATGTAACCGTGCTCCACCCTCTCGAAGCGCAGCACGCGCAGGCCGGCGACGCCCTGTTCGCGCAGATAGTCGCGAAAACCGTCGGGCAAAGTGCCGAGATCCTCGCCGATGACGATCGCCTTGTGCCGCCAGGATTCGAGCGCGATCAGCCGAAACAGCGTCTCGGACGGGAAGGTGACATAGGCCCCGTCGAGCGCGCTCGCGCCTTCGGGAACCAGCCAGAGCCGGCTCATGCCCATGACATGGTCGATGCGGATGCCGCCGACATAGCGCAGGCTGGCGCGCAGCGTCTCGATGAAGGGCGCGTAGCCCGACATCGCCAACCCGCGCGGCGAGAACGTCGTCAGACCCCAGCTCTGGCCGTCGGCCGAGTAGTAGTCCGGCGGCGCGCCGACGCTCAAGCCGCCCAGGACTTCGTGCTGGCGGCTCCAGGCATGGCTGCCCGCCCCGTCCATGCCGATGGCGAGGTCGGCGATCAGGCCGACGCTCATGCCGGCCTCGCGACAGGCCTGCTGGGCCTGGGCGTAGGAGCGGCCGGTGAGCCATTGCAGGAAGATCTGGTGGGCGATCTCATCTGGGTGTTCGGCTGCGAAGGATGAGACCGCCTCGCTCTCGGGGTCGCGGTAGGCTGCCTCCCAGCCGCGCCAGCTCCACGCACCCGGATCGCGCCTGAGCTGCGCGGCGTGCAGCACCTCGAAGGTGGCGTGCGCCCGCAACAGCGGCGAGGCTTCCGAAAGGTAGCGCTCGAATTCGTGACGAGCGGGCTCGGGCGCTCGGTCAGGAGAGCGCAGGGTTTCGTGGAGCCGGCGCAGCAGGGTCTGGCGCAGCGGCGTGGCGGCGATCCAGTCCACCTGAGGCAGGCCTGACAACCGCGCCATCTCCTCGGCGAGGCCGGACTGGTCGATGACGGCGCGGACCAGATCGTCCGGAAAGGCGGCTGCCGGATCGGCATGGAGCGGGTTGAAGAACAGCCTCGTCGAGGGCGAATAAGGGCTGAAATGGCCGGGTTCGGCGCCGTAGAGCGCATGGACCGGGCTGATCGCCAGCGCCTGCGCGCCACGTTGTGCAGCGCTGCGGCCCAGCGCCGCGACGCCGCCGAAATGGCCGATGCCGCCGTCGCCCCCGCTGCGCAGCGAATAGATCTGCGCCGCGAGTCCAAATCCGGCGCTCCCGTTCAGGTCGGCGAAGGTGATGCAGCGCTCGGGCGCGGTGGCGACGGTGAAGTCGCCCTCGGGGGTCCGCACAATGTGATAGCCCGGCTCGTCGAAGGCCGGCAGCATCAGCGAGCCGTCATAGCCTTCACTCGTCGTGACGACGCGCTGCGCGCCGCCCTCCAGCAGCAACTCGACCGACGAGCCGGGTGCCATCGCGACCGGCAGCGCCACCGGCTGGCCGACGCGTGCCGTGGTGAAGCGCGAGAGCGCGACTGCGTTGACGCCGCCTTCGACCATCGAGAGCGAGTTGCGCAGCGAGGCGTCGTCGTCCGCCGGCAGGCCCAGCGCAAACAGGATGGCGCGCAAGCTGTCGGGCGAGACGTCGCGCTGCTCGCCTGCCTGATCGGTCCATTGCGGGGCGACGCCCGCCTTGGCCGCGAGCTGGCGCAGGATTTCGTCGCTCATGGAATGCTCCGGGCTTGGCTCATCGCGGCAGGGCTAGAGGCTGGCGGGGTCATGCTCCAGCACGATCAGCCCGAGCGGCGGCAGCGTCAGCGACAGGCTCTGCTTCTGGCCATGGGCGGAGACGGTATCGCTCGATGTCTCGCCGCCATTGCCGATGCCGGCACCGCCATAGACGCCGGCGTCGCTGTTGAGGCGCTCGCGCCAGAGGCCGGGCGTGACCACGCCGATGCGGTAGTCGTGGCGCGGCACCGGCGTCATGTTGGCGACGACCAGCACATCGGGCGTGCCCGGGCCGCCAGAGCGGCTGAAGGCGAAGACCGAGTTGGCGCGGTCGTCGCCGACGATCCAGGCAAACCCCTCGGGCGCATGGTCGAGCCGGTGGAGCGAGGGCGTCGTGCGATAAAGCCCGTTCAGATCCTGCACCAGCCTGACGACGCCCTTGCGGCGCTCGTCGTAAGGGTGCGGCCAGGGGAAGGGCGCGTCGACGTTCCACTCGTCTTCCGCCCCGAACTCGCAGCCCATGAAGAGCAGCTTCTTGCCGGGATGGGCCCACATCATCGCGAGGAACAGACGCAGGTTCGCGAAGCGCTGCCAGTCGTCGCCCGGCATGCGCGAGATCAGAGAGCCCTTTCCGTGGACGACCTCGTCATGCGAGATCGGCAGCACGAAATTCTCCGAGAAGGCGTAGATCAGGCCGAACGTGACGTCGTCGCCGTGATGGCCGCGATGGATCGGATCGCGCGCGAAATAGCGCAGCGTGTCGTGCATCCAGCCCATGTTCCATTTGAAATGGAAGCCGAGCCCGCCGTGATGGACGGGGCTTGTGACGCCGGGCCACGCAGTCGACTCCTCGGCGATCGTCACCGCGCCGCGTCCGCGCGCGCCAATGAGCGTGTTCAGCTCCTGGAAAAACGAGATCGCCTCGAGGTTCTCGCGGCCGCCATATTCATTGGGCACCCATTCGCCGGGCGGGCGGCTGTAGTCGCGATAGAGCATCGACGCGACCGCATCGACGCGCAGCCCGTCGAGATGGAAGGTCTCGACCCACCATAGCGCGGAGGCGATCAGGAAGCCGCGCACCTCGCGCCGGCCAACATTGTAGATCAGCGTGTTCCAGTCGCGGTGAAAGCCCTGCCTGGGGTCCTCATGCTCGTAGAGCGCCGTGCCGTCGAAACGGGCGAGCCCGTGTTCGTCGGACGGGAAGTGCGCCGGCACCCAGTCCAGGATGACGCCGATATTGGCAGCATGAGCCTTGTCGACGAAGCGCGCGAAATCCTCGGCCGTGCCGAGCCGCGCCGTGGGGGAGAACAGGGCCAGCGGCTGGTAGCCCCAGGAGCCGCCGAACGGATGCTCGGTGATCGGCAGCAATTCGACATGGCTGAAGCCCATATGCTCCAGATAGGGGATCAGCCGGTCGGCCGCCTCGTTCCAGGAACCCATCTGGCCCCAGTCGGTCCGCAGCCAGGAGCCGACATGGACTTCGTAGGTGCTCATCGGTTCGGACATCGGATGCGCCGCCTCGCGCCGCTTCAGCCAGTTCTCGTCGGTCCATGCGAAAGCCGGCGTCTGCGCGACGATCGAGCCGGTGCGCGGGGGCAATTCGGTGCGGCGCGCCAGCGGGTCGGCCTTCCATGGCAGGCGCTCGCCCGAGGGCGTGGTGATGGCGTATTTGTAGATCGTGCCAGCGGTCAGGCCCGGCACGAAGAGCTCCCAGATGCCGGGTCCGAGCCTGCGGCGCATCGGCAGGCGGCGCGTGTCCCAGCCGTTGAACTCGCCGACGACGGCGACGCTGCCGGCATTGGGCGCCCAGACGGCGAAAAGCACGCCGTCTATACCGTCGACGGTGCGCAGGTTTGCGCCGAAGCGGGTCGCCAGATCGAAATGGCGGCCTTCCGCGAAGAGATAGATGTCGTCCTCCGAGAGCAGCAGGCCGAAGCTGTAGGGGTCGGCCGCTTCGCTGATGCCGCCAGGCCAGGCCGCGCGAAGGCGGTAATGCACCTCATGGGGGCAAAGAGCCTCGAACAGGCCACCGCCGTGATCGACCATCGCGGCGGTGCGCCGCTCCTCGCCCTCGCCGGTGACGAGTTCGACATAGGTCGCGCCTGGCAGGAAAGCGCGCACGAAGCAATGCTCGCCGACATGGTGCTTGCCGAGGACCGAGAACGGATCGGGATGCGTCCCCGCTTCCAGTTGCTCGCGATCATGGATCGGCAGACCGGGAAGGCGGAGCGGAATCTGGCGCGTCATCGTGTTCTGTCCTGCCTGTCGCATGATGGCGCGACGGTGGCCGAGTGTGCGATGGTGCAACGCAGCGGAGGCTGGTTCCGTTCCTGCATGCCGGTGGAGTTTCCTATGGGATCGCGCGACGGAACCATGGTCAGACCTCGCTGTTGTCCCACGGATATCGACGCTCGCGATAGGGAGAATGCACATGAGCCGGGAACAGATCGTCCGCGACACGGCCTATGCGATATGGGAGGCGGAGGGGAAGCCAGTCGGCCGAGACGCCGACCATTGGAGACAGGCGGAAGAGCGCGTGGCCGCGAGCACCGGAGCGTCGGTTGACAAGGCCGCCAAGCCAAAAGCGCCAGCGCGCAAATCAGCGGCGGCCGCCAAGACGAAGACGAGCTGAGCCGAGCGGCGCTCAGGCCGCGAGCGCCCGGGCATAGACATCGGCGTAGCGATGCGTCGGGCGGCTCCAGTCGAAGCGCTTGGACATCGCGTGCTCGCGCATCTGCCTGAAGGCGCGCTTCGAGCGATAGGCGGCGAGCGCCCGCGTCACCGCCGAGGTGAGCCCCGCGCCCGTCAGCGACGAGAACAGAAAACCGGAAAGCCCATCCTCGATCGTATCGACCAGTCCGCCCGTGCGGTAGGCGATCGGGAGAGCGCCGAAACGCTGGGCATACATCTGGCTCAGGCCGCAAGGCTCGAAGCGGGACGGCATCAGCAGGAAATCGCTGGCCGCGAAGATGCGCCGCGCCTCGGCGTCGTCGAAGCCGATGCGGGCCGCGATGGCGTGGGGATTTTGGCGGGCGAGCCGCTCGATGGCATCCTCCAGCCTCGGTTCGCCGCGGCCGGTCACGACGAGCTGTCCTCCGCTGGCGACGATCGTCTCCGCCGCCTCGATGGAGAGGTCGATGCCCTTCTGGTGGACCAGCCGCGAGATGATCGAGAAGAGCGGACCCCTGGACTCGGGCAACTCGAAGGTCTTGCGGATGTCGGCCGCGCTCTGGCGCTTCCAGCGGCGTACGCGGTCGGCCATCGCCGTCTCGCCGACGGCTGGCGAGGTCCAGCTATCGTCGATACCATTGACGATGCCGGTCAGGCGGCCTTCGTCCATGCGTGTCCTGAGCAGGCCCTCCAGCCCGCAGCCATGCTCGGCGGTGGTGATCTCGCTGGCATAGGTCTCGCTCACGGTGGTGACATGAGAGCCGTAGAAGATGCCGGCCTTCAGAAACGAGATCTTGCCGTGAAATTCGGCGCCATTCACCGAGAACGCCAGATCGGGAATGCCGAGTGCGCCCATGCGGCCGGGCTGATAGAGGCCCTGATAGGCGAGGTTGTGGATCGTCAGGATCGAGGGCGTGGTCAGCCCCTTCCAGCGCAGATAACCCGGCGCCATGGCCGAGGGCCAGTCGTTGACGTGCAGGATGTCGGGCTTCCAGTTCGGATCGGCCTCGCCGGCCGCAAGCTCGGCGGCTGCGAGCGAGAGCCTGGCGAAGCGAATGTCGTTGTCGCTGAAATCGCCGCCGGCGAAAGGACCGTAGGGCGAGCCCTCGCGGTCATAGAGTTCGTCGCAGAGCACAGCGTAGATCACGAGCCCGTCGGGCGTGCTGAAACGGCCGAGCGACCAGGGCGGCAGGCTCGCCGTACGCGGCATCTGGGCGACGATGTCCATCGCGGGCCTGGCCGCGCGGACCTGTCTGTATCCGGGGATCAGAACGCGAACGTCGCAGAGCGCACGCAATTGTCGGGGCAGCGCGGCCGAGACCTCGCCAAGGCCGCCGGCCTTGACGAAATCCCCCATCTCGGAGGTCACGAAGAGGAGCCTCGTGGTCGCAGGAAGTCGCGACACCAGCTCGGGCGGGCCATCCTTGACGGCGGCCGCATAGGTCAAGGCATGGCCTGATGTCGCGGAGGTGGTCTCCGTGACAGACTGCTTTGACGACTCGGCCATCAGTTCATGCCTCGGTGCCTGATACACGATAACACAAGCGACGTTGTCGGGGTTCCCTATTGCGCTGCAAAATAAAGATGCAAAACCGGGGCCGCGACTGCGGAACTCACCCGATATAGGGCGCGTTGCCTGCCCTGCGACAGGGTTGAACCAGAATTGCGACGAGGTGATTGCGGCGGGGCCGCAAATCTCGTCCGGCCTGCTCGCGACGGAGGCAATTCGGATGGCCGAGCAAGGCGCAATCGACGTCAAGGCGGGGTATGGCAGCGATCTGGGCGCTACGCCCGATGCCGACGGAACCAATTTCGCGCTGTTCTCGGCCTATGCCGAGCGTGTCGAACTCTGCCTCTATGACGAGAGCGGCCGGCACGAGACCGCCCGCATCACGCTGCCGGAATTCACCGACGAGATCTGGCATGGCTATCTGCCGGGCGTGAAGCCGGGTCAGCGTTACGGCTACCGCGTCCATGGCCGCTTCGCGCCGGAGGAGGGCCACCGATTCAACCCCAACAAGCTGCTGCTGGACCCCTACGCCAAGGACTATGCAGGCGAGATCGTCTGGAACGACGCGCATTACGGCTACGATGTCGGAGCTGAGGCCGATCCCGACCTCACCTTCAGCGAACTCGACAGCGCAGCGTTCACGCCCAAATGCGTGGTGAGCGACTTGCGTGCCGACGCCTCGCGCCCCGCCGGGCCGGCGGTGCCCTGGGACCGGACGATCTTCTACGAGACGCATGTGCGCGGCTTCACCAAGCTGCATCGCGGCATTCCGGAGGCGATGCGCGGAACCGTCGACGGGCTCGGGCAGAAGGAGATCGTCGACTACATCAGGAGCCTCGGCGTGACCTCGGTCGAGCTGTTGCCGGTCCATGCCTATCTCGACGACCATCACCTCGAAGCCAAGGGGCTGACGAATTATTGGGGGTACAACACGATCGGCTTCTTCGCGCCGATGAAGCGCTATCTCGGCTCGGGCGGCCTCGCCTCCTTCCGCGACATGGTGCGCAGGTTCCATGACGCCGGTCTCGAGGTCATCCTCGACGTGGTCTACAACCACACGGCGGAAGGCAACGAGATGGGGCCGACGCTCTCCTTCAAGGGCATCGACAACTTCTCCTATTACCGGACGATGCCCGGCGATCCGCGCTACTACATCAACGACACCGGCACCGGGAACACGGTCAACACCAGCCATCCGCGCGTGCTGCAGATGGTGCTGGATTCGCTGCGCTACTGGGTCGAGGTGATGGAGGTGGACGGTTTCCGTTTCGATCTCGGCACCATTCTGGGCCGCGAGCCGCACGGCTTCGACCAGCGAGGCGGCGTCTTCGACGCGATGGGGCAGGACCCTGTGCTACGCAAGGTCAAGCTTATCGGCGAGCCGTGGGACATCGGACCGGGGGGCTATCAGGTCGGCAGCTTTCCGCCGGGCTGGGCCGAGTGGAACGACAAGTATCGCGACACCACGCGCGCCTATTGGAAGGGCGAGGAGGGCATCGTGCGCGATCTCGCGGCGCGCATCACCGGCTCGGGCGATGTCTACGACCAGCGCGGCCGCAGGCCCTGGGCCGGCGTCAACTTCATCACCGCCCATGACGGGTTCACGCTGAACGACCTCGTGTCCTACAACGAGAAGCACAACGAGGCGAACGGCGAGGACAACAAGGACGGCCACGGCCACAATCTGTCGTTCAATTTCGGCGTCGAGGGACCGACCGAGGACGAGGGCATCATCGCCGCCCGCGAGCGCCAGAAGCGCAATCTGCTGGCGACTTTGCTTCTCTCGCACGGCACGCCGATGATCCTGGCCGGCGACGAACTCGGGCACTCCAATGACGGCAACAACAACGTCTACTGCCAGGACAACGAGCTTGGCTGGATCAAGTGGCACCGGATCACCGAGCGCGACAAGGCGCTGACCGGCTTCGTGCAGCGGGTGACGCAGCTTAGGGCCGACCACGCTATCTTCCGCCGCGCCAGTTTTCGCGACGGCTGCGTGCTCCGCTGGGTCAATCCGGCCGGCGGCGATCAGCAGGAGGAGCACTGGGACGACGAGGGCCTTCGCGCCATCGGCCTGCTGCTCCACATGCCCGATGTCGAGCAGGGCGGCGACGAGGCTCTGATTCTTTTCAACGCCTTCGACGGAGACGTTGTCTTCAAGATTCCGGCGCGGGTGAAGGCCGGCTCATGGTCTGTGGTGCTCGATACCGAAACGGGGCCGGGCTCGGACGAGGGGCGCAAGGGGCTGAAGGCGGATCAGGAGATCACGCTGTCGCCACGGTCGCTGATTGTGCTGATGTAGATAACCAGTCGTGGCAGTCAACCTCTGCCGTCATGCTCGCCCTTGTGGCGAGCACCCGCGTCTGAGGCATAGGGCAGGACCAACGCAGACGTGGATGGTCGGGACAAGCCCGACCATGACCAAAAAGCATCGTTAGCGTGTCCACAAGCTGAGACTGCGGGCAGGGAGGGTCGCCCCGGTTGTAACGGCTGTCGAGCAGACCAGCCTTCTCCAATTGCCGTCAGGGAACGACGCTGGTGTCGGGCTATGCCCGCGATTGACCGCTATCAGCAGGCTCGTTTTCTGCCCCGACAGCAGCAGCGCAAACGCATCGAGGCCACCCCAATCCCCCTCGCCGATAAGCGAGCCGTCCGGCTTCAGCCACAGCGCATCGGGGGGCAGACCGTCGCCCGCCGGCCTGCCGGTGAGAAAGGCGTCGGCGCGCAGCAAGGCATGCTCGCGCCGCAGCCGCGACAGCTCCGCCACGAAGCCGATCAGGGCGTCGTCCGCTCCATCCCAGTCGAGCCAAAATCCTTCATTATCCTGGCAGTAGGCGTTGTTGTTGCCATGTTGAGTCCGGCCGAACTCGTCGCCGGCCGTCAGCATCGGGATGCCGCGCGATAGGAACAGCGTCGCCAGCAGAGCACGGATGTCGCGATCTCGGGCAGCCCTTATGGCAGAGTCGTCGCTCGCCCCCTCGACGCCGTTGTTCCAGCTATGGCTGTCGGCGTCACCGTCGCGGTTGCCCTCGCCATTGGCCTCGTTGTGCTTGGCCTCGTAGGTGACGAGATCGGCGAGCGTAAAGCCGTCATGGGCCGCGATGAAGTTGATCGATGCGTTGGGGCCGCGATGGCGGCTGGCGTAAAGATCGGACGAGCCGGCGAGCCGCGTCGCCAACGCGCCCGCCATGCCGGCTTCACCGCGCCAGAAGCGGCGGACATCGTCGCGGTAACGGCCGTTCCATTCGGCGAAGGGGGCGGGAAATTCGCCGAGCCGATAGCCGCCTGGGCCGATGTCCCATGGCTCGACGATCAGCAGGGCTTGCGAAAGGTCCGGGTCCTGCCCGATCGCTGCGAGGAGCGGAGCGTCCTGCGAGTAGCCGGTGTCGGAGCGCCCCATCACCGTGCCGAGATCGAAGCGGAAACCGGCGACGCCGAGCGCGCGCCAATGGCGCATCGCGTCCATCGCCATGCGGACGACGGGGGCTCTGTCGAGCGCCAGGGTGTGGCCGCAGCCGGTGTCGTTGATCAGCCGGCCGGGGTCGTCGGCGGCGTGGCGATAATAGACCGCATTGTCGAGGCCACGCAGGCATATCGTCGCGCCATGCTCGTCGCTCTCGGCGGAGTGGTTGAAGACGATGTCGAGGATCACGCCGATGCCGGCTTCGCGGTAGGTTGCACAGAGCCGCGCAAGATCGGCTGAGCCGCCCGGCGCGAGGCGCGGATCGAGCGCGAAAAAGTTCACCGGGTTGTAGCCCCAGGCATTGGCGAGCCCGAGCGCCGGGAGATGCCGCTCGTCCATCCAGGCCGCGACCGGCATCAACTCGACATGGCTGACGCCGAGGCGCTGGAGATGGGCGATGATCACGGGCTCGGTCAGCGCGGCGAGCGTGCCGCGCAGCGGCTCGGGCACGCCGGAATGGCGCATCGTGAAGGATTTCACCGCCAGTTCGTAGATGAGGGCGGGCGATGCTTCGCGCGTTGCCGGCTGCGCTGCGAGGGCGTTTTCGACGATGCAGCGCGGCACGAGGTCGCCGGTATCCACGCCGCGCTGCGCCAACCGCGCATCCCAGCGAAACGGCCGGTCGATCAGCGCGGCATAGGGGTCGATCAGCAGCTTGGTCGCGTCGAAGCGGTGGCCCTGCTCCGGCTGCCACGGGCCGGTCGCGCGCAGGCCATAGCGCAGGCCGTCCTTCGCGCCGGACAGGAAGCCGTGATGGATGTCGCCGCTGCGGCAGGGCAGGGTCAGCCGGGCCGTCTCGGCGTCACCTTCCTCGTCGAACAGGCAAAGATCGACGCGCTTGCCATGGCGCGAGAACACGGCGAAGGCGACGCCGTCTGCGCTGACGCTCGCGCCCAGCCGCGCCGGGCGCGGGCAAGGCGCGATCCGCCATGGTTCGCCCAAGCGCGTCAGCCCTGAAGCGCGAAGCCGGCCGGCATGCGCCAGATCCGCTGCGCATATTCGCGGATAGCGCGGTCGGCGCTGAACCAGCCGCAGCCGGCCGTGTTGGCGACCGACTTCGTCCACCAGGCGGGCTGGTCGGCCCAGAGCGCGTCGAGCCGGCGCTGCGCCAGCCGGTAGCTCTCGAAATCGTTCAGGACCATGAACCAGTCATTGGCCCGCAGCGCCTCGACCAGGCCGGCATAGCGGTTGCGGTCGCCCGGCGAATAGGCTCCGCCAGCCACCGCATCGAGCACGCCTTCGAGATGGGCGCAGGCGGCGATGACCTCATCGGTCGGCCGCGGGTCGCGCTTGGCGGCCTCGACCTCGGCTGCGCTCATGCCGAAGATCACGATGTTGTCGAGCCCGACGCGCTCGCTGATCTCGATATTGGCGCCGTCCATCGTGCCGATGGTGAGCGCTCCGTTCAGCGCGAACTTCATGTTGCCGGTGCCGGACGCCTCCATGCCGGCGGTCGAGATCTGTTCGGAGACGTCGGCGGCGGGAATGATGATCTCGGCGGCGCTGACATTGTAGTTCGGCAGGAACACCACCTTCAGGCGGTCGCGCGTGGTGATGTCGTTGTTCACCACGGTCGCGACGTCGTTGATCAGGTTGATGATCGCCTTGGCCGTGCCGTAGTTCGAGGCCGCCTTGCCCGCGAAGATTTTCACGCGTGGCGCCCAGTCGCGATAGGGCTCGGCCCGCATCGCATCGTAGAGCGCGATCGTCTCGAGGATGTTGAGCAACTGGCGCTTGTATTCGTGGATGCGCTTGATCTGCACGTCGAACATCGCATCGGGATCGACCACCACGCCGGTCTCGTGCTGGATGACCTTCGCGAGCCTGAGCTTGTTCCGGCGGCGGATCGCGCCGAGCTTTTCGTGCAGGCCCGTGTCGCCGGCATGGGCCGCGAGTTGGTCGATCTGCTCGATGTCGTCGGTCAGGCCGTCGCCGCAGATCTCGCTCAGGAGCCTGGTCAGGCCCGGATTTGCGCCGTAGAGCCAGCGCCGGGGCGTGATGCCGTTGGTGACGTTGGTGATCCGCTTGGGGAAGATGGCGTGCAGGGCCGAGAAGACAGTCTTCGTCATCAGGTCGGAATGCAGCGCCGAGACGCCGTTGACGGTGTGGGAGCCGACGAAGGCGAGGTTCGCCATGCGGACCCGCCGGCCGTGATGCTCGTCGATCAGCGAGATTGCCGAAAGATCGACGCTGTCGCCACCGGCGGAGCGGCGCACGCTTTCGAGAAAGCGGGCATTGATCCCGAAGATGATCTGCATATGGCGCGGCAGCAGCCGCTCCATCAGCGCCACCGGCCAGGTCTCCAGCGCCTCGGGCAGCAGCGTGTGGTTGGTGTAGGAGATGGTCGCGCTGGTCAGAGCCCATGCCTTTTCCCAGGCCATGCCGTGCTGGTCGATCAGGAGCCGCATCAGTTCCGCGACGGCGAGCGCCGGATGAGTGTCGTTGAGCTGGATCGCGACCTTGTCGGGCAGGGTGTCGAGCGTGCCGAACTGGCGATAATGCCGCCGCACGAGGTCCTGCAGGGAGGCCGAGGTGAAGAAGAACTCCTGCCGCAGCCGCAGTTCCTGCCCGGCCGGCGTGGAATCATTGGGGTAGAGAACCTTCGAGATCGCCTCGGCGCGGTTGCGCTCGGCGACGGCGCCGACGAGATCGCCCTTGTTGAAGGCGTCGAGCGAAAGCGGGTGCAGCGCCCGCGCCCGCCACAACCTCAGCGTCGTGGCGTCGCGGCCGCGCCAGCCGATGATCGGGGTGTCGTAGGCGACGGCGAAGACCGTCTCCTCCGGTGTCCAGGCGACCTCGCCGGGCTTGGCCGTGGGGGCGACGCTGCCGCCGAAGCCGATCTGGTAGGCGCTTTCGCGGCGCTCGAACTCCCACGGGTTGCGGAAGGAGAGCCAATCCTCGGGTATCTCGACCTGTCGGCCGCCCTCGATGCGCTGCTTGAACAGGCCATGGTCGTAGCGGATGCCATAGCCGAGCGCCGGAACGCCGGTCGAGGCCATGGCCTCGAGATAGCAGGCGGCGAGACGGCCCAAGCCGCCATTGCCGAGCGCGGCATCGGGCTCGATCGTCTCGATCGCGGCGAGATCGACGCCGAGATCGGCCATGGCCTGCGCCATCGGGCCGGTCAGGCCGAGATTGCTGAGCGCGTCGGCGAAGGAGCGGCCGATCAGGAATTCCAGCGACAGGTAATAGACGCGCTTCCTGCCGGTCTTGTAGCTCTCGCGGGTCGAGCGCTGCCAGACGTCGACCACATGGTCACGCGCGGCCAGAATGCCGGCCGTCAGCCAGTCATGCGGTTGCGCGACCGACGGGTTCTTGCCGAGCGAATAGGTCAGCTTCCTGACGATCTCGGCCTTCAGATTCTCGACCACAAGGGCTGAATCGGCGGCGATCTCGGGTGAGGCCGGCATGGCTGTCTCGTTCAAGCGTCGAAATCCCGGCTGTTTCGGTGGAGCGAGCATCACGGCAACGCCGCCCCCTGTCCAGCCGAATTCGCTGCAATGCGGGATGTTTCGACCCCAATGGCCAGCATGAAAAAACCGGCGGCCCGAGAGGGCCGCCGGCTCGAAATTTTTCGCTGACCGCGCTCAGTTGATCTGCGTGCGGGTTTCCTCGCGCGCGTCGCGACCGAATTCGCGGGCGCTGTTGACCGCCGAATCCGTGACGCCGACGACGCTGGCCCAGGCGTTGCGGGTGTAGGCGCCCTGATGAACGACGGCGTCGTAGCCGATCGCCAGCACGGCGATGATGAGAAGAAGGCGAAACATGGGTCTCTCCTGAATGAACCTGCTGCGACAACTCCGATGCTGGCGGCATGTTCCCCAGCGCAACCGCAATCGCGAACTGCGGCGAAGGGTCACGAGCGCGCCGACTGGCGGCGGACCGTGTTCCGCGATAGAACATATAAGGAACAGAAGGATTGACCGTGGCTCAGCCGACAGTGATGGAGAAGCTGGAGATTTTAAGCGATGCGGCGAAATACGACGCGTCCTGCGCCTCCAGCAACACGACGAGGCGGGACTCCTTGGGTGGCAAGGGCATCGGCTCGACCACCGGCTCGGGCATCTGCCATTCCTATGCGCCGGATGGCCGCTGCATCTCGCTGCTGAAGATACTGCTGACGAATTTCTGCAGCTATGACTGCGTCTTCTGCATCAACCGCTCGTCGAGCAATGTCAGGCGCGCGCGCTTTTCGGTCGAGGAGGTCGTCGATCTCACGCTGAATTTCTACAAGCGCAACTATATCGAGGGGCTGTTCCTGTCCTCGGGCATCATCCGCTCGCCGGACTACACCATGGCCGAGATGGTGCGTGTCGCGCAGAGCCTGCGCGAAGTTCACCATTTCCGCGGCTACATCCATCTCAAGCTGATCCCGAGCGCGAGCCCGGACCTGGTGGCGCAGGCCGGGCTCTATGCCGACCGGGTCTCGGTCAATGTCGAATTGCCGAGCGAAACCTCGCTCAAACGCTTCGCGCCGGAAAAGCAGCCGCGCGACATCCGCGCCGCCATGGGCGGGCTGAAGCTGAGGATCGAGGAGGGCAAGGCCGAGCGGGCGCTGTCGCGCAAGGCGCCTAGCTTCGCGCCGGCGGGGCAGAGCACGCAACTCATCGTCGGCGCGGACGGGGCGAGCGATGCCGCCATCCTGCAACGCAGCGCGCAGCTTTACGGCAGCTTCGGGCTGCGGCGGGTCTATTACTCGGCGTTCAGCCCGATCCCGGATGCCTCTGCACAATTGCCGCTGTCCGAGCCGCCGCTGATGCGCGAGCACCGGCTTTACCAGGCCGATTGGCTGACACGGTTTTACGGCTTCGAGGTGGGCGAAATCCTCGACGACGCGTCGGGCGAGATGCTCGACCTCTCGGTCGATCCAAAGCTTGCCTGGGCGCTGCGCCATCGCGCGCGCTTCCCCGTCGATGTGAACCGGGCCGATCGCGAGACGCTGCTGCGCGTCCCGGGGCTGGGCACGCGCAGCGTCAAGCGCATCATCGAGATGCGCCGCTTCCGCAGCTTGCGGCTCGACGATGTCGGGCGGCTGGCGCGTTCGCTGACCGTGCTGCGCAATTTCATCGTCACGACGGACTGGCGGCCGGGAGCGGTGCTCGACAGCGAGCGCCTGCGCGCGCATCTCGCGCCCCGGCCGCAGCAACTGGCGCTGTTCTGATGCAGGTGGCGCGCCTCGTCCATCCGGCGGATTTCGAGGGCTGGCGGCTGCAGGCGCGGAGGCTTGCGCAGCGCGGCGTCCCGCCCGGCAATGTCGCTTGGGTGGTGGGCGACGAGCCGGCCGGTCTGTTCGATGGCGAGGCGGTCGATGCGGCCGCGCCCGTCGCGAGGCCGGAACTCATGGTTCCGCGCGACTTTCCCGATCTGGCGGCGCAGGTGGTCTGCCATCGCGATCCCGAGCGCCTGTCGTTGCTTTACCGCCTGCTGCTGCTCCTTCAGCGGGAGCCGCATCTGCTGAGGGTCGCGACCGATCCAGACGTTCATCGGGCTGAAGCGATGGCGCGCGCGGTACGGCGAGACATGCACAAGATGACCGCCTTCGTGCGCTTCCGCGAGGTGCGCGACGCGGACGGCCGCGAGGCCTATGTCGCCTGGTTCGAGCCCGAGCATTTCATCATCGAGCGCGTCTCGTCTTTTTTCGTGAAGCGATTCTCGGCGATGCGCTGGTCGATCCTGACGCCGCTGCGCTGCCTGCACTGGGACGGCGCGACGCTGCACGTCACGGACGGCGCGACCAAGGCCGATGCGCCCAGCGAGGATGCGATGGAGGCCTATTGGCTGACCTATTACGCCAATATCTTCAATCCGGCCCGGCTCAAGATCAAGGCGATGAAAGCCGAGATGCCGGAGAAATACTGGCGCAACCTGCCCGAGGCCGAGTTGATTGCCCCGCTGATCGCCGGAGCTGGCCGGCGCAGCGATGCCATGGTCGCGACCGCGCCGACCCAGCCGCCGCAGCGACATCTGCGGCAGGCGCAGCGCCAACCCGGGACGATGCCTTGGCATGGCGAGGTTCCGCAAAGCTGGCAGGAGGCGGCGAAAGCGGCGCGCGATTGTACGCTCTGCGGGCTGTGCCAGGACGCGACGCAGACGGTCTTTGGCGAGGGCCCGCTGGATGCGCCTGTGATGTTCGTCGGCGAGCAGCCGGGCGATCACGAGGATCTGGCGGGCAAGCCGTTCGTGGGACCGGCGGGGCAGGTCTTCGACAGGGCTCTGGCCGAGGCCGGGCTGGAGCGCTCGCGCGCCTATGTCACCAATGCGGTGAAGCACTTCAAGTTCACGGTGCGGGGCAAGCGCCGCATCCATGAGAAGCCCGATGCCGGTGAAATTCAGGCCTGCCGGTTCTGGCTCGGGCTGGAGCGGGCGTTCGTCAGGCCGAAGCTGGTCGTGGCGCTGGGCGCGAGCGCGGTCCGGGCGCTGACGGGGCACGCCGGTTCGCTGGCCTCGGTTCGCGAGCGCGCGCTTGCGCTCGACGACGGCACAAGGGTGATGGCGACCGTGCATCCGTCCTATCTGCTGCGCCTGCCCGACGTGGCCTCGCAGGCCCGCGAGCGCGAGCGTTTCATCGCCGATCTGCGGCGGATCGGCGAGGCGGCTCCGGAGATGCGGCTCGCCTGAACCGGCGACAGTTGCATTTGTCCGATCAGAGCCCTCATCCTGAGGAGCCGCGTAGCGGCGTCTCGAAGGATGCTCCAGAAAGCTCCGGAGACATCTGGAGCATCCTTCGAGACGCGGCGCGCGGCCGCTCCTCAGGATGAGGGCTGAGGGTAAGCATGATCGACGATCTCAAGGGCAAGCGGGTTCTGGTGACGGGGGCGTCGTCGGGCTTGGGCGCGCATTTCGTGCGTGTGCTGGCGGGCGAGGGGGCGCATGTCGTCGCCGCCGCGCGCCGGCTCGACCGGCTGGAGGCGCTGGCGCTGGACTGTGCGGCATTGCCGGGCAAGGTCGTTCCGCTCGCGCTTGATGTCGGGTCGGTTTCCGCGATCGAAGCCGGGCTCGCCGAGGCGAATGCCGCGCTCGGCGGGCTCGACGTGCTGATCAACAATGCCGGCGTCGCCGAGCCCGAGCGCGCGCTCGAAATCACCGAAGCGCAATGGGACGCCCATCTCGACATCAATCTGAAAGGCTGCTTCTTCGCCGCGCAAAGCGCCGCGCGGATCATGGCGAAGCAGGAGACCGGCGGTTCGATCGTCAACATCGCCTCGATCCTCGGCGAGCGCGTCGCGATTTCGGTCGCGCCCTATTCAGCCGCCAAGGCAGGGCTGATCCAGTTGACGAAGTCGCTGGCGCTCGAATGGGCGCGCTACAAGGTGCGGGTCAACGCCCTTGCTCCGGGCTATGTGATCACCGATCTCAACCGCGATTTCTTCGAGACGGAGCAGGGCCGGGCGCTGCTCTCGCGTGTGCCGATGCGCCGAGCCGCCGATCTCGCCGATCTCGACGGGCCGCTGCTGCTGCTCTGCTCCGACGCCTCGCGCTTCATGACCGGCGCGGTGGTGGCGGTCGATGGCGGGCATCTGGTCAGCGGGTTGTGATCAACCCGGAAGCAATTCGCGCAGCCTGATCAGCGCGATCTTCTCCACCTGGCGCAGCGCCGTCTCGAACTCCTGCTCGCGCGAACCGGCCAGCCTCGCCTCGAACGCCGCGACGATCTCCGCCTTGGTCAGGCCCTTCACCGCGATGATGAAGGGGATGCCGAAGCGGGCCTTGTAGGCCTCGTTCAGGGCGGTGAAGCGGACGCGTTCGTCGCCCGAGAGCCGGTCGAGCCCGGCGGAAGCCTGCTCGCTGGTCGATTCAGGCGTCAGTTCGCCGGCCGCCGCAATCTTGCCGGCGAGATCGGGATGGGCCAGCAGCAATGCGCGCTTTTGCTCGTCCGAACCCGCCTGCATGGCGGCGCTCATCGCTGCGTGGAGGCCGGCCGCATCGTCCTGCGCCGGCCCGATCCCGGCGTCGAAAGCGGCCTGCGCGACCCAGGGCGAGTGCTCCCAGACGCGTCCGAACACCTCGACGAAAAGGCCCTTCGGAACCTTCGAGGGAATATAGCCTCCAGCCGGGGGATGCCGCCTGATCCAGTGGCGGGCGATGTCGAGCCGCGTCGCGACCCAGACCCTGTCATGCGAGCCGATATAGTCGAGAAAGCGCGCCAGCGCGGCAGCCCGGCCGGGCCGACCGACGAGCCGGCAATGGAGGCCGACCGACATCATCTTCGGCGCGGTTTCGCCCTCGGCATAGAGCGTGTCGAATGTGTCCTTGAGATAGGCGAAGAACTGGTCGCCGGCGTTGAAACCCTGCGGCGTGGCGAAGCGCATGTCGTTGGCGTCGAGCGTGTAGGGCACGGCGAGCTGCGGGCCATGCGGACCCTGCAGCCAATAGGGCAGCTCGTCGCCGTAAGTATCCGCCGTGTAGAGGAACCCACCCTCGGCCATCATCAGCGGCGTCGTATTCTGCGAGGTCCGCCCTTGATAAAAGCCGAGCGGGCGTTCGCCAGTCAGTTCCGTTTGAATCCGGATCGCCTCCGCGATGTCGGCGGCCTCTCGCTCGGCGGGGACGTCGCGATAGTCGATCCATTTCAGGCCGTGGGTGGCGATCTCCCAGCCGGCCTCCTGCATCGAGCCGACGATCTCGGGATAGCGGGCGAGCGCGCTCGCCACGGCGAAGACCGTGACCGGCATGTTGCGCTGGGTGAACATCCGCCACAGCCGCCAGTAACCGGCGCGCGAGCCGTATTCGTAGATCGACTCCATGTTCATGTGGCGCTGGCCCAGCCAAGGCGCTGCGCCGACGATCTCGGAGAGGAAGGCCTCCGAGGCGGCGTCGCCATGCAGGATGTTGTTTTCGCCGCCCTCCTCGTAATTGATTACGAACTGCACGGCGATGCGCGCTGCGCCCGGCCAATGCGGATGGGGCGTGTCGCGGCCATAGCCTTTGAGGTCGCGGGGATAGGCGTCGTTGGTCATGGTCTCAACTGCCGCGATAGGTCGAATAGCTCCACGGCGTGGCCAGGAGCGGGACGTGGTAATGGCCTGCCGGATCGGCCACGCCGAAGCGGATCGGCACGATGTCGAGGAAGGTCGGGTCGGCCAGCACCATGCCGAGTCCGCGGAAATAGGCTCCGATGGAGAAGGAAATCTCGTATGTTCCGGCGACTAGAGCCTCGCCCGCCAGCAGCGGCGCATCGGTGCGGCCGTCAAGATTGGTCATGGTCTGCGTGACCCGCTCGCGGCCCCCGTCCTGCGTCAGACGGTCGAGCGCGATCATGACGCCGGGCGCGGGCCGGCCATGGACCGTGTCGAGGACATGCGTCGAGAGACGTCCCATCGATCGATTCGTCCTTTTCGGAGAGTGTTCGTCGGAACGAACCTTGCCTTGCCGAAAAGGCAAACTCTAGTCTGGATGCGGCCATGAAAACTCTATCCCGGATTCCTCCCCGTCAATCGTCGCGGTCCGCAGCCCATGCTTGACGCCTACCTCCTCGAATGGGGCGGCATGCTGCTGCGCTGGCTGCATGTGATCACCGCGATCGCCTGGATCGGCGCGTCGTTCTTCTTCATCCATCTCGACGCGTCGCTGAAGGGCGACACGACGCTTCCAGCGGGCGAGGGCGGCAAGCCCGAGCAATATGTCGCCTGGCAGGTGCATGGCGGCGGCTTCTACGAGATGCGGAAGTATCTGGTCGCGCCGGCCCGGCTGCCCGAGCACCTGACCTGGCACAAGTGGCAGGCCTACTGGACCTGGATCTCGGGATTTTTCCTGCTCGTCTGGGTCTATTACGCGCAGTCGGAGCTCTATCTGATCGATCCGGCGGTGATGGCGCTCTCGCCGTTGGCGGCGGGCGCGATCGGCATCGCGGCGCTGGTCTTCGGCTGGCTTTTCTACGACTGGCTCTGCAAGTCGCCGCTGGGCAGGAACGACGTCGTGCTCGGCGGGCTCGGCTTCGGCTATGTCGTGGCGGCGAGCTGGGCCTTTGCCAGCGTGTTCTCGGGCCGCGGCGCGCTGATCCATACGGGCGCGCTGATGGCGACGATCATGACCGCCAACGTGTTCTTCAACATCATGCCGGGCCAGCGAAAAGTTATCGCTGCGCTGATGGCGGGCGAGAAGCCCGATCCGAAACATGGCCGCGCCGCCAAACAGCGCTCGATGCACAACAACTACATCACCCTGCCGGTGCTGTTCCTGATGCTGTCGAACCACTATCCCGTGACCTACGCCAATTCGGCGGTGATCCCGGTTCTGGTGGCGCTCATCATCGTGGCGGGCGCGCTGATCCGGCACTTCTACAATGTCCGCCATGCCGACCATGCCAAATCGCCATGGTGGACCTGGGCCGCGGCGATCGTGGCGCTCTGGCTCGCCTTCTGGGTCGCGATGGCGTCCTCGCCCGGCGGCCGCGAGCGGCTCGGGCTCGCAGCCGGCGCCGATCCCGCGCCGCTCATGCTGGCGGGGATGAAACCGCCGCCCGACGAGGTGTCGAACATCGTCACCGGGCGCTGCGCCATGTGTCATGCGCCGCAACCCTCCTGGCCCGGCATTGGGATCGCGCCCAAGGGCGTGCTGCTGCACGAGCCGGCCTTCATCGCGCGGCAGGCGCAGGCCATCCGGGCGCAGGCGGTGATGACGCATGCCATGCCGCCAAATAATCTCTCGGGCATGACGCCGGCGGAGCGGCGCATCGTCGCAACCTGGCTCGCGAATCCGCGCTGAAACGCTCACTTATCCTCACCGATCCTTGACCATTCTCGACTTGGCCTGAATGAATTCCCCGATTCATTCAGTTTCGGTTCACCTCGCCAACCGCATCGTCCTCGCCACTGACAGGGTGGAGGCTGGTTCCCAAACGGGCGCCGTCCAAGCCTGATGGGACCGGGGGGTCCGCTTGAACGCGATTTTACAGAGGGGCGTCAGCTACAGGCTGGCGGCCATGGCCTTCATCTGTGTCTGGACGGTGCTGTGCTGGCCATGGCTCTCGGGCGCGGTGACCATTCCCTTCGACGCCAAGGCGCATTTCCAGGCGCAGATTCAGTTCCTGGCGCAGGCGCTGCATAGCGGCCAGTCGCCGTTCTGGACGCATAACGTCTTCGGCGGCTCGCCCCAGATCGCCGATCCACAGTCGCTGATCTTCTCGCCTGCCATCATCCTGGCGCTGCTCTCGCCCTCGCCGAGCTTCCAGATGGTCGACGCCTATGTGCTGCTGCACCTGCTGGCTGGCGGGCTCGCCTGCCTTATGGTCTTCCGCGACCGCGGCTGGCACCCTGCGGGCGGGCTGATGGCGGCGCTGGTCTTCGCCTTCGGCGCGTCCTCGATGTGGCGCGTGCAGCATGTCGGGCAGATCGCGAGTCTGGCCTTCTTCGCCATCGCGTTCTGGCTGACGGCGCGCATGCTGCAGCGCGGCTCGCTGCTTTATGGCGCGCTGGCGGGCCTCGCCGCCGGGCTGATGATGCTGGAGCCCGATCAGGTTGCGCTGCTTGGCGCCTATGTGCTGGTCGGCGTCGTCCTCGCCCATTGGGTCTCCGGCGGCTGGCCGTCCATGCGGGCGACGTTTGGACCGGCGGCCGCGGCCGGTCTCGTCGGCGCGGCGACCGTCGCCTTGCCGCTGCTCTGGGTCTGGCTCTTTGCCGAGGCGACGACGCGTCCGGCTGTCGATTTCGCCGAAGCCGGGCGCGGCTCGCTGCATCCCGCCTCGCTGCTGACGGCGCTCGTCGCGGACCTGTTCGGCGCGCGCGACCCCGCCGTCGAGTTCTGGGGGCCCTACAGCAATTCCTGGAACGCCAAGGAGCTGTTCCTGTCCCAGAACATGGGGCAGGTCTATATCGGCGCAATTCCGCTGCTGCTGCTGATCGCGCCTGGGCTGACGCGGGGCTGGCTCTGGGAAAGGGCGATCCGGCCGATTTCGCTGCTCTTCCTGTTCATGCTGCTGTTTTCGCTCGGCCGTTACACGCCGTTCTTCTACGCCGTCTACGAGTATCTGCCGGGCGTGAAGGCGTTTCGCCGCCCCGCGGACGCGACGTTCCTGATCGGTGCGCTCGGCGCCGTTCTCTCGGGCTATGTGCTGCATCGCGTGTTGACGGAACCGGCCATAGGGCCTCTCCGGCGCGATCTCGCGGTCCTCGCCGGTGTGCTGGCGCTGTCTTTGGGGCTTGCGCTGGTCGTCTCCGGCAAGGCCGGTCACCTCGCAGATGCTTGGAAGCCCGTGCTGATCGCCATTGTCTGGTTTGGCGCGGGCGTGGTCGTGCTGGCGGTTCTGCTGCGCTGGCGGCAGGGTCTCGGCCCGCTCGCCGCCGCCATGCTGGTCACCGGCGTGGTCGGGGCCGATCTGGGGCTGAACAACGGCCCCAACGAGTCGACCGCTCTTTCGCCGGAGATATACGATGTGCTTCGGCCCGAGACCAAGAACGAAACCGTCGCCGCGCTGAAGCGTCTGGTGGCGCAGCCGGCGGGCTCTCCGCGTCGCGACCGGGTCGAATTGCTCGGGATGGGATTCGAATGGCCCAATGCCGGGCTGGTGCATGGTTTCGACCATACGCTGGGCTACAATCCGCTCCGGCTTGCTGACTTCTCCGATGCCGTGGGCACGCGCGACACCATCGCCGGCCCCGACCAGCGCAAGTTCACCTCGCTGTTTCCGGGCTATCGCTGCAAGCTCGCCGACCTTCTGGGCCTGCGTTACATCGCGACGCCAGTGCCGATCGAGCAGGTCGACTACAAGCTGCACAAGGGCGACCTCAGGCTCGTGGCCCAGACCAAACAGGGCTATATCTACGAGAACCCGCGCGCCTTGCCGCGCGCCCAGTTCGTGCCCGGCTGGCGGCTCGCAGATTTCGACATGATGAAGGCCGGCGGCCGCTGGCCCGATGTCGATCCGACGCAGGCCGTGCTGCTGGAGAGCGAGCCCGGCGAGGCGACGCCCGAGCGGCCGGCGGTCGCGGCGACGCCGGCCGAGGTCAGGCTCACGCGTTACGAGAACACCGAGGTCGAGATCGACGTGGTGACGACACAGGGCGGCTTCGTCGTGCTCAACGATATCTGGCACCCTTGGTGGCGCGCGACGGTCGATGGCGTCGAGACCGAGATCCTGAAGGCGAACGTGCTGTTCCGCGCCGTGCAGGTTCCGGCCGGCGCGCACAAGGTCCGGTTCAGCTTCAAGCCGATCGAGGGCGCCATCGCGGAGTTCCGCGAGAAGGTCGTGCCGGAGGCGGCCGAGGAGGAGGATGCGCCCATGCCGGCGCAGCCAGCCGGTCCTGCCATCGTAACATGGCCGGGCGGCCTGCCGCCGGCTGCGCTGACGACGCCGTCGGAGCCGGCGCGGGCGACGCTGCGTCTGGGAACCGGCGCGCCGGCCGCAGAACCGCGTCCGCAGATGTCGTCCTCACGCGCCTATTGACGCCCGAGCCTCATCCCGGATTGCGGCGATCTCCGTTCGGTGAGACGATCGGAACTGGACCCATTCGGTCTCCGCGCCGTTCGGCTGATCGCTGCGAGGGAGGCTTGGCATGTTCAGGGCTTCGGCTGTCGCAACCATGCTCGCCGCAGCGCCTGCGCCCGTGCTGGCGCTCCCGGGCGTCATGGCCGAGACGGCCGGTTCGCGAGCCTGCTACGTCAGAGCTTATGACGCGAAGCATCTGGCCGCCAATCCTGCCCAGCGCACGACTTCGATGCGGATTTCGTTCAGGGTCGAGCGCCTAACCGGGGCGGTCGACACCGTGCCGCCGCTCAGCCGCATCCGCATGGAGGTGACGCGACGCAGCGTGGCCCAGCCGCTCCGGGCGATCGGCGATTGCCGGTTCAGCGAGGACGCCAACCGCGACGTGCAGGGCAAGGCGCGGATCGCCAGCTATCCGCGCGCGGCCGGCATCGTCTGCTCGGTCGCGCAGGATGCGAGCGACGAGGGCGGCGGGGCCGAACCGGTGCTGTCGGCATCGGGCGAGACCCTGACCATCCACATGGACGAATCCCTGCCGATGCGGCGCAACCGAAAGCTCTCCGACGGCGCAAGCCAGACGATCGACTTCCGCCGGAGCGATGCGGTGTTTCGCCTGCAGCGCGTTGCCGCGAGCGAATGCGACGCCCTCGACCGGGCGATCGTCAGCGAGTGAGCACGGCCGGCGCTACCCTGGCCATCATCACGCGACCCCGAGCTTCTTCTGCAGGCTGGTCGACGATGTCGTGTACTGGAAGGTCAGGCGCTTGTCGGGATAGACGTAGCGGTGGACCTTTTGCGCGGCGAGCGCGGCCTCATGGAAGCCCGAGAGTATGAGCTTGAGCTTGCCGGGATAGGTGTTGATGTCGCCGATGGCGAAGATGCCCGGCACATTGGTCTCGAATTTTTCGGTGTCGGCCGGGATCAGGTTCTCGTTGAGGTTCAGGCCCCAGTCCGCGATGGGTCCGAGCTTCATGGTCAGGCCGAAGAAGGGCAGCAGCGTGTCGCAGGCGACGCTGAAGGTCTCGCCCGCGGCGTCGCGGCAGATCGCGGCCGAAAGCGCGGAGCCCTCGCCTTCGAGCCCGGTGACCT
>JAIETL010000061.1 GCA_019745195.1 Beijerinckiaceae bacterium
GCCATCGCGCTGGCCACCGGGCTGAACTTCGCGCATCTGCCGCTGCCCTGGGCCGGCGAGCCCCGCCCGGTCCTGCCGCCCTTCTATCAGGCCGGGACCTGGGGCGCGCTCGTGCTGGGCCTGGGCTTCACCGGCATCTACGCCTGGCGCGTCGCCAAGGAGGCGCGCGACCTCTCCGATGCGCTCACCGCGACCGAACTCGTTCTGGCGCGCGAGCAGCATCTGTCGCAGCTCGACGGGCTGGCGGCCGCGGCCGCCCATGAACTCGGCACGCCGCTCGCCACCATCGCGCTCGTTGCCAAGGAGCTGTCGCGGTTGAGCCCGCCCGACGGCGAGATGGCCGAGGACATCGCGCTGCTGCGCGAGCAGGTCGAGCGTTGCCGCGGAATCCTGGGCAAGCTCGCCTCGTTGCAGGACGACGGTTCCGGGCCGCTCGACCAACTGTCGCTGCGGCTCCTGATCGAGGAGGCTGCCGGGCCTCAGCGGCCTTTCGGCGTGCCCTTCGCGATCACGATGACGGGAGGTGGGCCCGAGCCGGTCTGCCGCCGCAATCCGGGCATGATCTATGGGCTCGGCAATATCGTCGACAACGCCGTCGATTTCGCGGCGTCCGGCGTCACGATCGCGGCGCAGTGGAGCGAGAGCCACGTCACGTTGATCATCGCCGATGACGGGCCGGGCTTTCCGCCCAACGTCCTGATGCGCGCGGGCGAACCCTATCTGACGCGCAGTTCCGCCGAGGGGCGCGCCGGGGGCGGACTGGGCCTCGGCCTGTTCATCGCCAAGACCCTGCTGGAGCGCAGCGGGGCCGCGCTGGAATTCTCCAACCTGCCGCTGCCGGCGACGGGCGCCGCGATCCGCATCGTCTGGCCCCGTCCGGTGTTCGAGGCCGATCTGCGCATAAGGGGGACTACCAAGCCGGAAGCGCCAGCACTACATGGGGTTAGCTGAACCAGACCATGGTGAGGGATACGCACAGGGCGCGTCCGTACTAAAATGTCCGTACGGTGCGGCCGGTGGACGGGAGTTTTCGATGCAAGAACTGTTGAGCGAGCAGGCTTTGGCGGGCGCGGGCGCACAGGATGCCGCGCTGGCGGATATGTCCCTGCTTCTCGTCGATGACGACAAGCCATTCCTGACCAGGCTCGCCCGCGCCATGGAGAGCCGCGGCTATGCGGTGCGCACCGCCGAAAGCGTTCAGGCCGGCATCGCCGAAGTCGAATCCGCCGCGCCGGCCTTCGCGGTGATCGATCTGCGCCTCGCCGACGGCAACGGGCTCGACGTCATCGCAAGGCTGAAGGAGCGCCGCCCCGACGCGCGCGGCATCGTGCTGACCGGCTACGGCAACATCGCCACCGCCGTCAGCGCGGTGAAGCTCGGCGCATTCGATTTCCTGGCCAAGCCTGCCGACGCCGACGAGATTCATTCGGCGCTCGCCGCCGCCCGCGATTCCCGGCCGATGCCGCCAGAAAACCCGATGTCGGCCGACCGCGTCCGCTGGGAGCACATCCAGCGCGTCTACGAACTCTGCAACCGCAACGTCTCGGAAACGGCGCGGCGGCTCGGCATGCACAGGCGCACGCTGCAGCGGATTTTGGCGAAGCGCGCGCCGCGCTAGAGGTTGGACCAGTCCGGATCCTCGCCCCGCGCCAGCCGCTCCGCCGCCAGCCTCGCGAATGCGATCGTCAGCATCTTCCGCCGCGCTCCGCTGAGCGGATGGCGCGGCGGTTCGCGCAGCATCTCGCCACCATATGCGTCGGCGACAATCAGCCCGACATCCCCGGGCAGAATTTCGCGCGGGAACTCGGGCGCGACGGCGAACAGGAAACCGTCGCAATAATCGCGGTAGTCCGGCCATTTCCCGTCGATCCGGTAGTCCTCTACGCCCGATTTCACCTCGACCACCAGCAATTCGCCCGAGGGCGACAGCGCCACGATGTCGCCGCGCCGGCCATTCGCGAATGTCATTTCCTTGACGACGGCGTAGCCGCGCGCCCGCAGATGCCGGCCTGCGCCCCGGCAGACGGCGCGGGTGATGTCGGGCCGGGTCGGCGGTGGGTTCAGGACGGAATCGGCGAGCATCGCGGCATGTTCACTCTATGTCCGCCCGCATGCAAGGCGCATGTCGAACTCCGGCGTCGACAATCGCGGAGACCTCACCTAGGCCTACGCGCCGTGTCGCTGGTGCCGCCGTTTTGGAAGCCTTTCTCCCCTTGCTTTTGATCGCCGCCCTGGCCGCGCTCGCCGCCGGCCGCTTTTGCGTCGTGCTGCGCCCGCTCCTGGTGCGCTACGCCATGGCGCGGCCGAGCGCGCGGTCCAGTCATAGCGTGCCGACGCCGCAGGGCGGCGGCATCGCCGTCCTCGCCGGAGCCGTTCTGGCGCTGGGCGTCGCCGTCCTCTTCGCGGGCCTGCCGACCGATGCCGGCGGCGGGCTCGTGCTGGTGCTGGCGGCGGCGATCCTGCTCGCCATCGTCGGGGCCTGGGACGATATCCGCCCGCTCTCGCCGGGCCTCCGGCTGGGCCTGCAGGCGCTCTGCGTCGGCATGGTGCTGTTCCTCGCCGCGCCGGAGGTAAGGCTCTTTCCCGAGGTGCTGCCGCTCGCCGTCGAGCGAGGCCTGGCTCTGCTGGCCGGGCTCTGGTTCGTCAATCTCGTCAACTTCATGGACGGTATCGACTGGATCACGGTCGCCGGCATCGTGCCGCTGAGCGCGGCGCTGGCGCTGGCCGGCGCGCTCGGCGTTCTTGATCCGGCGACCGGCTGGCTCGCGGCGGCGCTCTGCGGCGGGCTTCTGGGGTTTGCGCCCTTCAACAAGCCGACGGCGCGGCTCTTCCTCGGCGATGTCGGCTCGCTGCCGATCGGGCTTTTGACGGCTTATCTGCTCTACCGCCTGGCCGGGACCGGCGCGCTGACCGCCGCCCTGCTGTTGCCGCTTTACCATGTCGCGGATTCGACCATCACCCTGTTCCGTCGGCTGGCGCGGCACGAGAGGGTCTGGGAGGCGCATCGCAGCCATTTCTACCAACAGGCGACGGTGAACGGTTTTGGCGTCTCGGAGATCGTGGCGCAGGTCGCGCTGCTGAATCTCGGCCTTGTCGCGCTCGCCGCCGTCAGCCTGCGCTTTCCCGATGGCTGGGTTCAGCTCGCCTGCCTGCTGGCAGGCCTGGTGCTGACCGCGCTCCTGCTGCGGCGCTTTTCAAAAAGGCGTGCAGGTCTTGGCTGACGCCCTCGTCCTTGTCACCGGCGCCAGCGGCTTCATCGGGGGCCATCTCGTCGCCGGTCTCCTGGCGGCGGGGTATCGCGTCCGCATCGCGCAGCGGCGGGCTGGCCCCGCGCCGCCCGGCGTCGAGGCCGTCGTCACCGGCGATCTGACCGGGCCGATCGACTGGGCTCCCGCGCTTGCCGGCGTCGGTCATGTCGTGCATCTCGCCGGCCTCGCCCATGCCGGGCCGGGCCTGCCCGAGGCGCTCTACCAGCGCATCAACACGCAAGCGGCGCTGGAACTGGCGCAGGCCGCCCGCGCGGCCGGCGTCGCGCGCTTCGTCTATCTGTCATCGATCAAGGCCCAGACCGGTGCCACCGGCGGCCCGCCCGCGACTGAAGCCGATCCGCCGCTGCCCGATCAGGCCTATGGCCGTTCGAAGCTCGCAGCCGAGCAAGGTCTCGCCGAACTCGATCTCGACTGGGTCGCCTTGCGCCCGGTGCTGGTCTACGGACCGGGCGTCAAGGCCAACATGGCGGCGCTGATGAGGCTCGCGCGGCTGTCCGTCCCGCTGCCGCTCGGCGCGCTGACCGCGCCGCGCTCGCTGCTGGCGGTCGAGAATCTGGTCGAGGCGATCCTGTTCGCGCTGACGCCGGCCTGTCCGGCGCGGCGCGCCTTTCTCGTCGCCGATCCCGAGCCGATCGGCGTGGCCGGGATCGTCACGGCTCTGCGGAGCGGTCTCGGCCGTCCGCCTAGCCTGATCGCCGTGCCGCCTGCCGTGCTGCGAACGGCCGCGCTGCTGATCGGCCAGTCGCGGCGCTTCGATCTGTTGGCGGGCGGTGTGGTGGCGCAGCCCGACGCCCTGCTCAGGGCTGGCTGGCGGCCACGGGTCGAGACGAAAGTTGCGCTGGCGCGTCTGGCGTCTGCTGACGGAACCTGAAATCCGGGATCGCCTCGTCGAGCACCGCTTCGGCCAGTGCGCGGTCATCGGCCTTGACGGCGGCGTCGAGCCGGCCGAGCCAGCCCTGCATGCGCGGGCGGCCGGCGAAGATCGGCTTGGCCGCCATCACGCCGTCGAGGCCTGTCTCGGCCATGGGCTCGTCGCGCGCGAACAGGATCTCGTTCAGGCGCTCGCCCGGTCTGACGCCCGACACGACGATCTCGATGTCGAGGCCGGGCTCGTAGCCGGCGAGCCGGATCATCCGCTCGGCCAGATCCATGATCCGGACGGGCTGGCCCATCTTCAACACATAAACGGCGGCGCGCTCGGCGTCGGGGCCATTGGCCAGCGTGCTCGCATTGGCGTGCGAGGCGGCCGTCAGGACGAGGTCGCAGGCCTCGCGGATGGTCATGAAGTAGCGGATCATGTCGGGGCTGGTCACGGTCACCGGTCCGCCGCGCTCGATCTGAGCCTTGAATTTCGGCACCACCGAGCCGGCCGAGCCCAGCACATTGCCGAAGCGCACAGCTACGAGCCGCATGCCGGACGCGGCCGCGACGAATTCCGCGTCCCGCGACTGGGCGTACATCTCGGCGAAGCGCTTGGTCGCGCCCAGCATCGAGACGGGCTCGATCGCCTTGTCGGTCGAGATCATCACGAAGATCTTGGCGTTGGCCGCGATCGCGGCGTCCGTGACGTTCACCGAGCCGAAGATGTTGGTCTTGATGCCCTCGGCCCAGTCAGCCTCCAGATAGGGCACATGCTTGAGCGCGGCCGCATGGATGACGATGTCGGGCGCAAATGCCGTGAAGAGCTGCGTGATCCGGGCCCGGTCGCGGACATCGGCGAGCGCACCGGAGACTTTCGCGTCATGCTCGTGGATCGATAGTTCCTCGGTGATCCGGAACAGCGCCGGCTCCGAGCTCTCGACGACCAGAAGCTCGCTCGCGCCGAAGGCCGCGCAGCGCAGGCAGATCTCGGAGCCGATCGAGCCCCCGCCGCCGGTGACGATGACGCGCTTGCCCTTGAGGAAGTGCCCGAGCCGCTCGCGGTCGATCCGGACGGAGGGCCGCACCAGCAGATCCTCGATCTCGAGCGGCGCGATCTCGGTGTCTCGCGCGCCCTCGCCGAGCGTGTCGATGCGCGAGATCGGCAGAGCGAGCTTGCGGGTGCGCGCCAGCCAGAGCTCGGGCTGCGCCTCGGGCGCAAGCGCGCTCGGCGTCGCGACGATGCGGCGGAACTCCTCGCCGCGGGCAGCAGCGTCCTGCACGATCGTCTCGACCTCGCCGAGCAGGCCGAGCACCGGCACGCCGCGGATCGACTGGTGCAGATCGTCGGGACGCGGCGACAGGATGCCAGCCGGGCGCATCTTGCGCATCGCCCCGGCTTCCATGGCGCGGATCACCATCTCGACCTCGACGCCGCGGCCCAGGATCAGGGCCGGCAGTGAGGCATCGCGGACGGCCAGATGCCGCGTGCGGGAAAACTTGAAGTAGCGATAAGCCAGCCTCGGCCCGCCGAGCAGGGCGATCTGCATCATCCAGTAGAGCGCGATCGAAATCTTGCCGAAATAGAACGCCCCGTAGAAATTCGGCGAGACGAGGACGTAGTCGACGACGAGCAGGCTCAGCGACAGAACCGTCACCGCCTTGACGATGTTGGACAGGTCCGGCAGCGAGGCGAAGCGCCATTTCGAGCGGTAAAGCGAAAAGAACCAGTAGACGACGCCGGCATAGGCCACGAAAGCCGGCAGGAACTGCGGCAGATAGCGCATGTGCTGCGTCAGTTGCCAGCCCTCGAAGCGGATCACGAAGACGAGCCAGATCGCCAGCGCCGTCATCACGAGATCGTGGATGACGACGGCGAGTTTCTTCACCTGCTGCTTGGAGATACTGGCCATGGCAGGCGGGGTATCCCGCCCTGACGGCGGCTTGTCAACGCGTGAAGGCGCTCTCAGGGGCGCTCGCGCAGCAGTCCCGCCATCAGGAAATCGATCATTTCGCCGATCGTCGGGCCCGGCATGCGCTCGCATTGCGCCATGAGCAGCGGATGGTGGAAGCGGATCATCGCGGTGCGGATGCAGCGCGTCGCTGCGCCCGGATCGACCGCCCGGAACTCGGCCGTCTCGACGCCCTGCGCCACGACATGGCGCAGAACCGCGTCGAAGCGCTCGATATGGCCGATGATCGCGTCCCAGCTCTCCTCCATCGCAGCGCAGACCATCTCCTGCATCCGGACCTGGTCGGCAAAGCGCGCCTCGTTGATCCGGTTGGCGGCCAGAAGCATCTCGCGTAGCCGAAAGGCGGCCGAGCCCGGCCCATCCGCGATGCCGCGCAACACGGCTTCGAGTTCGCCCTTGTAGCGCGCCAGCACGGCCTCGTTGATCGCCTTCTTGGACTCGAAGAAGCGATAGACATTGGCCGGCGACATCCGCAGCGACTTGGCGATGTCGGCGACGGTGGTCTTCTGGTAGCCGATCTCGCGGAAATGGCGCTCGGCCGCATCGACGATGCTGAGCCGCGTGTCGCGCTCGGGATGGCTCAAGGCGGCCCGTCCTCGGTGATGATGGGATCAGGAATAAGGGGATATGACGAATTTCGTCATTCGTCAATAACGTTTGCGATCAAGGCTTTATGTCAAAAGACATAAAGTCCTTATCGTCACGCGACGGCCTGTCGCCGCGCCAGCTCCAGAATGGCGTCGACGTCGAGATGCTGGCTGAGATGTGCCGCCAGCCGGTCGAGCGTGGCCTCCACATCGGCCTCGTAGTTCAGCGTCGAGCCCACCGGCCTACCCGCAATGCTGCCCAGCCAGGCCGCCCGCATGGCGTCCGACGAAAAGACGCCGTGCAGATAGGTGCCGACGACGCGCCCGTCGGCGCTGGTCGCCCCGTCGCTGCGACCGTCGATCCGGAACGGCGCCCGAGCGGTGTCGGAGCCCTTGGTCGCGCCGAGATGGATTTCGTAGGCGCGTCCGGACGATCCGCTTGGCGCGTGCGTAAAATCGACCTCACGCACGGTCTTTTCCGGCGACAGCATGGTCTCGATATCGAGCAGGCCGAGGCCCGCCGCCTCGCCGGCCGGCCCTTCCAGTCCAAGCGGATCGCGGACGATCCGACCGAGCATCTGGTAGCCGCCGCAGAGCCCCAGCACATGCCCGCCGCGCCGGTGGTGGCTCAGGATGTCGATGTCCCAGCCCTCGGCGCGCAGCACGGCGAGATCGCGCATCGTCGTCTTCGAACCGGGCAGGATGATCAGGTCGGCATCGCCGGGCATCGCCTGTCCGCGCGGCACGAGCCTGAGATCGACGGCCTCCTCACGCTTCAGCGGGTCGAGATCGTCGAAATTGGCGATGCCCGGCAGCACCGGCACGGCGATCCTGATTGAGGCGTTTGGCCGTCGCTCGCCTGAACGCAGATCGAGCCCGTCCTCGGCCGGCAGCCGCGCGGCCTCGGCGAACCAGGGCACGACGCCAAAGCAGGGCCAGCCCGTGGCGGCGCGGATCGTCTCGACGCCGGGCGCAAAGAGCGACACGTCGCCCCGGAAGCGGTTGATCGCGAAGCCCGAGATCATGGCGCGGTCGGCCGCGTCGAGCACGGCATGGGTTCCCACCAGGCTCGCGATCACGCCGCCGCGGTCGATGTCGCCGACAAGGATCGCAGGCACGCCGGCGGCGCGCGCGAAGCCGAGATTGGCGATGTCGCGGGCCCGCAAATTCGTTTCGGCCGGCGAGCCCGCCCCTTCGACGATGACGAGGTCGGCGCCCTCGCCAAGCCGCGAGAAGCTCTCCAGCACTTTTGGCAGGAAATCGCCGCGCCGCGCATAATCGCCCGAGGCGAGATGGCCGGCGACGCGGCCCTGCAGCACGATCTGGCTGCCGGTCTCGCTCTCGGGCTTGAGCAGCACCGGGTTCATGTCGGTATGGGGCGCGATGCGCGCCGCGCGCGCCTGCAGCGCCTGCGCCCGGCCGATCTCGCCGCCGGGCGTCGCTGCGGCGTTGTTGGACATGTTCTGCGGCTTGAACGGGCGGACCTTGAGCCCGCGATCGGCGAAAAGGCGGCACAGGCCGGCCACGATCAGCGATTTGCCGACATTGGAGCCGGTGCCGAGGATCATCACGGCAGGCGTGCGGGGGATTTTCAGCGAAGCCATTGCGCCTTGCTTAGGCAAGCGGCGCAAGGCGGGCAAGCAGCGCGCCGGGAGGCGGGCGCAAGACGCTGCTGACAGGGAGGGTCACCGGTTCACGCCAATATCCCGCAGCGTCAAAGGGGCGAAGCCGCCGCGGGCGCCCGTCGTGAACCGGCAAGGCCAGATAAGCACTGACCTGTGATGAATGTCAACATTCATCATTCGATATTTCGTATCGTTTTGTTTCCTAGTCCCGGTGGGTGCGTCGGCCCGCGCCTCATGCTAGAGCGGCTGCCGCTTTCCCGCCGCCAGCCGTGATTTTTCGATGAATCCGATCTTCTCGTCTCTCCAGACCAGCGTCTTCGAGGTCATGTCCCGGCTCGCGCGCGAAACCGGCGCCGTCAATCTCGGCCAGGGCTTTCCCGACGATCCCGGTCCCGAGGATGTCCGGCGCAAGGCGGCCGATGCGGTCATCAACGGCTGGAACCAGTACCCGCCGATGATGGGTCTGCCCGAACTGCGCCAGGCGACGGCCGCGCATTTCAGGCGCTGGCAGGGGCTCGAACTCGACCCCGACAGCGAGATCATGGTCACGTCCGGCGCGACCGAAGCGATCGCCGGGGCGCTGATGGCGCTGATTGCGCCGGGAGACGAGGTCGTGCTGTTCGAGCCGATGTACGACGCCTATGTCCCGCTCGTGCTGCGCGCCGGCGGCGTGCCGAAATTCGTGACGCTGACGCCGCCGGCCTTCGGACTGTCGGAGGCGGCGCTGGCTCAGGCCTTCTCTGCGAAGACCAGGGTCGTGCTGTTCAACAACCCGCTGAACCCGACCGCGACGATCTTCAGCGACTCAGATCTCGACCTGCTCGCCGCCTTCTGCGTGAAGCACGACGCGGTCGCGCTCTGCGACGAGGTCTGGGAGCATGTCGTCTTCGACGGGCGACGCCATGTCCCGATGATGAGCCGGCCCGGCATGCGCGGGCGCACGGTCAAGATTTCCTCGGCCGGCAAGATCTTCTCGCTGACCGGCTGGAAGGTCGGGCTGGTGATGGCCGCGCCGAGCCTGATGAAGGTGCTGTCGAAGGCGCACCAGTACATCACCTTCACCACCCCGCCGAACCTGCAGGCCGCCGTCGCCTATGGACTTGGCAAGGACGATGCCTATTTCGAGGGGATGCGGGCCGATTTCCAGCGCTCGCGCGACCGTTTCGCCGGAGGGTTGCGCGATCTCGGCTATTCGGTACTGCCGAGCGTCGGCACCTATTTCCTCAATGTCGATATCGCTCCGCTCGGAGAAAGCGACGACGTCGCCTTCTGCCAGCGGCTGGTCATGGAGAGCGGCGTCGCTGCGATTCCGGTCAGCGCCTTTTATGCGCAGGGTGCGGTCAAGACCGTGGTGCGGTTCTGCTTCGCCAAGCACGATGCGACGCTGGACGCGGCGCTGGAGCGGCTGGCCGCCCGAAAGCGCGCCGCCTGATTCAGCGGGCCTTCATTGCGCTGAGTCTTGCGCTGGCCTCGACGAGGCGCTTCTGCAGCGTCCCGGCATTGGCCGGGAATCCGGCTGCGCGCATCGCCTCGATGGCCGCCATCACCAAAGTCAGCCCCTTTTGCGCCAGGCCTGTGTCCTTCTGGCGCTCGGCGAGCTGAAGCGTCGCGAAACCCTGATTGGCCGAACTCGTCGCCCAGAGCAGCGGCTGCGTCTCGCGCCGGCGCTCTTCCAGCGCGAGCCCGAAGGCGGCGATCGCTTCCTCCAGCACCACGGGCTCGCTGTAGCGCTCGCCCATATTGCGCAGCACCTGGCCCATTTCGTCCTGAAGCGCAGCCCAGCGCAGCGGTTCGCGTCCGCGCTCGACGGTCAGCACGATCCGGTTGAAGCTGTTGAAGGCGCGCTCCAGCAAGGCGAGATCGCCGCGCCGGGCCCCGAGCACGGCTCGGGCGCGGGCGATGGAGAATTCCAGCTCGACCCAGCCCGCGCCGTCGCTGTCTCGGTTCCAAGCGGCAAGCGCGGCGGCGAGAGCGGACACAGCGTCTTCGAGAAGGTCCTCGTCCTCGCGCGCCTCGCCGAGCGAAAGCGCCAGAACGCCGGTCTTCGCCTGCAATCCCCGCCATAGGCCGGGCGCTTCCGCGCGGCGCAGATCCTCCAGCCCGGCGCGGCAGGCGGCGAGCGCTTCGGCCCGCATGCCGGCCTCGCCCGTCAGATCCGCCAGCCTCGCCAGCGCCTCGGCCAGAGCTGCCTGCGCCGCAGCGTATGCGACCGGCTCGACCAGTCCGTCGAGGCCTTCGATGAGGCGCCGTGCCTCGGCAATGGCGGCATCGAAGCCTTCGCGCCCGCCGAAATCGACGCTGAGGCGCGCCAGCGCCTCGACCTGCGCGACCGCGAACTGCCGGCTGCGCCTCAGATCGGCCAAGCCCATCAGCGCCGAGGCTTCGCTGTAGCGCTGCGCCGCCTCACTATAGGCCTGCGGCGCGGTTCGCAGGAAGCTGGTCGCGGCCCGGTCGGCGCGAATCTCGGCGGCAGCCTGCCGACGCTCGGCCGACAAAGCCGCAAGATTGGCGAGGTCGCCGAGCAGCGCCAGTTCGCGCTGGGCCAGCGCCTTGTCGAGCTCGGCGAAGCGCCCGGCATCGAGCGTGGCGGTCGCGGCGGTGCGGAAGCGCTTCTCGGCCTCGTCGCGCACGTCCGCGCTGAGCCGGGCGCGCAGGGCCAGCAGATCGTCGGCCTTGCGCGCCAGCAGCGCCCCGAGCGTGTCGGCCGGCAGCGGCGTCGAACGCTTGACGACATCCGACATCATGGCGAGCAGCGCCGTCGCCGACACGCCGCGCTTGTGCGCCGTTCCGGCGATCAGCGTTGCAAAGTCGTCCGGATTGGTCACGCCGCCATCCACCCCTGCGCCGGTCACATCACCTGCGGCCCGTTACGTCGCAATCGATCACCTGGCGGCGATGACCGCGATCTCGACCGTGAACTGCGGCGCGGCGAGCTTCGCCTCGACCGTGGCGCGGCCCGGCGTCGCGCCGGCCACGACCCATGTGTCCCAGACAGCGTTCATCTCGGCGAAGGTCGACATGTCGGAGAGCCAGATATTGACCATCAGCAGCCTGGTCTTGTCGGTGCCGGCCGCGGCCAGCAGCCCGTCGATGATGCCCAGGATCTCGGTGGTCTGCTCGGCGACGCTCTTGCCGGCCGCCTTGTCGGCAACCTGGCCGGCCAGATAGACCGTGTCGCCATGGACGACGGCCTTGGACATGCGCGGGCCGGGCTGAATGCGCTGAATGCTCATGAGAGGTCTCCTGATTGGGGCGCATGCTGGTAGCCTGCGCATCGGCTTTGCGCAAACCGCATTATCGGCGGCACGATCACCCATCGGCGTCTCGAAACGGTTGCCATGGAGTGCCAGCGCCGATGTGCATCCGGACTATGCCATCCGGCCGAAGGCTCAGGCCAGCGCCGTCCAGCCTGCCCAAAGCGCCCCGTACCGCGCGGCCTTCCCTGCCAGCACGAGCGCGACGAAGCGCCCGAGCGGATAGTTCAGCGTGCCGGCGATCAGCGTCAGCGGGTCGCCGCCGACCGGCAGCCAGGCGAAGAGCAGGGAGGGCCAGCCGAAGCGCGCAAACCAGCCCTGCGCCTTCGCCAGCCTGACGGGATCGGGGCGCAGCCGGGCCGGCAGCTTCTCGACACCGTGCTGCGCGATCAGGCGCCCCAACCACCAGTTCACGACGGAACCGGCGGTGTTGGCGAGGCTGGCGACGAGAAACAGCGCCAGCGGATCGACGGTCTTTGCCGCCAGCAGCCCGACGAAGACGATCTCCGACTGCGCCGGCAGCAGCGTCGCGGCGACGAAGGCCGCGCCCGCCATGCCGGCGAGCGAGGCAAGCGCCTCCATCACAACCGCCGCAGCGCGACCTGCTGGATGCGGTGGCTCGCGCCCTTGGTCAGGATCAGGCTGGCGCGCTGGCGCGTCGGCAGGATGTTCTCCTGCAGATTGGGCAGGTTGATCCCGGTCCAGAGGCTCTCGGCGATCGAAAGCGCCTCATCCTCGGCGATCTCCGCATACTTCCGGAAGAAGGAGCGCGGATCGCGGAAGGCGGTCTGGCGCAGCGTCATGAAGCGGTTGACGTACCAGCGGTGCAGGTCGTTCTCGTCGGCGTCGAGATAGACTGAGAAGTCGAAATAGTCCGAGACGAAGGGGATCACCGTGCCGTCCTTCGGCATCCGGCTCGGCTGGAGAACGTTCAGCCCTTCGAGGATCAGGATGTCGGGCCGCTCGACGACGACCTCGCCGCCCGGGACCACGTCATAGACCAGATGCGAATAGACCGGCGCGGCCACGGCCTTCCGGCCGGCCTTGACCTCCGACAGGAAGCGCAGGATGGCGGAGCCGTCATAGCTCTCCGGAAAGCCCTTGCGCTGCATCAGTCCGCGCCGCTCCAGCTCGGCGTTTGGCAGCAGGAAGCCGTCGGTGGTGACGAGCTCGACCTTGGGCGTGTTGGGCCAGCGCGAGAGCAGGGCCTTGAGCACGCGCGCCGTGGTCGACTTCCCGACCGCGACCGAGCCGGCGACGCCTATGATGTAGGGAACCTTGACCTCCTGCTCCGCCATCAGGAAGCGCTGCGTCGCCTTGAACAGCCCCTGCGTGGCGGCGACATAGAGCGAGAGCAGGCGCGACAGCGGCAGATAGATCGCCACGATCTCGTCGAGCGAGATCGGGTCGTTGATCGATTGCAGTTTGGCCAGATCGTCGATCGAGAGCGTCAGCGGCGTATCGGCGCGCAGATGCGCCCACTCGTCGCGCGTGAAGCTGCGGTAGGGCGAGCCGAGATCGGGATCGGCCGGGGCGGGGATCAGGCGCTGGTCCATGGCATGACCCGCATTCCAGGCTTCTAGGTTCAACGCAGATACTTCCCCGGCTGTCGGGCCTCGCCCGGCCTCAACGCGGCCGCGCCGCTTTCTCCGCCAGTCCGGACGTCGCGGTGCGGGCCTCAAGCTGGCTCAACACGTCTTGCAATGCAACATCGCGGGCCTTCAGTACGACCAACAGATGATAGATCAGGTCGGCGCTTTCGGCGATCAGCTCCTCCCGGTCGCCCTTCACGGCGGCGATGACGGCCTCGACCGCCTCCTCGCCGAGCTTTTTGGCGCAGCGCTCGGGGCCTGCGGCGAGGAGCTTGGCCGTCCAGGACTCGTCGGGCGAGGCCTTGGCGCGCTCGGCGATGCGGGCTTCGAGATCTGCGAGGGTGAAGGTCGTCATGGCGCGCCCTTTGTCATTCCGGGGCGCGCCGAAGGCGCGAACCCGGAACCCACGACAGGGCGATCACGGTGTTCTGCCTTATGCCCGGTCGAAAAGTCGTGCCCGGTCGTGGGTTCCGGGTTCTTCGCTGCGCGAAGCCCCGGAAAGACAAAAGAGGTTCCGCGCATCGTCACGCCAACCGCATCGGCAGGCCCGCCGCCGCCATATGCGCCTTGGCCTGAGGGATGGTGTAGGTACCGAAATGGAAGATCGAGGCCGCCAGCACGGCGCTCGCATGGCCCTCGCGCACCCCCTCGACGAGATGGTCAAGCGTGCCGACGCCGCCCGAGGCCACGACCGGAATCGAGACCGCATCGGCGACGCGCCGCGTCAAGGCCAGGTCGAAGCCGGTCTTGGCCCCGTCGCGGTCCATCGAGGTCAGCAGGATTTCGCCCGCCCCCAGGCTCGCGACTTGCTGAGCATAGGCGATCGCGTCGATGCCGGTGGGGATGCGGCCGCCATGGGTAAAAACCTCCCAGCGCTCGGGGGCGACCTGCTTGGCGTCGATCGCGACGACGATGCATTGCGCCCCGAACTTCTCCGCAGCCTCGCGCACGAACTCGCGCCGATGCACAGCGGCCGTCATGATCGAGGCCTTGTCAGCCCCCGCCAGCAGCAGCTTGCGGATGTCCTCGACCGTGCGCACGCCGCCGCCGACCGTCAGCGGCATGAAGCAGGCCTCGGCCGTGCGGCTGACGATGTCGAACAGGATGCCGCGATCCTCATGGCTCGCCGTGATGTCGAGGAAGCAGAGCTCGTCCGCGCCGGCCGCGTCATAGGCTTTCGCCGCCTCGACCGGATCGCCGGCATCGACGAGATCGACGAAGTTGACGCCCTTGACGACGCGACCGTCCTTGACGTCGAGGCAGGGGATGATGCGGGTCTTCAGGGTCATTCGGATGCGTCGAGATCGAAGGGGCGCTGTGTCAGGTCGCGGACGTCATAGGGGCAATCGACTGGGAAGGTCGCGATCTTCAGGCCGGTTTCCGCCCCCGCCTGGCGGCGCGCCTGAGCATAGGCGCGTTCGAGCGCTTCGTTGAAACGAGGCTTGAGGCCGGGATTGTCCGACAGCAAATCCGTCAGGGCATCGCGTTGCACGACGATCGTCGCCAGCCAGCTCCGACTGCGCTTCTCCGGCTGATGGTCCCATTTCAGCATGTGCATCGTCAGGACGCGCAAGGCGCTGGTCAACTTGGCGAACTGCTCTCTGCCCAAGCTCTCCAGCTCCTCGACGATGTTGGCGCGATCGATGGCGTCGAAATGGCCGTCGCGCACCAGCGCGGCCTGCTGGAACGCCCAGGAGTAGAAATCCCGTTCGTAAAGATCGGCCGTCGCCGACGGCTTTTTGGGCAGTTCGAACACGCTCATGAACTGAGCATAGCTCACTTGGCGGTTTGCGTCAGCTTCTCGCGCGCCAGCCGCGCCAGCGCGAGCGCCGGATCGATCCGCCCGTCATAGAGCGCCCGCCCGGTGATCGCGCCCTCGAGGATCGCGACATCGGGCGCGCAGAGCCGCTCGATATCGGCCATCGAAGCCAGTCCCCCCGACGCGATCACCGGGATCGTCAGCGCGTTCGCCAGCGCGATCGTTCCGTCCCAGTTGACGCCCTGCAGCATGCCGTCGCGGGCGATGTCGGTGTAGACGATCGCCGCCACGCCGGCGTCCTCGAAGCGCCGCCCGAGATCGTCTGCGGCAAGCGCCGAGGTCTCGGCCCAGCCCTCGACCGCGACGAACCCGTCGCGCGCGTCGATGCCGACGGCCACCTGTCCGGGATACGCCCTCGCGGCCTCGCGCACGAAGTCGGGATCGCGCACGGCGGCGGTGCCGATGATGACGCGGCGGACGCCCTTCTCCAGCCATCCCGCCACCGTCTTCATGTCGCGGATGCCGCCGCCGAGCTGCACCGGGAATGCGACGCGGTTGAGGATCGCCTCGACGGCGGCCGCGTTCATGGGCTTGCCGGCGAAGGCGCCGTCGAGATCGACGACGTGGAGCCAGCGGAAGCCCTGCGCCTCGAAGGCGGCGGCTTGGGCGGCGGGATCGTCGTTGAACACGGTCGCCCGGTCCATGTCGCCCTGGCGCAGCCGCACGCACTGGCCGTTCTTGAGGTCGATGGCGGGGAAGAGGATCACGGCGTCCAGCCCAGGAAATTGGCGATCAGCTTCAGGCCGAGCGTCTGGCTCTTCTCGGGGTGAAACTGCGTGCCCGCGATGTTGCCGCGCGCCACCATGGCGGTGACGGGGCCGCCATGGTCGGTGACGGCGAGCACGTCTTCGCCGCGCTCCGCGTTCAGCGCGTAGGAATGCACGAAATAGGCGTGCAGCCCCTGCGGCCCGGTCTCGATGCCGTCGAGCAAAGGGTGGTCGTCCTGCTTGTGCAGCGTGTTCCAGCCCATATGCGGAATCTTGAGGGCGTCGTCGTTGGGCACGATCGCCGCCACGTCGCCGGGAATCCAGCC
Source organism: Beijerinckiaceae bacterium (assembly GCA_019745195.1). Lineage (GTDB taxonomy): Bacteria > Pseudomonadota > Alphaproteobacteria > Rhizobiales > Beijerinckiaceae > Allobosea. Next base: position 16,011 of record JAIETL010000061.1, read on the forward strand.
CAGCCCCGGCGTGACGACATGTTCCAGCCCGCGCGAAGCGAGCAGTTGCATGCCGACACAGATGCCCAGAAACGGCCGACCCCTGGCCCGCACGCTCTCCTCCAGCGCCTCGACCATGCCGGAGACGGCGTCGAGCCCGCGCCTGCAATCGGCGAAAGCCCCGACGCCGGGCAGGACGATGCGGTCGGCGGCATGCACGGCGTCGGGATCGCTGGTCACGCGAATCGTCGAACTGAGCCCTGATTCGCTGGTGGCGCGCTCAAAAGCCTTGGCGGCGGAGTGCAGATTGCCGGAGCCGTAATCGATGATGACGACCGACTGGCTCATCGCCCCTGCGCCTCGGGGAAGAGCCCGATCACGGGCACCGCGCCGCGTTGCGGCTGCTGCGTCGGCGCAGGCGTGGGCAGGCGCGTGGGCGTCTCGCCGGCCAGAGCCCGCTCGAAATAGCGCCGTTCGGCCTCCGCCAGATCGCGCGCCTCGACGACGTCGGCCAGCCGCCAGCCCTGTCGCATCAGTTTGCGCACGATCAGGTTCTGGCCTTCGAGCCCGAGATAGAGCCCGATCGCCGATTGCGCCGCGATCAGCGGCAGCCCGCTGAGGCCAAGCCGGCTGCGCGCATAGAAGATCGCACCCCACACGATGGCGAACAGCAGGGTCGCGAGCCAGAGCCGCTTGTAGAGTAGCCAGACCCCGGTCAGCACGAAGGCGGGCCAGGTGAAGCTCTCGGGAAAAAGCCGCGCCTGCTCGATTTCCTCGCGCGCGCCGCCGGAGCCCGGCGGCGGGATCATCACGGTGTAGAACGCCATGTCACAGGCCTTTCAAATCGGCGGCCGGACCACACTCCGCCCTCATCCTGAGGAGCGCCGCAGGCGCGTCTCGAAGGATGCTCCAGATGCCTCCAAAACCTGCTGGAGCATCCTTCGAGACGCCGCTTCGCGGCTCCTCAGGATGAGGGCGGAGGACAAGGTCGGCCATCACAGCGCGCCCTTGGTCGAGGGCACGCGGCCGCCCTCGCGTGGATCGACCTCGATGGCGCTGCGCAGCGCCCGCGCCAGCCCCTTGAAACAGCTCTCGGCGATATGATGCGCGTTGTCGCCATAGAGCGTCTCGACATGCAGCGTGACGCCAGCGTTCATCGTAAAAGCCTGAAAGAACTCGCGCACCAGTTCGGTGTCGAAAGTTCCGATCTTTTCCGCCTTGAACTGCGTGCGGAACACGAGGAACGGCCTGCCCGAGACGTCTACGGCGACGCGGGTCAGCGTCTCGTCCATCGGCAGATGGACATCGGCGTAGCGGCGGATGCCCTTCTTGTCGCCGAGCGCCTGCTTCACCGCTTCGCCGAGCGCGATGCCGGCATCCTCGACCGAGTGGTGGTCGTCGATATGGGTGTCGCCCCTCACGCTGATCGACAGGTCGATCAGCGAATGCCGCGCGAACAGGTCGAGCATATGGTCGAAGAAGCCGACGCCGGTCGAAATCTCGGCCTTGCCCGTGCCGTCGAGGACGAGCTTCACCGAAATGTCGGTCTCGTTGGTGCGGCGCTTCACTTCGCCAGAACGCATGTTGGCCTCTGTGCCTCGCGGAAATCGGCGTGGGTTTAGCAGGCGGACGGGCCGAAGGCCATGGCGTTCGGCCTGCGCCCTTAACGCTCACGCCATCGCAATCGGGCTTTCTCTGGAGGAGGCCCGAACCGCGCCAGGAAACGTTGCGCCCGGGGCATTGCGTCATGCAGGAACTGGCCGGGCTCGCGGAGCCAGAGCCCGTCATAGGTTTTCGATTTCGCCTCCGAGACCAGCACGTCCTGCGGCAGCGGCACGAGCGTGCCGTCCCAGCCCGGCCACCACAGCCGGCCCTTGGCGAAGTGGTGGACCACGAGAGCCTCTTCGCAGCGATAACCGTGGAAATCGAAGGCGAGCTCGCCATTGGTAACGAAGACATGGTTTCCCGTGAAACCCGCCTCCGGCCTGATCCAGACGGCATGGAAGTCGCTGTCCGGATAGGTCTCCAGAAACGCGTAGGCGAGGATGTGGCAGGCTCCGCAGGCGAAGAAGACGCGCTCGGGCAGATTCCAGCGTTTGACCGGGTCGCTCTTGATACCGGGCCTCAGCCTGAACATGTTGACGGCTCCTGATTGCCGAGGCCGAGGCCCGAATCGACATGACCGAGACTAGCAACGCCCCGCTGATGCACGCGACCACGATCCTGATGGTGCGCAAGGCGGGCAAGGTCGTGATCGGCGGCGACGGACAGGTCTCGCTCGGCCAGACCATCATGAAGGGCAATGCGAAAAAGGTCCGCCGCCTCGCCAAGGGCGCGGTGATCGCGGGCTTTGCCGGCGCCACCGCCGACGCCTTCACCTTGTTCGAGCGACTGGAGACCAAGCTGGAGCAGTATCCGACGCAGTTGCTGCGCGCCTGCGTCGAACTCGCCAAGGACTGGCGCACCGACCGCTATCTGCGTCGGCTGGAGGCGATGCTGCTCGTCGCCGACAAGGAGGTCTCCCTGCTGATCTCGGGCACCGGCGACGTGCTGGAGCCGGAGGCGAGCGAGCACGGTTCGGTGATGGCGATCGGCTCCGGCGGCAATTTCGCATTGTCCGCGGCGCGCGCCCTGATCGACGTCGAGGCCGATCCGGAGGCGATCGTGCGCAAGGCGATGAAGATTGCAGGCGACATCTGCGTCTATACCAACCACAGCCTCGTCATCGAGACGCTGGAGGCGGCGTGACCGCATCCGGCGACATCGCCTTCGCGCCGGTGACGCTCGCCGACCTGCCGATGTTGGGCGAGTGGATGGCGCGCCCGCACTGGCAGGACTGGTGGGGCGAGCCGGAGACCGAACTCGGCTATGTCCGCGACATGGTGACGGGTGTCGATGCAACCTGCCGCCCGTTCATCTTTTCCCTCGACGGCGAGCCGGCGGGCTACATTCAGGTCTGGCGGGTCGGCCCGCACCAGATTCCGGAGTGGGCCCATGAAAATCCCTGGCTGATGGAGTTGCCGGCTGACGCCGTTGGCATCGATCTATCGCTTGCCGACGCGGTGCAGCTCTCGCAGGGCATCGGCTCACATGTCTTGCGGCGCTTCGTCGCCATGCTGCTCGCGGAAGGCCGTCGCACCATCGTTATCGACCCCGACCCTGAGAACGGTCGCGCCGTCGCAGCCTATCGCAAGGCAGGGTTCCGCCCCGTGCCGCACCTCGAAGGCCGGACGCCCGGCGTACTCATCATGCAGTTCCATCCGGATATCGCATCATCATGACCTCATTCTCCCCCCGCGAGATCGTCTCCGAGCTCGACCGCTTCATTGTCGGCCAGAACGACGCCAAGCGCGCTGTTGCCATCGCGTTGCGCAACCGCTGGCGCAGGCAGCAGCTCGAAGGGCCGCTGCGCGAGGAGGTTTCGCCGAAGAACATCCTGATGATCGGGCCGACCGGCTGCGGCAAGACCGAGATCGCGCGCCGCCTCGCCAAGCTCGCCAACGCGCCCTTCCTCAAGGTCGAGGCGACCAAGTTCACCGAGGTCGGCTATGTCGGCCGCGACGTCGAATCGATCGTGCGCGATCTCGTCGAGGTCGCGATTGCGCTCGTGCGCGAGAGCCGGCGCAAGGACGTTCAGGCCAAGGCCCATGTCGCGGCCGAGGAGCGCGTGCTCGATGCGCTGGTCGGCTCGACGGCGAGCCCGGCGACGCGCGACAGTTTTCGCCGCAAGCTGCGCGCCAACGAGCTCGACGAGAAGGAGATCGAGGTCGAAATCGCCTCGGGAGGCGGCTCCGGCCCGCCGATGTTCGAGGTGCCCGGCATGCCCGGCGCGTCGATCGGCGCGATCAATCTCGGCGACATGTTCGGCAAGGCCTTCGGGCAGAAGGGCAAGCCGCGCCGCGTGCTGGTCAAGGACGCCTATGGCCCGCTGCTGACCGAGGAGAGCGACAAGCTGATCGATCAGGAGGCGATCGTGCAGGCCGCAATCCGCGAGGTCGAGAACAACGGCATCGTCTTCCTCGACGAGATCGACAAGATCTGCGCCCGCGAGGGCAAGGGCGGCGCCGATGTCTCCCGCGAGGGCGTGCAGCGTGATCTGCTGCCGCTGATCGAGGGCACCACGGTCGCGACCAAGCACGGCGCGGTGAAGAGCGACCACATCCTGTTCATCGCATCGGGCGCCTTCCATGTCTCGCGCCCCTCCGACCTGCTGCCCGAGTTGCAGGGCCGCCTGCCGATCCGCGTCGAGTTGCAGCCGCTCGACATCGAGGATTTCAAGCGCATTCTGACCGAGACCGAGGCCAGCCTGATCAAACAGACCGTGGCCCTGATGGCGACCGAGGAGGTCACGGTCTCGTTCACGCCCGACGCGATCCACGCCATCGCCCGCATCGCCGTCGATGTGAACTCCACGGTCGAGAACATCGGCGCGCGCCGCCTGCAGACCGTGATCGAGCGCATCCTCGACGACATCTCCTTCACCGCGCCCGATCGCTCGGGCGAGGCGGTGACGATCGACGCGGCCTATGTCGAAAGCCGCATCGGCGATCTGGCGAAGAACGCCGATCTGAGCCGGTTCATTCTGTGATGCGATCCGGCTGGACGCCGACATGCCAAACGATGGGTGGATCGTTGGCTTCGATTACAATCCTCAAGGTCTTGCCGGCGAACTGGGTGAAAACATAGATTTCACGCTCAAAGGCCAGATGACGCCTGAGCCCAGCCGAGGCGAACATCAACTTCAAGTCGATTGCGCTTCTTGCGCCGTCGATTCGATCGGGCGGCAATGCGCGTTCCAGCCCCTTGACGGCGAGTTCGCGCCAGTTGGGTTTCTTCATGCGGCAGTGGCGCGCATCTGAGCTTCCGCCCACGCCATGTCGTCGTCAGTCACCTCGGTCGGCACCAGCCAATAAGCCGTCTCATAGGGTATGACGTCACCGATCTCAAAGGCCTGCCATGCCTCGTTGTGGCTGATCTCTGACAGTGCAGTCGCACTATGGTTTCGGACGAACTCCAGAATGCCGTCGAGCAGACCCCGATCTGCAAATGACAATTCGTTCGAATCCGGATCGCGAACGGATTCGAAGTGATCCTTGGGCAAGCCAAAGTAATTTTCTTTGCTGATCCGGAGCTTCGCTTCACTCCTCAGCTCGTCCAGCGCCCATTTCAGGTGACGCGCAGTCGGGCCAAATTGCTGTTTGACATAGTCAACGCCTGTCAGCGCGCTGCCATGGTCGATAAAGTGCATCATGTCGGCAAAATACAGCGCCTTATGCAATTTGACGCGGCCAAAATCGCTCCTCGCATGGTGGCAAAGATAATGAACGACGGCCTTGAATTTTTCGCGATTGAATGCGCTGTCCATAGCAACCTCTCGTCAAGGATGATTGAATCAGTAATCGAACAAAAGGGCAACGGTTAACTTGTGACGCTCGAAAAATCGGAAGCCGTCGCCACTCCCTCCCGCCTCGCCCGCGATTCCGTCCTCGTCGGCGCCGCCACCGTCGCTTCGCGGCTGCTCGGTTTCGCGCGCGACGTGCTGATCGCGCGGCTGCTCGGGGCCGGGCCGGTCGCGGACGCGTTTCTGGCGGCGTTGCGGCTGCCCAATCTTGTCAGGCGCGTGCTCGGCGAGGGCGGGCTGAACGCGCCATTCGTGCCGCTTTACCTCGCCATCAAGGGTGAAGCCGGGAACGCGGCCGCGCAAAAATTCGCCGGCGAGGCAGCCTCGCATCTGGCGCTGCTGCTCATCCTGCTGGTCGGGCTCGGCGAAGTCTTCGCGCCCTGGGTCGTGCTCGGGCTGGCCGGCGGCTTCGCCGAGGAGCCGGCGACGCTGGCGCTGGCGGCCCATTACACGCGGCTGATGCTGCCCTTCCTGCTGCTGACGACGCTGGCGGCCATGCTCGCTGCCCTGCTGAATGCGGAAAGGCGCTTCGCGCTGGCCGCGCTTGCGCCAGCGCTGATGAACGCGATCCTGCTGGCTGCATTGCTCGCGCTGCTCGCCACCGGCAGCGAGCCGGCCTTCGCTGCGCCATGGCTTGCGGGCCTCGTCAGCCTGACCGGCCTCGCCCATCTCGCGCTCATTGTGTTCGGCTTGCGCCGGGTGGGCCTGCCCCGCCCGAGCCTGCGCTGGTCGCCGGATATGACAAACCTCGTCCGCACCGGCGGCGCGACCCTGCTCGCGGCCTCCTCCGCACAGCTCGTCCTGCTGGTCGCGACGCAGATCGCCTCATCGGAGCCGGGTTCGGTCGCGGCGCTGTATTATGCCGATCGCGTCTTCCAGCTTCCGCTCGGTTTCGTCGGCGTGGCGATGGGGACTGTGGTGCTGTCTGAAATGGCGACGGTCTCGGCGGCCGAGCACGACGCCGCACTTGGCCGGGCTCTGGCGCTTGGGCTGGCGCTCGCCATCCCGGCCGCGACGGCGCTGACGCTGCTGTCCGAGCCGATCGTCTCGGTGCTGTTCGAGCATGGCCGCTTTGGCCCGCAGGACCGCCAGCTCACGGCCGCGGCGCTTTCGGCCTTCGCGCTCGGCCTGCCCTTCGCGGTGATCGCCAAGGTGCTGGGGCAGGTCTATTTCAGCCGGCAAACGCCGCGCCTGCCGCTTCTGGCGGGAGGCCTGGCGGTGCTGGTGGCGGCCTTGGCCGGTTTGCTTCTGTCGACGGATGGGCGCGCGGCGGAGATGGCGGCGCTGGCCGCCAGCCTCGCCTTCGTCGCCCAGGCCGGACTGTTGGCAGTGGCGCTGCGGCGCTCCGGGCTCTGGCGGCCGAGCCTGTCTTCGCTGCGTCCGATCGGGGCTACGCTGGTCGCCAGCGCGGCGATGGCGCTCGCGCTGATGCTCGCCGGCGATGCGCTCGGCCCCATGCTCGCGCCCGGCCAGCCGACGCTCCGGCGAATCGCCGCGCTCTGTTTGCTCTGCGGCGGCGGCCTTGTCGTCTATGCCGCGCTTGCCGTCTTGCTGGATGCGTTCGGCCCCGACCGATTCAGCCTGCGCCCCTTGCGCAAGCGACGGGGTTGAGCCAGAACGCGCCTCCTTTTGAGTCCCGGACGACGGAGCGCCCGATGGCGGCCTTTCACCAGCGCGTCTTCTCCGGCATGCAGCCGACCTCGACGCTGCATCTCGGCAATTATCTCGGCGCGCTGACCAACTGGGTGGCGATGCAGAAGACCCATGACTGCATCTATTGCGTCGTCGACATGCACGCGATCACGGTCTGGCAGGATCCCGAGGATCTGACCCGCGCCATCCGCGAGGTCACGGCGGCCTATGTCGCGGCCGGCGTCGATCCGAAGCAGAGCATCATCTTCAACCAGAGCCAGGTGCGTCAGCACGCCGAACTCGCCTGGGTGTTCAACTGCGTCGCGAGGCTCGGCTGGCTCAACCGCATGACCCAGTTCAAGGAGAAGGCCGGCAAGGACAAGGAGAACGCCTCAATCGGCCTTTACGCCTATCCGGCTCTGATGGCCGCCGACATCCTGCTTTACAAGGGCACGCATGTGCCCGTCGGCGAGGACCAGAAGCAGCATCTCGAACTCGCCCGCGACATCGCCCAGAAGTTCAACAACGACTTTTCGACGCGGATCGCCGAGCGTGGGTTGGGAACCGGCGATCTGGGGTTCTTTCCGCAGCCCGAGCCGATGATACAGGGCCCGGCCCCGCGCGTGATGAGCCTGCGCGACGGCACCAAAAAGATGTCGAAATCCGACCCGTCGGATTACTCGCGCATCAACCTGACCGACGACGCCGAGACCATCGCCACCAAGGTCCGCAAGGCCAAGACCGACCCGGAGGCGCTGCCTTCGGAGGAGAAGGGTCTGGAGGGCCGGCCGGAGGCGGAAAACCTCGTCGGCATCTATGCCGGGCTGTCGGGCGCGACCAAGGCGCAGGTGTTGTCGGAGTTCGGCGGCGGCCAGTTCTCCGGCTTCAAGGCGGCGCTGGTCGATCTCGCCGTGGCGAAGCTCGCCCCCATCGCCGGCGAGATGCGCCGCCTGCTCGCCGATCCCGGCCATATCGACTCGATCCTGAACGACGGCGCCGACCGGGCGACCGCGATCGCCGCCCCGGTCATGGCCGACGTCAAGGATATCGTCGGCTTCGTCGGCCGCCGCTGAGCGCCGTCATTGCGAGCGCAGCGAAGCAATCCAGAGCCGGGCGCTCTACGCCCCGTTGATTGCTTCGTCGCCTCGCATCTCGCCACGACCGAGAGCGCCGCTCTTGCGCTGACGTTGCGGCGCGGTTCACCATGCCGGCTCCTGGAAGCGGCGACAGGATGAGATCATGGTCAAGCGACGGCGGTCCTATGAAACGGGCCATCGCCCGAAATTCCTCGCGGTCGTCGACGACAGCGACGAATGCGCCAAGGCGGTGCGCTTCGCCGCGCGCCGCTGCGCCCGCGTCGGCGCGGCGATCGTGCTGCTCGGCGTCGTCACGCCGCCCGAGCATGAAACCTGGCTCGGCGTCGGCGAGGTGATGCAGGCCGAGGCCGAGGAGGAGGCGCAGAAGCTGCTCGATGCGGCGGCCGCTTCCGTTCGGGCGCTTGCCGGGCTCGAGCCCGAGAAGGTCGTGCGCACCGGCGACAAGGCCGATGAGGTCGTCAAGCTGATCGAGGCCGACGAGGATATTTCGCTGCTGGTCTTGGCCGCAGGTGCGGGCCGCGACGGTCCCGGCCCGCTGGTCAGCGGCGTCGCCGGCAAATCGGCCGCGAGCTTCCCGATTCCGGTCGCGATCGTGCCGGGCCATCTGGAGGACGAGGAGATTGACGCGCTGGCGTGAGGCTCGATTCGTCATGCTCGGCCTTGTGCCGAGCATCCACGTCTTGGGCATAGGGCTCGACGAGCGAAGACGTGGATGGTCGGGACAAGCCCGACCATGACGATAGAGGTAGCGCTTCCCGCTGGAATCATTCCGGCGACGCGCCTATATCCAGTACAGGAACGGCGGCCTTGACCCGCCGGCGCCGGAGGATTTCTCGATGTTCATCCAGACCGAAGCCACGCCCAATCCCGCCACCCTGAAATTCCTGCCCGGCCGCACCGTGATGGCCGACGGCACGCTCGAACTGCGCGAGGCGGGGCAGGCCGATCGTTCGCCGCTGGCCCAGCGCCTGTTCGGCGTCAGCGGCGTCTCGGGCGTCTTCCTCGGCTCGGATTTCATCACCGTCACCAAATCGGACGGCGAGTGGCCCCATCTCAAGCCCGCCATCCTCGGCGCGATCATGGAGCATTTCATGTCGGGCGCGCCCGTCCTTTCGGACGGGTCGCAGGCCGATGTGATCGAGGAGGGCGAGTTTTTCGCCCCCGAGGACGCCAAGACCGTCGAGACGATCAAGGATCTGCTGGAAACCCGCATTCGCCCGGCGGTCGCCGGCGACGGCGGCGACATCACCTTTCGCGGGTTCAAGGACGGCACGGTCTATCTCGCCATGAAGGGCTCTTGCGCTGGCTGCCCGTCCTCGACTGCGACGCTCAAGCACGGCATCCAGAACCTGCTGCGCCACTTCCTGCCGGATGTGCGCGAGGTCGAGGCGGTCTGAATTATTCTATCGGTCCGCTAATTGTCGGATCGCACCACACACGCCGTCATCCCGGACGCAGCGAAGCGGAGCTCCGGGATCCATCATAGAGCACCCTGTTGCCCTATGATGGATCCCGGATCTGCGCTGCTTCGCAGCTTGTCCGGGATGACGGCGTGTTTCAGTGTCTAATGGAACAGGGACGGCCGACGCCCATGCGCATCCTCGCCATCGACACCGCGCTCGGCGCCTGCTCGGCCTGCGTGCTCGACGCCGGCATGCCCGAGCCGCTCGCCATCGAGCAGGTCGCGATGGAGCGCGGCCATGCCGAGGCGCTGATGCCGATGATCGAGCGCGTCATGCACGCGGTCGAGGGCGGCTTTTCTTCGCTCGACCGCGTCGCCGTCACCGTCGGCCCCGGCAGCTATACCGGCCTTCGCGTCGGCATCAGCGCCGCCCGCGCCATCGCGCTGGCGGCCGCCATTCCGGCTGTCGGCGTCACCACGCTGGCGGCGGTCGCAGCCCCGCTGATCGGGCGCGAATCAGGCCGTGTCATCGCGGCCGCGCTCGACGCCCGCCACGGCCAGGTCTGGTTCCAGGCGATGACCTCGCAGGGCAAGCCGCTGGTGGCGCTGCGCCAGGTCAGCCACCGCGACGCCGCCCGCGCCATCGGGGCCGGCCCCGTCAGCATCGTCGGCTCGGCGGCGCATGCCGTCGCCAACGAGGCCTGGGCGATCGGCCTCGACGCGCTGATCATCGACGAGAGCCGCGCGCCCGACGTGATGTGGGTGGCAAGGCTGGGCCTGATCGCCGATCCCGACGCCGCCCCGCCGCGCCCGCTCTATCTCAAGGCCCCCGAAACGACGCCGCAGGACTCCGCCCGCCTGCCCCGGCGCTGAAAACGAGTCTTGCCTGAGCCCAACTCTATGGCATCAAGCGCCATGGACTGGCTGCGCCGACTGCTCAATCCCGAATCAGGCCCGGCCCGCACGGGGCGGCTCGATGTGCGCCATGCCCGCCATGTCGCGGCGCTGCACCATGCCGGCGGCTTCGCGCGCGGCTGGGAGCCGGGCGAATGCGCCGCGCTGCTCGCCGATCCTGCCGTGCTCGCCGATGGCGTCTATCCCGGGCAGGGCCCCAACCCCGTCGGCTTCGTGATTTCGCGCATGGCGGCGGGCGAGGCGGAAATCCTCAGCATCGTGGTTGCGCCGGGCCGGCGCGGCGATGGGCTCGGGCGCAGCCTGCTGTCGGCCCATCTCGGCCATCTGGCGGCGCGCAGCGTCAATCAGGTCTTTCTGGAGGTCGAGGCGGGCAACCTGCCGGCCGAGCGGCTCTACCGGCATTTCGGCTTCAGCGAGGTCGGCCGCCGCAAGGGCTATTACATCAAGGCCGATGGCAGCCGCACCGAGGCCGTGACGATGCGGCTCGATCTCGCATGACGGATCTGCCCGCATGACGGGATTCAGCCCCGGCGCGATGTTTCGGCTCGGCTGGCTCGGCGCGGCGACGCTCGTGCTGCTCCCCTTGCAGTTGCTCGCGGTCCGGCTCGGCGCGAGGACGGCCGCGGTCGTTCCGAAACTCTACCACCGCCTCGTCTGCCGGGCGCTCGGCGTGCGCTGTACCGTCACGGGGACGGCCCCGCCGCCCGGCGCGGGCGGGCTGATCGTCGCCAACCACGTCTCCTGGCTCGACATCGCGGTCATCGGGGCTCAAGCTCCGCTGTCCTTCGTCGCCAAGAGCGAGGTCGCCGACTGGCCAATGATCGGGCTGTTGTCGAAGCTGCAGCGCACCGTCTTCATCGACCGCATGCGCCGCGCCGCCACCGCCGATGTCGCGGCGCAGATGGGCGCGCGGCTCTCGGCCGGCGAATCGGTCGTGCTCTTCGCGGAAGGCACGACCGGCGACGGCACCCGCATCCTGCCGATGCGCTCCTCGCTGCTGGGAGCGGCCCACGCCGCCCTGGGCGAGGGCGGCGGCGACATCACCGTCTACCCGCTGACCATCAGCTACACCGGCATCCACGGCATGGCCGGCGGTCGCGAGGAGCGCAGCGCGCTGGCCTGGTACGGCGACACCGAGCTCGCGCCCCATCTCAAGGCGGTGCTGGCCATGGGCGCGATCGATGTCGTGCTGGCCTGGGGCGAGCCGATCGCGATGGGCGCGAAAACCTCGCGCAAGGAGGCGACGAAGCTGGCCGAGATCGCGATCAGAGCCGCGCGGCGGCAGGCGGTGACGGGGCGGGCGATGGGCGGAGATTGAAAAGTCCTCGGTTGGCGCACGCATTGCTTGGGATGCCTTGCCCGCTCCAAATCATTTCCCCGGAGCGCGATCCGGGGTAAGGAGACGGTTTGGAGCCTGACGTCCGCCGCGCATGAAAACCGTCCACATCAAGTCCTTCGGCTGCCAGATGAACGTCTATGACGGGCAGCGCATGGCCGACATCCTGAGCCGTCAGGGCTATAAGGAGACGGCCACGCCGGAAGGCGCGGACCTGATCCTGCTCAACACCTGCCATATCCGCGACCGCGCGGTGCAGAAGGTCTATACCGAGCTCGGCAAGCTGCGCGATCTCAAGAACGCGCAAAAAGCCGAGGGTCAGGACACCCGCATCATCGTCGCCGGCTGCGTCGCGCAGGCCGAGGGCGCGGAAATCCAGCGCCGCCAGCCGGCGGTCGACCTCGTCGTCGGCCCGCAGGCCTATCACCGCCTGCCGGAACTGCTGGAGCAGGCGCGCGTCAGGCGCACCGTCGATACCGATCTGCCCGTCGAGGACAAGTTTGGCCATCTGCCGGCCCCGACGCCCAGGGCGATCCGCGCACGCGGCATCTCGGCTTTCGTTACGGTGCAAGAGGGCTGCGACAAGTTCTGCGCCTTCTGTGTCGTGCCGTACACGCGCGGCGCGGAGTTCTCGCGGCCGGTTTCGCAGGTGCTGGTCGAGGTCGAGCGGCTGGCGGCGTCGGGCGTGCAGGACGTCACGCTGATCGGCCAGAACGTCAACGCCTATCATGGCGACGGCGAGGGCGGCGTCTGGGGGCTGGCGCGGCTGATTTACAAGGTTGCCGAAATCCCCGGCGTCACTCGCATCCGTTACACCACCAGTCATCCGCGCGACATGGGCGACGATCTGATCGCGGCGCATCGCGACCTGCCACAGCTTATGCCCTTCCTGCATCTGCCGGTGCAGGCCGGGTCCGACCGCATTCTTGCGGCGATGAACCGCAAGCATACGGCAAACGAGTATTGCCGGCTGGTCGAGCGAATTCGAAACGCGCGGCCCGACATTGCTCTCTCGTCGGATTTCATCGTCGGCTTCCCAGGCGAGAGCGACACCGAGTTCGAGGACACGATCCGCCTCGTCGACGAGATCGGCTTCGCCTCGAGCTATTCCTTCAAATACTCGCCCCGCCCCGGCACGCCCGCAGCCGATCTCGTCGAGCAGGTCGCGCCCGAACTGATGAACGAGCGGCTTTACCGGCTGCAGGACCGTATCGAGCATCATCGCCAGGCCTTCAACCACGCCATGGTCGGCCGCACCGTCGAGGTGCTGCTGGAGCGTGTCGGCCGGCATGCCGGCCAGCTTGCGGGAAAGACGCCCTGGCTCCAGGCTGTACAGATCGAGACGAAGACGAATCAGATCGGCGACAGGGTGCAGGTGGTCATCGAGCGGGCAGGGTCGAATTCGCTGTTCGGCCGGCTGGCATCTGCCGTTCCGGGCTCTCCGACGGGGATCGCGGCATGAGCCGGCGAGGCTCGGCCGGCCCACTCGCGCGCGCGGGCTGCGTCTGTCATCAGGCGGACATCGTCACGTTCGGTTATGCGTGCTTGAGACCCGGTCTCGCGATTCCGTGCGGCCGGAAACCCTGCCAGGGAGACGACGCATTTGGCACAGGCTGACCATGCGACTCCGAGACAAGACCGTGGCCCGCGGCGCGAGCAGCCCGCTCAGCGCGCTGAGAGCTTCACGCGCGAGACCGTGACGCGCGATGGTTTGCCCGCCACCGAGGTCCTGCTGTCCTTCGACGACAACCGCCTCGCGAGCCTGGTCTTCGGCCATTACGACCAGAACCTGGCGCATCTCGAGCGCAGGCTCGGCGTCGTCGCCAGCCCCAACGGCAACCACCTGACCATCAAGGGTCCGCGCGAAACCGCCGAGCAGGCCGGCCGCGTGCTGAAGACGCTCTATGCGCGCGCCAAGGCCGGCGCCTCGGTCACGCTCGGAGAGGTCGATGGCGCGATCGAGGAGAGCAATGTCCAGCGCTCGCTCTTTCCCGCCGCAGACGCAGGAAAAACCTCCTTCGACGCGATCGTGACGCGCAAGCGCGGCCCAGTGCGCGCCCGCAACGCGGCGCAGGACGCCTATCTGCGCCAGCTCAAGCGCAACGAGCTGGTGCTGGCGGAAGGCCCGGCCGGCACCGGCAAGACCTGGCTCGCCGTTGGCCACGCCGTCTCGCTGATCGAGCAGGGCGTGGTCGAGCGCATGGTGCTGTCGCGGCCCGCCGTCGAGGCCGGCGAGCGGCTCGGCTTCCTGCCCGGCGACATGCGCGAGAAGGTCGATCCCTATCTGCGGCCGATCTACGACGCGCTGAACGATTTCATGGAAGCGCGCCATGTCGAGCGCGCCTTGCAGACCGGTATGATCGAGATCGCCCCGCTCGCCTTCATGCGCGGCCGGACGCTGACCAACGCCGTCGTCCTGCTCGACGAGGCGCAGAACGCCACCACCGTGCAGATGAAGATGTTCCTGACCCGCCTCGGTGAAGGCTCGCGCATGATCATCACCGGCGACCCGACGCAGATCGACTTGCCTCCCGGGCAGCGCTCGGGGCTGATCGAGGCGGTCAGGCTGCTCTCGGGCGTCGAGGGCGTCGGCCATGCCAAATTCGAGGAGGGCGACGTCGTCCGCCATGATCTGGTGCGGCGCATCGTCATGGCCTATGAGGGCGCTGCGCGCCGCGAGCGCGAGGAGCGTGAGGAACGCATGCGTCCGCCAGAGCAATCCGCTCCGCTTGAAGATGAGAGCGAGGGGCTGAAGCGCACCCTGTCGCGGGAGCGGCCGCGATGACCGACCGACCTCGCGCGCGGCGCCCGGCGCCGCCTGCGACCTCCGCAAGGGCCGGGACCATCCGGCCGACGCTGTCTCTCTCGGTCAGGATCCAGGCGAAGAGCTGGCGCTCGCTCCCCGATCTGCGGCCCTTGATCGACGCCGCCCTGAAGGCCGCCATCGCGGTCTCGCCGGTCCAGCCGCTCGACGGGGCCGAACTCAGCCTGCTTTTGACCGACGACAGGCGCATCCGCATCGTCAACCGCGACTGGCGCGGCTTCGACAAGGCGACGAACGTCCTCTCTTTTCCGGCCGCACCAATCGACAGGATCGCCCAGAGCCCCGCGCTCGGCGATATCGTGCTCGCCTACGAGACCGTGGCGCGCGAGGCGCAAGCCGAAGACAAGACGATCGAAGACCATCTCAGCCATCTCGTCATCCATGGCCTGCTGCATCTGCTCGGACAGGATCACGAGACGACCGACGACGCCGAGCGCATGGAAGCGCTGGAGATCGCCGCGCTGGCCAGCCTGGGCATCGCCGACCCCTATGCGGACACCGAGCCGCTCGATGAAACCCCGGTTTTCTCAAAAGCATCATGAGCGACGACAGTCGATCCACCGCGAACGATCAGGCCGGGCGCGGCCTTGGCCACTGGCTCGGCCAGTTTCTCGACAGGCTCGGCCTGCGCGGCGGCGGCACGATCCGCGAGGACATCGCCGAAGCGCTGGCGCAGGATCAGGAGAACGGACAGTTCGCCGATCTCAGCCCCCAGGAGCGGGCGATGCTGTCCAACGTGCTCAGCCTGCGCGAGCGCCGGGTCGGCGACGTCATGATCCCGCGCGCCGACATCGTCGCGGTGCCGGGCGACGCCACGCTGGACGAGGTTCTGACCATTTTCGGCAATGCCGGGCATTCGCGCCTGCCGGTTTTCGACGATTCGCTCGATGATCCGCGCGGCATGGTCCATATCCGCGACTTCATGACCTTCATCGCCGGGCGCGCCAGAACCGGGGAGGCGACGATCCCGCCCGGCGCGCCGCAGCACGATCTCGCCGCCGTCGATCTCAATTCCACCCTGGCCGCGGCGAAAATCCTGCGGCCGGTGCTCTATGTTCCACCCTCGATGCCGGCGGTCGATCTGCTGGTCCGGATGCAGGCGACGCGGACCCATATCGCACTGGTCATCGACGAATATGGCGGCACGGACGGGCTGGTCTCGATCGAGGATCTGGTCGAGATCGTCGTCGGCGACATCGAGGACGAGCATGATCTCGACGACGGTCCTGCCATCGCGGCGCTCGACGACGGGCGCTACGCGGCCGACGCCCGCGCCACTCTGGACGAACTGAAGGAGGCGACCGGCATCGATCTCTCGCAGGCCGAAATCGCCGAGGAGATCGACACGCTGGGCGGGCTGATCGTGACGCTGGCCGGGCGCGTGCCCGCGCCGGGCGAAACGATCGAGGGACCGGAGGGTCTCGTCTTCGAGATCGTCGAGGCCGATCCGCGCCGGATCAAGCGGATCAGCATCCAGCGACGCGATACGCAATCGGGTCCGGCTGCGCCGACGGGGGCCAATTGATGCGCCTTTCGGCGGTTGCCGACGGCGTCATCCTCGCATGGGGCTGGCGTCGGCGTCTGATCGCGCTTGTCGCGGGAGCGTCCGGCGCGCTCAGCCTGCCGCCGCTCGATCTCTGGCCGCTGATCGTCCTGCCGATGACGATGGCGGTCTGGCTCATCGACGGCGCGGTCGGCGAGACGGTCTGGCGGCGGATTCGCGCGGCCGCCGCCGTTGGCTGGTGGTGGGGTTTCGGCTTCTTTCTCGCCGGCCTGTGGTGGCTCGGCGCGGCCTTTCTGGTCGAGGCCGACAAATTCGCCTGGGCGATGCCGCTCGGCGTCGTCGCGCTGCCGGCGGGCCTGGCCATCTTCCCGGCGCTGGGCTTCGCCTGCGCGCGGCTGCTCTGGCCCGTCGGGGCCGGCCGCATCCTGATGCTCGCGGTCGCGCTGGCGTCGAGCGAATGGCTGCGCGGCCATGTGCTGACCGGCTTTCCGTGGAACGTCTACGGCATGATGCTGGCGGGACAGCCGCAGATCGCGCAATTCGCCTCGCTGGTCGGGCTCTACGGGCTGACGCTGGTCGCGGTCGCGATCGGGGCGGCGCCGGCGCTGCTGGGCGGGCATGAGGGCGGTCTGGCGCGCTGGCGCGCTCCGGTGGTGGCTGGTCTGGCGGTCGCCGGGCTCTTCGGCTTCGGGCTCTGGCGCATCCCGACGCAACCCTCTCCGACGGTCGCCGGGGTCAAGCTGCGGCTGATGCAGCCCAATCTGCCGCAGGACGCCAAGTTCAGCGCCCGCAACAGCGAGGCCATCCTTGCCCATTATCTGGCGCTGAGCGACCGAGCGACAAGCCCGACCACGCTCGGCGTCCAGAACGTGACCCATCTGATCTGGCCGGAATCGGCCTTTCCCTTTCTGCTCGGGCGTACGCCGGCCGCGCTCGCGCGGATCGCCGCGCTGCTGCCGCCCGGCGCGACCCTGATCACCGGCGCGGCCCGTGCCGGCGAGGGGCTGCCGGGCGAGAGCCGGCCGCCGATCTTCAATTCGGTGCAGGTCGTCGATGACGAGGGCGTCATCCGCGCGAGCTACGACAAGGTTCATCTCGTGCCCTTCGGCGAGTATCTGCCGCCCTTGCTGGACAGGCTGATCCGCGGCGTCGGCCTGTCCGAATTCGTCTCGGTGCCGGGCGGCTTCGCGGCCGGGCCGCGGCGGCAGCCGCTGGTCATTGCCGGCCTGCCGGTGGCGGCCCCGCTGATCTGCTACGAGATCGTCTTTCCGGGCGCGGCGACGCCGCAGGGTCCGCGCCCCGGCTTCCTCCTCAACCTGACCAATGACGGCTGGTTCGGCCAGACCAGCGGGCCCTACCAGCACTTCGCCCAGGCGAGGCTGCGCGCTGTCGAGGAAGGGCTGCCTCTGGTGCGCGTCGCCAACACCGGCATCTCGGCGGTTGTCGACGCCTATGGCCGCGTCACCGGTTCTCTGGCGCTCGGAACCGAGGGCGTTCTCGACGCCGGACTGCCCCGCAGCGGCCCTGTCACGCTCTATGCGCAGCTCGGGGATGCTCTGTTCGCAGGGCTTCTGGCCGCTTTCATGCTCCTCTCGCGCATCTGGCGGCGCTGATCATCCCATCTGGAACTTTTTTTGCGAGGATGGATGGTGGTTCTCCATGGAACCATGTAAATTGACAAAATGAAATCCCTTCTGCGGGATTGAAGGTGACCGATCCGAAGCCGTCCAGGGACCGCCGCTGATGATAGTCAAAAAGGTGCCGAACCCGATCGACCGCCATGTCGGAGCCCGCGTGCGCATGCGCCGCATGCTCGCCGGCGTCAGCCAGGAAAGGCTCGGCGAGGGCCTCGGCCTCACCTTCCAGCAGGTGCAGAAATACGAGAAGGGCTCGAACCGGATCAGCGCAAGCCGGCTGCAGCAGATCGCCAAGATGCTCGACGTACCGGTGTCGTTCTTCTTCGACGGCGCGCCGACCGGCGACATGCCCCAGGGCGGCTTCTCCGATGCAGCCTCGACGGCTTATGTCTCGGACTTCCTCGCCACCAGCGAGGGCGTGCAGTTGACCAAGGCATTCGTCCGCATCAAGAGCGCCCGCGTGCGCCGCCGGATCGTCGACCTTGTCGAGGCTCTGGCCGAGGAAGACAGCGGAATCGCTTGATCCGGCGTCTTTTCGTTCGTCAGGACGAACGAAGCTCCCGATAAACGGATTGTCCGGCTTGACGGCGAACGCGTCCGCTGCAAAGAGGGTGCCCGTTTTCGCCGGCTGATCGTCCGCCCGGGCCGATCGGTCGCCTCTCCTCACCGAAGGATGCCTAGCCCGTGTCACGCCAGAACTATCTCTTCACCAGCGAGTCGGTCGGCGAGGGCCATCCCGACAAGATCTGCGACCGGATTTCCGACGAGGTCGTGGACCTGTTCTTCAAGGAAGCCGCGAAGGCCGGTATGGACGCAGCCCAGGTCCGCGTCGCCTGCGAGACCCTGGCGACGACCAACCGTGTCGTCATCGCCGGCGAGGTCCGCACCTCGCTCGACGAGAAGGCGATGAAGAGCAAGGTCAAGTCGGCCGCGCGCAAGGCGATCCGCGCGATCGGCTACGAGCAGGACGGCTTCCACTGGAAGAAGTGCAAGATCGACGTGCTGCTGCACGCCCAGTCCGCCGACATCGCCCAGGGCGTCGATGCCGCCGGCAACAAGGACGAGGGCGCTGGCGACCAGGGCATCATGTTCGGCTATGCCTGCCGCGAGACGCCCGAGCTGATGCCGGCGCCGATCTATTACGCCCACAAGATCCTCGAAGTGCTGGCCAAGGCCCGCCATGCGAAGGAAGGCGGCGCCGCCAAGCTCGGCCCCGACGCCAAGAGCCAGGTCACGGTCAAGTACGAGAACGGCAAGCCCGTCGGCGTCACGCAGATCGTGCTCTCGACCCAGCACATCGATGACAGCCTGTCGTCGGCAGATGTCCGCAAGATCGTCGAGCCCTATATCCGCGCGACCCTGCCCGAGGGCTGGATTTCCAAGGACACCGTCTGGCACGTCAACCCGACCGGCAAGTTCGTCATCGGCGGTCCCGATGGCGACGCCGGCCTGACCGGCCGCAAGATCATCGTCGACACCTATGGCGGCGCGGCGCCCCATGGCGGCGGCGCGTTCTCGGGCAAGGACCCGACCAAGGTCGACCGCTCGGCGGCCTATGCGGCGCGCTACCTCGCCAAGAACGTCGTCGCGGCCAAGCTCGCCGAGCGCTGCACGATCCAGTTGTCCTACGCCATCGGCGTCGCCAAGCCGCTCTCGATCTATGTCGACCTGCACGGGACCGGAAAGGTCGACGAGGCGAAGCTCGAGGCGGTCCTCGGCGAGGTCATGGACCTCACCCCGCGCGGCATCCGCACGCATCTCAACCTCAACAAGGCCATCTACGCCAAGTCGGCGGCCTATGGCCATTTCGGCCGCAAGGCCGGCCGCGACGGCAGCTTCTCTTGGGAGAAGACCGATCTCGTCGACGCGCTCAAGAAGGCCGTCGCCTGATCCATCCGCGATCGAGCGCTATCGGGCCGGAGCCTCGCTCCGGCCCTTTTTCTTTGGGCTAGCGTCATCTAAGAGCGCGCATGACCGACGAGCATCACGACGAGCGCGCCTTCTTCGGCCGGCGCAAGGGCAAGGCGCTGCGGCCGGGCCAGAGCGCGCAGATCGAGGGCACGTTGCCGCGCCTGCGCCTGCCCGAGGGCGAGATCGCCGATCTCGCGCCGCTGTTTCCGCGTGCGGTGACGGCGGTGCGGCTCGAAATCGGCTTCGGCGGCGGCGAGCATCTGCTGCATCGCATGCGCGAGAGCCCCGAAATCGGCTTCATCGGCGTCGAGCCCTTCGTGAACGGCATGGCGAAGTTCCTCGGCGTCATCGAGCGCGACGGGCTGGACAACATCCGGCTCTGGGACGGCGACGCGGCGCTGCTGCTGCCGCGCTTGCCCGCAGGCTCGCTCGACGCGGTCGATCTGCTCTATCCCGACCCCTGGCCCAAGCGCCGCCAACGCAAGCGCCGTTTCGTCTCGGACCGGACGCTCGGCCTGCTGGCGCGGGCGCTGCGTCCGGGCGGCCGCTTCCGTTTCGCCAGCGACATCGACGATTATGTCGGCTGGACTTTGTCGCGGCTGCTGGCCTCGCCCGATTTTAACTGGACGGATGAGCGCGCAGACGACTGGCGGCAGCCCTATCCCGGCTGGGTGCGGACGCGCTACGAGGCCAAGGCCGTCGCCGCCGGCCGCGTGCCGAGCTATCTCACTGCTGTGCGTCGCGCATCCTGAGGAAGCCGAGCACGCGCTGCGCGGTCGAGGTCTGCAGGCTCCGGAAGCTCTGGCGTGCCTTCTCGACGGCGGAATCGGATTTGCCGAGGTCCTTGCGCAGGCTGATCAGCGCCCGCGTCGTCTCCCAGGACCAGCCGAGACCGCGCGCCACCAGCAGCACCGCGTCGCGGTCGGGCCCGAGGATGACCTGCTCGGTCGCGGGCAGCCCGAGCTGCGCCAGCACGGAGACCGCGCCCATGGCGTGCTCGGTCGCGCCGGCGCCGGCGAACTCGGCCACTTTCGCCTCGTTCAGCAGTCCGGCTTCGTTGAGGCGGGTGATCTCGGCCAGGGCCGCGCTGATCTTGCCGATGTCGTCGCCGATCTGGGCCTGGGCCTGGGCCGCGACCGCGACGGCGCCGCGCTCGATCGCGCCATCGACCGCGCCGGCCATGGCCGGCTCCATCGAGGCGCTGAGCCGCCGCCGCGCCGAGTTCTTCGCCGCGGCCATGAGCTGATCGCCGAGTTCGGAGGGGATGTCGCGCCGCGTGCCGAGCGTCGCCTGCAGCGCGTCGTCCTGCACCGCGCGCATCACCAGCACGCCCATGCCGTGGCGCGAGAAGCGCGCGCTCTGGTTGGAGGCCACCGCATGGGTGACGACGCGGCCGCCGCGCAGGATCAGGAAGTCCGTCACCGGCTCGCCGAGATCGGGCCGCTCGGTGATGGCCAGCATGTGGTCGCGGCCTTTGGCGGCCGAGATCGCGACGAGATCCTGGTCGCTCAGCCGCGGCGAGGCGATCAGGACCGGCCGCGCCACCGCGATTTCGTCGAGCGCGAGCTGGCGCACGACGCCGCCCGGCGCATTGGGAACATCCGCCAGCCGTTCGGCCAGTTCGATGCGGGCGCGCACTTCGATGGCGCGCGAAAGCCGGCCGATGACGACGTCGAAGACGCTGACCTGATCCTCGGCCATGCCGCTGGCCGTGCTCAGGAACAGATCCGTCAGACGCGCCAGGATCTGGACGCGCTCCTCGCCCGAGCCACGCACCATCGTCGCTTCGAGATCGCGCAACAGCGCGCTGACCGAACTCATCCCGCAACCCCACTCAAACCGAACACGGTCATGTTGACGCACAAGAATGACCATCGCGTTAGCGCCGATGCAGAAACGCGAAGGTCGTCGTCGCTCCGGAAAGGCGGCTTGCATGGAACCTCAAGGCGGACTAAACAGCGCATAACAGCTCTGGTAACGGCGCAAGCCGACGATCAAGAGTGGGCCTGCCGGCCCGCTCTTTTTTGTTGGGCGGACGCTTGTTCCGGAGCGGGGATCTCGGAATTTGGAGCATGTCGACGCTCCAAACAGGCAGCCCGGACATGAACGAGCCGATTTCACCGGATCAGGACCATCGCATCGTCGTCGAAAGCGGCGTCGCCGCGCGCGTCGCCGCGATCGTGGAGCCGGCGATCGTCGATCTCGGCTACAGGCTGGTGCGCGTGCGCGTCACCGGCCAGAACGGCTGCACGGTCCAGATCATGGCCGAGCGGCCCGACGGCACGATGAATGTCGAGGGCTGCGAGGCGGTCAGCCAGGCGGTCTCGCCGGCGCTCGATGTCGACGATCCGATCCAGGCGGCCTATCATCTCGAAATCTCGTCGCCCGGAATCGACCGGCCGCTGGTGCGCGCCGGTGATTTCGAGCGCTGGGCCGGGCATCTCGCCAAAATCGACACGGAAGCCGTCGTCGCCGGCCGAAAGCGCTTCCGCGGCATCCTGCGCGGCATCGACGGGCCAAACGCCCTGCTCGCCCGCGACGATGCGAAGTCGGAGGAGGAGCGCGACGTCGCGATTCCGATGGCGCTGATCGCCGATGCCCGCCTCGTGCTGACCGATGCGCTCGTCACCGAATCGCTCAGGCGCGGCAAGGCGGGCCTGCCGCCCGAGATGCCGGCGGTCGACGAGATCCCGGCGCCGCCGAAGGGCAGGAAGAAATCGCTGGGACCGCGTCCCGACAAGGTCCCGGCCTCGCCCAAAAAGCGCGGACCGGCTCCGCACGAAACAGACAACGAAGAGGAGTGAGCGTCATGGTCGTCAGCGCCAACAGGCTCGAACTGCTGCAGATCGCCGATGCGGTCGCGCGCGAAAAGTCGATCGACCGGCAGATCGTGGTCGATGCGATGCAGGACGCGATCGCCAAGGCGGCGCGCTCGCGCTACGGCGCCGAGACCGACGTCCATGCCGAGATCAACACCAAGACCGGCGAGCTTCGCCTCGCCCGCCACCTGCAGGTGGTCGATCTGGTCGAGAACGGCGCGACCGAGATCACCGTCGCCGAGGCCAAGCGCCACAATCCCGCGGCCCAGGTCGGCGACGTCATCGCCGATCCGCTGCCGCCCTTCGATTTCGGCCGCATCGCGGCCCAGTCGGCCAAGCAGGTCATCGTGCAGAAGGTGCGCGAGGCCGAGCGCGACCGGCAATACGACGAATACAAGGACCGCATCGGCGAGATCGTCAACGGCGCGGTCAAGCGCGTCGAATATGGCAACGTCTTCGTCGATCTCGGCCGCGGCGAGGCGATCATCCGCCGCGACGAGATGATTCCGCGCGAGACCTTCAAGGTCGGCGATCGCGCCCGCGCCTATGTCTACGACGTGCGCCGCGAGCCGCGCGGCCCGCAGATCTTCCTGTCGCGCACCCATCCGCAGTTCATGGCCAAGCTCTTCGGCCAGGAAGTGCCGGAGATCTACGACGGCATCGTCGAGGTCAAGGCGGTCGCCCGCGACCCCGGCTCGCGCGCCAAGATCGCGGTGATCAGCCGCGATTCCTCGATCGACCCGGTCGGCGCCTGCGTCGGCATGCGCGGCTCGCGCGTGCAGGCCGTCGTCGGCGAATTGCAGGGTGAGAAGATCGACATCATCCCGTGGTCGCCCGATATCGCGACCTTTGTCGTCAACGCGCTGCAGCCGGCCGAGGTCGCCAAGGTCGTGCTCGACGAGGAGGCCGACAAGATCGAGGTCGTGGTGCCCGACGAGCAGCTCTCGCTCGCCATCGGCCGGCGCGGCCAGAATGTCCGCCTCGCCTCGCAGCTCACCGGCTGGGACATCGACATCCTGACCGAGGCCGAGGAATCGGAGCGCCGCCAGAAGGAGTTCCTGAGCCGCACCGAGATCTTCATGAATGCGCTCAACGTCGACGAGACGGTCGGCCAGTTGCTGGCGTCGGAAGGCTTCCGCACGGTCGAGGAGGTCGCCTATGTCGAGCCCTCCGAGCTCGCCTCGATCGAGGGCTTCGACGAGGACACCGCCGCCGAGATCCAGTCGCGCGCGCAGGACTATCTCGCCGCCATCGAGGCCGAGTTCGACGAGAAGCGCATCGCGCTCGGCGTCGAGGACGAGTTGCGCGAGGTCGAGGGCGTCACCACGGCGATGATGGTGGCGCTGGGCGAGAACGAGGTGAAGACCGTCGAAGATCTCGCCGGCTGCGCCACCGACGATCTCGTCGGCTGGACCGAGCGCAAGGATGGCGAGAGCACCCGCCATGCCGGCTATCTCGACGGCTTCGACCTGTCGCGGCATGACGCCGAGGCCATGGTCATGGCCGCCCGCGTCAAGGCCGGCTGGATCGAGGCGCCTGTCGCCGAAGAGGTCGAGCCGGCCGAAGGCGAGGCCGCCCAGGTCTGAGATTGCGAGGTCTGAGGCGGATCATCGCGATGAAGCCCGCAGCAGCGACGCGTTCGGACCGCAGGGACGGGCCGGAGCGAAGCTGCGTCGTCAGCCGGGCGGTCAAGCCGCCCGACGACCTGATCCGCTTCGTCGTCGGTCCCGACGGCGTGCTGACGCCGGACCTCAAGCGCAAGCTGCCGGGTCGCGGCGTCTGGGCCAGCCTCAGCGCCAGGACGGTGGCCGAGGCGGTCAGGCGCAAGGCCTTCGAGCGTTCGCTCAAGGCAAAGGTCGCGGTGCCGGCCGATCTGGTCGATCTGATCGACGGGCTGATGCGGCGCGACGCGCTGCAGGCGCTGGCCATGGCCAACAAGGCCGGCCTCGTTCAGGCCGGCTTCGCCAAGGTCGAGGCGATGGTCGGCTCGGGCCGCTGCGCGGCCGTGATCGCGGCCAGCGACGGGGCGGAGGACGGTCAGCGCAAGATCGGCCAGGCTCTCCGGCGCGTCGAAATCGCCCGCCAGGAGGGCGGGCTGAAGCCGCGCAAGGTGCCGGTCGTGGGTATTTTCGCGGCCGCTGATTTGGAATTGGCGTTGGGGCGGGCACATGTGATACATGCGGCGCTTGCTCCGGGACCGGCGGCCGAGGGTTTCCTCTCCCGCTGGCGTCGGCTCGTCCGCTACCGGACGGACGACGCCGGTGCGATCGAGCCGGATGATCTGGCCGACCCCGTAGAAACAGATGACGTGACGACGCGCATGGCGGCTCCGGATGCGGCAAATCCGGAAGCAGCAACGCCAGACGCGGCGAGACCGAAAGCGGCAGGACCGAACGAATAATGAGTGATACCAAGACCCCGGGCGACAAGACCTTGACTGTGAGTCCCCCGAAGACCCTGACGTTGAAGCGCCCCGAGCAGAGCACTGTTCGGCAGAGCTTCTCGCATGGGCGCTCGAAGCAGGTCGTCGTCGAGGTCAAGCGCCGCGTCGCCGGCTCCGATGTCAAGGAAGCGGCTCCGGCCCGGGTCGCTCCGGCCCCCGGCCAACCGGCGCAGACCCGCGCCGCGCCGCCGCCGGCTCCCGTCGCTCCGCCGCGCCCCGCAGGCGGCATGCTGCTGCGCACCCTGTCCGAGGACGAGAAGGACGCACGCCAGCGCGCCCTCTCCGATTCCCGCAGCCGCGAGGCCGATGCCCGCGCCGCCGCCGAAGCCGAGGCGCGCCAGCGGGCATTGGCAGCCGAGCGCGAGCGCCAGGAGCGCGAGGCCGGGCTCGCCCGCCAGCGCGAGGAAGAGGAGCGTCGCCGCCAGGAAGAGGA
>JAIETL010000041.1 GCA_019745195.1 Beijerinckiaceae bacterium
CCGTTCACCGCGAGAGTTCATCGCAGACCGTTCAACCAAGGAGGACGTGTCCGGTCTTTGAGGGGCAACAACAACACCACGCTATGGGACACGACCCGCGCTTCCTGCGGAAGCACTCCTCAGGATGAGGGCGGAGGGTGAAATGCGATAGCCTTGCTCGGAACCCGCGAAAATCCGAGTTCGCCTTGCCAGGAATCGGGCGGGCTGATACAGGCTGGCGCGTCGCCGCTTTAGCTCAGCTGGTAGAGCACCTCATTCGTAATGAGGGGGTCGGGGGTTCGAATCCCTCAAGCGGCACCAGAAACCTATCGCTAGCATTGCTGAGCGGTGAAAAAATCCCGAAAATAAAGCGTTCTGGCGCTCTGTGCTTGCAATGTACGCTAAGTAAGTGCGCTATTGTCGAGTTCTTGAAAGTCGTTGTGGAAACGCAAGAAGTTGATCTTGCGATGCTTACGAATTGTACGCGTAATAGCGATTTGATAGGCCATGATCAGCGGCTAGCTCGCGGAGATTGCAATGCCGGCATCAATTTCTAGCGCCGAATTTATTGGCATCCGTCTGACTGATTTCCGCCAGGATGGAACGGGAACCACAAAGAAATCAATCGACAAGGTCATGCGACATCAGAACGCGATCGGGATGCTGGCTAGCGGAAATACCGTTTTTGAAATTGAGCGGGCAATCGTCTCTGTTTATCAAGATGTCCTCGTTCGAGGGGCATGCTTCATCGCCGAAGCCGATCCCGAGAACCCTCAACAACACGCTGGAGCGCTCGGTCAATTTTCTAGAGCATTTGAGAAAGATGTTTTACGCCAGTATGCCAGCGACTTCGGGCGAATGGGACACCGTGGGCTGACGTTTGAGCAGCGTGAAAGCGAGGTCTCGGCGGAGTTCGAAACGATCCGAGATCGAGTGCTCGGAGACTTCAAGTTCGGCCTCGCAGGCGGGCGGCGAATGGCACAACGATCAACACCTCAGAATAGCATGGTGATCACGGGCCCAATCAGCGGCTCTCCTATCTTCAATCAGGGTGGGACGATAAATCAGACATGTACTCGATCAGATACGGGGTTGAGAGAACTTGCCGATCGGATTTTGTTCGAGTTGACGACTGCGACCGCTGCTGAAGCCGATGCACGCCGACTGGCAGAAGAGGCAAAAGCGGAACTGGATAAGGCAAGACCTGATCGCTCAGCCGTTGTGAAGCTCCTGATGCGTGCCGGCAATGGGCTCCTCGCAATTGGCAAAACCGCTCTCGCCGAGGTGACGAAGGCCGTCGTTACCGGCTATGCTAAGGAATACGGCATCATCCCGCCAAGCGACGATTGACCCATTTCAGTGGCGGGCGACCAAGCCCGCCAACTCCCCCAGCGACCCGATCGTCCAGTCGGCTTCCTGACCCAGCATCTCGGCCTGCATCCGCAGCGCCTTGAACATCGTCTTCGGCGCGATCGTGCCCGGCGCGGCGAGTTCCTCGCGCAGCGCCGCCGGCGAGACGCGCTCGATGCGGGCCACCTTGAAGCCGAAGGCTTTGGCTCCCGCGACGTCGAAGCCGTTGGACGAGACGAAGACGACCTCGTCGCGGGCGACGCCGAGCCTTTCCTCGACCAGTTCATAGGTTCGCATGTCGGGCTTGAACACGCCCTTGGCGTCGACGCTGAGGACGGCCTTCAGCAGGTCGCCGAAGCCGCTGTTGGCGACGAGCGCGGTGAGCATCGCCGGGCTGCCATTTGAAAGAATGGCGCGGTCATAGGCCGAGAGCGCTTCCAGCGCGGCGCGGGCATCGGGATAGGGCTTCAGGTTGTTGTAGGCGTCGGCCAGCTCCTCGAAGAGCTCGGGCGAAGCCTCCAGCCCGAGCGTCTTCAGCGTGTAGGCGAGCGAGGCCCGCGTCACCGACCAGAAATCCTCGTAGGCGCCCATCAGCGAGCGCAGCCAGGTGTATTCAAGCTGCTTCATGCGCCAGGCCTGCGTGATGTAGTCGCCATGGCCGGGAAAGGCGGCATCGGTGACGCCGGCCACCGACTGCACGTCGTAGAGCGTGCCATAGGCGTCGAAGACGAAGGCTTTGATGGTCATGGGACAGGATCTCCGGTCGGTCTTTGGATCAGCTTTCGATCTTGCGATCAGCTTAGCGACATCACGCTGGCGCAGAAAATTACGGTGAGTCCGAGACAGGCGGCCGCGCGCGCCTGCGAGAGACCGGCGACCTCCGCAAGGCCGCGCGCCGCCAGCACGAGACAAGCCGCGCCGGCCAGGGCGACGACCGACGTGAGCGCGACGCCGCCGCTGCCTGCGACGACGAGCGCGGCAGCGGGCGCGGCGATCCAGAGCGGCGGCAGTGCGCCTGCCAGCGCCCAGAGCACGCTCCAGAACGGCGCGCGGGCGCGCAGCAGCCGCGTCATCGCGAAGAGCACCGCTCCGACGCCGAACCAGGACGCCGCGACGGCCCCGACGCCGCCGGCCGCGATGTAGCCGAAGGCCTGCGCCGGCGGCACGCCCGAGGCGGCCACGACATCGTGGCGCGCGAGGAGGACGCCGAAACTCCAACTCAGGCCCAGCAGCAGGACGCCGAGCCCGGCAAAGCGCTGCGGCAGGGCGATGGGCAGGCTCACCATGGCTGCAGCCCCCACCACAGCACCGGCAGCCAGAGCAGGCAGAGGACGATCAGCCAGCCTGTCGCTCCGTAGCGCGTGCCCTCGACGCTGGGCCAGCCATGCATGGTCTCGACCAGCGTCTGCGTGCCGGCGCGCGTCGGCTCGTCGACCGCCGACAGCTTCTCGGCCGCCAGCGAGACCAGGATGGTGACGATGAACCCGACCGGCACCGCCACCAGCGCCGCCGCATAGCCGAGATTGGCGATCAGCCCCTTGCCGACCGCGAACTGCGGAAAGACATAGGGCGAGATCGCGACATAGAGGATGCCGGCGAGCGCGCTGCCGGCGAAGGCCCCGTATTTGTTGATCCGCGTCGACCAGGCGCCGAGGACCAGCATCGGCGTGATGGTGCAGGCGCAGAGCCCGAAGGCCCAGAAGATCGAGATGATCAGGAAGGCCGGCGGGTCGAGCGAGATCAAGAGCGAGACCACGCCTGTCGCCATCAGGGCGATATAGCCCCAGCGCAGCTTGGTCTTCTCGTCGAGGTTGGGCTTGAGCATGCCGACGATGTCGTGGCTCGCGACCGTGGCGACGCCGATCATCAGGCCCGCGATGGTCGAGACGCCGGCCGCGAGCGCGCCGGCGATGACCAGCGCGCTGACCCATTCGGGATTGTAGGCGAGGTTGAGCAGCAGCGTCGTCTTGTCGGCGGCGGCGGGCGGCAGCGCCTGGCCGAGCCTTGCGAAGTGGAACACGCCAGCGAAGCCGACCGCATAGACGCCCGAAAACGTCATGCCGACCCAGAAGCAGAACCACGGCACGGTGCGGCGCGCATCCTTGATGCTGGCGGAGGTGAAGACGCGCTGCGCCAGCTGCGGCAGGCCGAGCGTGCCCAGCGTCAGCGCCACGAACAGCGCCAGGAAGAAGCGCGGGTCGAATTTCAGGTTGAAGAATTCCGGGATGCGGCTGAGCATCGCGTCGGTCATGTTGCCGTAGCCGAGCGGCGGGAACCACCAGCCGGTCGCATCGAGCTGCTTCAGGATCGCCGCCAGAGGCAGGAGCAGGGTGAGCAGCATGATCACCATCTGGATGGCGTCGTTATAGGTCGCGCCCTTCATGCCGCCGAGCGTGATGTAGCCGGTGATGACCAGTGCCGAGATGATCAGCGAGGCGAGATAGGGCAGTCCCAGCAGGACCTCGAAGACCTTCGCCACGCCGATGAACTGGCCGATCATGTACATCAGCATGATCAGGATCATCCAGGCTGCGGCGAGATAGGCGACGCCCTGGCCGTATCTCACGCGCACGAACGAAACCGAGGTGTAGACGCCGAGCCGCCACAGCATCGCACCATAGAACAGCACCAGCAGCGGCACGCTCAGGATGAGCTGGATCCACATATAGACGAAGGGCAAATGGAGCTGCTGGATCAGCGCGACGACGCCGAGGAAGGTCGCGACGCTCATCCAGGTCGCGGCCGCCGCCAGCGAGTTGATCACCGGACCGATCTGCCGGCCCGCGAGGTAGAGGTCGCGCTCGTTATGGGTCGCTGTCCGGAAATAGAGCGCCACGCCGTAATAGAGCAGAAACATTGCGCCCGAGACGCCGACGCCGAGCCAGATGTTGCTGAGTTGCCAGGAGGCCGCGGTCATGTCCGGTCCCCTTCCGTGATCGGGTTGGCGGGCATGGCCGGGCCGGACTTGGGCATGGCGGGAGCAGAGGCCGCGATCTCCTCGTCGAGCCTGTCGGCGGCGATGTTCCACCAGATCGAGACAGCGAGCACGCCGAACCATCCAAGGAAGATCGCCATGAAGTAATGCAGCGGAAAGCCGAGGATGCGCACGGCGTTGTTGGTGCCGAAGATCAGCGCCCATGGCGCGGTATGCGCCGCGAGCAGATAGAGGACGAAGAACCCGATGGTGAGCCGGGCCTCCTTGCGATAGGTCTCCACGTGGTTCCCTCCCCGTTGGTCCGCGCCCGGTTGGTCCCGGGTCGTTCGGCAAATTCGGGCCGCGCTAGGCGCGCAGCCGGTAGCGTTCGACGGCGTCCTCGTTCCAGGCGAGCCCGACGCCGGGCGCAGCCGATGGCGTGACGAAGCCGTCGATGACGGAGACGGGCTCGCGCAGGATCGGCGCGGCCCAGTCCATGTATTCGAGCCAATGCGCGGTCGGCGTCGCGGCGAGCAGGTGGGCGCTGACCTCGGGGAAGAGATGCGACGACATCGCGATCTCGTGGCCCGCGGCGAGCCCGGCCGCGCGCAGCCAGCCGGTCACGCCGCCGATGCGCTCGAGATCTGGCATGACGTAGTCGCTGGCCTTCAGCGCCAGGGCCGTCGCCATCGCGGTCGGCCCGGAGAAATTCTCGCCGATCTGGATCGGGGTCCTGAGTTCACGCACGAGCCGGGCATAGCCGTGGTAATCGTCGTGCCGGATCGGCTCCTCGATCCAGTAGACGCCCTCATGGTCGAGCGCGCGGCCGCGCTCCAGCGCCTCTGCAAGCGTCAGCGCCTGGTTGAAATCGACCATCAGCGCGACATCGTCGGGCAGGCGCTTGCGCACCGCGCGAACCGCTGCGAGATCGGTCGCAAGCGTCGGCCGGCCGAGCCTGAGCTTCACCCCCGAGAAGCCGCCTTCCAGGAGCTCCATCGCCTCATCGGCGCAGGCCTCGGGCGTCATCAGCCCGAGCCCGTTGCTGTTATAGGCGCGGATCGGCGCGGGCGACGCGCCGAGCATCGCCGCCAGCGGCAACCCCGCAGCCTTGGCCAGAATGTCCCACAGCGCGACATCGAGCCCGGCCAGCGCCATGCGGACCACGCCCTGCACGCCGATCAGCCGGAAGCGCTTGTGCAGCTTGGCCGCGACCGCCTGCGGCGAGACGGCGTCGCCCCTGATGCTGTCCAGCGCCGCACCGAGCAGATGGGCAATCGCCGGACCGGCGGCCGCGACATAGCAGAACAGATAGGCATGGCCGGTGATGCCCTGGTCGGTCTCGATGTCGATCAGCAGCAGCGGGGCGGTGCGCACCGTATCGGCGCTGGTGCCGAGCGGGCGCGCCATCGGCACATCGACCGTGACGGCCCTGAAGCCAGTGATGACCGGGGCGGGTTTCATCTCACTGTGCCGCCCGGCCGTCCTGATGCAGCGACAGGATGTCGAGCACGGCCCGGTTCAGCGGCGTCGGAACGCCGAGGCTTTCGCCCATCGCCACGACATCGCCGCCGAGGAAGGGCAGTTCGAGCCGGTTGCCGCGATCGAGATCGCCATGCATCGAGGAGGTCATCTGCGCCGGCAGCGTGTCGCAGAAGGCAAGCCGGTTCTCGGCGAAGTCCTCCGCCAACGCGACGCCGCTGGCGCGGCCGACGGCCACGACCTCGCGCATCAGGCCGAGCAGGAAGGCGCGGGCGCGCGGATTCTCGCGGATCGGCCCGATCTGCGAGCGCATCGCGGTCGTCGCGCCCGAGAGCCCGGCGAGGAAGACGAATTTTTCCCAGGTCGAACGATTGATATCGGAGCTGATCTGCGCGTCGATGCCGGCGGCAAGGCAGGCGTCGAGCAGAGCCTGGCTCCGGGTCGAGGCCGCCCCGCCGAACTCTCCGAAGACGAGCTTCTGCATCGCGCCGACATGGCGGATGACCCCTGGCCGCGCGATCGAGGCTGCGATGTAGCTGACGCCGCCGAGCACAGCCTGCGAGCCGAGCGCGTCGCGCAGGATCGCGTCCTTGCGCACGCCGTTCTGAAACGAGACCGCCGCCGCACCCGCCTGCACCAGCGGCAGCACGGCGCGCGCCGCGTCTTCGGTGTCCCAGAGCTTGACGCCGATCACGACGAGGTCGACCGGACCGAAGGCGAGCGGATCGTCGCTCGCCCGTACGCTGGCAAGCTCGATCGCGCCCAGGTCGCTCTCGACGGTCAGGCCGTGCTCGCGCAGCGCCGCCAGATGGGAACCACGTGCGACGAACCGCACATCCGCGCCGGCCAGCGCGAGCTTCGCGCCGAAATAGCCGCCGATTCCGCCGGCTCCCATCATCGCAATGCGCATGCGACTATCGCTCCCGAGGTAATTCTTGAATTTATATTCAATTATTGTTCTGGAATATGCGTTCAAGAATTTTTGGTCAAGCGGGTCGCTTCCTGACGCAGGCACAGCTATTTCAACGAAAACGAAACTCTGGACGAAGCACGACCATGGCGCGCCCGAAGGCATTCGACCCCGAGACCACGCTCGACATCGCCGTCGAGCGCTTCTGGCAGCACGGCTATGACGGCCTGCCGATCCAGGAGCTGTGCCGGGCGATGGGACTCAACCCCGGCAGCCTCTACGGCCCCTATGGCGACAAACGCTCGCTGTTCCTGGCGGCGTTCGACCGCTATGCGGCCACGGTCTCGAAGCGGGCGATCGAGCGGGTGCTGGACGCGCCGTCCGGCCTCGCCGGCATCCGCAGCTATTTTGCCCATATGATCGAGTCGATTCTCGACGGTAAGCGGCGCTGGGGCTGCCTTGCGACCAATGCGGCCGTCGAACTCGCCGCCCGCGATCCCGAGATCGCCTTGAAGGTTCAGGCCCATTTCCAGCGGCTGGAGCAGGCTTTCGCGGCGGCGCTCGCGCGGGCGGAGGAGGATGGCGAGATCGGCGCGGCCTCGCGCGGAATGGCATCCTATCTCGTCTGCATGGTGCAGGGCCTCAATGTCGTGGCCAAGACGAAGCCCTCGCGCGAGCGGCTTGAAGGCATCGTCGCCGCGGCGCTCGCAACGCTGACGCCGGGCGCGCGGCGGGGCGGCGAAACCCTGCAATAGCTAGCCGGCCATCACCGCTCCCCGATGCCGAAATCGCGCAGGAAGCGGTCGATCGCGCGCTGGATCGCAGGGCGGACATCGTCGGGCGTCGGCGTCTGGTAGACGAAGCGGCGAATGCCGAGATAGACGATGCCGCCATGGAGGTTCCAGATGTCCTCCATGTCGGGCGCGCGCGCCGATGCCGCCGAGGCTGCGATCTCGCCGAGCATCGGTTCGAGGAACGCGACGCGCAGATGGCCGAGATAGCGCGCATTGAGCTGCGCGCCAGCGAGCCCCGAGAACATGAAGATGCGCATCCACTCATAGGTGAAGATCGCATCGGTGTAGGCTGTGTAGAAGCGCAGCATGCGCTCGCGCAGAGGAAGGGCGCGATCGAGCAGGAGAGCCCGCCACTCCGGCTGCAGCCTGTCGAGATAGACCCGCTCGAACACCGCCTCGACAAGGCTCTCCTTGCTGTCGAAATATTTGTACAGCAGCGACTGGGTGATGCCGAGTCGCTGCGAGAGGTCGCGCGTCGTCCCCGCCAATCCAGCCTCGGCGAAGAAGGCGACGGCCGCCTCGACGATCTGCAGGCGGCGCTCGGCCGGCCTCAGCCGGCGTTTGGGCGCGGTTGAGTTGGCGGGGGCGGTCGGCGCGCCCGGTTTCAAAGTCATGTGCATCGCCGCACGTCAGACCACGAAAAATTCCAGTTGCGAAGTGTTCTGATTTTAGAGATCATTTGATCAATAAGAAAGAGGTCGCCGCATCGGAACGGGCCTCGCGCTCAGGGAGACGCCGTTGAAGCCTGCCCCGCTCAGCTATGCGCGCGCCAGCGATGTCGGCCATGCGCTTGCGCTCTGGCGCGAGGCAGGCCCCGACGCCCGTATTCTGGCGGGCGGCCAGAGCCTGCTCGCCGGGCTCAATCTGCGCCTGGCCGAAGTCGACGGGCTGATCGACATCAGCCGGATCGCGAGCCTGCGGACGATCGACCTGGTTGGAGACACCCTGCGCATCGGCGCGCTGACGCGCCATGCCGATCTCGAACGCTCGGACCTCGTCGCGCTTCATGCGCCGGCGCTGGCGCAGGCCGCGCCGCTGATCGCCCATCCGGCCATCCGGACGCGCGGCACCATCGGCGGCTCGCTCGCCTATGCCGATCCGGCCGCCGAGTTGCCGGCCTGCATGCTGGCGCTGGACGCGGTGATCGTCGCGCAAGGCGACGGCGGCGAACGGCGCATCGCGGCGCGCGACTTCTTCACCGGCGTTTTCGAGACCGGGCTTGAGCCGTTCGAACTGCTGATTGCCGTCGAAATCCCGGTACTGCGGCCCGGCCGCGCCCAGGCGGTTCGGGAGCTGGCGCGGCGCAGCGGCGATTACGCCATGGCCGGATTGGTGGCGGCGGCCGACGTCACGCCGGCTGGTCTGCGCGACGTCAGGCTGGCCTATTTCGGCGTCGGAGGCTCGCCCGTGCTGGCACGGGCTGCGATGGCCGCGCTCGACGCCGGCCGCCCGGTGGCGGAGGCGGAAGCGGCGCTCGACGACGATCTCGACCCCTCCGACGATCTGCAGGCCAGCGCCGCGATGAAGCGCCATCTCGCAAAGGTGCTGCTGCGCCGGGTCCTCGCCGACCTGACCGGGACAGAGCAAGGACGACCGGCATGACGGGCAGCTTCTCCAGCCATGTCGAGATCACGCTCAGGGTCAATGGCGAGCCTGTCACCGCGCGCGTCGAGGCGCGCCGCCACCTGATCGACTTCCTGCGGCTCGACCTCGGGCTGACCGGCTCGCATGCCGGCTGCGAGCACGGCGTCTGCGGCGCCTGCACGCTGCGCGTCGATGGCGAGATCGTGCGCGGCTGCCTGACGCTGGCAGCGCAACTCGATGGCAGCGAAGTCTGGACGATCGAGGGCCTGTCGGATTCGGGTGCGATCCGCGACCTGCAGGACGCGTTCGTCGCGCGCAACGCGCTGCAATGCGGCTTCTGCACCCCCGGCATGCTGGCGGCCTGCGCCGAACTGCTCGACCACAACGCCGACCCCAGCCGCGACGACATCCGCGAGCACATTTCGGGCAATTACTGCCGCTGCACCGGCTATGAGGCGATCGTCGACGCGGTCGCGGCCGTCGCGGCGGCGCGACGCGGGCTGGCGAGGGCCGCCGAATGACCGTGAACCTGCATCTCAGCGAACTCGACCGGCCGAACTCCTATATCGGCAAGACCGTGCCGCGCCCCAACGCGCCGCGCCTCGTCGAGGGGCGCGGCGTCTATGTCGACGATGTCGTGCTGCCGCGCATGGTCCATGTCGCCTTCTTCCGCAGCCCGCACGCCCATGCCCGCATCGGCGAGATCGCGACGGCAGCGGCGCTGGCGGTGCCGGGCGTCATCCGCGTCTTCACCGGCCGGGACATCGCTGACATCTGCAGCCCATGGGTCGCGGTGCTGGCGCATCTGAAGGGACTGAAATCTGCGCCGCAGCATGCGCTCGCGGTCGAGCGGGCCACCTGGGTCGGCGAGCCCGTCGTCGCCGTGGTGGCCGCGACGCGCGCCGCCGCCGAGGATGGCGTCGCGGTGCTGGAGGTGCAGTTCGAGCCGCTGCCGGTCGTCGCCGACATGGAGACGGCGCTCGATCCCGATACGCCGCTGATCCACCCCGAACTCGGCGACAATCTCGTCTTCCAGCGCCTGCACGAGAAGGGCGAGCCCGACGCCGCGATGGCGGGTGCCGCCAAAGTCGTCGAGGCTGTCTTTCACACCGGCCGCCACACCGGCGTCTGCCTGGAGCCACGCTCGATCCTGGCGAATTACAGCCGGCCCGAAAACCAGCTCACGGTGCATCATTCGACGCAGGCGCCGCATATGATGCAGACGATCTTCGCAAAACATCTCGACCTGCCCGAGGGCAATGTTCGGGTGATCTGCGGCGATGTCGGCGGCAGCTATGGCGTCAAGGTCCATGTCTACCCGGACGAGATGGCGGTCGCCGCGATCGCCAAAGCGATGGCGCGGCCGGTGAAGTTCGTCGCCGACCGGCTGGAATCCTTCGCCTCCGACATCCACGCGCGCGATCATCGCATCAAGGGGAGGATGGGCGTCGATGCGCAGGGCCGGATCGTAGCGATGGAGATCGACGACCTGACCGGCATCGGGCCCTATTCCGTCTATCCCCGCACCAGCGCGATCGAGGGCAACCAGGTCGTCAATCTCTGCGGCGGGCCCTACGACTTCCAGAACTACCGTGCGCAAACCACGGTCGTGCTGCAGAACAAGACGCCGACCTGCCAGTACCGTGCCGTCGGCCACCCCATCGCCACCGCCGTCACCGAGGGACTGGTCGATCTGGCGGCCGACGCGATCGGCCTCGACCCGGCCGAGTTCCGCCGCCGCAACATCGTGCGCGACGACGCCTATCCCTACACCTCGGCGGCGAATATGCGCTTCGAGGGGCTGTCGCATCAGGCCAGCCTCGAAAAGCTGCTGACCATGATGGACTACGACGCGCTGCGGGCCGAGCAGGTGCGTTTGCGCGAACGGGGCATCCATCGCGGCATCGGGCTCGCCAGCTTCATCGAGCTGACCAATCCCAGCCCGTTCATGTACGGCATCGGCGGCGCACGCATCTCGGCGCAGGACGGCTGCACGGTCAGGATGGACCCGGACGGCTCGGTCGTCGCTCTGTCGGGCGTCACCGAGCAGGGCCAGGGCACCGACACGATCCTGGCGCAGGTGGTGGCCGAGGGCGTCGGCGTGCCGATCGAGCGCGTCAGGGTCATCACCGGCGACACGCAGGTGACGCCCTATGGCGGCGGCACCTGGGCCTCGCGCGGAGCCGGCATCGGCGGCGAGGCGGCGCTGCAGGCGGGGCTGGCGCTGCGCGAGAACATCCTCGTGGTGGCAGCCGCCATGCTGCAGGCCGAGGCCGGCGCGCTCGACGTCGTCGCCGGCGAGATCGTCGACAAGGCGACGGGACAGCCGCGCATGCCGCTGGCCGAACTCGGCCGCATCGTCTATTTCCGCGGCGACACGCTGCCCAAGGGCCTGCCGCGAGAACTCGTGGCGACGCGCCATTTCATCACCAGCGACTACCCCTTCGCCTTCACCAATGGCGTGCAGGCGTCCTATGTGGAAGTCGATGTCGAGACAGGCTTCGTCAGGCTGCTGAAGCACTGGTGCGTCGAGGATTGCGGGCGCATCATCAATCCCCAGCTCGTCGACGAGCAGGTCCGCGGCGGCATCGTCCAGGGCATCGGCGGCGCGCTTTACGAGCACTGTCTCTACAGCGAGGACGGCCAGCTCATGACCGCCAACATGGCCGATTATCTCGTGCCGATGGCGGCCGAGATGCCCGACATGGTGATCGGCCATGTCGAGACGCCGACGAGAGAATCGCTGCTCGGCGCCAAGGGCGCGGGCGAGGCCGGTACGGCCGGCGCGCCGGCCGCGATCATGAACGCGATCAACGACGCGCTGAAGCCCTTCAAAGCACGCGTAACCGCCATGCCGTTTACACCGGAGCGCATTCTGGCGGCGCTGGGCACGATTCCCGAACGACGCCTTTGACCTTTGCAACCAATCAGGCGGCGACAGACCGCACCAGGGAGACGACGGCCATGACCTTCACCAAACGCACGATCCTCGGCGCGCTCGCGGCCGGGATGGGATATGCCGCGCTCAGCCTGCCGGTGCAGGCGCAGCAGCGCATCACCATCAACATCGCCTCCAGCCACCCGACCGCCAATATCTGGGTCTGGGCGATGAAGAACGCGCTGCAGACCGAGGTCGACCGCATCCTCAAGGAGGGCGGGGGCAAGTTCGTGGTGAACTGGCGCGAGGCCTATGGCGGCACGCTCTACAAGTTCACCGACACGCGCGCGGCGGTGGCCGACGGCATCGCCGATATCGGCATGGTCGGCACGGTCTGGGAAGGTGCGGCGATGCCGCTGCAGAACGTCACTTACTTTGCGCCCTTCGCGACCGACAACCACGAGCTGCTGATCGAGGTCTTCGACAAGCTGACGGCCGAGGTGCCGGAGCTGGCCAAGGGTTGGGACAGCCAGAACATGGTCTATCTCTCGTCGCTGATCACCGACTCCTACGACATCTACGCCAACTTTCCGGTGACGAAGCTGGAAGACCTGCAGAACCGACGCATCAATGCGCCTGGCACCTCGGCAAACTGGCTGACAGGCACGGGCTCGACCCCGGTCGATGGCGCGCTGACGACCTACTACACCAACATCCAGACCGGGGTGACTCAAGGAGCCCTCTCCTTCGCCAGCGGCATCCAGCCGACGCGGGTCTACGAGGTCGCGCCTAACCTGACAAAGGTGGGCATCGGCGCGATGTATTTCGGCGGCATCGCCGCCAACAAGGCGTTCTTCAACAAGCTCCCGAAAGAGGTGCAGGACGCGATCAAGACGGCCGGCAAGACGACCTCGAAAAAGCATGGCGAATACGTCACCCAGCGCTCGACGGCGGCGCTGACGGAGATGAAGGCGGCCGGCCTCAAGGTGGCGGAACTGCCCGAGGCCGAGAAGGCGAAATGGGTCAAGAACCTGCCCAACATCGTCGATCCCTGGATCAAGGCCAATGGCGAGCCGGCCAAGAAAGTGCTGAAGGCCTATTTCGCCGAGTTGCGCGCGCGCGGCGTCAAGCCGCTGCGCAACTGGGACGAAGGGCTTTGAGCGGCGGGCGCTTGCCGCTGAATGATGGAAACGCCGTCATCCCGGACAAGCCGCGTAGCGGCGCAGCTCCGGGATCCATCGTAATGCAAGACAGCGCTCTAGGATGGATCCCGGAGCTCCGCTTCGCTGCGTCCGGGATGACGTCCCATTTGTAACGACGGTTATGGACGACGAGAAGGAAGGCCCTGCCCTTGGCCGACGCCACCGAAACGAATCTCGACGCCGCACTGCCGGCCCCGCAAGGCCTGTTCCAGCGCGCCGTCGGCGTCATGGCCGCGATCGGGACGATCTGGATCTTCCTGACCATGTTCATGATCGTCGCCGACGTGCTCGGCCGGAACCTGTTCAACGCGCCGATCACCGGCGTCGCGGAGGTCGCGGGCCGTTCGGTGGTGGCGATCGTGTTCCTACAGATCGCGTCGGCCGTGGCGCAGGGCCGGATGACGCGGGCCGACTTCCTGATCAACATCGTCGAGGCGCGCGCGCCTGCCCTGGCCGTATTGCTGGAGGCGCTGTTTGCGCTGCTCGGCGCGACGGTGTTCCTGCTGATCGCGCTGGCCTCGTGGCCCGATCTCGCCAGTTCATGGCGGACCCGTGATTTCTTCGGCGTGCAGGGGCTCTTCACCATCCCGACCTGGCCGTTCTGGGCGATCACCGTCATCGGCAGCCTCGCGGCCGCGGCGGCCTATCTCGTTGCGATGGCCGAGAAGGCGCGGATGCGCGGCGCGACGGCGGGACGGGCCTGATGGATCTCGGGTTCGGCCTGGCGCTGATCGGCGCGCTCGTCATCCTCGTCCTGCTCGGCGTCCACATCGCGGTCGCGCTGTTCGGCGTCGCCTTCGCCGGCGTCTGGATCATCCGCGACAACCCGGCGCTGGCGATGCGGCTGCTCTCGGTCTCCGCCTATAACGGCATCGCCGACTATCTCTTCGCCACGATCCCGCTCTTCGTGCTGATGGGGCTGCTGGTCTCGATCTCGAATGTCGGCCGGGACACATTCGAGGTCGCCGAGGCGCTGCTGCGGCGGGTGCGCGGGGGCTTGGGCGTCGCAACCGTCGCGGCCAACGCCGTCTTCGCGGCCGTCACCGGCGTCTCGATCGCCTCGGCGGCCGTCTTCACCAAGGTCGCCGTGCCTGAGATGACACGGCATGGCTACCGCAAGGCGTTCGCGGCCGGCACGGTCGCGGGCTCCTCGATCCTCGGCATGCTGATCCCGCCCAGCCTGCTGATGATCATCTACGGCGTGCTGGCCGAAGTCTCGATCGGCAAGATGTTCGTCGCCGGCGTCGTGCCGGGCGTCATCATCGCGCTCGGATTCGTAGCGGTGATCATCGGGCTCGCGACCTTCTGGCCGGCTTACGTCTACGATCTCGACCGCCGCCGCAGGCTGGCCGCGACCGAGGCCGACGCGCCGGCGATGCCGGCGCGCGAGATCCTGACCAAGCTCGTGCCGATCGTGCTGCTCGTCGCGCTCGTGTTAGGGGGGCTCTATACCGGCTTCTTCACGCCGACGGAGGCCGGCGGCGTCGGCGCGTTCGGGGCGCTGCTGATCGCGCTCGCACGACGCAGCCTCGGCGGTGGCAAAATCTGGCGGGTGCTGACCGAAACCGGCTCGGTCTCCTGCAGCATCCTGATCCTGCTGATCGCGGCGGGTTTCTACAGCCGCATGCTGTCCATGGCCGGCGTGCCGACGGCGATCGGCGACCTCGTGCAGGCGACGGGGCTCGGGGCCTATGGCTTCCTGTTCGTCTATGTCCTGATCATCCTGTTTTTGGGCATGTTCCTGGATTCGAGCTCAATCCTGCTGATCATGACGCCGATCGCGGTTCCGATCGCGCAAAGCTTCAATTTCGACCTGATCCATTTCGGCATCGTCACCGTCATCGCCGTGGAGGTCGGCCTGCTGACGCCGCCCTTCGGTATCTCCGTCTTCACCGTCAAGGCGACGCTCGGTGACCCGACGATCTCGGTCGAGCAGATATTCGGCGGCGCGATGCCCTATATTCTGGTGATGCTCGCGGCGCTGGTCGCGATCGCGGCCTTCCCGGCGCTGAGCCTGATGCTGCTATAGGCTCCGGACGACGAACCGGAGTGTCCTCATGAGCCGCCGCATCGGCATCGCCATCGTCGGGCTGGGCGCGGCCGTGCTGCCTCATGCCCGCAGCCTGCTCGACCTCGCCGACCGTGCCGACGTCCGCCATGCGGTCACCCGCTCGCCGGAGCGCGCGGCTGCCTTTGCGCGCGACTTCCCCTTCCCCGTCGCCACCGACCTCTCAACTGCGTTGGCCGATCCGGCGGTCGAGGCGGTGCTCGTGCTGACGCCGCCATCGAGCCATCGCGACATCGCCGGACGCTGCCTCGATGCCGGCAAGCATGTGCTGGTCGAGAAGCCGCTGGAGCTTAACAGCGCACGCGGGGCTGAACTGGTCTCTGCGGCGCGCGCGGCCGGCCGCAAGCTCGGCGTCATGCTGCAGCATCGCTTCCGGCCCGGCAGCATCCGGCTGAAGGCTGCACTCGAGGGCGGCGAACTCGGCCGCGTCGAGGCCGCCTTCCTGCATGTGCCGTGGTGGCGGCCGCAGGCCTATTATGACGAGCCTGGGCGCGGCACGCTGGCGCGCGACGGCGGCGGTGTGCTGATGACGCAGGCGATCCATTCGCTCGACCTGTTCCGCTCGCTGGTCGGCATCTCGCATGTCGTGGCGGCGCAGGCCCGCACCACCGCGCTACATGCGATGGAGGGGGAGGACCATGTGCAGGCCCTGCTGGAGACCGCCGATGGCGCGCCGGCCACGCTGGTCGCGACGACGGCGGCCTATCCCGGCCACCCCGAGCGCATCGAGATCATCGGAACCAAAGGCCATGCGGCGCTGGTCGGCGGGCGGCTGACGCTATCTTTCCTCGACGGGGCCTCGGAGACCGTGGAGGCCGAAGGCGCGACCGGCAGCGGCGCAGGCATCATGGATTTTCCCCATGACGCGCATCGCGCCCTGATCGCCGATTTCCTCGATGCGCTCGCCCGGGACCGCGACCCGCTCGTCACCGGCGAGGAAGCTCTGGCCTCGCAACGGGCGATCGACGCCATTCTGGCGAAGGCGGGCTGGACGGCCGGCGCGGTTCGGTAGGGCAGGCTCGCACAGGGCGGCAATGAGCCGCCATTCCAAATAGAGTCAACGATTGGTCACGCACGCCCTGATTGTGCCCGCGGGCTGCGAAACAGATTCATGATCCTCAGGGTTGAATCCGCGCAAAGAGGAACAGAATTGCACCGACTCTTTGGTAACCACACCCGGCGCGACACAGTTAAATTACAGCTAACACAATGAAATACTTGGCTTTTCAACTCAATCTTAAATGACCGCCCGTAAGGTCGTTCCCAGCGACGAACAAGATCGCAGATCAACAGGTTCGGTTGGGGTGTCGGGTGATGAAGACGATCTACAATGAGGTTCCGGCTGACGCCCTGACGGGCAGCATGCGCGATTTCCGGGTTCCGGCGGGCAACGATCTGGAACGGCGCGTCGGCAATTTCTTCAAATGGCAGAATCTGCGCCGGCAGAACGGCGTCTGGCCGTTCTCGCGCGCCACGGATTTCGGGCCGCGCACGGAGGTCTCGGCCGCCGACGACCGCGGCATCGCGATGCAGGGCGTCAACTTCGCCTCGCAGGACTATCTCAGCATGTCGTCCAACCCGGTGATCAAGGCGACCGCGCTGGAGGCGATCGAGCGCTACGGCGTCCACAGCGCCGGCTCGCCGGCTCTGGTCGGCAACACGACGGCCTCGGTCGCGCTGGAGCGCAAGATCGCCGAGTTTCTCGGCATGGAGGACGCACTGCTCTACCCGACCGGCTGGGGCGCGGGCTTCGGCGTGATCAAGGGTCTGGTGCGCTCGTCCGACCACATCGTCATGGACACGCTCTCCCATACCTGCCTGCAGGAAGGCGCCAACGCCGCCACGCGCAATATCTACCAGTTCCGCCATCTCGACATGGCCCATTGCCGCCGCTGGCTGGAGAAGATCCGCGCCACCGACACCGAGAACGGCATCATGGTGGTGACGGAAGGCCTGTTCTCGATGGACTCCGACACGCCGGACCTGGCGGCGATGCAGGAGCTCTGCAACGAGTTCAACGCGACGCTGATGGTCGACGTCGCCCATGATCTGGGCGCGCTCGGCGAGGACGGGCGCGGCCATATCGGCATCCAGAACATGATCGGCAAGGTCGACATCGTGATGGGGTCGTTCTCCAAGACCTTCGCCTCGAATGGCGGCTTCGTCGCGGTCAAGGACCGGGCCATCAAGGAGTATCTGCGCTTCTACTCAGCGCCGGCCACCTTCTCCAACGCGATGTCGCCGGTGAACGCCGCGATCGTGCTCAAGGCCTTCGAGATCATCGACTCGCCCGAGGGCAAGGTGCTGCGCAACGAGCTGATGACCAATGTGCTGGAGCTGCGCCGCCAGCTCACCGCCGCCGGGCTCGAATACTATGGCGACCCGTCGGCGATCGTGGCGGTCAAGATGGGCACCGAGGGACTGGCGCGGCTCGTCTCGCGCCGTCTGCCGGAACTCGGCCTGCTCTGCAACCTCGTGGAATACCCCGCCGTCGGCAAGGGCGCGGCCCGCTTCCGGATGCAGGTGATGGCCAAGCATTCGGCGCAGAACGTCAGCGATGCGGTCGCCCGCATCAAGGCGGCGCGGCTGGAGGCCGAGATCGAACTCGCGACCATGGGCGAGCAGGCCCCGCGCATGCGCGCCGTCGCCTGAGCCCGCTTCCAAACGGCCCGCGCCCGTCATCCCGGATGGCGGACGCGGGCCGTCTCGGCGAAGGCATGGTGAAGCGCCGATTAAAGCAATGTTCAGACTGTTCTGCTTCTTTTTCTCTAAGGGGGGCAGGCGCCGGGACATCATGCGACGTCCATCCCGTTCGCCTGCCGACGAGACATCGAGACGACATGACCGCATCCAATCCGGCACATGACCAGGACGGCAAGAGCGCCGCCTTTGCCGGCCCCGTCGTGCTGCTCCTCTGGCTCTCGCTGGCCTGCGCCGCGACGACGGCCGTCGCAGCGATAGCGCCGCTTCCGGCCATTCTCCCGGCCAACGCGCTGGCCACCGTGCTGTTCAGCCTCGCCGCCATCGTCGCCACCAGGATCGCAAAGCCTGCGCGCAGCGAGGCTCTGACCATGGCGGCGCAAGACGCGGCGCGGGAAGCCGCGATGCTGGCCGACGACCTTGCGCAGCGCGAGGCAGAGCGCCGGAAGCGGCTGCAGGAGATCATCACCTCCTTCGACACCGAATTTCTCGACACGCTGGATGGCGTGCTCGATTCGATCCGCCATCTCAAGCAGACGGCGGGCGAACTCGCCTCGATCGCCGACACGGCCAATAACGAGGTCATCGCGGTCGCGGCCACCTCGGAGGAGTCGTCGCGCAACGTCGCCGATGTCGCCGCCGCGACCGAGCAGCTCTCCTCGGCGATCGGCGCGATCGACCGCCAGCTCGTGACGACGCAAACCCTCGTCGCCGAGATGAACGACAGCACGCAGGCGACCAACGTCACCGTCGACAAGCTCGACCTCTCGGTGCGGAAGATCGACGGCATCGTCGCGCTGATCCGCGGCATCGCCGAACAGACCAACCTGCTGGCGCTCAACGCCACCATCGAGGCGGCGCGCGCCGGCGACGCCGGCCGGGGCTTCGCGGTCGTCGCCGCCGAGGTCAAGACGCTGTCGCACCAGACCGCGATCGCCACCCAGGACATCGCCGCCCAGATCGCCGAGATCAAGCAGGCGACGACCCAGGCCGTAACGAACATCCGCAGCCTCTCGGCGGGGATGCTGCAGATGGACGAACGCACCGTCGGCATCGCGGCCGCGCTCGAGGAGCAGGGCCAGATGACCTACGTGATCAGCCGCAGCATCGGCGAGGTCGCGACCGGCACCGCCTATCTCGCCCAGACGACCTCGACGATCCGGGATTCGGCGACGCGCACCCACGAGGTCGCAGGCGACGTGCTGGGCTCGACCGAGACGCTCGCGAGCAAGGCCGAGAAGCTCGAGACCGCCGTCCACCAGTTCATGCAGCGGGTCGCCAGCGCCTGAGGGGCGGCAGAACCGAAGCTGAGTTTATACGGAAACACCGCCGTCATCCCGGACGCAGCGAAGCGGAGCTCCGGGATCCATCCTAGAGCGGTGTGTTAGCCTTACGATGGGATCCTGGAGCTGCGCCGCTACGCGGCTTGTCCGGGATGACGCAGTGTTTCGAACCAACGGGCGCTAAAAAAACCCGCCTGCGCGAGCAGGCGGGTTCTTTCGTTTCAGGCAGAGCCGCAGCGCCTTACTCGGCAGCCTGCTGCGGCGTCTCCGGGGTCACCGAGATGTCGGGGCGTTCGCGGCCGTCGGCCTTGGCCAGCGCGCGGCGCACGCCATTGCCGTAGTCGGGATGGACCTTGTCGAAATGCGCCAACTGGCG
This sequence comes from Beijerinckiaceae bacterium, assembly GCA_019745195.1. Taxonomy (GTDB): domain Bacteria; phylum Pseudomonadota; class Alphaproteobacteria; order Rhizobiales; family Beijerinckiaceae; genus Allobosea. Next base: position 19,518 of record JAIETL010000041.1, read on the forward strand.
CTCCTCGATCTCGCGCGGAATGCCGCCCATCGCGGCCGCGATGTTGGCGAACAGCCGCTCCTTCTGGCCCTGGTCGAACAGGTTGAAGAGCGCGCGCGGCTGCGAATAGTCGTCATTGCCGATGCGGTGGTTGTAGCGCGCCGCGTCGCCCGAGATGTGCAGCGGCGGCTCCTTGGCGGAAGGCGCCTCGACCGGCCCGCCGAAGGAGTTGGGCTCGTAATAGACATCCGGATTGCCGGTGCGGATGCCGCCATAGGTGTTCATCTGGCCATCGCGGTGATAATGCGCGACCGGGCTCTTGGGCTGGTTTACGGGTATGTTCTCGTAATGCGTGCCGAGCCGGTGGCGGTGGGCGTCGGCATAGGAGAAGACGCGGGCCTGCAGCATCTTGTCGGGCGAGAAGCCGATGCCGGGCACGATATTGGACGGCGAATAGGCCGCGTTCTCGATCTCGGCGAAATAGTTCTCGGCGTTGCGGTTGAGCTCGACGATGCCGACGTCGATCAGCGGATAGTCGGCATGCGGCCAGACCTTGGTCAGGTCGAAGGGGTTGTAGGGGGTCTTCTCGGCGTCCAGCTCCGGCATGATCTGGACCTGCATCTTCCACTTCGGGAAATCGCCGCCCTCGATGGCGTTGAACAGGTCTTCCTGCGTCGATTCGCGGGTCTTGCCGACGACGACGGCGGCCTCGTCATTGGTCCAATGACGGTGGCCCTGCATGGTCTTGAAGTGGAACTTGACCCAGTAGCGCTCGCCGGCGTCGTTCCAGAGCGAGAAGGTGTGCGAGCCGTAGCCGTTGATGTGGCGCACATCGGTCGGGAGGCCGCGATCCGACATCAGAATGGTGACCTGGTGCAGGCTTTCAGGGCTCAGCGACCAGAAATCCCACATCGCGGTGGGCGAGCGCAGATTGGTCTTGGGATGGCGCTTCTGGGTGTGGATGAAGTCGGGGAACTTCACCGGGTCGCGGACGAAGAAGACCGGCGTGTTGTTGCCGACCATGTCCCAGTTGCCTTCCTCCGTGTAGAACTTCAGCGAAAAGCCGCGCACGTCGCGCTCGGCGTCGGCCGCCCCCATCTCGCCGGCCACGGTCGAGAAGCGCGCGATCATCGGCGTCTGCGAGCCGGGCTTGAAGACCTTGGCCTTGGTGTATTTCGTGATGTCGCCGGTGATGGTCAGCGTGCCATGCGCGCCCCAGCCCTTGGCGTGGACGGCGCGCTCGGGGATGCGCTCGCGGTTCTGGTGGGCCAGCTTCTCCAGCAACTGGTAGTCCTGCAGCAGGACCGGGCCGCGCTCGCCCGCCGTCAGCGAGTTCTGATTGTCGGGGATCGGCGCGCCGGCCGTTGTGGTCATGATCTTCGACATGGGCAACCTCCGCTGGATCACAGGCGCGTCGCGCGCTCCTGTGTGAACTGGAATTGGAGAAACTAACAACGCTTTGTGACGATGATGTCCAATACCGTTTACGCGCGCTTTCGATAAGTTTATCAAATCGTCATGATCACGCTGAAGCAGCTCCGCTATTTCGCCGCCGTGGCGCGACACCGGCATTTCGGCAAGGCGGCCGAGGAGTGCCATATCAGCCAGCCGGCGCTTTCGCTGCAGATCCAGGAACTCGAGCTTCAGCTCGGCTGCCAGCTCGTCGAGCGAAGGCGCGGCGCGATCGGCCTGACCGAGACCGGCATGGAGGTCGCCGAGCGGGCGCGCCGCATCCTGATCGAGACCAACGACCTCGTCGATCATGCGAGGCACCGCCCCAACCTGCTGAGTGGGCCGCTCGATCTCGGCGTGATCCCCTCGATCGCGCCCTATCTGCTGCCGGCGACGCTGCCGCTGCTGCAGAAGCGCCACCCGGCGCTGGAACTGCGTCTGCGCGAGACGCAGACCGCGACGCTCGTGGAGGATTTGGCGGAAGGCCGGCTCGACGTCGCGCTGCTGTCGCTGCCCGTGGAGCGGGCCGGGCTGGAGGCGCTGGCGCTGTTCGACGACCCCTTCCTGCTGGTGGTGCCGGCGCATGGCGACGGCGGCGGCGCGTTCGAGCCGCAGGCGGCCCTTTCGGGCGACAACCTGCTGCTGCTCGAGGAGGGCCATTGCCTGCGCGACCAGGCGCTCAGCGTCTGCGGCACGACGCGGTTGGAATCGCGCCGGCAATATGGCGCATCCAGCCTGTCGACGATCATGCAGATGGTCGCCAACGGTTTCGGGACGACGCTGATGCCGGCGATGGCGCTGGCCGTGGAATGGCGGCCGGACATGCCGGTGAAGCTTTTCCGTTTCGCCAAGCCTGAGCCCAGCCGCGCGATCGGGTTGGTCTGGCGCAGGACATCGCCACGGCGACGCGATTTCACGGCGCTGGCGGCGATCATCCGGGAGGTCGCCGACGGCATCGTCGCGAGCGGGGAGCGGAGCTACGCCGCCGAAGCGCGGCTCGTCAGCCTGCCGTGACCGAAACGACCGTCAGCGGTTGACCTTGTCCTGCTTCGCAACGCTCGGCCATTGCCTGTCGGCCTTGGAGATGTAGCCGGCCTGGTCCTGGTTCCAACTGCGCTGAACGCGGGTGCTGTAGTTGAGATAGAGCTTGCCGTCGGTAATCGTCCAGGCTGCGGGATCGATCACGGCCTTGTAGCCGCCGGCCGCGCCATAGGCGCAGAAGCCGCCATATTGCGGCGCGTATTTCTCCGGCGCGGCGACGAAAGCGTCGCGATTGGCCGCCGAGGCGAAGCGGAAGGTGGTGCCCTTGTAGAGCGTCGTGAACTGCGCCGAGCCCGCGACCGGCTTGCCGGCGGTGAAATAGGCGACCGGATCGTAGCCCTTGATCGCCGGGCCATCGACATCGTTGATCTCGCCGCCGAAGGCGCTCATGGACCCTGTCGGCATTGCTGCGAAGACTGCAAGGGCAAGAAAAAGACGCCTGTCGGTCTGCATGATCGGTCTCTCCAAGATGTCGCCGGCGGTCCGGACTCCGCCAGCCTCAGTGATGCGTCGCCGGCTCGCTGGCCGCGACCAGCAGCGCGCCGAGCCGCGCGCTCGCCTCGCGACCGGACGCGATGCGGCCGAGCCTTTGCGCCGCGAAGCGGTTGCGCCCGCCGCGCGCGGCAAGGCGCTGGCCGAGCAGCGTCTCTGCTTGCGCGAAATCGCCGGCCCTGACCAGGCTCTCCAGGGCGATCTGTTCGAAAACGTCGCGCTGGGCGTTCGAGCCGCCGGCGCCGATGCGGTGCGGCGCGGCAAGACGCAGAAGGCGCGCCGCCTCGGTATAATCGCCTCGGCGGAAGGCGATGATGCCCTGCGCGGTCGCGGCCCCGGTCTCGCCGGCGACGCGGGAATCATGCGAGCGGCCCTCGCGCGAATCGCGGACGAGGTTTTCGGCGACGGTCGCGGCGGCATCGGCGCGGCCCGCGCCGAGCAGCGCCAGCATATAGTGCAGATCGGCGAAGACGAGCCGGCGGTCGTTGACGCGGCCCTGCGCGATCAGCGCCAGCTCCTCCCAGCGCGAGCCGACATCGACGCCTTCGAGTTCGAGGCGCTGGAGCAGCGAGGCCGCGTTGGCGAGGTCGCGGAAATCATCCGTCGGCGCGGCGCGCACGGCGGTGTCGTAGAGATCGAGCACGGCGTCGATCTCGCCGAGTTCGAGCTGGAACAGCGCCATGTGCCAGTGCAGATGGAAGCCGAAATTGCTGCAATGCTCCCACTCCTGAGACTGGCCGAGCCAGGCGACGCCGTCGCTGGCGCGGCCGGTCATTTCGAAGCAGTGAGCAACGGCATGGCGGCCCCAGGCGTCGCGCGGCGCGAGCTCGACGGCCTCGCGACCCATCGCCTCGGCCTCGCCGAGATGGCCGAGTTCCTCAAGCGCGAAGGCCTGGCAGCCACGGACATAGCCGGAGGTGGCGCTGCGCTCGGAAAAGGTGGCGAGCGTGGTGGCTCCCGCGCGGGCCATTCCGCGAATGTCGCCGATCATGAAACGGATCGCCTGCACCAGCTTGAAGGCGAGGACGTCGCGCGGGCAATCCGACAGCACCACCTCGAAGACGTCGGCCGCACGCGCCGGCTCGCCATCGAGCCAGAGCTGCAGGGCGGAGATATAGCGGCGCTCGCGCTCAAGCGTGGCGCGACCAGCGGCGGCGGCGCGCGCGGTGTCGAGGCAGAGGCGGGCCTGGCCGACGAGTTCTGCCCGCGCCAGCGTCAGGAGCAGGATGCCCTTGGTGGCGTGACCCTGGGCGAACAGCGGGTCGGCGGCCAGCGTCTTGCCCAGTTCGTCCGGCGCGCTGCGGGCGTGCGCCAGAATCGCCTCCACGGTCTCGTTCCAATGGCCGACCGCAATCTCGCAGTTCAGGCTGGTGCGTTTCCGTAAGCGTCGGTGAACATCAAAATCCTCGCTGCCGCGCCCTGATCGGACAGATGGATTTTCTTCTACCAGCCCCGAATCCGGATGGTTTTCACGTTCGGGCGCTGGGCAATAACTGTTTCGTGACGGGGTTTTGATCGATCTGGCGCGGCTTCGCCGCCGCGGCAGGAATTTCGTCAACAGTTTGAACGGGCTGCCTCGCGGGCGACGGGCGCACCGCCCAAGGCGAAGACTTGAACCAGCCGACGACAAGAGCGGTCGCGATGACGATCACGACGCCGACGAGGTTGATGGCGAGGCTGACCAGCGCATCCGTGCCCAGCAAATGGAAGGCGAGCGAGGCGGTGCGCGCCGCGACGAGGCTGACGAGAAACGTCGCCAGCGATTGCCGCCCGACCTTGACCACGATCATCGCGAGCCCTTGGGTCAGACGGGCGCGGCGCGGCTCGACCCATGACAGCACGAGATAGGCAAGCGCGAGAAAATGCACATAGCGCAGCCAGTGCAGGTCGGTCTTCTCATTGCCGGGCAGGATCGCCGCATAGGCCCGCTCCAGCGCCGGCACGGCGGCGTGGAAGCCCCAGAAGCTCAGCGGCAGGCTGACGATGATGATGGCCGCCGAAAGCGCCAGCCAGCGCCGGTCCCGCAGCGGCGGGGCCCTGAGCCAGCCCATGCCGAGGGCAAAGCCGGTGAAGAAGATCAACTGCCATGCAAAGGGATTGAAGAACCAGCCGAAGCCCGTCCACGGATTGCCGGGCAGGTTGACGCCGGTCGTCCAGACCAGCGCGTAAAGTCCGAGCGACAGGGCGACCGGCAACAGCCGATGCAGCAGCGACGCCGCCATCATCACCGGGATCAGGGCCAGAATGACCAGATACATCGGCAGGATGTCGAGATAGCCCGGCAGCCAGCGCAAGGTCAGCAGCCCGGCGATGGCGGTGGCCGGGTCGCGCAGCATATCGGGCAACGGATCTGTGTTGAGGCCGCGTCCGGGAAACAGCGTCTCGGCTGCGAACATCACCCCTATGACGACGAGCACGACGCCGATCTGCGCCCAGTAGACCTGCCACAGGCGATAGACGATGCGCGCGAGGCCCAGCCAGAAGCCACGCTTCACGAAGACCGAACCGAAGGCGATGGCGCTCGCCAGCCCCGAGCAGAAGACGAAGAGTTCCGTCCCCGAGGAAAAGCCGAAACGCGCCGGAATCCAGGCGTTCCACGGGTTCAGATCGGCATGGGCGATGAAGATGATGAACATCGTCAGGCCGCGAAAGAAATCCAGCCTGACGTCGCGCTCGCGTTTTGGCGGGGCGGCGCTGATGACTGCTGCGCTCATGGCTCAGATCTTCCCGTCATAGGCGCGCCGCGCGATGCGGCAGGCCAGCACGGTGAATTTCGGACAAGCGAGCGCTGCCTCGACTTCGGCAGCGAGCGTCGCCGCATCGTCGATCCAGCGCCCCTCCCCGCCCAGAGCCTGCGCGACGGCGGGGAAGTCGCTGCCGGAGAAATCGACCGCCGCATTGGGCCGCTGGCTCGAGCGCTGTTTCATCTCGATCAGCGCCAGGCTCTGGTCGATCAGCACGACGATGACGACCGGCAATCCAAGATCGCGCGCGGTGGCGAGTTCGCCGAGCCCCATCTCCAGACCGGCATCGCCGACGAAGGCGATCACCGGCGCGGCCGGCGCGGCGAGCTTGTAGCCCAGCGCCAGCGGCACGGCGCAGCCCATGGTGCAGAGGCCCGTGGATTGCAGGATCGCGCGTGGAATGTCCGTGCGCCAGATCTGCGAGAGCAGGATGCGGTGCGCGCCGGAATCGATCGTGATCACGGTCTCAGGCGGCGCGGCCGCGCGCGCCGTCTCGAAGACGAGGTCCGGCCCCCAGCCGTCGCTGGCGAAGGCCTCGCGCAGGGCGGCGCGGGTGCGGCCCGGTTCGCCGCCCGGCCAAAGGCCTGACGCCACGGGCGCGGCGTCGAGAGCGGCGAGGCCGGCTGCGACGTCTCCAACGATGAGATGGTCGCTGCGATGCATGCCATGCTGCATCGCCTCGGCGACGAGATCGATGACGACGGTTTCGTCAGCGAAGGGGTTGCGCCAGTTGATCCGCATCTCGATGGGATCATAGCCGGCGAGAAGGACGAGATCGGCGGCCTGGATCAGCGGCAGCAGATGCCGGTCGGCCTTGGGCGAAAGCCCCGCGCCAGCGAGTGCGAGCGGATCGCTCTCGGGCAGCGCGCCCTTGGCCTTGTAGCTGGAGACGACCGGGATGCCGCGCCTGCGGGCGAAGTCCGTCAGCGCCTGCGCCGCGCCCTGATTGACGATGTCGAGCCCGGCGATGATCAGCGGCCGCCTTGCCTGCGCCAGCGCCGCGCGGGCCGCGTCGAGCGCCGGCCCCTCGGCCGGGGCGGCCGGCAGCGGCAGGGCTGGCGCGCGCTGGCGGCTCGCCTGCGCCGGCCCTTCCGCCACGCCGATGGGCACGTCGATATGGACGGGGCCGGGACGGCCAGACAATGCGACGCTAAGCGCCTTGTCCACGACCGCCTCGCAGGTCTGCGCGGTGGCGCGGAAACTCGCCTTGACGATCGGTCGCAGCAGAGCCTGATGGTCGAAGACCTGATGGGTGTAGCTCTCGGCCTCGGCCGCATCGACGCAGCCTGTGACGAAGACCAGCGGCACCCGGTCCTGCTGCGCATTGGCGACGACGTTGACGGCGTTGGCGACGCCGGGGCCGAGCGTGGCGTAGAGCAGGCCGGGCGCGCCCGTCGCGTGCCATGCGCCCTCGGCCATGAAGCCCGCGGCGTTCTCGTGCTTGGCCAGGATCGGCGCGATGCCGGCAGACTCGAACGCCTCGACCAGCGCCAGAACCTCGCCGCCCGGAATGCCGAAGGCATGCCGGATGCCCGCGCCTGCAAGGCGGCGGGCGATCAGATCAGCGCCGGTGACAGGCTTCGTTTCGGGCATGCAGGCGCAATCCAAGGCTGCCGCGCGAGGCGTGTGCGCCTCGACGGAACACCTTGCCTTCCGCGATCACGCCATCAATGGCACGTCACTTCTGCGTGACCTCAAAGTCCGGCTCGCCCAGCAGCATCAGGTCGGTGTCGTCTGGACGCGCGCCGGCCGCCGTCAGCATGGCGTGGATCTGGCCGCGATGATGGGTCTGGTGGTTGAAGAGATGCACGACCAGCAGCGCGCAAGAGCGGCGCATCTCGCGCTGCGTCGCGCCGGAAAACCAGGTCAGTTCGCCGTCGAGCCAGTCCTGGCCGAGGCTGCCGGCCCACTCGGTAATCGTGGCGTCAACCGACTTGCGGCGCGCGACGAACCCGTCCCAATCCTCGACCAGACGGGGCGAGTCCTTGATGCCGCGGCCGGGCCTTGCCGAGCCGGTGAAGCGGCTCAGCCACATCTCGTCGGCCCAGAGCAGATGATTGAAGGTGCCAAGGATCGAGCCGAAATACGCGCCGCGCGCGGCACGCCGGGCGGCATCGTCGAGGCCTGAGGCCGCCGCGATCAGGCTGCCGTTCTGCCAGGCATTGTAGCGCGCCATGGTCGCGACGAAGGTTTTGTCGATCACAGTCCTGACCTCATCAATGCAACCAGAACCCTCATCCTGAGGAGCGCTCCGCAGGAGCGCGTCTTGAAGGATGATCGAGCTCGCTCCGGAGACATCTGAAGCATCCTTCGAGACGCGCCTGCGGCGCTCCTCAGGATGAGGGCAGAAGGTCTGGGCGACCTCGTCAGATCACGTTGGCCTCGCGCAGCGGCCTGCCTTCGACGATGCGCGCGTGGCCGAGATCGGCAAGATCCAGACTGTGATAGCGGCCATGCGCGATGTGCTCGGCGAGACCGCGCCCGACCGCCGGCGACTGCTGCAGCCCGTGGCCGGAAAAGCCGTTGGCGAGGTAGAGGTTCTGCAGGCCGACGGCAGGGCCGAGGATGGCGTTGTGATCGAGTTCGTTCATGTCGTAGGGGCCGGTCCAGCCCCGGCCCGGCCTGATTTCCTCGAAGGCCGGAATGCGGTGCGCCAGCGCCGGCCAGACTGTCTCCTCGAAGAAGGACCAGTCGACATCCTCGACATCCGCGTCGGTCTCGATCCATTCGCGGTCTTTCTCGGGCGGGGGCGACGCGCCGCCGATAAACATCTGTCCGTCGCCGCCGCGCGCGCCTTCCGGCCGGCACCAGACGCCGCTGGTGTCGATCAGCAGCGGACAGTTTCCGACATCGCCCTTGCAGGTCCAGGTGAAGACGTTGCGCTTCATCGATCTGACGGGGATCGCGATGCCGGCGGTTGCGGCAAGCCTCGCGCCATGGGTGCCCGTGGCGTTGACGGCCGCTCCGCAGGCTACGCGGCTGCCGTCCGTCAGTTCCACTGCTGTCACGCGCCCACCTTCCAGGACATATCGCGCGACCTCGCCCTGGCGGTACACGACGCCAAGCGAGCGGGCCTTTTTCCTGTAAGCCTGCAGCAGCGCCCAGCCGTCGAACCAGCCCTCGCCGCTGACCCCAAACGTGCCGCAGGCGAGGTCATCGACATTGAGCCAGCTAAATTTGCTGCGCAGCAATTCTGCAGCATAAAGCGCAACATCGGCACCCTCGCGTATCTGCATCTGCTGGTTCGTGGCGAGGATCGGCGCGCCCTCCGGGCCGGCGAGATAGAGATAGCCGCCCTCATGCAGATCGATCGAGGGAGCCTCGCCATCGACTGCGAGATGCCGACCTATGTTGCGCAAAAAATCGATCCCATGGAGCGAGACGCGAATATTCACCGGGCTGGAGAATTGCTGCCGGATCGAGGCCGCAGAAAGCGCCGAAGCCGCCTGCCGATAGGTCGGGTCCTTCTCGATCACCACGATCTTGCCGGTGAAGTCGGGGTCGGCCGCAAGGTGGAAGGCGACCGAGGAGCCGATGGCCGCGCCGCCGCAGATCACGACATCGGCAGTTTCCGAGACAGACATGGCGGCAAAACCGGATTGGTGAGTTCAGCGCATGAATGAACGAGGTTCATGACCTTGTCGAGATGCCATACCCGTCATTGCGAGCGCAGCGAAGCAATCCAGCGTATCGCTCTACGCCCATGGATTGCTTCGCTGCGATCGCGAAGAAGGCAGAGCGTCACGCGACGCACTCGCGCAGCAGCCAGTCGCGGAAAGCGATCACCGCGGGCACATGCTCCCGCGCATCCGGATAGACCAGGTAATAGGCTTCCGAGCCGGTCACCGGCAGATCGAAGGGGATGACCAGCGAGCCTGCCCGCAACTCCTCCTCGACGAGGAAGCGCGGCACGATCGCCAAGCCCAGACCCGCGACGGCCGCCTGCGAAACCATGGCGAACTGTTCGAAGCGCGGCCCCATCAAAGCGCGGCTCGGCGGCAGACCCTGCTGCTCCAGCCAGTTCGCCCAGGCGCGCGGGCGCGTCGATTGCTGCAGCAAGGGCGCGCGCAGCATGTCGGCCGGTGCGGCGAGCCCGAGGCGGGCGACGAGGGCGGGCGCGGCGACCGGCACGATTTCCTCGCCCATCAGCCGGTGCAGTTTCGCACCGGGCCAGACCGGATCGCCGAAATGGATCGCCGCATCGAGCGGCTCGCGTGCGAAATCGAATGGCACGAGCTTGGTGGCGAAGTTGATGGTGATGCCGGGATGCGCCTCGGTGAAGCGCGGCAGACGCGGGATCAGCCAGCGCGTGCCGAAGGTCGGCAGGATGGCGAGATGCAGCACGCCGGCAGCCCCGCGAAAGGCCATGGTCGAGACGGTGGCGGCTGCAATGCGCGAAAGACCGTCGCGGATGTCCGCTGCATAGGCCCCGCCCGCCGGCGTCAGGCTGACGCGCTGGCGAACGCGCTCGAACAGTGCGACGCCGAGCACCTGCTCAAGATGGGCGACCTGGCGGCTGACCGCGCCTTGCGTCAGGTTCAGTTCCTCGGCGGCGCGGGTGAAACTGCCATGGCGCGCCGCCGCCTCGAAGGCGGCGAGCGCCGACAAGGACGGAACGCTGAGGCGGCTTGAAGCCCATTCACCGATCATGATCTATGCTCATCAAGTCGTGAGAACATATCGGTTGCCGGAGTAGCGTGGAAGAGGGCATTGTGCGGGCTGAATTCGGAGAGTTTCCAGCAACGCCGTCATCCCGGACGCAGCGAAGCGGAGCTCCGGGATCCATCGTAAGGCACTGTCTTCGCCCTACGATGGATCCCGGAGCAGCGCGGCTTCGCCGCTTGTCCGGGATGACGGGGTGGGGTTGGCTAGCCTTCTCCGCCAATGACGAAAGCCTGATCGCATGACCTCTCCCCTCCCCAAGGATGCGCTCGCGCTGTTGAAGCGCCTCGGCGTCACCGACGCGGCCTTCGCAGCCGCTGGCCTCGTCGCGAAGTCGCCCATTACCGGCGAGGCCGTCGCGACATTGCGCGAGACCAGCCCGGCCGAAGCCGCCGCCGCGATCGGCCGCGCACAGAGCGCCTTCCTCGCCTGGCGCAAGGTGCCCGCGCCGCGCCGGGGGGAGTTCGTGCGCCTGCTCGGCGAGGAACTGCGCGCCGCCAAGGCCGACCTCGGGCTGCTGGTCACGATGGAGGCCGGCAAGGTGACCTCCGAGGGCCTCGGCGAGGTCCAGGAGATGATCGACATCTGCGATTTCGCGGTCGGGCTGTCGCGCCAGCTCTACGGGCTGACGATCGCGACCGAGCGTCCAAACCACCGCATGATGGAGACCTGGCATCCGCTGGGCGTCTGCGGCGTGATCTCGGCCTTCAACTTCCCGGTCGCGGTCTGGTCGTGGAACGCAGCGCTCGCCTTCATCTGCGGCGACAGCGTCGTCTGGAAGCCGTCCGAGAAGACGCCACTGACCGGGGTCGCCGTACAGGCCATCGTCGAGAAGACGATGAAGCGCTTCGGGCCGGACGCTCCGGCCGGGCTTTCGGAAATCCTGATCGGCGGCCGCGAGATCGGCGACACTCTCGTCTCCGATCACCGCGTGCCGGTCATCTCGGCGACGGGCTCAACCAAGATGGGCAAGGAGGTGGGTCAAAAACTCGCCAGCCGCTTCGCCCGCGCCATCCTCGAACTCGGCGGCAACAACGCCGCCATCGTCGCCGCTAGCGCCGATCTCGACCTGGCCCTGCGCGGCATCGCCTTCGCGGCGATGGGCACCGCCGGCCAGCGCTGCACCACTTTGCGCCGCCTGATCGTTCACGAGAGCGTTTACGACGCGCTGATCCCCAAGCTGATCAAGGTCTACGGATCGGTGACGATCGGCGATCCGCGCGAGGCCGGCGTGCTGGTCGGCCCGCTGATCGACGAGGCGGCCTGGCAGGGCATGCAGAAGGCGCTGTCGGAGGCGAAGGCGGCGGGCGGCACGGTCCATGGCGGCGAGCGCGTCGATGTCGGCGCGGGCGGCTTCTATGTCCGCCCGGCGATCGTCGAGATGCCGTCGCAATGCGGCCCGGTCGAGCGCGAGACCTTCGCGCCGATCCTCTATGTGATGAGGTACAAGACATTGGCCGAGGCGATCGCGATCCAGAACGCGGTCGGGGCCGGCCTGTCCTCCTCGATCTTTACGCTCGACATGCGCGAGGCCGAGGCCTTCATCTCGGCGGAGGGCTCCGATTGCGGCATCGCCAACGTCAATATCGGTCCGTCCGGCGCAGAGATCGGCGGGGCGTTCGGCGGCGAGAAGGAAACCGGCGGCGGCCGCGAGGCCGGCTCCGACGCCTGGAAGGCCTATATGCGCCGGGCCACGAATACGCTCAATTACGGCACGACATTGCCGCTGGCGCAGGGCGTCAGCTTCGATGTCGATGCGTAGACCGCTATAGTCTAGTTCATCGCCGCAGCATTTGGCCGTGTCATCCCGGCCGAAGCGAAGCGGAGAGCCGGGACCCATGCCTGAACCGTTCGGGAATGGGTCCCGGGTCTCCCTGCGGTCGCCCGGGATGACGACGGAATTTGATGTCAGGAGTTCAGCCATGGCCGAAGCCGCCCGCAGCCACAGCACCAGCCACAAGCTGGCCGAGTTCGCCTGGGACGACGCCTTCCTGCTCGACGAGCAGTTGTCCGAGGATGAGCGCCTGATCCGCGACACCGCGCGCGACTATGCGCAGGAGAAGCTGCAGCCGCGTGTGTCCGAGGCCTATCTCGAGGAGAAGACCGACCGCGCGATCTTCAACGAGATGGGGCAACTCGGACTGCTCGGCGTCACCGTGCCGGAGGAGTATGGCTGCGCGGGGGCGAACTACGTCTCCTACGGGCTCGTGGCGCGCGAGGTCGAGCGGGTCGATTCCGGCTATCGTTCGATGATGAGCGTGCAGTCCTCGCTGGTGATGTATCCGATCTACGCCTATGGCGACGAGACGCAGCGCAAGAAGTACCTGCCAAAACTCGGCTCGGGCGAATGGGTCGGCTGCTTCGGCCTGACGGAGCCGGACGCCGGCTCCGACCCCGCCGGCATGAAGACGCGTGCCGAGAAGGTGGCCGACGGCTATCGCCTCACCGGCTCGAAGATGTGGATCTCGAACTCGCCGATCGCCGACGTCTTCGTCGTCTGGGCGAAGTCGGCGGCACATGACAACGCCATCCGGGGCTTCATCCTGGAGAAGGGCATGAAGGGGCTCTCGGCCCCCAAGATTGGTGGCAAGCTCTCGCTCCGCGCCTCGATCACCGGCGAGATCGTCATGGACGGCGTGATCGTGCCCGAAGAAAACCTGCTGCCCAACGTCTCGGGGCTGAAAGGCCCGTTCGGCTGCCTCAACCGGGCGCGCTACGGCATCTCCTGGGGCGTGATGGGCGCGGCCGAGGACTGCTTTCACCGCGCTCGGACCTATGGGCTCGACCGCAAACAGTTCAACAAGCCGCTGGCCCAGACCCAGCTCTTCCAGAAGAAATACGCCGACATGCTGACCGAGATCACGCTGGGCCTGCAGGGCTCGCTGCGGGTCGGGCGGCTGATGGACTCCGGCCAAATGGCCCCGGAGATGATCTCGCTCGTCAAGCGCAACAATTGCGGCAAGGCGCTCGACATCGCCCGCGTGGCCCGCGACATGCACGGCGGAAACGGCATCTCGATCGAATACCACGTCATGCGCCACGCCGCGAACCTCGAGACGGTCAACACCTATGAGGGCACGCACGACGTGCATGCGCTGATCCTGGGCCGGGCGGTGACGGGCCTGCAGGCGTTCTTCTGAGCGCATGTGGCGACCGGCGCGAGCAACGAACGAGCCATGACCGCTCGCATCGAGACGCTGGACGGGCACGCCGCCACACAGACGGTCACCACGACCGACCTGCTCAAGGCCGCCGCGCTCGTCTTCGTCTTCGTCGATCATTGGGGGCATTACTTCGCGCCCGACGAGATCTGGTGGCGGGTCGTCGGCCGGGCCTCGCTGCCGGTCTGGTTCTTTCTGATCGGCTTTGCCCGCTCGCGCGCAACGCCATGGAGTTGGATCGGGCTCGGCGTGCTCCTGAGCCTGCTCGACCTCTGGCGCGAGGGCTCGTTCGCGGGCGCGCAGCTCAGCATCCTCCTGAACTTCGCCGCGATCCGGCTCGCCTTGCCGGCGATCGAGCGGCATGTCTGGCCGCAAGGCTCGCGGATCATGCTGCTCGTCGGCGTGCTGGCGCTGCTCTCGCCCTATGCCAACCAGATCGTCGAATACGGCACGGAGGGCTGGCTGCTCGCGCTGGTCGGGCTGGCGCACCGACGCTGGCTGGATGCTCCGGATCGCGGGACGCTGACCTTGCGCATCGCGCTGGCGCTGGCAGCCGGGCTGCTGTTCATTCTGGTCGAGACGCAGGATTACGGGTTCGAGGGCATGGAAATCGTCGCCCTGGTGGCAATCGTCGCCGGCGTCTCGCTGCTCCTGTTCGGCTTCCGGCGCGCGACGCTCGAATGGCCCCTGCCCGCCCCGGTCGCAACCTTGCTGCGGTTCTGCGGCCGGCATTCGCTGACGATCTACGCGGCGCAGATCGTCGTCTTCACTGCGTTGGCAGCGCTGTTGATAGACGCTTCCGACGATGGGGATGAATGACCGAAATGGATAGTCCTTCGCCCGCTCCCCTCGCCGGCCTGCGCGTCCTCGAACTCGCGCGCATCCTCGCCGGGCCGTGGATCGGCCAGTTGCTGGCCGATCTCGGGGCCGACGTCGTCAAGGTCGAGGCGCCCGAGGGCGACGACACACGACAATGGGGGCCACCCTTCGTCGAGAGCGTGGGCGAAGAGCATCTCTCGGCCGCCTATTTCCACTCGGCCAACCGCGGCAAGCGCTCGATCACGGCCGATTTCCGCACGGCGGAAGGCCAGGCGCTGGTGCGCAGGCTCGCCGCGCACGCCGATGTCGTGGTCGAGAACTTCAAGGTCGGGGGCTTGCAGAAATACGGGCTCGACTCGGCCTCGCTGCGCGCCGCCTACCCTCGGCTGATCTATTGTTCGGTAACGGGTTTTGGCCAGACCGGCCCCTATGCCCCACGCGCGGGCTATGATTTTCTCGTGCAGGGCATGGGCGGGCCGATGTCGGTCACCGGCGAGCCCGAGGGCGCGCCGATGAAGGCCGGCTATGCGGTGGCCGACATCTATACGGGCTTGTACGCCTCGGTCGGCATCCTCTCGGCGCTGCGCCGGCGCGACGCCACCGGCGAGGGCGCGAGCCTCGACATGGCGCTGCTCGACGCGCAGGTCGCGGTGCTCGGCAACCAGGCGATGAACTATCTGGTTTCGGGCAAACCGCCGGCGCGGCTCGGTAACGCGCATCCCAACATCGTGCCCTATGATGTGTTTCCGGTCGCCGACGGGCACATCATCATCGCCACCGGCAATGACGGGCAGTGGCGCAAGCTCTGCGAGGTGCTGGGCGAGCCGACGCTTGCCGGCCATGCCGACTATGCCGAGAACCGCGCCCGCATCGCCAACCGCGTCGCACTGACCGCGCATCTGCATGGGCTGACGCAGCGCTTCGCGAAGGCCGATCTGCTGGCGGCGCTGGAGGCCGTGGGCGTACCGGCGGGGCCGATCAACGCGGTCGACGAGGTTTTCGCCGATCCGCAGATCGTGGCGCGTGGGGTCAGGGTCGATCTGCCGAGCGCGGACGCGAAGGGAGGCTCGATCCCAACGGTAGCCTCGCCGATCGTCATCGATGGCGTGCGGCAGGTTACGCAGCGCCCGAGCCCGCGGCTCGGCGAGCACGCCGACGAGATTTTGAACGATCCGGCCTGGGGAGGCGGGCGGTGAGCCGCTTACCAGAGGCGGCGCGCGCCGAGAGCATCGAAGGCGGTGTCGGGAGAGATCAGTGTCAGGCCTTCCACCAGCGCTTGGCCTGCGAGCATTCGATCGAACGGGTCTCGATGTTCGCCTGGGACAAGGCCACCGCGAAGCGCGTGCTCATGGCGGAAGGCCAACAGCTCAAAGCCGTCGGCTGCGCAATGCTGTGCGAAGTCAGCGACAAATGGCTGGACCTGCGGCAGCTTTCCGATACGCAGTTTGGTCGCAAGCTCCATCGCCGTGACAGAGCTCACGACGACACGATCAGCCTTCCTGACGGCGTTAAGCGCAGTCGCAGACAACCGGCGAGTGTCGTAAACCCACCAGATCAGCGTGGCGGAGTCGAGAAGAAGTCCCAATCATCTCTCCCTTCCCAGAGTCGCAGTTCATCCTCGGGCAGCGGGTCAAAGATTTCGTCACCGACGTTTATCATGCCCTGCATCCGCCCGGGCACACGCTCCGGCCGCTTGGTCTCGATCGCCACCAGCCGCGCGATCGGCTTGTCGCGGCGCGAGATCACGACCTCGCCGCCCTTCTCGACCTCTTCGAGCAGGCGCGAGAGATGCGTTTTCGCCTCATGAACGGTGACACGGGTCATCATCGCCTCCTCTTCAATATGACCAACTTAGCTAAGTTGTACGGACAGGGTCAATGACGACACAACCACGCACCGGCGGGCAGATCCTCGTCGACCAGCTTCTGATCCATGGCGCGACCGACGCCTTCTGCGTGCCCGGCGAGAGCTATCTCGCCGTGCTCGACGCGCTGCATGACGCCTCGCTCAAGGTCACGATCTGCCGGGCCGAGGGCGGCGCCTGCATGATGGCCGAGGCCGCCGGCAAGCTGACAGGCAGGCCCGGCATCTGCTTTGTCACGCGCGGGCCAGGCGCGACCAACGCCTCGCCCGGCATCCATATCGCCGATCAGGATTCGACGCCGCTGATCCTGTTCGTCGGGCAGGTCGAGCGCGGCATGCGCGAGCGCGAGGCCTTTCAGGAACTCGACTACCGCGCCGTCTTCGGCACGATGACGAAATGGACGACCGAGATCGACGACGCGGCCCGCATCCCCGAGATCATCAGCCGCGCCTTCCATGTCGCAACCTCCGGCCGGCCCGGCCCGGTGGTGATCGCGCTGCCCGAGGACGTGCTGACCGACCTCGCCGATGTGCCGGACGCTCAGCCCTATCAGGTCACCGAAACGCACCCGTCGCTGCTGCAGACGATCGACCTGCAGAGGCGGCTCTGGGCGGCGAAATCTCCCGTCGCCATCCTCGGCGGCTCGCGTTGGGATGCGCAGGCGATCGGGCGCTTCCAGCGTTTCGCCGAGCGCTTCGACCTGCCGGTCGCGGTCTCGTTCCGCCGGCAGATGCTGTTTCCGGCGGATCATCCCAATTTCGCTGGCGATCTCGGCATCGGGCCGAACCCGAAGCTGCTGAAACGCATCCAGGACAGCGACCTCGTCATCCTCGTCGGCGGCAGGCTCTCCGAAATGCCGAGCCAGTCCTACACCCTGTTCGGCATCCCCGAGCCGGGCCGGCCGCTGGTCCATGTCCATCCCGATGCGGAGGAACTCGGCCGCGTCTACCGGCCGGCGCTCGCCATCAACGCCTCGCCGACGGCGTTCTGCGCCGCTCTGGAAACCGTGCATCCGCCGCAGGAGATCGCCTGGGCCGGCGCGGCCGCCGAAGCCCATGAGGCCTATCTCGGCTGGAGCGAGCAGCCCGCGCCAGTGCAGGGCACATTCCATCCCGGCGAGGCGGTGACCTGGCTCAGACGGTATCTCCCGGTCGATGCGATCATCTGCAACGGCGCGGGCAACTACGCCACCTGGGTGCATCGCTTCCACCGCTTCACGAGTTTCGCGACGCAGCTTGCGCCGACATCGGGCTCGATGGGTTATGGCGTGCCGGCCGCGATCGGCGCGAAGCGGCTCTATCCGGAGCGCACCGTGGTGGCGTTTGCCGGCGATGGCTGCTTCCTGATGAACGGGCAGGATTTCGCGACCGCTGTCCAGTACGACCTCGGCGTCGTCGTCGTCGTCATCGACAACGGCATGTACGGCACCATCCGGATGCATCAGGAGAAGCACTATCCCGGCCGCGTTTCGGCGACCGAGCTGAAGAACCCCGATTTCGCCGCCTATGCCCGCGCCTTCGGCGGCCATGGCGAGCGTGTCGAGACGACGGCCGAGTTTGGTCCGGCCTTCGAGCGCGCGGTGGCCAGCGGGAAACCGGCGATCATCCATTGCCTGCTCGACCCCGAGGTGATCACTCCGGCCAAGACGCTCTCCACCATCCGTGAGGAGGCGTTCGCGGCAAAGGCCTGAGGGGCCGTATCCGCTGCGTCTCGGCTGACGGATCGGCCGCTAGCGTCCGCTTAACGACAACGGCGGATTCGCATTGAACTTTTGCCCGTCCTGATCGTTTGAAGAGGCGATCAGGAGAGCGACGGCGATGATGCGGGTCAGGTTTATTGCGATGGGCGTTGCAGGCGCTGCCATGCTGGCGGCAGCGCCGCAGGCGCAGGCTGCCAACATTTTCGACGATTTCGCCAGGGCGTTCTTCGGCAGGCCGGCCGCGCCGCAGCAGCAGGTCTACAGCAACCCGCTGGAGATGACTGTCCAGCCGCGACGCAAGGCGCCGAAGTTTTCCGAGACGTCGAGCAAACCGCCTCCGCCGGTGGTCCAGCTCGATCCGGCGACCGACCCGAACTGGTATCTGGCCGATCCGACGCTCAGGCGCGGCGACATCGTCGTCACCAATCGTGGCGTGCTGGTCTATCAGGGCCGCGACAGCGATGCGCTGCGCCGCAGCGACTTCGCGGCGCTGGGTAGCGGAAAGCCAAGTGCGAAGAAAGCTGGCCCGGGCGCATGGCAGCAGCAGCTCCAGCAGGCCGCGGCCGGCGGGCGCAGCTTCTTCCGCTACGACGCGCCTGCGATAGCGACCGTGTCGCTCACGGATACGAAACCCAACTAAACCGCCCGGCCGCGCCTCAATAGGTCGCGCGGCCGCCCGACAGATCGAACACCGCTCCCGTCGAGAAGCTGCAGCGCTCGCTTGAAAGCCACGCGACAAGCTCCGCGAGCTCATCCACTGAGCCGAGCCGGCCGAGCGGGCTCTTGGAGATCATGGTCGCGACGGTCTGCTCGCTCATCTGCATGAGCAATTCGGTCTCGATCGCGGCCGGCGCGACGGCGTTGACCAGCACGCCCGTGCCCGCCAACTCCTTGCCATGAGCCTTGGTCAGGGCGATGACGCCGGCCTTGGCGGCGCTGTAGGCGCCCAGCGTCGGCGTGCCCTCCTTGCCGGCGAGAGA
This sequence comes from Beijerinckiaceae bacterium, assembly GCA_019745195.1. Classification (GTDB taxonomy): domain Bacteria; phylum Pseudomonadota; class Alphaproteobacteria; order Rhizobiales; family Beijerinckiaceae; genus Allobosea. The sequence goes on from JAIETL010000041.1 coordinate 38,411, forward strand.
AGCGATGTTGACGATGCGGCCATAGCCGCGCGCCGTCATGACCGCTGCGACAGCGCGCGAGCACAGGAACGTGCCGGCGAGGTTCACCGCCTGGACGCGCTGCCATTGGGCCAGAGGCGTCTCCGCGATCGTCGTTGAAGGGCCGGTGAAGCCCGCATTGTTGACCAGCACCGCGATCGGTCCGTGACGCGCCTCCGTCTCGGCCGTCGCGGCCTCGACCGCAGCTTCGTCCGCGACATCGCAGGCGACGAATCCGTGCGGCGACGCGCCGGCGGCGAGATCCCAGACGATCGGCGTCAGCCCGTCCTGCGCGAGCCTACCGGCAACGGCATCGCCGATCCCTTTGCCTCCGCCCGTGACGACGGCGATTCGTTGCTGCGGCATCGTCGTTCAGGCCAGCCGCGCCGCGACCAGCTTACGCAAGCCCCGCAGATCCTTGACGAAGCCGCGAATGCCCTCCGAAAGCTTGTCGCTGGCCATGGCGTCCTCGTTCATGGCGAAGCGGAAGGCCTTTTCGTCCAGCGTCATCTTGGCCGGGGCCTCGCCGGGGGCGTCGGGGGCGAGCCGGCGCGGCAGATCGCCCGTCGCGGCGGCCAGTTCGTCGAGCAGGCCTGGCCCGATCGTCAGCCGGTCGCAGCCGGCCAGCGCCTCGATCTCACCCGTGTTGCGGAAGGACGCGCCCATCACCACGGTCGCGATGCCATGGGTCTTGTAATAGGCATAGATGCTTTTCACCGAGACGACACCGGGGTCGGTCTCGGTCGTGTAGGGCCCTCCACCGGCCTTGACGTGCCAGTCGAGGATGCGGCCGACGAAGGGCGAGATCAGGAAGGCCTTCGCATCGGCGCAGGCGACCGCCTGCGGCAGGGCGAAGAGCAGCGTGAGATTGCAGTCGATGCCCTCGGCCTGCAGCACTTTCGCCGCCTGGATGCCTTCCCAGGTCGAGGCGATCTTGATCAGGATGCGGTCCTTGTCGATGCCGCGCGCCTTGTAGGCGGCGATAATGGCGCGGGCCTTGTCGATCGTCGCCTGCGTGTCGAAGGAGAGGTCGGCGTCGACCTCGGTCGAGACGCGGCCCGGCACGATCTTCGTCAGTTCGGCGCCGAAGGCGACAGCGAGCCGATCGCAGACCGCATGCACGGCAGCCTCACTGGCGCCGCCCTCGCGCTTGCCCCAGTCGATCGCCTCATCGACGAGATGGGCGTAGGCCGGGGTCTCGACGGCCTTCAGGATCAGCGTCGGGTTCGTGGTGCAATCGACCGGCTTGAGCCGGCGCACCGCCTCGATGTCGCCGGTGTCGGCGACGACAACGGTCATCTCGCGGAGCTGATCGAGTTTGGAAGCAGTCATAAACGGCCCTCACTAGGCGCACAGGTTGCGGCGGAATGCCGGATTTGAAACGGCGACACAAATCGTGTACACAGACTTAGCGTCGGAACCATTGAATGAAGCAGCTCTTATTCGATTGGGATCCCGACAAACGGCGATCCAATATCCAAAAGCACCGCTTGGACTTTATCAGGGCAGCCGAGATTTTCGAGGGTCCGATCGTCGAGGGGCTCGATGACCGTTTCGACTATGGCGAGGACCGCTGGATCGGTTACGGCCTCTCGCGAGGCACCGTCCTGAAGGTCGTCTATACGCGCGAGGACGATCTGATCCGAATCATCAGCGCACAGAAGGCCAACCCACGTGAACACGACGCCTACTTCCAATCGTTACACCGTTGAGGACCTGAAGCGAATGCGCGACGAGGGCCTGGACGAAACAGCCGCATCGCCACCAGTGGACGATGCTTTCGATCCAGATTTCTGGGCGCGGGCCAAGGTGGTCTATCCCTCGCACAAGGCTTCGATCCACCTGCGCATCGATAATGAGGTGCTCGACTGGTTCAAGTCGCAGGGGCCTGGCCATCTGACGCGCATGAACAGCGTCCTCAAAGGCTATTACGAAGCGCATAGGAAGCGCGGCTGACGCCAATCTCAGCTCTTCACCGCGCCGGCCGTCAGCCCCCCGACCATGTTCTTGCGAAAGCCGTAATAGATCACGGCGGGCGGGATGGCGTAGAGCAGGCCGGCCGCCATCAGCAGGTTCCAGGGCGCGTCGTCGGCCGAGAGGAAGAGCCCGAGCCCCACCGCGAGCGGCACGGCGCGTTCGCTGGAGAGCAGCAGGAAGGCGTAGAGATACTCGTTCCAGGCCAGCAGCAGCGCATAGATGCCGATGACCACCATGGAGGGCTTCATCAGCGGCAGATAGACCAGCCGGAAGAGCTGCAGCGAAGTCGCGCCATCCATGATCGCCGCCTCGTCGAGTTCCTTGGGCAGCTTGTCGGAGGCCTGCTTCAGCACCCAGATCGCATAGGGCGAGGCGAGCGCGACCATGGCCAGGATCAGCGCCGTCTGCGTGTTCAGCAGCCCATAATTGCCCATCGCCTTGTACATCGGGATGGCGAGGAAGGCGGCGGGGATCAGATAGGTCGCCAGCGCGAGGTTCATGATAGTGCGACCGCCTGCGACCTTGAGGCGGGAGATCGCGAAGGCCGCGAAGGTCGCGACGAACAGCGTCAGCAACCCGGTCGTGACCGCGATGAAGAAGCTGTTGAACATCTGCCGCCAGAAGTTCGACAGGTAGTAGTGCTGCTGGCTGAAGACGATCTGGAAGTTCTGCAGCGTCGGCTTCGCGGGCCAGAGCGTGCCGGCGAGCATCGATTCCTGGTTCGAGATCGACAGCACGAAGAGATGGTAGATCGGCATCAGCGTCCAGAGCAGGACGGGGATGGCGATGAGGATGAGCTTGCCCTCGTCGATGACCTTCCTCATGCCTCGGCTCCCTTGGAGAGGCGCTTCACCATGAAATAGACCATCGGCAGGATCAGCGGCATGGCGACGATGATCGAGGCGATGCCGAGATCGAGATTGTTGTTGCGCATGTA
>JAIETL010000064.1 GCA_019745195.1 Beijerinckiaceae bacterium
GGGCCGGCCGATCTCGAACCCGATGGCGTCTTCGACGACGGAAAAGTCACGAGCTTCCGCTTCGCGGGCAATCGCGAGGTGCCGGCAATCTACATGGTCGGCTCGGACGGCGCGGAAAGCCTCGTGCCCAAGGACGTTCGCGGCGAGGTTGTCGTGGTGCATGCCACGGCGCGCGAATTCCGGCTGCGACGCGGCAATGAGGTGCTGTGCATCTTCAACGAGGCGTTTGACGCCGTCGGCGTGAACCCGGGCACCGGCACGACGAGCCCCAGCGTTGCCCGCACGCAAAAGCAGCCGGCGCCCGCGCGGCGACGCTGAGGAGCATGTCATGACTGATCAAACAGCATCATCCGGCGTCGAGGGCGAACGCGGCATCACGCCGGTCTCCGGACCAGTCGAGGGCTCGGGCCGAGCGCTCGCCAAACGCGGCATTGGCGCTGCCGCGCTGATCGCGTTTTCCGTTCTGGTGATCTGGAGCACCTGGAAATCGGAAAGACCCGTCGAACAGGGCGGCGCAAAGCCGATCATCCGCCAGACCACTGCGTTCGAACCAGCGCGCGAACCTCCGGTGCCGGCTCCTGTCCAGCAGACCGCGCTACCGGTCCTGCCGCCTCAACTCGCACCTGCCGCTGCTCCGCCGCAGACCGACAAATTGATGGAGAGCGCGCGGCGTGCGCCGGTGCTCGCCTTCAATCGGCCAGGGCGCGGGTCGTCGGGAGAAGGAGCAGGGCAGGGGGCCTCCCTCCCGGGTTCACCCCTGCTCACTGGTTCGGCCGAGCCACGCAACGAGTTGGCCGACAAGCTCAAGGCCACGGCAATCGAGGGCGTCCGCGCCTCGCGCCTGCCGAACCGCAATCTCCTGGTGACGCAAGGGACTGCGATCCCTTGCGTGCTCGAGACGGCGATGTCGTCGGATGTGCCGGGCTTCGTCTCGTGTGTCGTGCTGCGCGATGTGCTGTCGGATTCGGGCCATGTCGTGCTGATGGAGAAAGGCACGCAGATCGTCGGCGAATATCGCGGCCAAGTCCGAAAAGGCTCCAAGCGGATGTTCGTGCTCTGGACACGCGCCAAGACGCCGACTGGCGTCATCGTCGCGCTGGCGTCGCCCGCGACCGACGCGCTCGGCCGCGCCGGTTTTGACGGCGAGATCGATACGCATTTCTGGGAGAGGTTCGGTGCAGCTCTGCTGCTCTCGATCGTCAGCGACGCAGCTGCGATCGGCCGCCAGCAGCTCGACGATGCGGATATCGAGATCCGCAACACGTCGGGCGCGGCCAACACGGCTGCGGGCATCGCCGTCGAGCGCTCGATGGACATACCCCCGACACTGAACAAGAACCAGGGCGAGCGCGTGAACATCTTTGTCGCCCGCGATCTCGATTTTTCCTCTGTCTACGATCTCAAGCGGATCGAAAGCCGCGCGCGGATTTTGGATCGTACGGTACCTGGCATCGATGCCGGTGTGGCGTCTGGCTCGCGAGTCACGAAGCAATGACGGCACTCTCGACATTGCCGATTGATGCGCAGCCCGTCGTGACGCTTGCGCCGGCGGCGCCGACCACGCCAAGCGCTTCCGAGCGCCGCGCCAATCGGATTGTGCTGGAGCGCTATCTCGCGCCGCTCGCGCGGTTCCTGTCCCAATCCGAGCTGACGGAGATCGTCGTCAACCGACCAGGCGAGGTGTTTACGGAAGGGCCGGACGGTTGGCAGCGCCATGAGTCAGCCGATCTCAGTCACGCCCATCTCATGCATCTGGCGACCGCTGCTGCCGGCTACACCCGACAGGATATCGCCTCCAACCATCCGATCGTCTCGACGACGCTACCGGGCGAGGAGCGCTGCCAGATCGTCGTGCCACCAGCGGTACCGGCAGGAACCGTCAGCCTGACCATCCGAAAGCCCTCGACGGTCACGATGACGCTTGAGGATTTCGAGGAGCGCGACCTATTCTCCGACATTCGTGTGACCAGCGATGATCTCTCAGATGACGAGACCGAGCTGGTTCGCCTGCGAGACGCAGGGCAGTGGCGAGAATTCCTGGCGCTGGCTGTTCGCAGCCGCCGCAACATCATCATCTCCGGCGCGACTGGCTCCGGCAAAACCACGCTGTCGAAGGGTCTGATTGCTCAGATTCCGGCGGCCGAGCGCCTCGTCACGATCGAGGACACGGCCGAACTGGTCGTGCCGCAGCCCAATCATGTCCGTCTGCTCTATGCCAAAGACGGGCAGGGCCTCGCCAAAGTAGGTCCACGCGAGCTGCTGGAATCCTGCCTGCGCATGCGGCCCGACCGAATCCTGCTGCAAGAACTGCGCGACGGCACCGCCTTCTTCTACCTGCGCAATGTGAACTCCGGGCATTCAGGCTCGATAACGACGGTGCATGCCGACACAGCGCGGCTCGCCTTCGAGCAGCTGACGCTGCTGGTGAAGGAGAGCGCGGAGGGCCGGGATCTGGCCCGCGACGACATTCGCAACCTACTGCGCCAGACCGTCGACATCGTCATCCAGATGAAACGCGAGCATGGCCGCTTCCGCATCACGGAGATCGACTATGACCCCGTTCGAAAGCGCCTCGCCAGCGCGTAGGGTGGTGCTCCGGATCGCGCTCGCGCTTGCCGGCATCGCCATATTCCTGTTCGTCGGCTCCAACGTCCTGCTGCTAGGCCTTCGCAGCCATGATGGCGGGTTCCACTGGAACGAGCTTGCGATCGCTTGGCTGCATTACGGCACGAACGATCGCCTCGATCGCTGGATCACTTTTGGCACGCTGGCCGGCACGATCGCGGCCTTCGGGCTGATGGGCCTGATCCTACGGACGAAACCACGCCCGCTGCATGGCGAAGCGCGGTTCGCCACCGAGCGCGACATCCGCAACGCAGGTCTGAGGTCAAAGCAGGGAATTCTACTCGGCCGGAAAGACGGAAAGTTCCTGTGCTTCGGCGGGCCTGAGCACGTCATGGTCTATGCCCCGACGCGATCCGGCAAGGGCGTTGGCTATGTCATCCCGAACCTGCTGAACTGGCCGGACTCCATCGTCGCACTTGACGTCAAGAAGGAGAACTTTGACCGCACGGCAGGCTTCCGGGAGGCGAGCGGTCAGGCGGTCTTCCTCTTCGATCCCCTCGACGAGCAAGGCTGCACCGCCCGCTACAACCCGTTGGCTTATGTCCGTCGCGATCCTGTCGATCTCTATGACGATCTCCAGCGCATCGCGGTCATGCTCTTCCCGGCTGAAAACCGGGCCGACCCGTTCTGGTTCGAAACCGCGCGATCGGCCTTCGTCGCGATCGGCGGCTATGTCGCGGAGACGCCCGGCCTGCCGCTCACCATCGGCGAAGTCCTGCGACAGCTTTCCGCCTCGAGCGATCTGAAGGCGCATTTTCTGACCACGATGAAGGAGCGTGCCAAGAGCACGGCGCCGCTGTCGTCCCACTGCGTCGGTGCGCTCAACGACTTCCTGTCGGCTTCCGAAAACACGATGAACTCGGTCCGCAAAACAACGACGGCGCGACTCGGCCTTTGGCTCAATCCGCGCATCGATGCCGCCACATCGGCGAATGATTTCGACCTGCGCGAGCTACGCTCTCGGCCGATGTCGATCTACCTCGGTGTTACGCCCGACAACCTCGATCGGATGGCGCCGCTGCTGAACCTGTTCTTCCAGCAGGTCATCGATCTGAACAGCCGCGAGCTGCCGGAGCAGAACCCAAAGCTCAATCGCCGCGTCCTACTGCTGCTCGACGAGTTTCCGGCGCTCGGCCATGTCGGCGTGCTCGCGAAATCCGTCGCCTTTGTCGCAGGCTATGGCATTCGCCTGCTCACCATCATCCAGAGCCCGGCGCAGCTTCGGGCGATCTATGGTCCCGATCTCGCCAAGACGATCATGACCAACCATGCGATCGAGGTCGTGTTCGCGCCCAAGGAGCAGGACGTCGCCAACGAGCTTTCGGAGCGGATCGGCTACGACACCGTGCAGGCGAAAAGCCGCTCGCGGCCCTGGGGTCTGTCATCGGGAAAGCGCAGCGAGTCGGTCTCGGACCAGCGCCGCGCGCTTATGCTGCCGCAGGAACTCAAGCTGATCCCAGCATCAAAAGCGTTCATCCTTGCGACCAGCGTGCCGCCGATCATCTGCGAGAAGATCATCTATTACGAGGATGCCGCTTTTACCGCACGGCTGAAACCCGCTCCGATGATCGCGCCCAATCGCGGCCCCTCGAACATGCTGCTGGCGAGCGAGATCATCGAGCTCAAGTCCGCGGTCGCCGAGTTGCAGGCGACATTTCGGACCCGGCCGATGACAGATGAGGAAATCGCCGACCCGTCGCTGATCCCTGACGATGCGACGTTCGACTTCGGCAACGTGCCCGTCGATCTCGAAGGGCTTTCGGAGGATGAATTGAAGGACTGGTGCTCGCAGGTGATCGATGCCGCCATCATCCCCGCGAAGGGGACGGGTCAGCCGGTGAAGGAGATGCGTCGTGGCCGATGACAAGAGCGATCCAGGCGAGTTTTCGATCGGGCGAGGTCGGGACAAAGGTGCAAACGCTAACAGTTTCGAAAAGAATGGAGCATCTCGTCCGCCGCCAGGCCAAGGAGAGACTACTCAAGCCGAGTTTGACCTGGGTGGCACCAACCAGCGCCGCTCCGACAGCGGTATGCCGGAACGGCTACGGCGCAAATACTACGTCGCCGAAGCGGGTGCCGGCGACGAGGCGAGGGTCTACGTCGATCCGAGAGGCGAATACCTTGCGTTTAAAGTCTCAGCCGAACGATTGGCGACGCGGCTCGAGGACGCTGGCGTCATCCGCGACATGGTGTCGATCGCACAGCATAGAGGCTGGGCGGAAGTGCAGGTTCGCGGGTCGGTCGAGTTCCGACGGACGGCCTGGCTCGAAGCTTCAGTGCGCGGATTGGCGGTTCGTGGTTATGAGCCCGATCCCATTGACCGGGCCGCCCTGTTGTTCCGGACGAAGTCAGATGTCGATCCAGCGCGGAGCCGATCACAATCCCAACAACGCGGACCTGAAGCGTCCGAAACAGTCTTTGTGGCGGGCGTTTCAGCCAAGAGACCCATCGACGTGACGGTTATGCCGCCTGAGCGCGGCGTAGAGCCGACCCATCCGAGGCACGCGGCCGAGGGATACTTCGGGAGCAGCGGAGATCAGCATGCATGGTTGAAGGCCGGACGTAATCGAGCCGACCCTCCAATTGACAGATCCGCAATCACAATCGACGTGCTGCCATTTCGAGCGGCGACATCCGATCGACCCTCGCGCACTGCTGGCGAGCGGCGTGCCGATGTATTCCGGTCGGCCCATCGTCAGCAGAACGGAGGTGATGACGTCGTCAAAGCTGCGCGATCGCAAATGACGGCGATCGAACAGGCTCTTGCCAAAGCGGTTCTCGATCCGGCTTTACGACACGCGGTTTTGGCGCATGCAAAGGCTCGTATCGCTGAACAACTTGAGCGGGGCGGGGAGTTCAAGCATGCCGAAGTGAGAACGCGCACGAAACCGGAGAGGCCGTCGAAGGTGTCGAGCGTCAGTTCACCGCGCAAAAATCGGCCGGACACTCCGGAGGCCCATTGGGATCGATGATACCGTCTCGCTGTCGCTTGCAAGTCAGCATGCGCGGTGGTTGCTGTTTATACGGCTGTCGATTATCGGCGCCTTAGAGACCGTTTGAGAATGGGTTGAGGCGTCGGCTTCGGCATGATTCAAGCTTGGAATGTGGACCCGAGCGAGCCGTGGCCGGATGGCTGGATTTGAGCAGCGTGCGAACGCGCGGTGTCTTCGAAGTGCGTACGGGACGCGTCAGGCTCATGCGCTTCGGCGCCGATGGCCGCGAGACGGCGTTGTTCACGGCAGGGCCGACAGAGCGCTTCGCCGAGGCCTCGCTTTTCGCCGCGCGCTACCATTGCGACGCCATTGCGCTCAACGACGCCGCGGTCGCGTGTTTTCCCAAGGTCGCATGCCTCCCCCGACTGAACGACGATGCGCCGGCGCGGTTCGACCTGACTGCGGATCTCGCCCGGCAGGTGATGATGCTGCGCTCGCGGTTGACGCTGCGCGACATCCGCTCGGCGCGGGAGCGGGTGCTCGCCTTACTTGTCGCGGCAACCGGCGACGACGGGCGGCGTTGTTACCTAGAATGAGCGCGGAAAAACCGGTTAGCCTCGTCCGAATTCAGCCACATTGCGATCAACTTGACGGCCGAATGCGTCATCGGCGATGGCGGCGTTGAAGGTGGCGTTCTGGATGGTCCAAACCGATCGAACCGTGCGCGATCGAGACCGGACCAACCAACATCACGTTAGACGACTCTCCGGTTGAACCCTAGCGAGCTGACCACATATTTCGCGGATATAGGCGTTTGCCTCCCCGAGAGGTCCGATCGCCACGGTAGCAACAGTTTTTTCGACTGAGAAGCGATATGGGCATCGAAATAGAGGCCACGACTTGCCGTTGTCGTCAATGTGGGTTTGGATCGAGCGTGCGTCGCTTCCTGCCTCAGCCTCCGCGATCTCGTTCAGCGTCCGCACGGAAGCAGCTGCAATGCCGGCTTCGCCCAGCATAGCGATCACGGCTGCCCGCATCGGTACGGATTTCTGTTCGATAATCTTGTACACCGTCGAGGAATGGCACGCCGCCACGACGTGTCCGTCTGCGCAACGCAACACCGCGTACGGATCAGACGCTGACGTACCCCACAGAGTTTGTGTCAGCCAGACGCCGATATCCTGCATCGACAGGTCGATCATTGTGCCGCGCCCGGTTTGCCTACGCTGCTCGAGCCCATAAATCACGGCCAGTAGGCCTGCAATCCCGCCCGTGACGTCCGCGGCCGAGATTCCGAGCTTGAAAGGAATACCGCCCGCCCTGGTCACATCCATCAGCCCTGACATTGCTTGGACCACGGTATCGAAGGCTGGGCGGCCGGGATAGGCTGAATCCTGACCGAAGCCAGATATCCCGCAATAGATAAGTCGGGAATTGATCTCCGAAAGCCGTTGCCAGCCAAAACCAAGCTTGTTGAGCGAGCCGGGCTTCATATTCTCGATCAGAATGTCTGACTTTTCCAGTAGGCACTCGAAGGTCTGACGGTCGGCATCGCTGCGCAGATCAAGCAGGCAGCTGCGCTTGTTTGCGTTGTTCATTGTGAAGAAGTAGCCTTGGCCATCCTGATGCGGAGGCCAAGCGCGGGAGGCTTCGCCACTGGGCGGCTCAATCTTGATAACCTCGGCACCCAGGAGGGCTAGCTGTTTGGCCGCGAGCGGGGCTGTCGTGTACTGCCCGATCTCGATCACGCGTAGTCCCAACAGCGGCTTGTCCGGCAATTCTGTGGGGATGGCTGTTTTAGCCGATCCCCGGATCGGCTGCGCCTTGAGGAAGCTGAGCGGCGCCGGCCTCTCGCCTGTCGAGACGGAGCGCCGATGCCTAAGATTCGGGTCTTGCCCGAGTTCGGACAGCGTCAAGATCGGTCCTGCGGCGAGGCCTGCCCCGTTCAGTGCAGCGACGCAGTCCTTGACCGACAGCGTCGACGTCCACTTTTCAACCTCCGCGTCGACCGCTTCGCAGTGCTGGACGCGGTCAGCCAGTTTGGCGAAAGCCCCTTCGGCGAGCTCAGGTCTACCCATAAGGGTACAGAGCTTCACCCAATGTTCGTCGGTGGCCGAGCATAGTAGAAGCCAGCCGTCGCCGGCCCTGTAAGAGTTCCAAGGAACCGCCATGGGATGGCGGTTGCCCGAGCGTTGCGGCGTCTTCCCGGCATAGACGAGCGGCAGAAACGACGAGAGCCCGTTCAGTGCGCAATCGATCAGTGAGAGCGAAATTCGTTGGCCTTCCCCCATCGTGGCGAGGCGCGGCCAAGCGACTAGGATGCCGGCCGCGGCAAAGATGGCGGTCTGCAGCTCTACGACAGGTGCGGCGCAGATGGTTGGCGGCGTGTCTTTCGTCCCGGTTATGTTTGAAATGCCCGCTGCAGCTTGCAGCAGGGGCTCGGTCCATTGGCCGTGCTCGCCCGTTTCGTCGACCATGATATCGAGCACTATCTGGTCGTAACGGCAGGCGGGTAGCGTACCTTCGCCGGGACGGTCTGAAGAATGCAGAACGACATTAGCGCGTGCCAACGCCTCGGCGCGTGCCTCGCTCGTTCCGGGGAAGCGCGTCTTGAAGCGCGATAGCGCGTCCTGAGGTGCAGTGTCGGCAAAGGCGATTACGGTCGCGCCCAGCTGGGCGAGCAGCCCGCCGCAGGCTGCTATTGCCGGGCGTGAGCCCCATTCCAGGACGACAAGACCGTCGAGTCGTTGTTCGAGCGTCATCGCGCGAACGCCTCCTGAAGGCCGCCGACGCCCGAGGTGGTCGGGAAGGACTGGATCTCGTCGAGCAGCGTCTGGAACGCTGCGTCGCTCAGCCGGCCACCGACTAGCGCGCGCGCCTTCAGCCTGAGGCGCTCGATGTCCATCGGATTGGCCGGCGTGCCGACGCTGTCGAGCACGCGCTCCGTGCGGCGCTCGCCATCACGGAAGGCGACCTCGACCTCTGTGCCGAAATGAGCCGGATAGGATGCTTCGAGCGCTTCGTCCGCCTCGACCTCGACCCGGTCCACCCATGCGAGGATGCGTGCGTCCGACAGGTTTGCGGCCTCGAACGCATCGAACCGCTCGGGTCCATAAGCAAGCGTCGCGCCGACCGTATAGGGCAGGCTGTACTGAGCCGCCATCGGCGTCCGGGGGCGGCGTACCATGTGCTGCTCGACGAGCTTGCGTGGGCCGCGAACCTTGATCGAGACGATCTGGTCGGTCGTGGCCGTGAAATTGCCGGTGGTGGTGCGCAGGCCGTCGATCATCGAATGCAGGAGACGGCAGCACGCATAGGGTTTGATGCTTATGTCGTGGATGGCAAGGCCGTTCGGTCCCATCCTGCTCAGTTCGGCTGGAATGGGATCGTCGGCATAGAGCGCCAGGAAGCCGTACTTGCCGTCGAGGCTCCGACGCGGTGCGTCGATACCCGCCAGTGCCATCTGCGCTGCGAGGACGCCGTTGCGGCCTGCGTATCCGGCATGAAGCCGCTTGACCTCGGCGCCGGTGACCTCCTGCGAGAACTGCATCGATCCGGCCGAGAGGGACAGGGCGTGGCCCCAGGCGCAACTGATGCCGTCCGCATTCAGACCCAGAAGCTTGCCGGCGGTGACTGCGGCGCCGAACACGCCGAGAACCGCCGTGGGGTGGAAGCCGGCCGCGATGACTCGCTCGGCGCGCGCGGCGATGCCAATGCGCGCCATGGCCTCGTAGCCGGCAGCCACGGCCGCCATCACGTCCCGTCCCGAAGCTCCCGTCTCGGCAGCGACGGCCAGCGAAGCCGGGATTACGACCGCGCCGGGATGGCTCATCGAGGCGTCATGCGTGTCGTCCAGCTCAAAGCTGTGACCTGCCGCGCCGTTGACAAAGGCAGCGATCTCGGCCGTCGCCTTGATGTCGCTAGCGACAATCCGGGCCTTGCCGGTTCCACGGTAACGCTCCGCCCATTGGTGCAGCGCCACGATCCAGGGACGTTCGGTGCCGCCGAAAGCAACCCCGATATAGTCAAGTATCAGCGCTTGGAGCTGGATGCGGTCGGCCTCACCGAGCGAGCCCGAACCGAGAGCGTGAAGTTCGGCGGAGAAAGCCTGCGTATGATCGACGTTGTGCGTCATGATGGTCAGCGCCCCGCAGTCTGCCGCTCGCGAAATGGCTTCAGAAAGTCGCCGGCCCGCATGGAAGGGTGAGAGCGCTCGTATTGCGGCGGGAAGTAGACTTCCTCGCCGAAGTGGGCCGCCGCGTGCCAAGGCCAGCGCGGGTTGTAAAGCATGCCCCGTCCGAGGGCGACGAAGTCGGCTTGTCCATAGGCCAGGATGTCCTCGGCCTGCTGCGGCTGGGTGATCAGCCCCACGGCCATGGTCGGGATTCCGACCTCGCGGCGGATCTGTTCGGCGAAGGGGACCTGGTAGCTAGGGCCGATCGGGATCTCTTGCTTGTCCGTCGAGCCTCCGCTGGAGGCGCAGATATAGTCGCAACCACGCTTTTCCAGCTCGCGGGCGAAGACGACGGATTCCTCCGGGGTCCAGCCGCCCTCGGCCCAATCCGTCGCCGATATGCGGACACCGAGCGGCTTGCGCTCCGGCCAGACCGCGCGAACCGCCTCGAAGACCGATAGCGGGAAGCGCATGCGGTTCTCCAGGCTGCCTCCATACGAGTCCGTGCGGGCATTGGCGAAGGGCGTTAGGAAGGAATGCAACAGATAGCCATGGGCGTTGTGGATCTCGATAATGTCGAAGCCAGCCGCATCGGCCCGTATCGCGGCGTCGCGGAAGGCGTCCTGGACCTGCCCCAACCCTGCTTCGTCGAGAGCCTCAGGCATCGGGCGACCGGGATACGCAACCGCGGAGGGGCTCGCCATGAGCCAGCCGCCCTCGCCATCCTGCATGCCGACCTGCTTCTCCCAGGGAACAGTGACTGAGCCCTTGCGGCCGGAATGGGCGAGCTGCATGCCCAGCTTTGCGCCGCCGTGCGTCCTGCAGAAATCAACAATGCTCCGCAGTCCCTCGACATGATCGTCCGACCAGATTCCGAGGCATTTGCCGCTGACCCGGCCGCGAGGCTCAACGGCCGTAGCCTCGGTGAAGACGAGCCCCGCTCCGGAGGCCGCTAGATGGCCGAGATGCATCAGGTGCCAGTCCGTCGCGAAGCCTTCGGCATCGGCCGAGTACTGACCCATCGGTGAGACGACGATACGGTTGTCGAACGTGACAGACCGCAGGGTCGTCGGCGAGAAAAGCATCGTCTTGGACATGTTCCTCGGGGCCTCTTCTTATTTTGCGTTTGGTGTGTTCAGCAGAATGTCGATGTCCTCGATCTGCTGTATGGCGAGCACGGCCGACTTGAGCCGTTCGTTCGAGGCCTCTCCGAGGACCGGAATGACCATCTCGTCGAATTTGGTGAGCAGGGCTTCGTCGCTGAGCGGATGGCGCGCCGAGCCGAGGGGTTCGTCGATATAGCGGCGATGCTCGGCACCGGCCTTCGTCCTGACCAAGACCTTGGCCGAGCGCAGGCGCGGATAATCAGTCTCGCAGGCGTCGTCGATGCGAACATCGACCTTGCCGGCAAGCGCAGAAAGCTCGGCTTCGGACAGCACGTCCGCATCGAAATCAGCGATGCCGACGCGTTCCCTGGTCGCCGCCAGCGCGGTGCAAAAGCGGTAGTTCATCTGTGCCGACGGCATGTCGTGCCAGCCGCCATGAGCGTGGCCGGCTGCGATTTCATAGGTGCCGATCTCGATGGCGGCGATCTCGCCCGGCGCAACGCCCTCTTCCCGGGCGATCGCGATGACCGCGTCCAGACCCGGATGCAGATGGCGGCAACAGGCATAGGGCTTGATGTAGCAGCGCGAGACGTTGAACGTTTCTCCCAGCCCGGCGACGAACTTCGCCGCATCGGCGTTGCCGGCAAAGGCCTGGAGGAAACCGTCCTCGATCTCGAGCACGCCGGCGGGGCCGGTCATGCCGTTCCGGGCCAAATGCGCAGCCAGCAGGCCTTCGCGTGCGGCGAAGCCGGGGTGGAGGCGCTTGATCTCCCCACCACCGTGCAGGAAGGCGAACAGGCCCGCCGCCGAGCTCGCTGCGATGGCTAGCGCATGGGCGGTCTGGCGGGCGTCGAGACCGAGCACTGAGGCGGCAGCGACGGCCGCTCCCAGCACGCCGGTGATCGACGTATTGTGGAAGCCGCGCTTGCGCGACGCCGGGTGGACGGTCTCGGCGACGCGTGTCACCACCTCGTAGCCAGCGGCGATGGCGGCGGCGACGCGCCGTCCGTCTACTTGGTTGCCCCAGGCGGCGGCGAGCACAGCGGGGATGACGGGCGCACCGGGATGGACGGAGCCGGCGCGATAGCCGTCGTCCAGCTCGAGGCCATGCGCGCTGGCGCCCATCAGATAGGCGGCGGAAAGACGCTGGCGCTTCGCTGAGAAGCCGGGGACGGGAATGTCGCCTTCCGGCTCGAGTTCGGCGATCGTGCGCTCGGCGATGCGGGCAGGAGAGCCCTGCGTGCCGGCGATGATCGCACCGAATGTGTCGAGCAGGTGCCGGCGCACACCGCGCCGCGCGGCCTCGTCAAGATGGTCGAAGCGCAGGCTGGCGCAAAACGCGGCGAGTTCCGCCGTCGGGCCATCGGGGATACGGTTGTCAGACTTCATCGCGACGTCCGCCCTTGATCAACAGTGCATCGAGAGCGACGACGCCGTCGCCCTGCCTGCCGATGAGTACCGGGTTAATTTCGGCCTCCTCGACATCGAAAAAGGCCAATTGGGAAAAGGCGGCGATCGTACCGGCGAGAGCCTCTAGATCGCCCAGCTCCATGCCGCGATAGCCCCGCAGCGGTGCAAAACCGCGAACCTCCGCGATCATCCGGCGGGCCTCGTCGACGTCCACCGGCGCGATCCGGACGGAGACGTCGCGATAGATCTCCGTCAGGACCCCGCCGACGCCGAGCGTGACGACCGGCCCGACCGTGGGATCAAACACGTATCCCAGCAGCGCCTCGCCGATGCCGCGCAGCATCGGCTGGACTTGGACGCCGCTTAGCCTCGCGTCCGGAGCGGCCTTGCGGACGCTAGCCAGGATCTGGCGGCACGCGGCCTTCAGAGCCGCCTCGTCGGCGCAGCCGACGATTACGCCGCCGACTTCGGTCTTGTGGGCGATGTCCTGCGACAGGATCTTGGCGACGGCGGGATAAGTCATGCCGCCAAGGGACATCTGCTCGATGGCCGAGATCTCCGCCGGCAGGATCCGTTCCGAGGCCATCGGGACGCCCAGCTGCGCGAAGACCGCGCCCGCCGCCTTCGCATCGAGCGAGGCACCCTGCGCGGCTTCGAGCAGTTCGGCGATGCCGTTGGGCACGCCTGCCGGCAGGATCTGGCGCGGCGCCCGCCAGTCAAAATAGGCGCGGATCGCGTCGGCGCAGGATTCCGGCGTCCGGAAGGCTGCGACATCGGCCTCGGAGAGCAGGCTCAGCGAGGCTTCGGCATGCGGGGTCAGGAAGACCGCGACGGGCTTGGCGGGATCGTGCTGCACGGCGGAGGTGATCGGAAACACCGCCCTATCCGGCCTGAACTGAGAGGACGAGCCGACGACGGGGACTACGAGGTCGCAATCCTGGGATGCCATCAGCTCGCGCAGCACGGCGCCATAGGTGCGCGGGTTCGTGCCGGCGAGCGTCAGATCCACCAACGGCGTGCGGCTGATCGCGATGCCCTGCTCGGCGAGATTGCGGACTACGCCCTCGGACGGTGCAACGATCTCGATGTCGTGGCGCGAGATCGCGTCGATGACAAGGGTTCCTCCGCCGCCGGTGGTGCTCATCACCGAGACGCGGCGTCCCGAAGGTGGCCGGCGCCCCTTCACCAGCGGCCCGATTTCGAGAAACGCATCGAGCGTCTCAACCCGGATCACGCCTATGTCGCGCAGGAATGCGTCCAAGGCCGCGCCGTTGCCGATGATGGCGCCGGTATGGGAGGCGGCGAGCTTCTCGCCGACCTCGGAGCGGCCGACGCGGAACGCGATGATTGGCTTTCCGGCGCCGAACGCGCGGCGCGCCATGGAAGCGAGACCAGATGGGTCGCGCACCGTCTCCAGGAACAGCAGGATCGCGTCAGTCGCGGGGTCGTCGATCAGCATCTCGCCGATCTCCGAGACGCCAAGATCGGCCTCGTTGCCAACAGACACCATCTTTGCGAAGCCCAGACCGCGCTCCTGGCCCCGCGAAAGCACGGCGCCGATAAGGCTACCGCTCTGCGAGATGAGGCTGTAGCGGCCGGCCTTGAGCTCCGGCAGCGACAGGATCTCGTTCGCCGACAAGGCAACATGGTCGGGAAGGTTGATGACTCCGAGGCTGTTGGGCCCGAGTAGCCGCATGCCGCCGTCGCGAGCCATCTCGACCAGTTCGCGCTGCCGGTCGCGACCGCTCGCGCCGCTCTCCGCGAACCCGTTGGAGAGGATCGTCGCGCAGCGCACGCCCGCCCTGCAGCAGTCCGTCACGGCGTCGACGACACCATGGGTCGGCAGCATGATGAAGGCGTGATCGACGGGTCTGCCGATCTGGTTGACGCTCTTGTAGGCGCGCTCGCCGAAGACGGAATCGCGATTGGCGTTGATGGGGAAGATGTCCCCGCGATAACCGTGCCGGCGCAGATACTGATGCGGCAGCGAGGCATGCTTGTTCTCGTCGCCAGATGCTCCGACGAGGGCGATGCTGCGAGGACTGAACAGAGCGTCGGGCAGAGTTGCAGGGGTCATCAGGCCGGGACCTTCGCAGGCGATGGCAGACGCTGTGGGAACGCCTGGTCGAAGACGTGCTCGGCGATGCGGTTCAGCAGGATCTCGATAGTCCCGCCTGCGATCATCCAGCCGCGAGTGCGGCGGAAGCAGTATTCAACGAGCGAATCCTGGCTGTAGCCGGCGCCACCCATGACCTGGATCGCCTCGTTGGCGATGTTGAAGCCCGCCCTGTTGCAGGCGACCTTCGCGATGGCGGTCTCTTCGGCAGACGGAAAGCCGCGATCGGCACTGGCGGCGGCCCGGTAGAGCAGAAGCTGGGCCGCATCGAGCTGGATCTTCATTTCGGCGAACTTCCACTGGAGACCTTGGAAGTCGGCGAGGGGGCGGCCGAACTGCTTCCTGGTCAGCACATGGTCGCGCGCGACGTCGTAGGCATAGCGGCCGAGCGCGAGCGAGCGCGACGAGTTGCCGATCCGCTCGACGTTGAACCCGGAGATCTGCTTCTTGAATCCGCCCGGACCGAGCAGCATGTTCTCGCGCGGGATGTAGACGTTGTCGAAGAAGATCGGGTTCCACTCTTCTCCCGAAAGGAAGCGGACCTGCTTGCCGAACGTGACGCCCTCGGTGCTGCGCTCGATCAGAACCGAGCCGATGTTGCCGACGCCTGGTCCGTAGCGGACATAGACGAGGAAGACAGTCGCGTGCGTGCCGTGGGTGGTGAAGATCTTGCTGCCGCTGATGCGAAAGCCGTCGCCGTCTTCCTTCGCCGTGGTCGTCAGCTCGGTAACGGCCGATCCGGCGTTAGGCTCGGTCATGGCCACCGAGATGAGCGCGGTGCCCTCGAGCAGCGGCTTAAGATAGCGCTCGCGCTGCTCGGGCGTCGCGTACTGCATGAGAACGCGGATCGCACCGAAGTTGCCCGCCTGGACCACGTCGGCCGAGCGCGGGCAGGAGCGCGCGATCTCCTGGATCGCGATCACTGCGTCCATCAGCGTCCCGCCGACGCCGCCGCTTTCCTCGCTGGCGGTGATTCCGAGCAGACCCTGCTCGGCCATCATCTTCGCGACGTCCCAGGGATAATCGTCGCTATGGGCGCGTTCGAGCGCCCCGGCGGCGAGATGACGCTCGGCGAAGGCCCGGACCGAGCCGCGGAAGAGGGCCTGTTCCTCGTTCAGATTAAAATCCATGTGTGTCAGCCCGTCATGCCTGTTCTTGCGGAGGAAGAGAAAGTTTTGCCGGCATCGCCAATCAGCGGGGCCGCGCCCCTGCGCGGGCGCATGACACCTGAATCCATCAGCCCGCTGCGCAGCGTGAAGGTGTGGCCTTCCGTAGGATGCTCGACGGCCTCGACGAGTCCGCGACTCCGGACATGGTCGCTGGCGACGGCTTCGTCGGGCGTGAGGACGGGGATGACGGGCAAGGCCAGTCTGGTCATTACGGCCCCGATCTCGTCACGGTCATGACTCAGGCAGTAGGTTGCGAGGGCCTCTCGGAAGAGCTCTGCGCGATCGCCATGGCTCGACAGCCGAGCCTCATGGCCCTCGTCCGCAAAATTGAGGTCGGGGCGTCCGATTAGCTCGCAGAACTTGCGCCAGATCTTGGCCTCCAGCAGGCAGACTGCGACCTTCTTGCCGTCGCGCGTCGTGTAGGTGCGATAGCGCGGGTTGCCGCCCCAGACTTCCATGGTCGGGGTGCCCGGTCCGCCTGCATGGCGCCCGAGTGCGCTGGCCAGGCCGATATTGCCCATGCCGAACAGGGCATCGAACATCGCCACGTCAAGATAGGCGCCCTGTCCATCCCGGTCGCGGCTACGCAGCGCACCCATGATAGCGATCACCGCCATCGTCGCCGCCGCGTAGTCCGCAGCCTGGAAGGCCGGCGCCGGCGTGTCTGCAAGTGACAGAAGCCCGGTCGCCGCCTGGATGGCGAGATCATGGCCAGCGATCTGAGCGAGCGTTCCGGTCTGGCCGAAGCCGGTAAGACTGCAATAGATCAGCCGGGCGTTTAGCGCGTTGGCGCGGTCCCAGTGCACGTCCAGCTTTTCCGCGCCGCCCCTGCCATAGCTCTCGACCAGCACGTCAGCATCGGAGATCAGCGCATGTGCGGCCGAGCGGCCCTCAGGTGTCGAGAGGTCCAGCGCGAGCGACGTCTTGCCGCCGTTTACCGAGCAAAAATAGACGCTTTCAGAGTTGTAGAGCGGCGGATTGTGGCGGCTCGGATCGCCGTCTGGACGTTCGACCTTGATCACCTCCGCGCCGAGATCGGCCAGCATCTGTGTGCACCAAGGGCCCGGCAAAAGGCGGCTGAAGTCGGCGATCCGGATGCCATCGAGTGGGAGCTTGCGATCGGCCATTGTCATTCGCCCTTGAAGCTCGGCGGGCGCTTTTCGAGAAAGGCGGTAATGCCCTCCTGCTTGTCTTTGGTGCCGTAGACCGTGGTGACGAGGAAGGTTTCGAATTCGATCGCTGAGGCGAGGTCCATCTGCATGCCGCGATGCACGACGCGCTTCACGAAGCCGAGGCTAAGCGGAGCCCGTGTGGCGTAGAGCTCGGCCATTTCAAGCGCCTTCTTCAACGCCCCTCCACGCGAAGTCAGACGGTTGATCAAGCCAATCCGTAGCGCCTCGGCGGCGTCGATCGGCTCTGCCGCGAACAGCATGTCTAGCGCGTTCGAGATGCCGACCACGCGCGGCAGGCGCTGTGTACCGCCGGCGCCTGCGACTGTGCCGATCCGGGCGCTGGTGATTGCGAAAGTAGCGCCCTCTCCCGCAATCCGCAGGTCGGCGGCAAGCGCGAGTTCGAGGCCGCCTGTCATGCAAAAGCCCTCGATCGCGGCGATAACCGGCTTGGACGAATGCTCAAGCGTATCGTTGAGCGCGTGCCACCTGTTGAAGTAGCGCGTGCCGTCGGTCGCGGTCTTGATCTTCACGGCCTCTGTCAGGTCGGCACCCGCCGAGAAATACTCCGCGCCGCCATAGAGGATGATGGTCCGCGTCTCGGCGTCGCCCTCCGCCGCCTCGAAGGCTGCGATGATGTCGGCCATCATCTGCAGGCTGACGGCGTTGCGCCGCTCGGGCCGGTTGAGGTTCAGAATCAGGGCGGAACGCCTGCGCTCTACTCGCAATGTCTCGTATTCAGTCATGTCGCCACTCGCTCGTGAAAATCGATCAGCAAGGCGTCCACAGCAGCGTGAGCCTCGAATTGGACCCAGTGCCCCGCATCCGGGACGACGTGGAATTCCGCGTCCGGCCGCGCGCCGCGGACGAGGTCGATGCGCGCCGCGATCGAGGGCACGGGCAGCCGGTCGCTCTTGCCCCAGATCAACTGCAGGGGAGTGGAGCTCGCGCGCAGGTCGTCGATCAGCCGGTCCTGGAAGCTTACCTTTCGGCTGTCGAACCGCGTCCGGGCGATGTTCTCGCTCTGCATGCGGACCACCGGATCGTCCGGCGCCGGGGGGTGAGCCATCATGAAGGCGCCGAGATTATGCGCGACCGCCGCCGCATGGCCCGTAGGGTCTTCGGTGACCGCAGGCACGGGCAGCAGGGCGACCTCCCGTCCGGCGGGAATGCCGAAGCCGCCGGGGCCCAGCAGCGATAAGGCGCGGACGCGCGCGCCGAGCCTGCGCGCCACGGCGGCCGAGATCACGGCGCCGAAGCTGAAGCCGACCAGGCCGAACCGCTTGGTCGCAGGCGCGATCTGAGCGAACGAGGTAATGACCTCCTCGACATAGCCGAGCGCGTCGCGCTCGCGCGGCGAAGGCGCGGCGCCATAGCCCGGCAGCTCAACCGCCGCCACTTCGAACCGCTTGGCAAGCGCCTCCAGATTGGCAACCCAGTGGCTCGCCGAGCCGACGCCGCCATGGACAAGAACCAGCAGCGGGCCATCGCCGTACCGGCGTACCGCAAGTGACCCGACGCGCTCCGGCGCGACGGCCAGGCCTTTCGGATGCACGTTCATGCGGCCTCCACATCGAGAGGCCGGCCGAGATAGGATTCGATTACGTCGGGATGCTCGACCACCTCGTCCGGGGAGCCCTCGTAGAGCTTGCGACCGAAGTTCAGGACTACGACGCGCATTGACAGCGCGATGATTACCTCGACGAGGTGCTCGATCATGACGATCGTGACGCCCGCCGCATGGATACGCTCCAGGACGAGCATCAGCTCGTCGACCTCGCCGCGATTAACGCCGCCCATCACCTCGTCGAGCAGAAGCAGCCGTGGGCTCGTCGCCAGAGCCCTTGCGAGCTCGAGCTTCTTCTTCTCGCCCAAGGTCAGTGCGCCGGCCATAACATGGCGCTTAGCGGTGAGGCCCGTCAGCTCCATCGGCAACTCGGCCGCCTCGCGGGCCTTGGCCAACGTCGCGGCACGCTGGCCGGAGAACAGCGCCCCGGTCATGACGTTGTCCTCGACGGACATCTCCGAGAAAGGACGGACAACCTGGAAGGTGCGCCCGATGCCGTGATGCGAGATCTGATACGGTGCCAGGCCGACCAGCGAGGTTCCCTCGAAGCGGATATCGCCCGACGATGGCGGCAGATAGCCGGTGATGAGGTTCATCAGCGTCGTTTTACCGGCGCCGTTGGGGCCGATGACCCCGACGAATTCGCCCTGGCTGACCTTCATCGAGAAATCGCCGACGGCGGTCAGGCCACCGAAGATCTTGGACAGGCCGGTGATCTCAAGCATGACGAGCCTCCCGGATTGTGCGGGCGGACTTGCCGCCGATGAACGCGTCCCGAACCTCGGGCGACTGACGCAGCTCGGCGGCGCTGCCGGCGTGGACAATGCGGCCCGCCGACATGACATAGCCGCGACTGGCGATGCTCAGCGCCGCGTGGGTGTTCTGCTCGACCAGGAAGATGGTGATATCCGTCGCGGCGATCTTGCGGATCGCCTCAAAGACCGCCTGGACGATCATCGGCGCGAGCCCGAGAGAGGGCTCGTCGAGCAGGAGAAGCCGCGGCTTCGCCATTATGGCCCGGCCCAGTGCCAGCATCTGCTGCTCGCCGCCGGACATCAGCCCGGCGCTCTGCACCCGTCGTTCCGCAAGCCGCGGAAACAGGGTGTAAACCTCCTCGAGCCGGGCGGCGCGACCGGCGCGCGCCTTGGAATTGAACGATCCGAGAACCAGATTCTCCTCGACGGTGAGGTTCGGGAAGACCTTGCGGCCCTCCGGAGAGAGTGACAGGCCGGCCTCGACCCGCCGATGGGACGGCATGGCGAGCAGGTCCTGCCCATCATAGGTCACGCTTCCCGAGCTAGCGTCGACGAGACCGGACAGCACCGCCATCGTCGTCGTCTTGCCGGCACCATTGGCGCCGAGAAGGCAGACAACCTCGCCTTTCTTGAGCTCGAAGTTCAGCCCTTGGAGAACGCTGGACTCGTCGTAGCCGGCATGGAGATCGCGGACAGCTAGCATGGTGGTCATGACTTGCCTCCGCGTCCGGTCGCCAGCGCCGGGGAAGCGGCGCCCGCTGTGGCTTGTCGCTTCTTACGGCGGTGCATCACGCCCTCGATTCCGCGCGGCAGGAACAGGATGCAGACCACCAGCACGAGCCCGAAGGTCATCTGGCTGACGCCTTCCATGTTGCCGAACCAGATCCGCGTACCCTCCGAAAGCGCGATAATGGCGAAGGAGCCGATAACAGGGCCGGCGAGCGTGTGGATGCCGCCCAGGATCGGCGCGATCTGCGCCAGGATCGTGTTGTGCAGCGTGAAGGCGACCTCGGGGTCGAGATAGCCGCCGTACCAGGCGTTGATCGCGCCCGCCGCCGACGCCATCGCGCTCGAGATGGCCACGATGATCATACGCTGCCGGCGCGGTGCGATGCCGAGCATCTGGGCCGCAGCCTCGTTGTCGCGCATGGCCCGGGATGCGAACTGCAGTTTCGAGCACGAGATCAGGATCGCCACGCCGACACTTGCGACGGCGGCTAGCGCGGCGACGAGATACAGCGTGTGCTGGCTTGGCCGCAGATCCTGGCGCAGAAACAGGCCGACGGCGCCGCTGGTGACGTCGGGTAGCATCAGCGCCGAGATGCGCAGCCCCTCCGAGAGAGCTAGCGTCGAGATCGCAAAGAAGATGCCCTTCAGCCCGCCTGTGACGGCAGCGACGATTAGGCCCATCAGTGCGCCCGCGAGGAGGGCTACGACGAGCGTTCCCAGGACCGAGCCGCTCCAGGCATTGGCCGACAAGATCGCGGCATAGCTGCCGACACCCCAGAAGGCCGAATGCCCCAGCGAAACCAGGCCGGCATTGGCCATCAGATTCCAGCTCGTTGCGAGCATGATCAGTGTGGAGACGCGGAATAGCCAGTTGTTGATCTGCGGAGCATCCCAGAAGGTGCTCGCGACGAGACCTAGCGCGGACAGTACGCCGAGCGCGACCATGAGATTGGATTGACGTGCCATCGCTTAGTCCGCCACCGCTTGGCCGATGATGCCGCGCGGACGGAGCACCAGGACGAGGAAAAGAACCGCAAAAGCGACCGCTTCGGCCCAACCGGTCCCGTTGGGGACGTAGTAGCTGACCGCCGTTTCTGCGAAGGCGAGCAGGAAGGCGCCAAGAACCGCTCCGACGATGCTTCCCAGCCCGCCGAGAACGATGATGGCAAAGCCCTTCACCAGGATGTGGAAGCCCATGAAGGGCGAGATGGCGCCAATGAAGCTCAGGATGACGCCGGTCGCGACGCCCAGCGCGACGCTGAGCCCGAAGGCGAGGGCGTACATGCGCTTGACGTTGATGCCGACCAGGACGGCCGCATCGCGCTGCTCGTCGAGGGCGCGCGTCGCCCGGCCGAACTCCGTGCGCCTGAGCCAGAAGAACAGGGCGGCGACCAGGACCAAGGCGACGCCGAAGCCGATCAGGCGCCCGCCGGCAACGAAGACCTCGCCGAACTGGAAGGAGGAATAGGCATAAGGCGTCACGACGGAGCGCTCATCGGCCTTCCAGATCATCACGGCGGCGTTCTGCAGCACGAGGCCGATGCCGAAGGTCAGCAGTATCTGGTTGACGTGCGGCGCCTTGAGAACCGGCTCGATCGAGACCTTGAACAGGGCCATGCCGAAGAGGCAGCCGATGACCATCAGGAGCGGCAATGCCAACAGCGGGTCGATTCCGCTGACGAGGGCGATCGTGTAGGCGCCATAGGCGCCGATCATCACGGCCTCGCCATGAGCGAAGTTGATGACGCGGGTCACGCCGAAGCTCAGCGCCAGGCCGATTACCATCAGCGTATAGATTCCGCCGAGCAGAAGCGCGTCGACGATGAGCTGTGGAATGTAGTGCATGATGCTGCTCCGCCTAGTGGCGGCCCGGGCGCTACGCCCGGGCCGGCTCTGTCGTCACTGGACGGCGGATTTGATCTTCCCGACGGTCGGACCCGGCGGAAACAGCATCACGTTCTTTTCGCTCTGGCGCTGGAACACGACGAGGTCGGTGAACGCCTGGTTCTTCGTGCCGCTTGGGGTGGGGACGAACTTGGCGTCGCCGAGAAGGGTGTTCTTGACGTCGAGCTTCTGTAGTTCGGCGACGACCTTCGCCTTGTCGTCCCCGCCGGCCTTCTCGATGGCCAGGAAGAGCAGCATGGCGCTGACATAGCAGCCGGCATCTTCGAAGTCGGGCTCCTGGCCATACTTCTTGACGAAGGCGGCCTCCCACTCGTCGCTCGGCGGGAACAGCTTCGGATAGTCGGGATTACCGGGGCGCTTCAACCCAGGAAGATAGGTGGTGACGCCGATCCAGCCTTCCTGGGCCTGGCCGACGGCCTTCTGCCATTCGTCGAGCTGCGTGGCCGCCGTTCCGACGAGGTAGGGAACAGGCAGCTTGCGGGTGTAGATCTGTTTGGTGAGCGTGACGGCGTCGGTAGTTTGGACGAGGCCGAGCAGGATGCTGGGCTTGGCGCGCGCAATCTTCGTGAGCAGCGGATTCATGTCCGGAGCATTGGTTCGGACGATCTCCTCGGCGACGATCTCGAAGCCGGCCTCGGTCAGGTATTTCTTGGCGTAGGGCTGGTGGGTTCGGCCGTAATTGTCGTCGGAGAAGACCAGGGACACCTTCTGCCCGGGGGGCAGATGACTCTTCAGGGCCGCGGCGACGCTCTGGTGATAGTGATAGGCGAAGGGGAAGGTGTGGAAGAACTCCGGCTCGGAACCGGCCTCCTCCTCAAGCTTGGTGCTGGTCGAACCCGGGACGATCCAGAGCGGCTTGGTCTGGCGCCAGGCCGGGATCGCAGCCGCCACCGTCGGGCTCGCGATCGGCCCTATGATGTAGTTGACCTTCTCCTTGTTCACGAGCTCGTTGAAGACCGAGATCGTCGCCTGGGATTCAGATTGAATATCCCTATGCAGAAGCTCGATCTTCTTGCCGGCTACCTTTCCTCCATAGACCTCTGCCGCCAGTTCCGCGCCGCGCTTACCGGAAGCTCCGTAGGCGACGAAACGCCCGCTAAGTTCCATCGGCACGCCGATCTTAATGCTGTCCTGCGCGAAGGACGCTGAAGACGCGGCGAGCGCTGAGACAGCCAAGCAAGCCAATGCGTTGGATCGAAGAGTAGGCTTCATGTTTCTCTCCCATTGCGCCGATTCTGAGTTGCTAGTCGGCATTGATTGGAGCTATATCATTTTGGAACCGGATCCGTCTAGTGGAATTCTGTTTTGGATTTTTGAGGAGACGCAAGGTGGCCTACGAGGACGTCCTTTACGAAGCGCAGGGCGGCATCGCCCGGATCACGATCAACCGCGCCGAAGTCCGCAACGCCGTGCGGCCGCGCACTTATGAGGAACTGACAGACGCGATGGCGCGCGCGGCGGACGATCCGGCGATCGGCGTAGTCGTGCTGTCTGGCGCCGGCGATAAGGCCTTCTGCTCGGGCGGGGACATTCGCGACCAGTCGAAGCGCGTCCCGGCCGTCGGTCGCAAACACATGCGCCGGCTGTTCAACCTCTCGACCGTGATGCGGATGATGGACAAGCCGATCATCGCCAAGGTGCGCGGCTTCTGCGTCGGCGGCGGCAACGAGATCAATCTGTTCTGCGACCTGACCGTCGCCAGCGAAGATGCAAAGTTCGGCCAAACCGGACCGCGCGTCGGCAGCATCCCGATCTGGGGTGCCTGCCAGCTGCTTGCCCGCTATGTGGGCGAGCGTAAGGCCCGCGAGATGGTCTTTACCTGCCGCCTCTACAGTGCGCAGGAAGCGCTCGCGATGGGGCTGATCAATCAGGTGGTCAGCGCCGAGGATCTAGACGCCTCGGTCGATCAGCTCTGCTCGGACATCCTCGACAAGAGCCCGCAGAGCATCCGCATTGCAAAGCTTTCGCTCAATGCCGGGTCGGATCAAGAGTTCTATTCGGCCTTCTTCCCGAACGCCGAGCTGCTCGCCTCGATCTACGGCAATGAGGAGAACATGGAGGGCATCAACGCCTTTATCGAGAAGCGCAAGCCGGACTTCCGGCGCTTCCGGAGGCCGGTCTGATGTCTGCCGGACGTTTCGAGGGCAAGGTCGCGCTGGTCACCGGCGGTGCCCGTGGTATCGGATTCGCTGCGGCGCAGCGTATCGCCCGCGAGGGCGGGCGGCTGGCGCTTGCTGACATTGACGCGGCATCGGCCGAGGCTGCAGCGAAGACGCTGCCTGGCGCCATCGGCATCGGCTGCAACATTACGCGCGAGGACGAGGTCGGCGCGATGGTGGCACGCGCCGAGGCGGAACTAGGCCCGGTCTCGATATTCGTTAACTCGGCTGCGATCCTCGACGACAAGCTCTTCCTGGAATCGGGTCCCTCGGACTGGGAGCGGATGCTGAGCGTCTGCCTGCACGGACCCATGCTCGGCCTGCGAGCCGTCCTGCCCGGCATGGTCGAGCGCCGCTACGGCCGCGTCGTCTGCCTCGCGTCGGACTCGGCGCGCATCGGGCAGGCGCGGCTATCCTATTACGCCGCTGCTAAGGCTGGCGTGATCGCCCTAATCAAATCTGTCGCCCAGGAAGTCGGAAAGGGTGGCGTGACGCTGAACGTGGTCTCGCCCGGCGCGACCAATACACCCCTGCGCATTTCGCGCGAAAAGGGCATGCGCGAGCAAATGGGTGAGGAAAAATACGCCCGCCGGGTCCAGAGCGTTCTAAAGCTCTATCCAGTCGGGCGCATCGGGGAGCCCGAGGACATCGCGGCGGCGATCGCGTTCCTGTGCAGCGTCGAGGCGTCTTGGGTGACAGGCCAGGTGCTCAGCGTGAATGGCGGCTTCGCCATGCCCTAACGGCATCAAAGCGAACAACAACAAACGTAGCGAGGACGCGGTCATGGATTTCAAGCTCAGCGAAGAGCAGGAGCTGCTGCAGGACAGTGTGTCCCGCATGGTTAGGACGGAGATCGAGCCACGGCTGAATCGGCATGACGCGACGAAGCCGTTGCCGAAGCAGACCATGCTGGAGATCTACGGTATTCTGGCAGAGATGGGGCTGACGGCGCCGCGGTTGCCGCAGTCAGTCGGCGGCGGCGAGATGAAGATGCTGGACTATGGTCTGGCATTCGAGCAGCTGCCGCCGGTGATCGCGATCTCGCTGATCTCGCATGAATGTACGATCGCGCGCATCCATGCCGAAGGCGGGGCCGAGCATGTCTCGGCCTTGCTACCCGATCTCATTGCGGGCCGAAAAATTTGCTGCACAGGCTCGACCGAGCCGAATACCGGTTCGGACCCCCGGGGTGTTCAGACGCGCCTAACCGATCTAGGAGACGAATGCAGCGTCTCCGGCACCAAGATGTGGATCACCAACGGCACGATCAGCGATGTGATGATCGCCACCTGCTCAACTGGCCGCAGCGAGCTTGGGGCGACTGTGATGCAGCGGGTGCTGATAGAGCGCGACAAATCCCCGTACCAGGCCCTCGAGATCCCGGTTCTTGGTTTCAAACAGGGGCATCTTTCGGAGATCGCGCTTAATGATTGCCGGGTTCCGAAGCGGAATGTCCTTGGGCAGGGTGGAGACGCCGCACGCATTCTGCAGAGCACCTGGGTCGGCAACCGGCCGCTGCTAGGGCTCTGCGCGGTCAACATGGCGCAAAAAGCGCTCGATGTTTCGATCGCCTATGCGCAAGTGCGCAAGCAGTTCGATGAGCCCATCGGGCGCAAGCAGCTCGTGCAGGGTCGTCTTGCTGACATCGCGACCGCGATCACCACCAGCCGGCTGCTGTGCTACCACGCGCTGTCGACCATTGATCATGGCGGGCGCGCCGACGGTACCTCCGCGATGGCCAAGCGCTATGCCACAACTGCGTGTGCGGAGGCGATTTCGCTTGCAATGCAGGTTCATGGCGCAATGGGCGTGGCAGAAGAAACCGGTTTGGAGCAACTTTATCGAGACGTCCGCATGTTACCTATTCCGGACGGGACCAACGAGATTCTTACCCTGATCATGGGACGCGAACTGACTGGAATGAACGCCATCAGGCCCGATACGCGCGCGCCACGACTCGCGGCCGAGTAAAGCCGTGAACCCGATGACTCCTAATACCCTTTGGATGGAGGCGCGCATATGATCCGTGCCGTCGAACGAGCTCTGGCAATTTTCGATGCTTTCGATGCAGAGCATCAAAGCCTCTCCCTTCTAGAGATCGGCGAGCGTATTTCGATGCCGAAGGCGACCACGTTCCGCTTGGTCAACACGCTGCAAAGAAACGGTTTTCTCGTCCGCCTCGAGGACCAGCGTTACTGTCTGTCGCTGAAGATTCTGCGCCTATCCGGACTGGTAAAAAGCACTCTGGGCATCCGGGAGGCTGCTCGGCCGGCCATGTCGGAGGTATGCCGTGCGACCGGCGAAACGGTGACGCTGAACATCCGGGCGGGCTTGGAGCGCGTCTGCATCGACGTCGTCGACACGCCTTCGCCCCTAATGACGATCGTTCGCCCCGGCGATCATGTCAGCCTCTTGCGCGGCGCTACGGCGCGTCTGCTGCTAGCCTATGCGGGGGAGAACGAGATCGCTAGGATCATCGCGCAGTCTGCGGCTGCCGAAAAGGTGGATCCTGCGGAACTCATGGCCGACTTGGCCAAGATTCGAAATCAGGGCTACTCATGCACGTCAGGGCAACGCATTCCAGGCGTGACCGCAATCTCCGTGCCGATCTTCGACATCAAAGATGAAGTCCACTATTCGCTGTCCCTGACGGGCCCCAGCATTCGTATGGATCCACGTCTGGAGGAATTCAAAGCGATCATGCTCGACGCGGGAGCATCGATTTCCGCGATGATGGGGACCTCCCAATCGCCAATCGCCGAATTAGCAGTCGCCTCAAGTTCGGAGACGAAGGCGCGCAAGAAGCCCGTTAACAATGCAGTCGCGGCAAGCGGCATGGCCAGAGGTAGTCGTCGACGCGTGCCCGCCGCCTGACGACCGCTCTTTCGAAGCGTCACATGTGGCTCAACCGACGTCGGCGATAGGTCCGACGATACGTCTGCTTGGTCACAGCACGACGATCAAACGACTGCAACCACCCCGTCATTGCTTGCGAGTGCATCCATGTCCGCAACTTACGATCCATCCATTAACCCTCACAATAGAACCGTTCGCGTCGAGCGCCATCCCGGGTCATCGAGTATCGCGGTGATCGTTATCGACAACCCACCGGTCAATGCTGGTTCGCACGAGGTGCGCGCTGGTCTGAACGCGGCGATTGACGTTATCTCAGCCGACCCGCAGATCACGGGCGCAGTACTGGTCGGAGCCGGCTCAACCTTTGTGTCCGGGTCCGACATCAAGGAGTTCTCGCTGCCACTGATGGATCCGCAAATGCCCGCGGTCATCGCTGCTTTGGAAGCCTGTCCCAAGCCGATCGTCGCCGCCATCCACGGCGCTGCGCTCGGCGGCGGTTACGAGCTTGCTCTCGGCTGCGATGCGCGCGTGGCGGCGCCGGACGCTATCCTCGGTCTACCAGAGGTCACGCTGGGCATGATCCCAGGCGCTGGGGGCACCGTCAGGCTGCCGCGCATCGCCAACCCTGCCGTTGCGCTCGACCTCATCCTCAGCGGACGCCGGATCGCGGCGAAGGAGGCTGTCGAGGTCGGGCTAGTGGACCAGGTGGCGGATGGCGATCTCCAGGCGGCGGCGGCGGGGCTGGCCGCCAAACTCGCTGCAACAACCGGGAAGCGACGCATCCGTGACCTGTGCATTGGGGAGTATGATGCCGGAGTGTATCAAAAGGTCGTTGAAGCTGCTGCACGCGGCGGCAAGGCGCGTCCGCAGGTAATAGAGGCGATCGCAGCCGTCGACAGGGCCCTCGTCTTGCCGTTTGACGACGCACTCGAAGCTGAACGGTTGGTTTTTCAAACGTTGCGCCAAGGCGAGGAAGCTGCGGCTCTGCGCTACCTTTTCTTTGCCGAGCGGACTGCCGGGAGGGTTGAGGTCGGGAACGCCTCTTCGATGCCCGCCAAGGTTGCAGTGATCGGGGCGGGGCTAATGGGCTCAGGGATAGCCAGCAGCTTCCTGGGAGCAGGTTTCGAAGTGCATATGATGGACCCTTCGGAAGAGGCAGTTGAAAGAGGGTACAAGAGCATCGCTGCCGTCGAAGACCGGGCCGTCGTTACAGGACGGATCACTGCTTCGGAGCGCGAGCGCAGCCGCCGACGACTGTCGACAGCAGGCGACTGGTCGCACATCGGCCATGCCGATCTTGTCATCGAAGCAGCCTTTGAGGATCTCGAAGTCAAGAAGGATATCTTTCGCCGGCTCTCGGCGGAGGCGGCGCCGCACTCCATTCTGGCGACGAACACATCATATCTCGATGTCGATGCGCTCGCCGCCGAGACGAACCGTCCGCAAGATGTGGTCGGCCTACACTTCTTCAGTCCGGCGAACATCATGCGGCTCGTCGAAATTGTGCGCGGTGCTAAGACGGCGCCGGACGTTGTCGCGACCGCGGTCAGGATTGTTAGGAAGCTGGGCAAGATCCCGGTGATTTCGGCCGTATCGGAAGGCTTCATCGCCAACCGCATATTTATGGCGTACCGGCAGCAATGCGAATACTTGCTGGAAGATGGCGCCCTGCCCGAAGAGGTTGATGCCGCGCTGACAGCGTTCGGCTTCGCCATGGGTCCGTTCGCAACTTGGGACATGGCGGGCCTCGACATAGCCTGGCAGACACGTCGTCGTCTAGCGGCGACGCGTGATCCGCAGGAACGCTATGTCCCCCTTCTCGACCAGCTTTGCGAAGCCGGCCGCCTCGGCCGCAAGAGCGGTGCCGGCTGGTACCGTTACGAGGCTGGTTCACCTCGCGGGCAGCCCGATTCGGTCGTTAGGGAACTGATCGAAATCCACCGCAGTGAGAACCAGACCACAGTTCGCACAATCGGGCAGGAAGAGATAGTGGATCGAGCACTCGGCGCTATTGTCAATGAGGCCGCCCTCGTCATTGACGAAGGCGTCGCCGAACGCGCTAGCGACATCGATCTTGTTCTTGTCCATGGCTACGGCTTTCCCAAACATCGAGGCGGACCGCTGTTTTGGGCCGGTCGCCAGTCGGGCGCGAAGGTCGCTGCGATCCTCGACATGGTGGCAATTGCCTGCGGATCGAGCTTTCGGCGCGGGCCGGTGGAGCGCACGATAAGGCCTGCCGGGGCCTGAGCTAAACCATGGTGCACCGCGATTTGTTTAAAATGACGAGAGGCTGACTGATGAAGATCCTTGTGCCCGTCAAGCGGGTTGTCGACTACAATGTGAAGATCCGCGTGAAGGCCGATGGCTCCGGCGTCGAACTCGCCAACGTCAAGATGTCGATGAACCCCTTCGACGAAATCGCCGTTGAAGAGGCGCTGCGGCTGAAGGAAGCCGGCAAGGCGACAGAGGTCGTCGTCGTCTCGATCGGACCGGCGCAGGCCGCCGAAACCATCCGCACCGGCCTCGCCATGGGCGCCGACCGCGGCATCCTGGTGAAGGTCGACGGGCCGGTCGAACCCTTGGCCGTCGCCAAGCTGCTGAAAAAGCTGGTCGAGCAGGAAAGCCCGCAGCTCGTCATTCTCGGCAAGCAGGCGATCGACGATGATTGCAACCAGACCGGCCAGATGCTGGCGGCGCTGCTGGGCTGGCCGCAGGGGACTTTCGCCTCGAAGGTCGAGCTGGGCACGGACGGCGTCGACGTCACCCGCGAGGTCGATGGCGGGCTGCAGACCGTCTCGCTGAAGCTGCCGGCGATCGTCACCACCGATCTGCGCCTGAACGAGCCGCGCTATGCCTCGCTGCCCAATATCATGAAGGCCAAGAAGAAGCCGCTCGACGAGACCAGCGCCGAGGCGCTCGGCGTCGACGTCGCCCCGCGGCTGACGGTGCTGAAGACCACCGAGCCGCCCGGACGCTCCGCCGGCATCAGGGTCGGCTCCGTCGCCGAACTGGTTTCCAAGCTCAAGAACGAAGCGGGAGTGCTGTGATGGCGACGCTGCTGATTGCCGAACACGACAACGCCACGGTCAAGGACGCCACCCACAAGGCGCTGACGGCCGCCAAGGCGCTGGGCAAGCCCGTGCATGTGCTGGTGGCAGGCGAGGGCGCCCGCGCCGCCGCCGACCATGCCGCCAAGCTCGACGGCGTCGAGAAGGTGTTGCTGGCCGAGGCCCCGATCTATGGCCACAACCTCGCCGAGCCCCTGGCTGCGCTGATCGTCACGCTCGCCGCCGGCTATGACGCCATCGTCGCCCCCTCCACCACCACCGGCAAGAACGTGCTGCCGCGCGTCGCCGCGCTGCTCGACGTGATGCAGGTCTCGGATGTGATGAGGGTGGTCGCGCCCGACACGTTCGAGCGCCCGGTCTATGCCGGCAACGCCATCCAGACGGTGCAGACAGCCGAGCCCAAGATCCTGCTGACCATCCGCACCGCCTCCTTCCAGGCGGCGGGCGAGGGCGGATCGGCTCAAGTCGAAGCCGTCGCCACCGGCGCCGACCCGGCCCTGTCGAGCTTCAAGGGCGAGGAGGTCGCCAAATCCGACCGGCCTGAGCTCGCCTCCGCCAAGATCATCGTCTCCGGCGGCCGCGCGCTCGGCTCCGCCGAGGCCTTCGCCAGGGTGATCGAGCCTGTGGCCGACAAGCTCGGCGCAGCGATGGGCGCCTCGCGCGCCGCCGTCGATGCCGGCTACGCGCCCAATGACTGGCAGGTCGGCCAGACCGGCAAGGTCGTCGCGCCCGATCTCTATGTCGCGGTCGGCATTTCCGGTGCGATCCAGCATCTCGCCGGCATGAAGGATTCCAAGGTGATCGTCGCGATCAACAAGGATGAGGAAGCGCCGATCTTCCAGATCGCCGATTACGGGCTGGTCGGCGATCTCTTCACGCTGATGCCGGAGTTTGCCGCGGCACTCGGCAAGAGTGGAAGGTAAGGTTATGTCCGTGGCCTATATCTGCGACTGTGTCCGCACGCCGATTGGCCGCTTTGGCGGTATCCTGTCGTCCATTCGGGCTGATAATTTGGGGGCAATTCCCCTGCGTGCGCTGTTGGCACGTAACGTCTCGTGGCCTGCCCCATTAGTTAGCCCGGTTTAAATCTAATGCATGGTGGGCTTGCCGGCCACGGTTGAGGTGGTCGGCGAGGTGGGTTGGCCACACCACAGCGAGCGGTGCTGGTGGCCGGTAGCCCACTACTGTGCGGCGCGCGCTCTATCATCGGCACGCTTGCCCCAACGAACACGCTCTCGCGAAAGCGTGCCATCCCAGTGGCCGGTCCTGACCAGATCGCGAACGACATTTACCAGCACCTCCGCCACGGCCTTGCTAGCGCGCGGATTGAGAGCTCGATTTGAAACAGCAATCGAAAGTGTCCAGGATGGCGACGGGTCGAGGATCCGAAGCGCTATGATCTCGCCGCGCTCGATCTCGGCGGTGGCAGCGAAACGTGGCATGATAGTACAATAACCCTCCTTCACCAGCTCGAGGATGCTTGGTAAACTGTCGCAATCTTGGATCGCTCCGGCCTCAGCCCCGAAGCGCACTGTCATCTGCTCAAGCAGCGACCTTAGGACGTTCGATCCGCCGGGCAATACAAGCGGAAACTGCCAAATCTGATTGAATTGTATCTCCGCCATTTCTTTAAATTCCCCGCGCGAACTAACCAGCAGATGAAGTTGCTCGGAAAGTATGTCTGTAGTGAAGACATGTTCAGAAGGGCGTGGGTTGTAAAGCACTGCTACATCGATTCTGCCTGAACGTATCCACTCGTCAAGGAATCCAGTCATTGATTCGACAATATGGAGCTCTATACTAGGAAATTGTTGACCAAGTGCCTTAATCAAGGGCACCGTGAGTCCTCGGCAGGCGGACGTCGGAAGCCCAACGACGACTTTCCCTAGGGGATTCGCGATCTGGGATTGTAGGGCGCTTGTGGCGTGCTCAACCTCGCGCAAGATTTTGCGTGCATGATCGCAGAGCAGTAACCCTAGATCGGTCGGTGTGACGCCGCGAGGGTGGCGAATCAGTAGTACTGTGCCGAGCTCTTCTTCAAGCGCTCTGAGCTGCAGACTGAGCGAAGGTTGAGCCATTCGCAATATTTCCGAGGCACGCGATAGCGAGCCGCTGTCGACGATTTGTAGGAAATAGCGCAACTGCCTCAGATCCACGGCTCGCCCCCTCCCGCCCAGTCCAAATGAACACGTATGTCTATCACCTATATCTTGTGTGACAGGCATGAAGTTTGGAAGTCAGGGTAGCCAGCTCTGGTAAAAAAAAGTCGGAAAGGGCTCCAATTCTCGCGGTATCGAGCCGCATGCTGGCATAGGATTTTCCTATAGGAGTGATTGGTATTTTATCGTTGTGTGGCAATGACGGTTAGATGACACTGGATTTGCACGCTCCCAAGGTCGTGTTGTGCCGAGCCGCGCCGCAGTACCGGGCGCGATGCCAAGGAGGTTATCGTGACCGTCAGAACAGTGTCTAAACTCTCCACCACGCTCGCTTTAGGCGTTTTGCTATCGACGACTGCCCTAGCTCAGCAGAACCCCTGCATCGGCAACAGTGGTCCATTAACCGGCCCCGCGGCTTTTGGCGGGCAAGCAATTAAGATGGGTGCGGAGATTGCCATTGATGAAATCAACGCAAAGGGCGGGGTGCTCGGTCAGAAGCTGCGCCTAGTGCAGTATGACGATGCTGGTTCGCCTCCGCGCGGTGTGGACAATACGAGGCGCATTGCTCTTGCCGATAAGTGTGTCGCAATCCTCGGCGGCTATCATTCGACGGTCGCGGTGGCGCAGGTTGAGGCGGTCCACGAGGTCGGCATCCCCTATGTCGGTGTGCTGGCAGCCAACACTCAGTCGGTGGAAAATGGCCGCAACCCGAATTTTATGTTTCGTGTATCAGCGAAGGATAAGTGGGTGGCGCGCTTCCTAGTCGAAGAGGCGATGAAATCGAGCAAGAACGGTAAGATCGCGCTGATGTATGAGAATACCGGCTGGGGGAACGGCGCGCTCCCGGATATTCGGGACGCCATGAAAAAGGCTGGTAAGGAGCTGGTCGCCACCGAAACTTTCAACTGGAATGACCAAGACATGAGCGCCCAGGTGCTGCGCATAAAAGAAGCGGGTGCCGACACCGTATTATTGTGGGGCCTAGACAGAGAGGGCAACCAGGTACTGCGCTCGATGGATAAGGTGGGTATCAAACCGACGATATTCGGCGCTTGGGGTCTTGCAGGTAATCTTGGAGAGCTGGCTGGGCCCCTGGCCAACGGCGTGCGCGTTATGCAGACATATACTTTCATGGGTGATATGGACGCTAAGGGTCAGAAACTCTGGCAGGCGATCCAAGCAAAATACGGGTTGAATACCACGGCCGATATTAAGATGGGATCTGGTACAGCCAACGCATATGATGCGGTTTACGTTATCGCTAAGGCGATCGAAATTGCCGGCTCGTTCGACTCCAAAAAGGTGCGTGAGGCCCTTTACAAGGTAAAGCACGAGGGCCTCGTGGCGAATTTTGATCCCGCCTTCGACGCCGCCGATCCGGAGCGGCAGGACGCGATATTGCCCAAGTATTATAAGCTGACAGTTTGGTCAGACGGCAAGTTACTGCCGATTGGGCAGACGCCCTACAAGAACTAACGGGGCGCGCCGACTGCAGGTCGCCGCCGGCGACCTGCAGTTTTGGCTGAACTATAATCGCCGCTCGAACGCGCCATTTGATGGACGTCTCCGCTTTACCTTACCGGAAGCTGGTTCAGCATGAACGCTGTCATTCAATATTTGCTGTCAGGCCTGGCAATCGGTGGCATCTATGCTTTGGTAGCCTTAGGATTCCACATTATGTGGTCGGCGGCTCGCGCTGTGAATTTCGCGCACGGCGACACACTAATGCTCGGTGCCGTTCTTGCAGTGATTGGGCTCGACGTCGGTCTTCCTCTTTCAATTGCATGCGGACTTGCCATTGGCGCGAGCTGTCTGTTCGGAATCGTTCTAGAACGTTACGCTGTGCGGCCATTCACGCGCGGGCATGGTGAGATCGGTTGGATGCTCACCACGATCGCTGTCGGCATCATGCTAGAGTCATTGGTGACAATGCAGTTTGGTGGCTTCTCGCGGCCGCTACCCTCCCCCGGGGTTGAAAAATCGATCTCCGTGCTTGGCGCGGGCGTCTACCCTCAAGAATTGTTGATCCCACTGGTGGCTATCGTGGCCACCGTGGGGCTGCGCCTCATGCAGCAGTACACGCTCGTTGGCCGGGCCATGCGCGCAGTCGCTTACAACCGCACTGCAGCGTCCCTGATGGGAATCGATGTCAACTCCGTGGTGGCACTTTCCTTTGCCCTCGCTGCGACACTGGGAGGTGCTGCAGGTATTCTCGTTGCGCCCGTCATCCAGGTCTCGGCCACGATGGGGCTAATCCTCGGGCTCAAGGGGTTCGCCGTGGCAATTATCGGCGGCATCACAAGCGCTCCAGGTGTTCTGATCGCAGGCCTGAGTTTTGGTATCATCGAAAAATTCGTTGAGGGCTACATATCGACCGCGTCCCGCGAGATCGCGGGCTTTAGCCTGATGATTTTGGTGCTGTTGGTGTTCCCGCAGGGACTTTTCGGCAAGCGCGAGGTCTTCAAGGTATGAGTCGTCATACGTCACTTATCGGGTTCGCTCTGTTTGGGCTCTGCCTAGCATTGGTGCCGTTTACAGCCGGCAATGAATATGAACTCCGCTTGTTCATGCTGTTCCTAATCTATGCCGTAATCGCCGTTGGTCTCAACGTGCTGGTTGGACTTGTGGGTATGGTCTCGCTCGGACAAGCGGGGTTGTTCGCGCTCGGCTCGTACACGGCAGCGGTGCTTTCAACGAAGCTCGGCTTTGGGCTAATCTCATCCTCCCTAGCGGCAATTGCGCTTGCCAGCCTATTCGGCGTGCTTCTTGCCTATCCCACAGTGCGGGTACGCGGTGTTTATCTCGCGGTGGTGACGATCGCATTCGGCTTGATCGTTGAAAATGTCGCAATCGAGTGGCAGTCGTTGACTGGCGGAACTACCGGTATTACTAGTATACCCCGTCCAGACCTCTTCGGCTCCAAGATTTCGGGTTACGCATATTACGCGATCTTGGCTTTTACACTGCTCCTAGTGACTATTTTTGCTCACAATCTTAAGCGTTCGAGGTACGGCAGAGCGATGCTCGCCGTCTCGCAGAGCGAGACAGCAGCCAAGAGTCTTGGTATTAGCGCGACGGGTATGCGCACGCTCGCCTTCGTGGTCGCGGCGGCTACTGCCGGCTTGGCGGGAGTGTTTTACGCTTTTCTTAACTCATACATATCACCGGACATTTTTACGTTTTCAGACTCGGTGCGCTTTCTCTTGATGGTAATCTTCGGTGGAGCGGGAACGACGGCCGGTCCCGTCCTCGGCGCGTATCTGCTGACCTATCTGCCGGAATACCTCCAGCAGCTGCAGTATTGGCAGAAATTTGCCTATGGCGCTCTATTGCTTATCGTAATGTTTGTACTGCCCCGCGGCATTGTCGGCACGCTGGCCCATCTGTGGGAGAGAAGACACCCAAGCCCCCGCAACGTAGATCCGGCCGGAGGCATACCGGTTGAAACGGTCGTGCGAGATCTTGTTCGCAAAGGTTCGACAGAGCTTACCGCAACTGGCCTGACAGTCCGCTTTGGCGGGTTGACCGCGCTGTCCAATGTGTCGATGAGGCTTGGTCCCGGCGAGGTCCATGCATTGATCGGACCGAACGGCGCGGGCAAATCCACCTTCGTCAATACCATCACTGGTTTCTACACTCCTGACGCTGGTCAGGTTTCGCTGGGCGGCGCAACCCTGCTTGGGCAGGCCCCGCATCTCGTGGCTAGGCATGGACTGTCGCGCACCTTCCAGAATACTGAGCTGTTCGGAGAAATGACTGTTCTGGACAATGTCATCGCTGGCTATCAGCAGCGCCTCCACTACAATCTTTTCGACGCTGCGTTTCGAACACCACGCTTCCGGCGCGAGGAAGCGGAATGTCGGCGGGCGGCTATCGGACTTCTGGCTTTCGTCAACCTTGTGGATTACGCGAATGCAGAAGCGAATATCCTGCCTTTTGGTCTGCAGCGCCGGCTTGAGATTGCGCGCGCACTGGCCTGTGGCCCTAGAGTGCTATTGTTGGACGAACCTGCAGCTGGCCTCACTACGCGTGAAATCGATGAGCTCGGCGCGATGATCGGAGAAATTGCGCGGCTGGGCATCTCAGTCCTGCTGATCGAACACCACGTTGATCTAATCATGGCTGTGGCTGATAGGGTTACAGTTCTTGATTACGGCCAGGTGATAGCAAGCGATGTGCCGGCTATAGTTCAAGACGATCCGCGCGTCATTGAAGCGTATTTTGGTACGCCAGCTTTTTCTGCGCACGCTTCTCCACCTCCTTCAGTCGCTGCCAAGGAGGCATTTTGAAGATGACAAGCTCCGATGCGCCCTTGTTGGACGTACGTGCTCTGCAAATCCGCTATGGGGCGGTCAATGCGGTGCGGGACGCCTCACTGACCGTTAGGAAAGGAGAACTGGTAGCGGTGATCGGCAATAATGGTGCCGGAAAGAGCTCCATTCTGCGGGGCATCTGCGGTCTCGTGAAGCCGGTTGCCGGCAAGGTGATCTTTTCCGGCCTCGAATCGACCAGCATGCCCGCACATCAGCACGTCGCCAGGGGCTTAGTGATGGTTCCTGAGGGCAGACTTATCTTCGCCGACCAAAGCGTAGAGGACAACCTTATCCTCGGCGCATATACACGCTGGCGAAAAGCTAGGCCGGAGTCGCTCGCCGCCATTGAGCGTGCCTACACCCTTTTTCCGCGCCTCAAGGAACGCCGCCATCAACAGGCAGGCAGCCTTTCCGGAGGGGAGCAACAGATGCTTGCCATTGCGCGCGGGCTCAACTCCAACCCTAAACTGCTGATGATCGATGAGCTGTCGCTCGGATTGGCACCCAAGATCGTCGAGCAACTATTGGAAGTGCTTCAGACACTAAATCGCCAGGGGCTTTCTATCTTGCTGGTCGAGCAGCTTGCCGCATATGCCCTCGGCATCGCGCAACGAGCCTACGTAGTCGCTAACGGCGTAATCGCCAAAGAAGGTAAGGCGACAGAACTCGCAAATGACCCTGAAGTTATGGCAGCTTTCCTCGGAAAGAAGCACGAATGACGATCTCACAACCTGGAACTGGAGAATACCGATGGCCCAACGCGTGATCGACCTGAGCGTCACGATCGAAGATAATATGCCGGCACACAAGCTATTCCAGCGGCCGGTGATCACCACCCATCTGAGCCACGAGTCATCGAAGGCCTTTGACCTCGGAGTGCCGGGCGACGCGATGACGTTCCAGACTAATTTCATCGCCATGCTCGATCACGTGGGCACACATGTCGATGCATTCAAGCATGTGAAAGTCGATGGGGCACCGATTGACGAAATGCCGCTCGAAATGTTTATGGGGAAAGCTATCTGCTTCGATCTGCGACATGTCGGTGATCTCGAAGATATCACCGCGGAGCACCTCGAGGCAGCCGAGCTCAAGGCTGGTTTAAAGGTCGACGGCCATATTGTGCTACTCTGTACTGGGTTCCATAAGCGTAACTATCCCAGCATAGAAAGCGTTTGGAAAAATCCGCAGCTTACGGTGGAGGCGACCCGCTGGCTTCATCAACGCGGGTCAAAAATGCACGGCGTGGAAGGTCCTTCGACCGACCGCCCTACCGAAAATACATTCGCGCAGCATCGTCTTTGCCGCGATCTCGGTATGAGCCACTGGGAATGGCTAGTTAATCTTGAAGAACTGGTCGGCCAAGGAGAGTTCCAGTTCTTCGGCGCTCCGCTGAAATTTAAAGGCGGCTCTGGCTCACCCGTTCGTGCTTTCGCGATCGTAACCTGAGCATTTGCCACGCCTCGCCTACCCCGTTTCGGTGGGGTAGGCGCATTCCCCAACCGGCCGAGTGAAATCATCAAAATGGCGCATCAATTTGACTATTTAACCGCCGTAGAGATGAGGCGGCTGATCATTACGAAACAGGTATCACCAGTTGAGATTGTACGCCGCGCGCTCGACAAGGCGGAGTCGACACAGGGTTCGCTCAACTGCTTTTCAACACTAATCCCCGATGCGGCCATGGCGGCAGCGCGCATTGCCGAGGATGCGGTAATAAAAGGCGCACCGCTTGGTTCGCTGCACGGCTTGCCTGTTTCTGTCAAAGATTTGATCGCCGTCAAGGGCGTGCCATTCTGCTCGGGCTCACGCGCGATGGCCAAGAATGTTGCCACGGTGGATGCGCCATCTGTGGAGAGGCTGCGTGCCGCTGGTGCTATCATAATAGGCAAGACGACCACTAGCGAGTTTGGCTGCAAGCCGGTAGGTGACAACCCTCTCACCGGCGTCACCCGCCACCCCTGGAACCTCAACAAGACACCGGGCGGCTCAAGCGCAGGAGCAGTATCGTCTGTTGCTGCTGGGATCACACCCTTGGCGCTCGGGACGGATGGGGGCGGTTCCATCCGCATCCCTTGCTCTTTTACAGGTCTCACTGGTCTAAAGGGCCAGTTTGGCCGGGTGCCAGTTGCCCCCGTCTCGGCGACGCCCACGTTAGCCCACGTTGGACCTATTGCCCGCAATGTCGGCGACACAGCCTTGCTGTTCGCGGCAGTAGCGGGGCATGATCGTCGAGACCCATTCAGTGTCGCCGGCCCGGTGCCGGACGTGCTGACGGCTACGCGGGCTCCCGCAGCCGGGCTACGCATCGCGTACAGTCCAACTCTGGGCTATGCTCGCCCTGATCGCGAGGTCACTGAGATCGTCGGGAAGGCAGTACGGCAGTTCGAGGACATTGGCTGTACCGTCGATCTAGTCGAGACAGTCTTCACATCAGATCCTGCCGACCTGTGGACCGCAGAGTTTTATGCTGGTGTCGGCACACGCCTGCGCGGGGTAATCGAGACTCAACGCGACGTTCTTGACCCTGCGGTCGCCGAAGTGCTGGAACATGCACTCTCTCAGGAAATGCGTGATTACTACAACAAGGTCTTCGTGCGCTATGCACTCCGCGAAACAATGCGTCAATTCTTCGAGAATTATGATTTGATCATCTCACCAATCCTACCGGTCACCTCCTTGGACATCGGGAAGAACATACCTGACCATATCACAGATCGTAATCTGGTCTCCTGGATTTACTACACATACCCATTCAACTTGACCGGCCAGCCGGCAGCTGCAGTCTGTGCGGGTATCGCCTCAGACGGTATGCCAGTTGGGTTCCAGATAGTAGGCGATACATTTGGTGAATACGACGTTATGCGCGCAGCAGCCGCATTCGAGGCAATGCAACCCGCTGGCTATAACATACGTTGTTTTGATGACACGGCGTGAGTCGGTGGAGCGCACACCGTTTTGATTGGACAAATGGCATAGCCGATAAGGCATAGGCATTCGCCTATGAGTGCGACTATGTCGAAATCCCCTGACGGCCCGTTTTCGCGGGTCGAAGTGATCACGTCGGTGTAGCGTCGGCTCCGTTGGTCGACGGCGAGAACGTCCGTCTCGTCGAGAAAGCGATGCAGCCCGGGATGAGCGTGTCATTCGTGGCGCGCCAGGCCGGCATCTCGCCCTCGCAGCTCTTCGCCTGGAAGCGCCGCATGCTGGCATGCTGGAAGGTGTTTAGTCCCAGCATGTCATGGCTTGGCTGAGGAACGAAGAGCTACGGCTTTTCGACGCTGATGGCTTTGATAGCCTCGAGAGGCGTTTTGAAGCGGAGCGCCTTTAGCTGCTTGGCGTAGTTGTAGGCGAGCAGCCAGTCCCGGACGTGGCGTCGGAGGTCGTCGATCGAGGCGTAGTGGAAGGCGCGGACGGTCGCCTCCTTGATCGTGCGGACCATCCGCTCGGCCTGGCCGTTGGTCGACGGATGATAAGGCTTGGTGAGCATGTGCTCGACGCCGCGCTCGGCGCAGACCCTCCCAAAGACATGAGGGACAGAGCCGCACTCGGCTTTTTTGTCGTGCTGGACGAACTGAACACCGTAGCACATTGGGAAGCGGCTCAACCGTTGGCTGACGGCGCGCGAAGCCTTGCGTAGCGCAGCGCGTCGTCACGGCGGTCATGGCCGGCTAGCAGGTCTTTAGAGTGAGGTTGTCGAGACAACACTTTGGAGCGAGGCCGACCATGACCAAGCGCTTTTCTATTCCCAGCGGCGCCGTGCTGGTAGCGATCGACATGTCCAAGCACCGCCAGGAGGTCTTGATCGAACGACCTGAAGGAGGGCGCCGCCGGAGGATGACCGTGTTGGCGACCAGGCCGGATTACGACCGCCTGGTTGCTGATCTTTCGGCGATAGGGCGACCGATCCTCGTTGGCTTCGAGGCGACCGGCAACTACCATCGCACGCTCGCCCACCGACTGCTTACGGCCGGCTTCGAGCTGCGGTTGATCTCCTCGGTTGCGCTCGCCCGGACGCGAGAGGCTCTGCACAACGGCTGGGACAAGAACGATCCCAAGGATGCTCAAGTCATCCTGCACATGCTGCGGATCGGCGCCACACAGGCCAATGTCGATCCGCTTGCCGCTGGCATCAACGACCTGCAGGAGTTGTCGAAGACGCACGAGACGATCTCGAAGGCGAAGACGCAGACCTGGCACCGCATCCTGACGCATTATCTGCCGCTTTATTTTCCGGAGATAGGCCGCTTCGCCGGCAATAGCCGTTCGGATTGGTTCCTGGCACTGATCGAGCGCTTCCCGACGCCCGGCAGCATCACCGCACTGGAGCGGGAGGCGTTCGTGGCCGAGGCTTGGCCTCTGGTGGGCCGCAAGGTCTCCAAGGCGCGGCTAATCAACGATATCTACGAGACGGCCAGTTCCTCGATCGCGTTGCCTGTGTCGGAAGAGAGCGCGGCGATCACGATGTTCCGGATGATCATTGGCCAAGCGCGGGGCTTGATCCGGGAGCGCAACCGGATCGAGGAGATCGCGCAGTTCACGCTGGCTGATCATCATGATTACCAGTTGCTGCGGCGGAGCCCGGGAATCGGACCGATCAATGCTCTGATCATCCTGGCCGAGGCCGGAGACCTGCGCCGGTTCGGCCATCACCGACAGTTCCTGAAGTTCTGCGGCCTTGACCTCGCGACCTGCCAATCCGGCACGTTCCGCGGTCGGACCAAGCTGTCGAAGTATGGCAATGCACGACTGCGCCGAACCTTCTGGATGGCCGCGCAGGTCGCCGCCAGCGCGACAACAGTTTCCGCGACAAGCTCGGCCGCTATGTGGCTGGTCACGCGGATGATGCCGATCGACGTCGCAAGGAGATGACCGCGCAAGTTCGCGGGCCTCCTCGATCGAGAAGCCCAGCGTGCGGGCCCGCTTGATGAAGCGAAGCTCATGGATCTCCTCGG